>NZ_RQRT01000059.1 GCF_004335005.1 Paracoccus nototheniae | reverse complement strand
TTCCCCGCCCCTCCCTCGATCAAATCGCCTTCGGTGGTCCCGGTCAGGGTATCGTTTCCGGGTGTTCCCATGATTGTCGCCATCACAACCTCGCTGAATGATAAAAACCGCACCACCCCAAGTGCCGGACGGTGGACAGAACCCAAATCAGATGATCGCCGTCCCAAGACGCTACGGGGGTCCAAGCGTTAAGTCCTATCTCACCAGTAAAAAAATCGTGCGATCAGATCGCACGGCAGGCAATTCAGATGTGGCCGAGGCTGATGTGCCTTCAGGACCGGCAATCCGTGCACGGCATCAGGCCTGCACGGTGAAGCGGATATGGAGGTCAGACCAGTGTGCCCGACGCTTGGCCTGCAATGACCCTTTTGGTCACACCGGGCTCTGCCCGAGAGGCGGCCCTGAACCAGGGCCGTCGTCGGAGCAATGGACAGGATCAACCGAAAGGTCATGATCAGGGCGACAAGCGATCCCGGGTCCAGATCCCGCCGGGCCCAGGCTCTGCTGACGCGACACGGCCACGCGTGCCCCAGCACGCCGCGCACAAAATCCGCTTTACTGGTATGGTAGTATAGCTTACACGACCCTCAGGAGGCCGCGCCATGACACCTGCCCCGAAACCCGATGCGAAGATCATCCATGTGCGGATGAATGCGGCCTCGCAGCTGGTCGATCATCTGCGCGCGGCGATCATGGACAATGCCCTGCCCCCCGACACCCGCCTGTCCGAGGTGGACACCGCTCAGCACTACGGCGTCAGCCGCCAGCCCGTGCGCGAGGCGTTCATTGCGCTGGCCGCGCAAGGCCTGCTGGATGTGCGGGCGCAGCGCGGCACCTTCGTCACCCGCATCTCGCTGCCTGCGGTGATGGATGCGCGCTTTGTCCGCGAGGCGATCGAGGCCGATATCGTCAAGCTGCTGGCCGCCGATCCCGATCCCGCGCTGGTGGCCGATCTGCAGGGTCAGGTGATCCGGCAGATGGACCTGCCCGGCGGTTCGGCCCGCGATTTCATCGAGGCGGACGAGACGTTTCACCGCACTCTGGCCGAGGGCGCGGGCAAGGCCAGCGCCTGGCGCGTCGTCGTGCAGATGAAGGCCCAGATGGACCGCGTGCGGTTCCTGTCCAGCCTGCATTTCCCCGTCGCCCGCCTGATCGGCCAGCACCGCGCGCTGGTCGCGGCGATCGCCGCCGCCGATGTGGCCGGCGCCGAGGCCGCGATCCGCACGCATCTGCAGGGGATTCTGGCCGATCTGCCGGTCATCCGGCAGGAACGCCCCGATTACTTTACCTGACAGACACCCCGGCCCCGCCGGATCATACCTTGGAGGAGGAACACCATGACACTGACCCGCACGATCTCTCTTGGCCTTGTGGCCAGCCTGATGGCCGGCACCGCGATGGCCGCCGATGTGACCCTGAAACTGGGCCATCTGGCGAATGAGGAAAACATCTGGCATCTGGCCGCCCTGCATTTCGCCGAGGAAGTCGCCGCAGGCACCGAGGGCCGGGTCGAGGTTCAGGTGTTCCCCAACGAATCCCTCGGCAAGGAAATCGACGTCATCAACGGCATGCAGCTGGGCACCGCCGACATGACGATCACCGGCGAAAGCCTGCAGAACTGGGCGCCCAAGGCGGCGCTGCTGGCGCTGCCCTATGCCTATCGCTCGCTGGAGCATATGGACGAGGTCGCCTCGGGCGAGATCGGCGACCAGATCGAGGCCGAGATCATCGAGAATGCCGATATTCGCCCGCTGACCTATTTCGCGCGCGGCCCGCGCAACCTGTCAGCAGGGCGCGAGATCACCTCGCCCGATCAGCTGAACGGCTTCAAGCTGCGGGTGCCGAACGTGCCTTTGTTCGTGACCGCATGGCAGGCGCTTGGTGCCAACCCGACGCCAATGGCCTTTTCCGAGGTCTTCACCTCGCTGCAGAACGGCACGATCGAGGGGCAGGAGAACCCGCTGGCGCTGTTCCAGTCGGGTGGCTTCTACGAGGTGCAAAAGACCGTCAATCTGACCGAACATGTGCGGTCCTGGATCTATCTGACCATTTCCGAAAACGCGTGGGGCAAGCTGTCCGAGGCCGATCAGGCCGCCGTGCAAGCCGCCGCCGACAGCACGCAGGCCTTTGAACGCGAGCTGTTTCTGGCCGACGAGCAAGAACTGGTGGCCGAACTGGAGGCCGAAGGCGTGACCTTTGTCGAAGTCGATCAGCAGGCCTTTGCCGATGCCGCCCGCGACGCGGTGATCGGCGCCGTGGCCGAGGATATCCGCCCGCTGGCCGAACAGATCTTCGCCGACTGAACCAACGCGGCGGGGTGCCACGCATCCCGCCCCACTCTTGCGGAGGGCAATCCATGACACAGGCGTTCAAGGGGCTGGAGGCGCTGTGCCGCCTGTCGATCCTCGCGGCCTTTCTGATCCTGTCGGCCTCGGTGCTGCTGCAGGTCTTTTCGCGCAGCTTTCTGGCCACCGCCCCGGTCTGGACCGAGGAGCTGACGCGGTTCTGCCTGATCTATATCGGCGCGCTTGGTGCCGGTCTGGCGCTGCGCAGCGGCGACATGGTGAATGTCGATCTGCTGTGCGAAAGCCTGCCGGGACGCTGGCCCTGGTCGCTGCGCCTGCTCAGCGCGGTGCTGACCGCGCTGTTTGCGGGCGGGCTGCTGGGCGCCGCGTGGCAATATACCCGGATCGGGGTGCGCCAGACCGCGCCGTCGCTTGGCTGGCGGATGGATTTCCTGCACGCCTCGATGCTGATCCTGTTCGCCGCCCTTGGCCTTTGGGCCCTCATGCGCATCTTCGAGATGCTGACCGGCCGCCATGACGGGCGCGCCATCCCGATTTCGGAGGATCTCTGATGGGTCTCACCCTGCTTCTGGGCGTTTTTGTGGTGGGCCTTGCCATCGGCCTGCCGGTGGCGGTGACGCTTGGCCTGTCGTCGATGGCCTATCTGCTGTTCGCCGACATCCCCTTCGTCGTGATCCCGCAAAAGATGTATGCGGGCATGGACAGCTTTGTGCTGCTGTGTATTCCCGGCTTTATTCTGGCGGGCAATCTGATGAATTCCGGCGGCATCACCGAACGGATCATCCGCTTTGCCAATGCGCTGGTCGGCTGGATGCGCGGCGGGCTGGCGCAGGCCAATATCGCCGCCTCGATGCTGTTCGGGGGCATCTCGGGGACCGCTGTCGCCGATGTCGCCTCGGTCGGGGGCATGATGATCCCCGGCATGAAGAAGGCGGGCTATCCGGCGGCGTTTTCGGCCGCCGTCACCGCCGCATCATCGACCGTGGGGCCGATGATCCCGCCAAGCGTGCCGATGATCATCGTCGGATCGCTGTCGGGCATGTCGGTGGGCCGCCTGTTTCTGGGCGGCGCCATTCCCGGCATCCTGATGGGTCTGATGATGATGATCACCACCGTCATTCTGGCCCGCAAGCACAGCTTTCCCCGCGAGCCGTGGAAGGGCCTGAAAGAGCTGTTCAGTTCCTTCACCGGCGCCATCTGGGCCATCGCCATGACCGTGCTGATCGTGGGCGGGCTGCTGACCGGCTATACCACGCCCACGGAAACCGCGATCGTCGCCTGCCTTTATGCGATGCTGGTGGGCCTGTTCATCTATCGAGAGCTGCCATGGCGGGCGATCCCCCGGATCATCACCAACAGCGCCATCAGCTCGGCCGGGATTCTGGTGCTGGTGGGCACGGCCAACGTGTTCGGCTGGATTCTGGTGTCGGAACGCATCCCCCAGATGCTGGCCGATGGCGTGCTGTCGATCACCGACAACAAGTTCGTCGTGATCCTGCTGATCAACCTGCTGCTGCTGTTCGTGGGCATGTTCATGGAAACCATCGCGGCGCTGATCATCCTGTTCGTGCCTTTGCAGACCTTGGCTCTGGCGGTGGGGATCGACCCGCTGCATTTCGCGGTCTTTGCGGTGATGAACCTGATGATCGGGCTGACCACGCCGCCGGTGGGGGTGTGCCTGTTCGTCGCCGCCAATATCGCGCGCCTGCCGCTGTCGCCGGTGATCCGGGCGATCACGCCTTATATCATCACCAACCTGATCATGCTGCTGATGGTCAGCTATTTCCCGCCGCTGTCCACCTGGCTGCCCAACACTCTGATGCCCTGAGGCCCCCATGACCGATCCCACCCAGACCCGCGTCGTCCGCCTGAACGGACAGGACGACCTGACCATCGCCACCACCCCCCTTGCGGCCCCGGGCGCGGGAGAGGTCCGCGTCGCCGTTCTGGCGGGCGGCATCTGCGGGTCCGACCTGCATTACTGGCAGGATGGCGGCATCGGCACCATCCGCGTCCGCGAACCGATCATTCTGGGGCACGAGGCCTCGGGCCGGATCGAGGCCGTGGGACCGGGCGTGACCGGTCTGGCGGTGGGGCAGCTGGTCGCCATGAACCCCTCGCATCCCTGCGGGGTCTGCGCGTTCTGCGCGCAGGGCCTGCCGCATCACTGCATGGCCATGCGCTTCAAGGGATCGGCCATGTATCTGCCGCATGAGCAGGGGATGTTCCGCGACCGCATGGTGATCGGCGCGGCGCAATGCCATCCTCTGCCCGACACGATCACCCCGGGCGCCGCCGCCTGCGCCGAGCCTCTGGCCGTCTGCCTGCACGCCGCGAACCGGGCCGAGGCGATCGCCGGGCCGCTCGCGGGCAAGACGGTGCTGGTGACCGGCGCAGGTCCCATCGGCACGCTCTGCGTGGCGGTCGCCCGGCAGCGCGGCGCGGGCACGATCATCGTGACCGATATTCAGGACGCGACGCTGGCCGTGGCCGGGCGGATGGGCGCGGATCATCTGGTCAATCCCATGACCGACCCCGACGGGCTGGCGCCGTGGCAACAGGACAAGGGCGGCGTCGATCTGGTCTTTGAATGCTCGGCTGCGCCTTCTGCCATTCGCGATGCGGTGGCCTGCCTGCGCCCGCTTGGGACGCTGCTGCAGGTGGGGGTCGCGGGCCCCACGCCGATGCCCCTGAACCTGATGGTCGGCAAAGAGATCGTCTTTGCCGGATCGCACCGCTTCGACACCGAATTCGCCGAGGCCGTCCGGCTGATCGGCGCGGGCCAGATCGACCCGCGTCCGATGATCACCGCGACCTATCCCATGGCGGATGCCGGGGCGGCCTTCCGTGCAGCCTCTGACCGCGCGCAATCGGTCAAGGTGCAACTTTCCTTTGCCGACAGCTGATCGGCCCGCTGACAGAAAGACCAAAAGACATGAGACAGACCTGGCGCTGGTTCGGCCCGAAAGATCTGGTTTCCATCGACGACATGCTGCAGGCGGGCGTCGAAGGCGTCGTCACCGCCCTGCATCACATCCCCACGGGTCAGGTGTGGACCCCCGACCAGATCGCCGAACGTCAGGCCCAGCTGGCGGTGATGTCGGATGGCGCGCCCTCGGGTCTGGCATGGGAGGTGGTGGAAAGCCTGCCCGTGTCCGAGGATATCAAGCGCCAGACCGGCGACTGGAGGCTGCATATCGAGAACTGGAAGACCTCGATGCGGCATCTGGCGGCGGCGGGGATCGAGGTGATCTGTTACAACTTCATGCCGATTCTGGACTGGACGCGGACGGATCTGTCTTACCGCCTGAAAAACGGCGCCACCTGCATGCGCTATGACGCGCTGGATTTCGCGGCCTTCGATCTGTTCATCCTGCAACGCAAGGGCGTGGCGGACGATTACACCCCCGAAATGCAGGATGCCGCCCGTGCCCGGTTGGCGACCATGTCGGATGCCCGTCGGCAGGAGCTGACCGGCAATGTCGTCTTTGGCCTGCCCGGTGCTGCGGAACGCATGTCGCTGGACGACGTCAAGGATCATCTGGCCCGCTATGACGCCATCACCCCCGACCGCCTGCGCGGCCATCTGGTCGATTTTCTGGCCGAGGTGACGCCCCTGGCCGAGGAGCTGGGGATGCGGCTGTGCTGTCATCCCGACGATCCGCCCTTCCCGCTGCTGGGCCTGCCCCGCATCATGTCGACCGAGGCCGATTATGCCGCCGTCATGCAGGCCGTCGATCTGCGCGCCAATGGCATCACGCTGTGCACCGGATCGCTTGGCGCGCGGGCCGACAACGACCTGCCGGGCATGATGACCCGGCTTGGCGACCGGGTGCATTTCCTGCATCTGCGCAATGTCGCGCTGGAAGAGGCCCATCTGGGCGGTTCCTTCCACGAGGCCGCGCATCTGGAAGGCAATACCGACATGGTCGCCATGATCGCGGCGATCCTGTCCGAAGAGGCGCGCCGCCGCGCCCAAGGCCGGGCCGACTGGCGCATCCCCTTTCGCCCCGATCACGGGCAGGACATTCTGGATGACCAGACCCGCAAGGCCCAGCCAGGCTATCCGGCGATCGGGCGCCTGAAGGGGCTGGCCGAATTGCGCGGCATCGCCACCGCCCTGTCGCATCCCCTGGTCAGCGCCGCCCCGCAGGGCTGACCGGTATCAGCCAAGGGGCCGGTCCGAAGACCGGCCCCTTTGTCATCCCGCCCTACAGGATATCGACATAGACGTCGGTCAGCGTCCCGCGGAAATTCGCCAGCAGGATCGAGTCGCCCCCATCGAAGGTGATGAGCGTCCCGGAATCGGTCAGGGTGATACGCTGCTGCAGCGCCTCGATCGTCGTGGCACCGCCCAGCAGCGCCGCATCCAGACGCAGGACATCGCCCTGTCCGGTCGAGAAATCGGTGATGCGCAGGCTGTTATCGCCCAGATCAAAGACGAAGGTGTCGGCGCCGCCGCCCCCTGTGGCCACATCCTGCCCCGGCCCGCCGGACATCCAATCAGCCCCCAGTTCGCCCAGCAGCGTGTCATTGCCCGACCCGCCATACAGCGTGTCGTTCATGCCGCCGCCATTCAGCAGATCGTCGCCCTCGTCGCCATAAAGCGTGTCCTGACCGACCCCCCCGCGCAGATCGTCGTTGCCGGTGCCACCGGACAGCAGGTCGTTCTGACCGCCGCCATCCAGCGTGTCGTCTCCGCTGTCGCCATAAAGGGTATCGTTGGCATCCTCGCCATAAAGGACGTCATCCTCGGACCCGCCATGCAGGGTATCCATTCCGCCGCCGCCATAAAGCGTGTCGTTATGCTTGTCGCCGAACAGCTGATCGTTGGACGCTTCGCCATGAAGGACATCGTTGCCGTTACTGCCCCGCAGCGTGTCGTTGCCGTTGCCGCCGTACATCAGATCGTTGCCGCCGTCGCCCGACAGAAGGTCGTTGTTGTCCCCGCCGAACAGCGTGTCATGGCCGCCACCGCCATAAAGCGCATCATCGCCCAAACCACCGGTCAGCAGATCGTTGCCATTGTCGCCATACAGCCGGTCATTGCCGCCCTCGCCGTCCAGCACATCGTTGTGCAGGCCGCCGCGGATCAGGTCATTGCCCGCGCCGCCATACAGCCTGTCATTGCCAGTGCCGCCGTCGATCAGATCGGCCTCTCCTCCACCGAAAATCAGGTCATGACCACCGCCGCCGGACAGCTGATCGGCGCCGACCCCGCCTTCGGGATCGCCATAGATGGTGTCATTGCCCACACCGCCGGTCAGGATGTCGATGCCGGGACGGCCCTGCAGCACCAGATCGACCGGGGCGGGGGCGGCAGGCCCGACAATGCCCTCGGGCGGCAACAGCGCGGCCGCCACCTCGTCCAGCCGGTCGCCCATGCCCAGCATGATGATCTGCCCGCCGCCGGGCAGGGTGATGCGCAGATCGCGCGGCCCCGCACCGTCCCAGTCAATGGACTGGGCCTGCGCGCGGAAATCATCCGCTGAAAATCCCGCCTCGTTGACGATCAGCTGATCGCCATCGGTGGGCGAGAAGTCGACCAGAATCGTCTGGCCCCGGGGATGGGCGACAAAGATGTCCCCGCCCGCGCCGCCATACATCTGGCTGATGCCCGCGCCGCCGATGATCAGATCGTCGCCACGACCGCCGAACAGATGGTCATGACCCGACAGGCCGCCATCGACCCGGTCGTTGCCGTCCTGCCCGTACAGGAAATCGTCCAGGATGCTGCCGGTCACCCGATCGTTGCCGGACCCGCCATACAGGAAATTGTTCGCGATGGCGCTGCCGGTCAGCGTGTCATTGCCGCCATGGCCAAAGCCCGAGCCCAGAAACTGCGCGATGTCCATCTCGTTATAGGACTGGTAGTCGGGATCGGTCGTCTGGTTGCGCAGCCGCCCCCGGATCAGCGTGATCTCGACCGTCTCGCCAGCCGCCTGCGCGGGATCCTCGCCGCCAAGCGAATAGGCGTCCATCGCGGCGCCAAAGCTGCCCTGCTGGACATAGCTCAGCGTGCCGTCGGGATCCATCCGCGACAGGACCGACCCGCCATACTGGCTGCCGGTGAACCAGCTGACGGCGACGCCATTGTCGGCGAACCAGTCATAGATCTGCGTAAAGCCCTGAACCTCGGTGCGGTCCGAGAACAGGTTGTAAGCCTCGTTCCCCTGCGCATTGGTTTCGGTCACGACCAGCGTGTCGTTCAGGATCGGCGCATAGATCTGATCCAGCATGGCGCGCAGCACATCGGGGTCCGAGATGCCCTCGGTGCCCAGCCAGCCCGGATACAGATGCGCGGACCAGACCAGACTGTCGCCCAACCCCTCGCGGATGTAATCCAGCGCGCTGCCATCGCCCATCGCGATATCGGCCAATTGCTGGAACTGGGCCGAATAATTCCAGCCGCCAACCATGATCTGCGCGCCGCCGGCGCGGCCCTCGATCATCTGCCCCAGCTGAACCATATGTTCGGCATAGAGCGACACGAATTCCTGCAAGGCCTCGGGGCGCGACGCGGCATAGAAGGTCGCCTGATTATAGGCGGCGGGTTCATTCACCACCTCATGGGCATAGACGGCGTCCTTGACCGACGGATGGGCATCCATCCAGTCCAGCATCATCGTCCAGCCCTGCTCCATCCGGTCATAGACCTCGCCGGT
This sequence comes from Paracoccus nototheniae, assembly GCF_004335005.1. Lineage (GTDB taxonomy): Bacteria > Pseudomonadota > Alphaproteobacteria > Rhodobacterales > Rhodobacteraceae > Paracoccus > Paracoccus nototheniae. Next base: position 17,286 of record NZ_RQRT01000059.1, on the reverse strand, counting down.
CAGGCCGTCGCGCATCTGCCCGACCGCGTCGGGGCCTTCGGCGGTCAGGGTCTGGGCCGCGCCCTCCATCTGGACCATGATGAAGGTAAAGCCTTCCTTGGCGGCGGCTTCCAGAAACCCTTCGAAGTCGGGATGCAGCGTGCCATCCGCGTTGAAGCTGTTCAGGTTGAACGGCACCCGCAGGGTCGTCACCTCGGGCAGGGCGTCGCGCAGGCGTTCGGCATACAGTTCGGGTTCGCCGAACATGCTGGTCGGTCGCGTCTGGAACTCGCTTTGCCACAGATAGTATTTGTCATTGGCCGCCAGATTGCCCGCATAGGTGCCATTGGCCTTGTCGATGACGATCTGATCTTCCGCCTCGACCTGAAGGTTGATGATGTTCAGATGGGACGTACTTGCCATGCGCAGATCTTCCATGCGGTGCCCGAAGCTGCAAAGAAAGGCGCGCAGGTTCGCGGCGGTTGATCCGGTAATTCTGCACCAAACCGTTCGTTGCAGAATCGCCTTGCGCAAGGCTTAGAACACCCCAGGTTGCAGAGATAGTGTTATGTTCGCGGCGGCGTTGCGCGGGGCCGGACGCACGCATCCACAGCACGCGGATGTGGTTCCGGGGTCACAGCCCAAGGCCGGTCGGGCCGGTCGGACGGGGGGCTGCGACAGGCCTTGCGGCGCCCCTGCCCGGCGCCTCATGGCATTCGAACGCCACCCGTCCGGGGGGCATGGCCCGCGCCGCCATCGGACCTATCCCGCCCAATTCATTGACGGAACCACAAGGCCTGTCACCCCTTCTGGCCCGGTCCCGACGGGGCAAGGATCTGCTGCCGACCCGCGCCCGACGGGCCGCAGGGCCGACCGCGCGCGGGGGACATGCCCGGCTTGAGGGTCATGCTTCACGAAGCCGTGTCAGATGGGCCTAAAGCGCCAGAGGTGCGGTCAGCCCGCTGATCTCAAGGTTCCATCGTGCGTCCCAATCGCCGGACCGGCGTTCAAGGACCAGAAAATTCCGTTCCGCGACATAGCGCCCGCGCTGCCCGGGCAGTGGCTTGATCCGGATCGGATGGCCGGGCAGCGGGTTCTCGCCCAGCCACGCCAGGGCCCCCAGAAACCGCGCCCATCCCTTGGGCGGTGCCCGGTGCGCAATCCCCGAGGCCACCAGCTGATGCAGATGCAGCCCCTTGCCCAGATCCATGACCGCGCGGGTCGCCAGATGAATCTCGCCCGAGATCGCGGTCACGTCATGACCGTCCTTTTGCGCCATGTCGCGCACCAGCCCCAGAACCCGGCGCCATTCGTCGCGATGCGAGCGGCTTTGCCACTGATCGCGCAGGTCATCCTCGTATTTCTGCATCCGGGGGATGGCGACCATCACCGCCTCCAGCAGCGACATGCGCGGACCCAGCAGGGGAACGCTGGACATCAGCAGGGTGTGCCCCTGCGCCGCGCGCCCGGCCTCGGCCTCCATCATGTCCCAGCCTCCGGTGCCCATGATGGTGCGGCGCGTGCGTTCGGACCGCAGATCGGGCGCCAGAATGCGCAAGCCGGGGGCATGGATGGTCCAGCCCAGATGCCCGCCCGCCGGATCGGCAAAGCGACCAGGCAGATCGCCCGCGACCGTGCCGTGCTGGAACAGCAGAAAACTGTCGCGCGCAGCGCCGAACAGGGCCTGACCCACCGCCGATCCGGTGCGCGACGGGCGCAGCGACCCCCAGCCATCGCAGATGTCGTGATCGTCCCATTGCATCAGCGAGGGCACGCGCGCCGCCAGCCAAGCCAGTTCCGGCGCCGCATAAAGCGCGGCATAGCGGTCGAAGAACCGCGTCCGCAGATGGTCGCGCAGATCGGCCAGTGCCTCGGGCGACGGGTTGTCCGGCACATGATCGGGCCATTCATCGCTGAGCGGATGGCCGCGCGTCACCTCGTCGGCATAGACCTGATCGCCGCCATGCAGCATCAGCGCGAAGGGCTGGCGGCGGTGATCGTCGCGCAGGCGCGACCACATGGCGTTGCGTTCGGACCCCTCGCGATCCATGTCGCCGATCTCTTCGCCATTGCACGAGACATAGGCCAGCCGCAGATCGCCGGTCAGATCGCCCGCGACCTCGAAGGTTTCCCCGTTCCAGCGATAGGACGATGCGCGGTCGGCAGGCAGTGCAAAGCGGACCCGCCAGACCGTGGCATGGGCATAATCCGCCAAGGCGACGGCAGGCACCGCGCTGCCCGGCAACTCGACCGGCGGGGGCACGTCGCCTGCCGCCACGATGAACAGGGCGGACAGGATCATCCGGCCATCCGCGACATCGTCAAGCAGCAGGATCGGGCCAACGGGGTGGGGGTTCGGATGCGACATTCCACGCAGCTAAGCGGGCCGCGCCCGGATCGCAATTGCCTGATCCATCAAAAGCAGGCGAGCGGCAGCCCCGGTCGCGTCAGGTGCAACGCGACCGGGCAATGTGGGCCCCGCCGTCAGGCGGGCAGGCCTTGCCGCCGCCGCCGGGCCAGCAGATAGGATCCGACCCCCAGCAGCAACAGCCCGGTCGTGATGACCAGCACCACCCCGCTGATCGGGCGCTGCAGAAAGACCAGCGGATCGCCCCGGCTCAGCAGCATGGCGCGGCGGAAATGTTCTTCCATCATCGGGCCCAGCACAAAGCCCAGCAGCATCGGCGCAAGCGGAAAGGCCATCAGCCGCAGCGCATATCCAACGATCCCGAAGCCCGCGACCAGCAGCACATCCGCCGCACTGCCATTCACGCTATAGGTGCCGATGCAGATGAACATCAAGACCGCCGGGAACAGCCAGTGATAGGGCACCGTCAGCAGCCGCACCCACAGCCCGATCAGCGGGATGTTCAGAACCAGCAGCAGCAGGTTCCCGATCCAGAAGCTCATGACCAGCCCCCAGAACAGATCGGGCTGTTCGGTCATCAGCTGCGGTCCCGGCGCGATGCCGTGGATGGTCAGCGCGCCCAGCATCAGCGCCATGGTGGCGCTGCCGGGAATGCCCAAAGCCAGCGTCGGGATGAAGGCGGTCTGATCGGCGGCATTATTGGCCGATTCCGGGCCGGTGATCCCCTCGATCGCGCCCTTGCCAAAGCGGTCGGGATCGGTGGCGATCCGTCGTTCCAGCGCATAGGACATGAAGGCGGCGATGGACGGGCCGGTCCCGGGCAGCGCGCCGAAGAACGACCCCACCGCCGAACCGCGCAGGATCGGGCGCCACGACCGGCGCAGGTCGTCACGGGTCGGGCGCATCGCGGCAAAGCCCACGCTGCTGCGGTCGATGTCCCTCGCATCGACCTTGCCGACGCTGGAGATGACCTCGGACAGGCCGAACAGGCCAAGCGCCAGCGCGACCAGCGCCACCCCGTCGGTCAGCTCGATCAGGCCAAAAGTGAACCGGCGGGTGCCGGTATAGACGTCCGATCCGACCAGCCCGGCCAGCATGCCCAACGCGACCATCACCAGCCCCTTGTTCATCGTCGAACTGGACATGGTCGAGGCCGCGACCAGCCCCAGCAGCATCAGCGAGAAATACTCGGCGGATGAAAACTCCATCGCCAGCCGGCTGATTGATCCCGAAAACCCCATCAACAGCAGGATCCCGATCGAGCCGCCGATGAACGAGGCCACGGTGGTCATCAGCAGCGCCACCCCCGCCCGGCCCTGCCGCGCCATGGGATAGCCGTCCAGCGTGGTGATGGCGCTGGACGGCGTGCCGGGCACGTTCAGCAGGATCGAGGCCGTGCTGCCGCCATAGCTGGTCCCGTACCAGATCCCCGCCAGCATGATCAGCGCCGCCGTCGCATCCAGCTGGAAGGTCAGCGGCATCAGCATCGAAATGGCGGCCAGCACGCCGATGCCGGGGATCACCCCCAGCAGTGTGCCCAGAAACACGCCGACAAAACACCACAGCAGATTGTTCAGCGAGAGGGCCACCTGCAGGCCCAGAACCAGATTGTCGATCATGCTCATCCCCAGGACCAAGCGAACAATGGAAAGGGCAGACCAAGGGCAAAGCGGAACATCACCGCCGCCAATGCCGCCAGCGCGACCGCCAGCACGGCCACGCTGCGCGCCCGGTTCTGCCGGTCGGCGAATGCGGAAATGCCCACTACGACCAGAACCGCCGGAACCAGACCCATCGGTCGCACCAGCAGCGCAAAGCCCACCACCCCGGCCAGCGCCAAAATCGCGGTCCGGGTTTCGAACCGGTCGCCATCATGCGGGGGATCCAGCGATGCAGGTTGGCCCGGCAGCGCGGTCAGCGCGATGGACGCGCCCAGAACCGCGATGGCGACGCCCAGACCCATCGGAAACATCCCCGGCCCCATCCGCCTGAGACTGCCCAGGGGGTAATGCGCGATCGTATAGGCCGCGACCGCGATCCCCAGCGCCGCAACGACAAGGCCCGCGCCCAGATCGACCCGCTTATTCATCGTCATGATTCTTCCTCCCTGATGGCGGGCGCGCGGGGATGCGCGCCCGGCCCGATGACCTCAGCGCGCGGGGGTCAGCCCGGCCTCGTCGATGGTGCGCGACCATGCGGCGACATCGTTGGCGACCAGCGCCGCGAATGCGTCGGTCGTGCCGCCCATGGCCACGCTGCCCTGCAGGGCCAGCGCCTCGCGCAGGTCGGGATCCTCAAGCGCGGTGTTGATTGCGGCGTTCAGGGTCTGCACCACATCGTCCGGCAATCCGGCGGGTCCGACGACCGCCTTCCAGTCCTCGGCCGAATAGCCGTCATAGCCAAAGGACGCGACGGTCGGCACGTCGGGGGTCAGCGGATAGGGTTCCGCCGAGGTGACGGCCAGCAGCCGCACGCTGCCCGATTGCGCATGCGGCAGCACGCTTGGCAGGCTGCCGATATAGAAAACGACCACGCCGCCCATCACATCCGAAATGGCCTGCGCCACGCCGGTATAGGGGACGTGGTCCAGTTCGGTCCCGGCGCGCTGCGACAGACGCTCGATCGCCATATGGGCGACGGTGCCCGACCCGGGCGTGGCATAAAGGACCGAGCCGGGATCTTGGGTCGCCGCCTTCATGATCGCGCCGAAGTCGGCATAGGGGGAATCGTTGGCCGCGATGATCGCCATGGGCTGGGACGCGACGGGCACGATCGGGGTGAAATCCGTCAGGGGATCATACTGAACCTCGGGGTTCAGGGCGGGGCTGACGGCCATGTTGGCGGTCTGCGCCATGCCGATGGTCAGCCCGTCGGGCGTGGCGCGCGACAGCTGGTCCAGCCCGATGGTGCCCCCCGCCCCCGGCTGGTTCACCACGACAAAGGTCCAGCCCGTATCCCGAGAGATGCGGTCGGCCAGCTGGCGGGCGGGGATGTCGGTGCCGCCGCCGGGCGGAAAGGGCACGATGATCTGGATGTTGTCGGTCGGATAATCCTGCGCTGCGGCAAGACCGGGCAGCAGGGCCTGCGCCACAAGGGCTGCGGCGAACAGGGGACGGATGGTCGGTGTCATGGATATCTCCTCCTCAGATATGACGGGGTCGTGCGGGATCGCCCGGCGAAAGCAGGGGCTGGCCGGACCTTTGGGTCGGGCCGGATGATGCGGGGGCGCGGGCCCAAGGGACTTGCCGCGGGGTCAGGCCGTGCGAACCGTCAGGGACCGCGGACCGTGAGAGGGCGGACCCTCTCGGACTACGGGCCCTGAGACGACCATCCCTGAGACGACGGCCCTGAGACAGCGGGCCTGTCAGGCGGCAGGCTGGCGGTGTCGGGCGGTGTCGGGCGTCACCTCCACGGCCCCGGGCATGACGCAGCCCTTGCGGCGCAGCGCCTCGTCGACCCAGGACCGGTCGTTCTGGCCTGCCGCGATCTGGACCATCAGCCGCGCCTCGGCGGCCTGCTTGGCGGCGGCGCGGGTCAGGACATCCGCGACATCGTCGAAGGGCACCGACAGCACGCCGTCGCCATCGCCCAGGATCAGATCGCCCGGTTCGATGACCATCCCCTCCAGCGCGATGGGCACGTTGACCTCTCCGGGGCCGTCCTTGTAGGGGCCGCGATGGGTCACGCCCATCGCCCAGACCGGCAGGTTCGCGGTCAGAAAGGCATCCGCATCGCGGATCGCCCCATAGATCACGAACCCGCCGACCTGACGGCGGATGGCATAGGCCAGCATCAGATCGCCCATCAGCGAATTGGTCAGATCGCCCCCGGCATCGACGACGATGACATCGCCCGGCTGCGCCATGTCGATGGCCTTGTGGATCATCAGATTGTCGCCCGGACGGGTGCGCACCGTCAGCGCGGGGCCGGCCAGCGATCCGCTGCGGTGAAAGCGTTTCAGGCGCGGGCCGGCGGCGCTCATCCGGTGCATGCAGTCGCTGACATTGGCCACCGGAAAGGCCGCACAGCGGGCGATCAGGTCGGCCGGAACGGTGCGGCGGCGGGGCAGGATGCGAAAACCGATGGTCATGTCAGGCAGTCTCCTGTTGGCGGACGGCGTCAGACCCGTCCAGTAGATGGCGATTGGCGATGCGCGCGGGCGGAACGGCGCGCCCTTCCAGCAGATCGATGGCGATGCGGATCGCCTCGACCCCGACGCGGGCATTCGCCTCGGCGGTGACGCCGCCGATATGGGGGGTCATCACGATGGCCGGTTCGGACAGGAACGGATGATCGGCGGGCGGCGGTTCCTGCGCGAAACTGTCCAGCCCCGCACCCGACAGATGCCCCGAGCGGACCGCGTCCAGCAGCGCCGGGTCATCGATCAGGCCGCCGCGCGCGGTGTTGATGATCACCGCCCCCTGCGGCAGCACCGCAAGGCTGCGGGCGTTCAGCACCCCGCGTGTCGCATCGGTCAGTGGGCAATGCAGGCTGACGATGTCCGATCCCGCCAGCAGGCTGTCCAGATCGGCATGACGCATCACCTCGAGGCGGTCGAACAGCGCCGGATCGGCATGCGGATCATGCGCCTGCACGATCAGCCCCAGCCCCCGCGCCATCGGCACCAGGGCCTGCGCGATGGCACCCAGACCCACCAGTCCGATCCGCAGGCCCGCGATTTCGCGGCCCGCAAAGCCGGGTTTGTCCCACCGCCCGGCGCGCAGGCCGGCATCCAGCGGCCCGATGCGCTTGGTCACCGCCAGCATCAGTGCCAGCGCATGCTCCGCGACCGAGACCGCATTGGCGCCGGGCGATGACAGGACCGGAATGCCCCGCGCGGCGGCGGCCGCCAGATCGATATTGTCCACCCCCGCCCCGTGCTTGGATATGACGCGCAGCGCCCCCGACGAGCCGATCGCCGCCGCGTCCAGCACACCCATCCGCGACAGGATGGCGACCGCACCGGTCTGGCGTAGCCGGTCCTGCAACAGCGCGCTGTCGGGATAGGCCGGGGTAAAGGCCAGCGCATAGCCCCGGTCATGGGCCAGACGGACGGCTGCCGGATGCACGGCCGGACCTGTCACCAGAATGGTGTCGGACATGATGTCTCCTCCCTCCCGCAGTGGCGGGGGCGTCTTGATGGGTTGCGGCGGGACTCTCCCAAATCCCTGGTCTCTCCGTGTCTTCAGGAATAAATGAAAGCAGTTCTTCACAAAAGCGCGAAAATCTGTAGTTTAAAGTAAGCAAAACTGGTGGATCATGGATACGAGACAGCTGCGCACCCTGATGGCCATCGTCCAGCATGGCAGCTTTGGCCGCGCTGCCGAGGCGGTGCATGTCACCCCCTCGGCGGTCAGCCAGCAGATGCGCGCGCTGGAGGATGAACTGGGCACGATCCTGTTCCAGCGCAGCAGCCGCCCGCCGACCCTGACGGCGCATGGGCTGCAGGTGCTGGACATGGCCCGAGACATCCTGCACCGCGAGGAAGAGGCCCGCGCCGCCATCACCGGGCACCGGGTGGCGGGCACGCTGATGCTGGGATCGGTGCGCACCAGCGCCCTTGGCCTGTTGCCCCGCACCATCAAGGACATGCGCGTCCATTATCCGCAGCTGAAGATCAACCTGCGCATCTCGAATTCGGTGGGGTTGATCGCGGATGTGGCGGCGGGGCGGCTGGATGCGGCGGTGGTGGCCGAAAATCTGGCCCTGCACCAATCCGTGCGGTGGAGCCCGTTTCTGCGCGAACCCCTGTGGCTGATCACGCCGCGCGACATGGCGACCGGGCGCGATCCGGCGACGCTGCTGGCGACATGCCCCTTTGTGCGGTTCCAAAGCCCGGTGCCGCTGGCCAGCCTGATCGACACCGAACTGGCGCAGATGGGCGTCGTGACGCAGGACGTGGCCGAGATGGACTCGGTCGCCTCGATCATGAGCTGCGTGATCGAGGGGATGGGCATCTCGGTCGTGCCCGACATCGCGCTGCACCGGGACGAGGCCGACAATCTGGTCCGCCTGCCCTTTGGAAACCCGCAGATCCACCGCCAGATCGGCCTGATCGAACGCAGCCGGTCATCCGCCCGCGCCGGTGTCATCACCCGGTTTCACGACATTCTTGCCACCGCCTGCGGCGCCTATGGCGTTCCCCGCAAGGGCGCCCCCGAAGGGGGCTGACAGGGCACGGCGTCAGGGTTCAGTCGCAGAATTCGCAGCCGCCTTCGGCCAGAGAGCGGTCGACCCATGACCGGTCCATCGTCCCGGCCCTTGTCTGCGCCATCTGCCGGGCCTCGGCTGCATGCTTGCTGCGCGCGGCGTCCAGAACCCCGGCGGCATCGGCTGCGGCGACGGCCACGACCCCATCGTAATCGCCCAGGATCAGATCGCCCGCCGCAATGACCGTGCCGCCGATCGAGATGGGAAAGCCCAGCTCTCCGGGGCCGGTCTTGTAGGGGCCGCGATGGGTGATCCCGAGGGCATAGACCGGCAGATCCTGACCCAGAATCTCGCCCGCGTCGCGGATCGCGCCGTTCAGCACGAACCCGGCCACGCCGCGCTGCACCGCGTGGGCCAGCATCAGCTCTCCCATCAGGGCATTGGTTATGTCTCCCCCGGCATCCACCACGATCACATCGCCGGGCGCGGCGATGTCGATGGCCTTGTGCAGCAGCAGGTTGTCGCCGGGCCGGGTGCGCACGGTCAGCGCAGGACCGGCCAGCACGCCGCCGCGATGCATGGGCCGCATCTGCGGCCCGAGGGCTGTCAGGCGCTGCATGGAATCGCTGACATTGGCGACAGGTAGGGCGCGGAAGGCGGCGATCAGATCGGGGGCGATCCGGGTCCAGGTGGTCTTGATGCGGAAACCGGCGGTCATGTGTGGTCCTCTCAGGCGGACAGTTGCGAAGGGCGGGCAAGGCTGCGGTCGTCGGGCGGGTTGCCGTCCAGCACGCTGATGATGTGGCGGGCGGCGATTCCGGCCATGGCTTCGGCCGATCCGTGGGTGACCCCGCCGATATGGGGGGTCGCGGTCAGGGTCGGCAAATCCCACAAGGGATCGTCCGCCGCCGGAGGCTCGGTCTGGAAACTGTCCAGCGCCGCCCCGGCCAGGGCGCCCGATCGCAGGGCAGTGGCCAGCGCGGCCTCGTCGATCAGGCCGCCGCGCGCGGTGTTCACGATGACCGCGCGCGGCGCCATCAGCGACAGGCGGCGGGCGTCGATCATGTGGCGGGTGGTGGCGGTCAGCGGGCAATGCAGGCTGAGGATGTCCAGCATCGGCAGCATCGCATCCAGATCGGCCGCCACGGCAAAGCCGTCGACCTGCGCCTGCGCCGGGTCGGGGTCGTGGACCACGACCTCCATCCCCAAAGCCTGCGCCATGCGGGCGGTTTCGCGGCCGATCCCGCCATAGCCGATCAGCCCGATCACTGCGCCCGCGATATCGCGCCCGATGAAGCTGGGTTTGGGCCATGCGCCCGATTTCACGGCGGCGTTCAGCGGCTGGATATCCTTGATCAGCATCAGGGCCAGCGCGATGGCATGTTCGGCCACCGCGCGCGAATTCGACCCCATCGCGCGCAGCACGGGGATGCCCCGCGCCGCCGCCGCCGCCAGATCGATATTGTCCACGCCCACGCCATGCTTGACGATCACCCGCAGCCGCGGGGATGCGCCGATCACCAGATCGGTGATGCGCCCCTGCCGGACCATGATCGCATCGACCTGATGCTGGGCCACCCGCGCCGCCACGGCCTCGGGCGGGTCATAGGGCGGCGAAAAGACCACGTCGATGTCGTGATCGTTCAGCAGCCGCACGGCGCTGGCTGCGATCTGGTGATGGGTGACAAGAACGCGGCGCCTGCGGCCTGCGGGGGTGGTCATCGGCTTTCTCCTGCCTGATCCAGCAATCTTTGGGCGCGGGTGACGATGGGCGCGTCGACAAAGCGGCCCTCCAGCGTGAAGGCCCCGCGCCCGGCGGCGGCTTGCCGGGCGTTTTCGGCGACCACGCGGCGCGCCCAGTCCAGCTGCGCAGAGGTGGGCGCAAACCCCTCGTTCAGCAGCGCCACGACGGAGGGATGGATGCAGCTGGCGCCGTCAAAGCCGAAATCGCGCGCCTCGGAGGCGGCCATGCGGATCGCATCCGCATCGGTATAATCGACGGTGCTGCGGAACATGCCAAAGGACAGCACGCCTGCCGCCTTGGCGGCGTAATGGATCATCAGCTTGGGCAGGCGCAGCACCTCGGGCAAGGGAAGGGCACCCATCGCGGTGGCCAGATCCTCGCCCCCCGAGGACAGGGCCAGAACGCGCGGCGCCCTGGCAATGGCGCGGGCCTCGAACAGACCGTTGGCGTCTTCGATCAGGGGGACGAAGGCGATGGGCGCGCGGCCCAATTCAAGCGGTGCCAGATGGCGGGCCAGATCGTGCAGGATGTCGGCATGGCTGACCTTGGGCAGATACAGCGCATCCGCCCCGGCCCGCAGGGCGGCGGCGGCATCGTCATGCAGCCGGTCGGTCATGTTCACGCGCACGAAGACGCGGCTGCCATGCGCGGCGACCTGCGGCACGGTCTGGGCCAGCGCGTCGCGCGCGGCGGTCTTGTGATCTTCGGGGACGGCATCCTCCAGATCGACGATGACGGCATCGGCGCCGCGCTGACCGGCCTTGTCCAGAAACCGAGGCATATTGCCCGGCACATACAGCAGCGACCGGATCATGACGGACCCCGCGTCATGCCGATCTCGGCCAGGATCTCGTCGGTATGCTGGCCCACCTGCGGGGCGGGACGGCGAAAGCCGCCGGCGGTTTGCGACAGGCGGGGAAAGACGTTGTGCTGGGGCAGGCTGCCATGATCGGGATCCTCGACCTCGACGATGACGCCGCGTTCGGCGAAATGCGGATCGGCGGCGATATCGGCGATGTCATAGACCGGGCCGACCGTGGCCCCCGCCGCCCGCATCGCCGCCAGCGCCGCATCGCGGTCGCGCTGTGCAAACCATGCCGCGATGGACTGATCGACCAGATCGCGATGGACCACCCGCGCGGCATTGGTGGAAAAGCGCGGATCGGTCTTCATCCCCGGCTGGCCGATCACGTCGAAGATCCGCAGCGCCACGGCCTGCGTCGATCCCGACAGCGCCAGATACCGCCCGTCGGCGCAGCAATAGACATTGCGGGGCGACACCGTGTTCGACGCCGAACCGGACCGTTCCTTGACCTTGCCGGTGGTGCGGTGGATCGCGGCCTCGGGGCCCAGCATGGCAAAGATCGGCTCCAGCAGCGACAGATCGATCACCTGCCCCTGAACATCGCCGCGTTCGCGCGCGAACAGCGCCATCATCGCGGCGTTGGCCCCGGTGATCCCGGCGATCATGTCGGCCAGCGCCAGCGGCGGCAGCACCGGTTCGCGGTCGGGAAATCCGGTGCGCGCGGCATAACCGCTCATCGCTTCGACCAGCGTGCCAAAGCCGGGCAGCATCGCATAAGGCCCGGTCTGCCCGAACCCCGAGATGCGGACCGTGATCAGGCGCGGGTTCAGGCGCGCCAGCATGTCGGGGCCAAGGCCCATCTCCTCCAGCGTGCCGGGACGGAAATTCTCGATGAACACATCCGCCGTTTCCAGCAGCCGGTGCAGCACCGCCATATCCCGGTCCTGCCGCAAATTCAGCGCGATCGAGCGTTTGTTGCGGCCATAGGTCTTCCAGTGCAGCGATTGCCCGCCATCACGCCAGTCGCGCAGAGGATCACCCTGCAGAGGTTCGACCTTGATCACATCGGCGCCGAAATCGCCCAGCTGCAGCGACATCATGTTGCCCGCGACCAGCCGCGACAGATCGATGACGCGGATGCCGTGCAGGGGGCCGCGCAGGGTCGGATCGTGCCGGATCATCCTGACGCCCCCCCGAATTTCTCGGCGAAGACGGCGCAATGTTCGGCGGGGATATGGACGATGACCGACGGTTCGGTGATCTCGAACGTGGTCTGGATGCGGAACTCGACCGGACCGGACCGCACGACATATTGCCAGACCGACCCCAGATAGACCTTCTGGTCGACTGTCACGCGCAGGCAGTTCGGCCCCATCTGCGCCACGACCGCGATCCGTTCGGGCCGCACGGCGACGACCAGCGCCCCGTCGGCGGCGGCGCGTCCCGGCGCGGTGGTCAGTTCGGTGCCGTCCGCCAGCCGCACCGTGGCGCTGTCGGTGCCCGCCTGCACCATCATCCCGTCCAGGAAGTTGGACGAGCCGATGAAATCGGCCACGAAACTGTCGGCAGGCCGTTCATAGATGTCGCGCGGGCTGCCCAGCTGGCGCATCCGGCCCATGCTCATGACCGCGATGCGGTCGGACACGGCCAGCGCCTCTGACTGGTCATGGGTGACATAGATGGTGGTGACGTTCAGGCGTTCCTGCAATTCGCGCAGCCAGACGCGGGCGCGTTCGCGCAGCTTCGCATCAAGGTTCGACAGCGGCTCATCCAGCAGCAGCAGGGGCGGGCGATAGACCAGCGCCCGGGCCAAAGCGACGCGCTGCTGCTGGCCGCCCGACAGCTCGAACGGGAAACGCTCGGCATAGGGCAGCATCTCGACCAGCCCCAGGGCCTCGCGGATACGCTCGTCGCGTTCGGCCCGGCCCATCTTTCGCAGGATCAGCGGAAAGGCCAGATTGTCCGCGACGGTCTTGTGCGGCCACAGGGCATAGGACTGGAACACCAGCCCGATATTGCGGCGTTCCGGCGGCACGGTGACCCGTGGATCGCCGTTGAACAGCACCTTGTCGCCCACCCGGATGATGCCCGAGGTCGCATGGTTCAGTCCCGCCACCGCAAAGAGCGAGGTCGACTTGCCGCAGCCCGACGGCCCCAGCAGGGTCAGAAACTCGCCCGAGGCGACATGGATGCTGAGATTTTCGACGGCGGTGATGGCGCCGTATTTGATCGTCAGGTTTTCTAAGATCAGATCAGCCATAGATCTTGGCTCCCAGCAGGCGGCGCGCGAAAAGGACGAACAGCGCCGTGATGATGACTTGGATGGTGGCAAGGGCCGACACCGGGCCGTTATCCCCCTGGGCCACCAGCTGCAGCATGGTCGTGCCGATGATCTCGGACCCTGGCTGATACAGAAAGGCGGCGGTGACGTATTCCTTGAAGAAATGGATGAACAGCAGCGCGTAACAGCTGAACAATGCGGGTTTCAGGATCGGCACGACGATCCGCGTGACCGTGGTCCACCAGTCGGCCCCGGCGATGCGGGCGCCGCGGTCCAGCTCTTCGCCGATCTGGGCCAGGGCGGGGGCGATCGCACCGAAACCCACGGGGATATAGCGGACCATGAAGGCGATGATCAGCACCGCGATCGTGCCCCGGATCATGTCCGCACCGGGCAGCCAGATCACCGCGTAAAAGAACCCCAGACCGGCGATGATGCCTGGCAGCGAGCGGGGAAACAGCGCCACATATTCCAGCGGGCGGCGAAAGCGGAAATCGGACCGGCGCGCGACCAGCGCGATGATGGTGATGAACACCGTCCCCAACGCCGCGCCGATGGCCGAGACCAGCACCGAATTCCAGATCGACCGCATATAGGTCGAGGAATTGAAGACCAGTTCGAAATTGGCGGTGGTCAGCACCTTCCAGAACGGGATCAGCGGCGTCAGAAAGCTGACCATCGACCGCGCGAAGATACCGCCGAAGACCGACAGGATCGTCAGGAAGATGAAGGCGAAGACAAAGGCGAAGGCGGGCCAGCGCCACCGTCCCAGATCCAGGATCGACGGGCGGCTGGCCTTGCCGCGCACGGTCACGAAGCGACCCGCGCCGCGCATCAGATAACCCTGCAGCCAGACCAGAAGCGCGACCAGAACCAGCAGGATGATCGCCGCCGCGCCGACGATGCCGTATTCGGGGCGCACGGCGGCATTGATGCCCTTGTCATACAGGAATGTCGTGACCGTCTGGATGCCCGAGGGGCCGCCGAACAGCAGCGGAATGGCCAGCATCTCGATACCGACCACGAAATTCAGCACGGCGGAATAGATGATCGCGGGGCGGATCATCGGGATGGTCACCGACCACAGCGCCCGGAACGGCCCGGCCCCGGCGGAACGCGCGGCATCCTCCAGCTGCGGATCGGCCTTGGTCACGGCGGCCAGACACATCAGATAGGTCAGCGGCGCCTGACTGAGGCCCGCCACCACGCCCATGCCGGTAACGGTATACAGATCCCAGGGCGCCCCCCCCAGATAGGTCCGGGCCGCCAACGTGATGAACCCCGAGGGCCCGTACATGGTGAACCAGCCAAAGGCGATGACAAGGTTCGACACGAATAGCGGCCAGATGAAGATCTCGCCCATCCACGACCGGCCGGGCAGGTTCGTGCGCCCGACCAGCACTGCCATGACAGCGCCGAAGACCTGCGCCAGAACCATGGTCAGCGCCCCGAAATAGAGCGTGTTGAAAAAGATCCGCGCCATCCCCGGCTCGGTCGCCAGTCTTGCGAAATTGCCAAGTGTGGGGGCGGCGGTGCTGTCATACAGCGGCTTGTCCAGAAAGGCCTGAATCACGATCGGCAGGATCGGTCCGGCGACCAGCACCGTCGTCAGGACGGCAACCCCCCAGAAAATCAGGCGTGACCGGTCGATCGGCTGCCGCATGGCGCCGGTATCGCGAGTATCCGTCATCGTTGCATCCATGAAGCAGGCCGGGCGGCGGCAGCGGCCACCCGGCGGTTGCGGATCAGTTCCCGGCCAGCGCCGCGTTCCACGTCTCGACGAAAGGCCCGGCCTCGGTGATCAGGCGTTCGTCAAAGCCCGCGACGATCAGGTTGTCCGCGCCGATCAGTTCGGCGATGCCCTGATAGGTATAGCGGACCTGATCCTCGGGGACGTCGTCGCGATAGGGGACCAGACCGCCCTGCCCGACCAGCGTCTGGCCTTCGGTCGACAGCGCGTAATCCATGAACAGCTTGGCCGCGTTCATATTGGCCGCGCCCTTGGCGATGCCCATGCCGCGCAGCATCATGATCGTGCCGTCATCGGGAAAGGCAAAGCCCAGAATCTCGCCGCCCGGCTGTTCCAGACGCGGAAAAATGGTGATGCCGGACACCGCGACGCCCATGACATATTCGCCGGTCGCGATCTTTTCGTTCATCGGCCCGCCCGAGGTTTCCCCCCGGATCATCGGGCCGATCCGGCGCAGATTGTCCCAGCCCTCGTCGCCCTTGGCATCCATATAGCTCCACCATGCGGCCAGCCCAAAGGAATTGCGCGCCGCGTCATAGGTGGTGATGCGCCCGTCGAAGGTGCCCGGATCGCCCTCGGCCGCAGCGGCCAGCGAGGCCAGACCGGTCGGGCGCTGCGCCTCGTCCAGCAGGGCGGCGTTATAGGTGATGACCAGCGGGTCCGCCGACATGACCGTCACGCCCGGATAGGGTTTGGCGAAATCGGGCAGATGGGCCAGTTCGGGGCTGTCATAGGGCTCCATCAGCCCGTCCTTGCCATAGCTCGCCCAACGGTCATTGGCGCCCGACACCAGAATATCCGCCGTACGGCTGGACGATCCCTGCTCGGCCTCCCACCGGGAATGGACCGTGCCCGATCCCAGATCGATCGTCTCGACATCGATCCAGGGGTAGCGCGCCTCGAACCCCTGCAGGATCGGGGCCCAGTTGTTGTCGGCCATGTTAGAATAGATCGTCAGCCCGCCTTCGGCGCGCGAGCCTTCGATGATCGCGTCATAGCCGTCGGGATAGTATTCCGGCAGATCCTGCGACAAGGCAGCCGAGGGCAGGGCCAGCAGCAGGGCTGCGGCCAGTCTGGTGGACGTCGTCATGAGGTTTCCTCCCTTACATGATGGTGGTCGCGCGGCGTGCGATTTCCTCTGTCACGGCGCGTGCGGTGTCATGGACGACCTTGCAGACGCTGTCGCCTGCCGCAGTCATCCGCGATTGCGGTCCCGAGATGTTGATGGCCCCCAGCACCGTGCCCGACCGCGACAGGATCGCGGCGGCGGCCCCTGCCGCCCCCTCGATCACGCCGCGCGGATTCAGATAGACGCCGTCGCGCCGGGCCATCGCGATCATCCGGGCCAGATCCTCGGCCTCGGGCTCAGGCAGGCGGGCGGCGTAATCGGCGATGGCCTCATCGCTGCCTGCAGCCAGAATGACGATGCCGCTGGCGACCTTATGCGCGGGCCGGGTGATCGCGATATTGCGGTCATAGCGGATTTCCCGATCCGGCAGGATCTTGTTCAGATAGCGGATATCCGTTCCGTCCATCACCGCCAGAAAGCCGCTTTCCTGCGTCAGAAGCACGGCCTTTTCGATCAGCGGCGCGGCCAGCGCCAGCAGGGCGCCATAGTTTCGCCCGTCGCCCGAAATCTCGCCGGGCAGGCGGCGCAGGACATAGTCGCCCGCCGGGTCGCGTTCCAGATAGCCCCGTTCGGTCATCGTGCGCAGCATCTGCAGGGCGCTGGACTTTGGCATGCCAAGGGCCGCCGCCACCTGCGTCAGCGATGCCGTGCCGGGATGCGCGGCAAACCACTCGATCAGGTCCAGAATTCGTTCGACGCCCCGTCCGCTCATTCGCTCCGTTCACTATATTGAATTGGTTCTATATTATGAATATCACCCCCCTATGAGCCTGTCAACAGGTCGATGTCGCGCGATAGGTTGGCCTGTCGGCAAGCTGATGGCAAACGGCGCCCCCATCGGGGACGCCGTGGACAGGAATGTCGGTGGGGCAGGAAAACCTGGGGGTTTTGCCGGGGCAGACCCGGTGGCGTCAGTCCTGTCCGCGCAGCACCTGTGCAGGGCGGGCAGCCAGCGGGCGCCAGGCAAAGGCCAGCCCGGCCAGCAGCGTGACGATCACCCCCGTGGCGATGATCAGCAAAGCCGACCACGGATCGAACCGGTAAGGCAGATCCATGACCAGCCGCGTCACCGCCCATCCG
>NZ_RQRT01000058.1 GCF_004335005.1 Paracoccus nototheniae | reverse complement strand
CGCCCTGACCGACCGCCCCGCGCTGGACCGGCAGCGCGCGCGGGCGATCCGTCAGGGCCATGTCGATCTGTTCCACCAGATCGCTGCCGATGAAATTCAGGATAGGCTGGCAGAGGTTAAAAGAACGTTTACAGCCCCCGCCCTCGTGACCGGTTTTCCCGGTCCTTGGGCGGCCCGCTTTCCGGATGCCCGCGTCGTGGCCGATGATGCGGTGCTGGATCTGACGCCGGGCGCGCATGATCTGGTGATCCATGCGCTGTCGCTGCACTGGGCCGACGACCCGGTGGGCCAGATCGTGCAATGCCGCCGTGCCCTGCGCGAGGACGGCCTGTTCGTCGCCGTCTGTTTCGGCAACCAGACCCTGTCCGAGCCGCGCGCGGCGCTGGCCCAGGCCGAGGCCGAGATCACCGGCGGGCTGTCACCCCGCATCCTGCCGATGGGCGAGATCCGCGATCTGGGCGGGCTGTTGTCGCGCGCCGGGCTGGCCTTGCCGGTGGCCGATCTGCTGCATCAGCGCGCCAGCTATCGCGATCTGTTCCACCTGGCCCGCGACCTGCGCGCGATGGGCGAGGGCAATGCGATGGCCGCCCGTCTGCGCCACCCGACCCGCCGCGCCGTCCTAGACCGCGCCTCGGCCCTGTTGGCGCACCAAAGCCCCGACCGCGACGATCCGTCCCGTGTCGCGGTCAGTTTCGATCTGGTCTTTCTGACGGGCTGGGCGCCCTCGGACAGCCAGCCCAAGCCCTTGCGTCCCGGCTCGGCCCAGACCTCTCTGGCCGATGCTCTGGCCAACCTCAGGAAGTGATGATGCGACCCACCCATGCGCCTGCCGACCACCCCAAGATCAAACCCGCCAAAACCGGCATTCTGATCGCCAATCTGGGCACGCCGGACGGCTATGATTACTGGTCGATGCGCCGCTATTTGAACGAGTTTCTGTCCGACAAGCGCGTCGTCGATCTGTCGAAATGGATCTGGCAGCCCTTGCTGCAGGGCGTGATCCTGACGCGGCGGCCCTTTACCTCGGGCAAGAATTACAAGCTGATCTGGAACCACGAGGCGAATGAAAGCCCGCTGCTGACGATCACCAAGGCTCAGACCCGGGCGCTGGCCGCCATGGCGCAAGAGGAATGGGGCGATCAGGTGATGGTCGATTTCTGCATGCGCTATGGCAACCCCTCGACCGATGACGTGCTGCAAAGGATGATCGATGCGGGCTGCCGGCGGATCGTTTTCCTGCCGCTTTATCCCCAATATGCGGGGCCGACCTCGGCTACGGCCAATGACCAACTGTTCCGCAGTCTGATGAAACAGACCTGGCAGCCCGCCGTGCGCACTGTGGAACCCTATGTCAGCCGCCCCGATTACATCAAGGCGCTGGCCGACAGCGTGCGCCGCGCGCTGGACGGCAAGGTGCCGAAGAAACTGGTCGCCAGCTATCACGGGATGCCCAAACGCTATCTGATGCAGGGCGATCCGTATCATTGCCAGTGCCAGAAGACCTCTCGTCTGCTGCGCGAGGAACTGGGCTGGCCCGAGGGCATCATCGACACGACATTCCAGTCCGTCTTCGGCCGCGAGGAATGGCTGAAACCCTATACCGTCGAACATGTGGCCGAACTTGCCAGGCAGGGGCATACCGATATCGCCGTGATCTCTCCGGCCTTCTCGTCCGATTGCATCGAGACGCTGGAAGAGATCAACGGAGAGATCAAGGAAGCCTTCGAAGAGGCCGGGGGGCACGAATTCCAGTACATCCCCTGCCTGAACGACGATCCCGCCCATATCCGCGTCATGCTGGAGGTGATCCGCGACAATATCGGCGGATGGGTCGAGCCGCGCGGCTAAAGGAAAGGGGGCCCCGCGGGGCCCCCAGTCACATTGTCGGGGTCACGTCGTCGGGGTCACATCACCAGAACCTGTGTGCCGACCTTGGTCATCGCGAATAGCTGGGCGATATGTTCGTTATACAATCCGATGCAGCCGTTCGACGATTTCCGCCCGATCTTGCGCGTGTCATGCGTGCCGTGGATGCGGTAATACTGCCATGACAGCCACAGCGCATGGGTGCCCATCGGGTTGTCCGGCCCGGGCGGGACGAATTCCGGCCATTCGGGATTGCGCTCGCGCATGGCGGGGGTGGGGGCCCAGGACGGGCCATCGACCTTCCGGATGATCTCGGTCCGGCCGGTGCGCACCAGATCGTCGCTGACCGGGATCGAGCTGGGATAGACCCGATAGGTCGATCCGTCCTCGGACCAGTAATGGACCGCCCGCGAGGTCAGGTCGCACAGGATCGCGCCATTGGTCAGGTTCTGGAAATGCGGGCGCCAGTCCTGCCCCCGGAAGCTGGAGATATTGTGCTGGGGTGCCGGTCCGGTCGCCACCGGGGCGCCCGTCGCGGGATCGATCTGCTGCGCCCAAGCGGGCAGCGCCAGACTGGCGGCGCCAAGCGCCGCGGCAGAACCCAGAAAGGCCCTGCGGTTGACGGAAAACGACGTGCTCATCCACTCATGTCCTTCGTACGGATCACCGCTCTGAGGGGCGGATTGCTGATGGCGGTGGCCGGGAAACGGCCCGGTGCCGCGATGATCCTGAATATAGCGCCGGGCCGGGTCTGCGGCAATTCAAACTGTCGTTTCGGCATCACGCGGCGGCTGGCTGAACCGATCACGCCAAGTTGCGTTTGAACCTGCCGGGACCATTGGTTAGGACAGGGGCAGTCGTGCGAGGGGGCCTGCGGGAACATGAAGAAAATCAATGCGCTTGTTGTCCTGTCCATGCTGGCTTTGGGGGCCTGCGGGCCGCGCAACCTGATGGCACCGCCAATGGCCGCGCCGGTCGATCCGGTCGCCGCCGTGGCACCTGCGGTCGATGACGATGCGGCGATAGCCGGTCGCGTGTTGCAGCAGATCAACACCTTGCGCACCAATATCGGCGCCCCGCCCTTGTCGCCCAGCCCTCAGCTGGACGCGGCGGCGCTGGTGCATTCGCGTGACATGTCGGCACAGAATCGGGCATGGCATTGGGGATCGGACGGCTCCTCGCCGCTGGACCGGGCACAGCGACAGGGCCATACCGGTCGCCTGATCGGCGAGAACATCTCGGAAAGCTACGAGGACGAGATCCAGACCCTGTCCGCCTGGATGAGCGCCCGCGACACCCGCGACGTGATCATGGACCCGACCGCGACCCAACTGGGCTTTGCGCGGTTCAAGGAACCCTCGGGCAAGGTCTGGTGGACGCTGCTGACGTCGGGCTGATCTCCGCGCCAAGGCCATCAGCCGCAGACATGAAAAAGCCCCGGCGCGATCCGGGGCTGTTCATCATTTGCAGGGTCAGAGGTCGATCAGGGATAGATGACGATCGGGGTGCCGGGCATCAGCATCGCATAGATCTCTTCGATCTCCTGATCGGTGACGGCGATGCAGCCTGCGGTCCAGTCGCGTTGCTGAGGGAACAGGGTGTTGCCCTGCGGCCCGCGCCCGTGGATGAAGATATCACCGCCCGGATCGCGGCCATAGGCCTGGGCAAAGGCGCGGTCGTTGGGGTTGGGATACGAGATGCCGACCGACAGGTGGAACGCGCTGCGCGGGTTGAAGCGGTCGATGAAATAGACCCCCTCGGGCGTCTTGCCATCCCCCGAAAACTGCTTGTGCCCGGCGGGCTGATTGCCAAGGCTGACGTCGTAGGACTTGATGACCGAACTGCCGCTGAGCAGATGCATCCGCCGCTGGCCCTTGTTGATCGAGACCTGCGTGACCGGAGGCCCCGCATAACGATTGAAGGCCGGCACGGGTTTGGGCGGCTTGCCACAGGCTGCCAGCAAGGCAAGCGTCGAAATGGCGAAAGTCCTGCGGCTTAGTATGCTCATCACTGCCTCTGACGTGTTTTTTGTTTTTTGTGACTTTGGAATATCATGGATCGCACGGCTCTGACTAGCAAAGCGTGAAGGCTGCGACGATTTCGACATGGGGCGAAAACCGGAATTGATCGACCACCCACAACCTGTGGATGTGGTATCCTGCATCGG
The DNA here is from genome assembly GCF_004335005.1 of Paracoccus nototheniae. Lineage (GTDB taxonomy): Bacteria > Pseudomonadota > Alphaproteobacteria > Rhodobacterales > Rhodobacteraceae > Paracoccus > Paracoccus nototheniae. The sequence goes on along the minus strand of NZ_RQRT01000058.1, from coordinate 23,097 downwards.
CCAGAATCCGCGCATCCTTGGCAAAATTCACCGGATCGCAGGCCACGGCGGCGACCACCGGCACCTTGGATGCGGCGATTTGCACGGTCTGGGCGGCCGCACCCGAGCGTGGCGGATCGATCACGATCGCGTCAAAATCGTGCAGTTCCTCGGCCAGAAGGGGGCGCCGGGACAGGTCGCGGACCTCGGTGGTGACCCGGTGCAGGCCCTTTGCGGCCCGCCAGCCCGAATCAAGCGCGGCCAGCGGGGCGGCCAGCCCCTCGACCGCGTGGACCGTGGCCTGCTGTGCCAGGGGCAGGGTGAAAGTCCCGCAGCCCGCGAACAGATCGGCGATGCGCGTGGCCCCGGCGACGGTCTGGCTGATGGCTGACAACAGCGCGGCCTCGCCCTCGGCGGTGGCCTGCAGAAAGGCGCCGGGGGGCGGGACGACCTGCGCGCCACCCATGGTCAGGGCGGGGGGGCGGCGGGTAATCGCCTGACCGTCCCAGTCCAGCCGCGCCAGATCGCCCTCATCCGCAAGCGCGGCCAGCGTCTGGAACAGTCCCGCATCCATCGGCTTGCCACCGCGCAGGGCCACGTCCAGCCCGGCGGGCCCATGGGTGACCGTCATCGACACCTCGGCACTGCGCGAGGCGCCCGCCGTCACGATCCGGCGCAGCAGCGGCAGGGCGGCGGTGATCTGGGGGCGCATCACATGGCATTCCGTCAGGTCGACGATAACATCCGACGCGCGGGCATGAAACCCCACCGTCGCGCCCTTTTTCGTGCGCCGCCCCGACAGCACCGCGCGCCTGCGCGACATCAGCGGCGAGACGTGGATCTGCGCCGGGGGCGCCGCGATCCCTTGGGCGGCCAGCGCGGTCTCGACCACCTGACGTTTCCATCGGGCGGTGAAATCCTCGGATGCGTGCATCAGCGAACAGCCGCCACAGGCGCGGTAATGCCCGCAAAGGGGCCGCACCCGGTCGGGCGAGGGGGTGACGATGCGTATCCCCGTCAGGCGGTCGCCCTCGGCCTGCCCCTCGATTTCCTCGCCGGGCAGGGTCAGGGCGGCCAGGGCGCGGGCGCCATCCGCGCCCATAGCGACCCCGTCGCCCTTGCGACCAAGACGCTCGACGGTCCACAGGCTCATTCTGCGGCCTCTTCGGTGCCCAGAAACCCGCCCGACTGCCGCGTCCAGTACCGCGCATAGCGCCCGTCGCGGGCCAGCAGCGCGTCATGGCTGCCCTGTTCGACGATCTCGCCATCCTCGATCACCAGAATGCGGTCCAGTTCGGCGATGGTGGACAGGCGGTGGGCGATGGCCAGCACGGTCTTGCCCTGCATGGCGCGGGTCAGGGCGTCCTGCACCTGCGCCTCGACCTCGCTGTCCAGCGCGCTGGTCGCCTCGTCCAGCACCAGAATCGGCGCGTCCTTCAGGAAGGCGCGGGCCAGCGCGATGCGTTGACGCTGACCGCCCGACAGCTTGACCCCGCGTTCGCCAAGATGCGCGTCATAGCCGGTGCGGCCCGCATAATCCTGCAGGCCCAGAATGAACTCATGCGCCTCGGCGGCGGTGGCGGCGGCGATGATCTCGGCCTCCGAGGCGTCCGGGCGACCATACAGGATATTGTCGCGCGCGGATCGGTTGAACATCGCGGTCTCCTGCGTGACCATCGCGATCTGGCGGCGCAGGCTTTCCTGCGTGACCGCGCGCAAATCGCGCCCGTCGATGCGGATCGCGCCCCCCTCGACATCGTAAAGCCGCAAGAGCAGCCCCACCAAGGTCGATTTCCCGGCCCCCGAGGCGCCGACGATGCCGATCTTTTCGCCCGCCGCGATGCTGACGGTCATGTCGCGGATGCCGCCCTCATCGCGGCCATAAGCAAAGGCCACATGGTCAAAGTCGATGCGACCCTGCACGCGGGACAGCACTTCGGCATCCGGGGCGTCGGTCAGGGCATGGGGCGGGGACAGGGTCTTCATCCCATCCTCGACCTCGCCGATGCTGCCCCACATTCCCATCAGCGCCATGCTGACCCATCCGGTCATCTGGCTCAGCCGCATGGCGATCGCGCCCGAGGCCGCGACATCGCCCACCGTCGCCGCCCCGTCACGCCACAGCATGATCGATCCGCCGACCAGGATGACCGGCAGGATGCCCGCGACGACCATCAGCGACAGGCGGAACCAGGTCGACACGACGCCGAAATCCAGCGCCCGTTCGCGAAAACCGGCCATCGCGCCAAGCGCGGCCTGATCCTCGTGATCGGCATGGGCGAACAGCTTGACGGTCTTGATATTGGTGATGGTGTCGACGACCTGGCCCGTGACATTGGCGCGGGCCGAGGCGCGCGCCCCCGATTTCGCCCGGATGCGCGGCAGGAAAAACCGGATCAGAAAGCCATAACTGGCCAGCCATGCCACCAGCGCCAGCGCCCCCCAGGCATCGACGCCCAGCAGAAACACCGCCGAGCCGATGACCGAGGCCAGCGCAAAGGCCACGACGTTCACCATCTCGGATGCGACATCGGTGACCGCGCGGGCGGTCTGCATCTGCTTTTGTGCCAGTCGTCCGGCAAAGTCGTTGTCAAAAAAGGTCACCGCATGGCCCATCGTCCAGCGATGCAGCCGCGACAGCACCAGCGGCAGGATGTTCGGCCCGATGATCACGTTGGAACTGGCCGTGGACAGGCCAAAGACGGCGGGGCGGATCACCAGGAAAAAGCCTGCGAACAGCGCGACCAGCCCCCAATGTTCCGTCCAGAACGTGCCGGGCGCGCTGCCCGCCACGGCATCGACGACCAGCCCCAGAAGCAGTGCCGAGACGACATCCGCCATCCCCCCAAGCGCCGAGGCGAAGGCCGCAAAGCCCAGACCCGGCCAGGCGCCCGACAGGCACCAGCGGAAAAAGGCCATCAGCGTGGCGGGCGGGGCGCCCTCGGCGGGGCGGAAGGCGTCGACCATGCGGCTGAAACGGGCGTGAAGGCTCATGTCGGATCCTTTTCGGCCAGACCCGCCGCATCGATCAGCGCGGGGGCAGGCAGGGTAAAGCCCGAGGCGATCCAGGCGGCCTCGGCGGCCTTCAGGGCGCGGCCAAGGGCCGGCCCCTGCAGCGGGGCCAGATCGGCGGCGGCAAGGGGCATCGGTGCAGCCGCCCCTGCCTCGATCCGGGCGGACCAGTCGGGGGGCAGGGGATGGCCCCGCGCAGCCATCAGGGCGGCGTGATCGGCGGCCGCATCGCGCCCAAGGCGATAGGCGGCCTCGTCCAGCGACCAGCCTTTCTGGAAGGCGGTGCGCAGTGCGGTCTGGGCGCGGGTCTCGGCCCGCGACAGGCGCAGGGCCGGGCCGGGATCGGTGGGCGACAGGGCGGTCAGACGGCGCGGCCAGCCGCCAGGCGCAGGCTCGGCCGCCAGCAGCGCGGCCAGCATCCGGGCGTCGGCATCGGGCAGCAGCATCGCCAGCACTCCGGACTGATCCATCAGCGCCACGGCGGGGCCGGGATCGGGGGCGGCCAGCAGCTTTTTCATCTCGGCCCCGATGCGTTCGCGGGCGATCCGGGTCAGCCCGCCCCGATGCGCGGCGCAGGCGGCGACGGCGGCGGGGTCGGCATGATGCCCATAGCGGGCGAAAAACCGGTAAAAGCGCAGGATGCGCAGGTAATCCTCGGCGATGCGGGCGTCGGGGTCGCCGACAAAGCGCAGCCGCCGCGCCGTCAGATCGGGCAGGCCGCCGACCGGGTCGATGACCAGACCCCCGCGATCGGCATAAAGTGCGTTGATGGTGAAATCGCGCCGGGCCGCATCCTCGGCCAGATCGGTGGAAAAAGCGACGGTGGCATGGCGGCCATCGGTCGCCACATCGCGGCGAAAGGTCGTGACCTCGAACCCGCGACCCTCGGCCACCAGCGTGACGGTGCCATGATCGATGCCGGTGGGCACGGCGCGCAGGCCCGCCGTTTGGGCCAGCGCCTGCACGCGGTCGGGGGGCGCGTCGGTGGCGATGTCGATATCCTCGACGGGCTCGCCCAGCAGGGCATTTCTGACCGCGCCGCCGACCAGAAAGGCCCGGTCGCCCTCGGCCTCCAGCGCGTCCAGCACCCGGATCAGCGCGGGATCATCCATGAGGGGCTGCGGCAGGTGCGTCATGGCGCCAGCCTTTGGGCCAGTCCCAGCAGGATGCGCGCGGTCGCCCCCCACAGGTAATAGGGCCCGTATGGCGCCGCGTGATAGCTGCGCCAGCCACCCCGCCAGCGCCTCCGTTCGATCCGGTATCGCGCCGGGTCGGCAATATGGGAAAAGGGCAGGGTGAACGCCTCTTCGACCTCGCCCGCCTCGGGCAGGGGGGTGAAGGCGCCGTCGATCACCGCGATCACGGGTGTGACGGAAAAGCCGGTGACGGTCCGGTGGGGCGGCAATGTGCCCAGAATGCGCACCTGCGCGGGGTCCAGCGCCACCTCTTCGCGGGCCTCGCGCAGGGCTGCGGCAATGGCGTCGCGGTCGCCGGGATCGACCTTGCCGCCGGGCAGGGCGATCTGGCCCGGATGATGGCGCAAGCCCGAGGCCCGCTTGGTCAGAACCAGCCGCCCGTCATCGGCGTGAAACGCCGCCAGCACCCCCGCCGCGCGCAGAGGCGCTGCGGGCGGCGCTGTCGGGGGCGCGGCATCGGGGTTCAGGTCGTAATCCGAACTGGGCGATGCAGCCTGCGACAGGGCGGCGACAAGCCGGGCCTCGGACCAGACTGTCACTCGGCCGCCTTGTCCTGAGGGGGCAGCGGATTGCCCATCGCGTCCACCACGGCCTCGAACCCAAGGCTTTTGGGGTCGAATTCGTAATGGGCGCCGCAGAACTGGCAATCGGCGGTGACGATCCCCGCATCGGTGGTCATATGACCGATATCCTTGGCCGAATAGATGGCCAGTGTGTCGCGCACCCGGTCCGCCGTGCAGGAACAGCCGAATTCCACCCGATGGGCGTCGAAGACGCGCGGGGTCTCCTCGTGAAACAGGCGCAGCAGCAGGTCCGTCGGCCCGACCGAGGGGCCGATCAGCTCCAGCGTCTCGACCGTGTCCAACAGGATGTTGGCACGGTTCCAATCCTCGGATTCGGCGCCCTGCAGGATGTCGGCGGCGGCGATCAGACCGTCCTGACCGGTGCCGCCATCGGTGGGCGAGACGGGCTGCGCCGGCAGGGTCTGCAGCATGATGCCGCCCGCCCGCCAGCCCGGCGCCTGACCCGCCGCGCGCGACAGCCCCGAGGCCAGCTGGAACCGCGTCGGCAGCTGTTCGGATTGCGCGAAATAGGTCTGCGCGCAGGCCGACAGCGACCCGCCGGTCAGCGGCGTGATCCCCTGATAGGGCGTGCTGCCCGGCCCCTGATCAATCAGGATGGCGAAATATCCCTCGCCGATCTGGGAAAAGGGATCGCTGCCGTCCAGACGGTCGGCGTCGAAACTGGCCCAGGCCCGGATGCGGGCGGGCTTGTCATCGCCCTCGGGGGCGAAATAATCGGCGGCGATGGTGCGGATCGCGCCATTGCCGCGCACCTGCAGGCTGAGCTTCCAGCGCAGCTTGACGGTCGGGCCGATCAGCGCGGTCAAAAGCGCGATCTCGGCCACCAGCGCGCTGACGGCGGGGGGATAGTCGTGGCGCGACAGGACATGGTCCAGAACCCCGTCCAGCCGCACGACGCGGCCGCGGATGGCCGAGCGGTCAAGTTGAAACGGCAGGACGGTATCGTCCCAGGCTATCTGGTTGATCTTGCTCATCATCGATCCTTGAAGTGGCAGTGGCGCCGCCGTGGCGGGCCCGGTTGCGCCCAATATAGGGCATTTGGCGCCGATCCCAAGGGGGCCCGGCGCGCCGCGGCTTTCCCCGCGGGCCGGACCGGGATATCAGGACGGATCAGACAGACAGGTGCCCGATGATCGCGCGTTACGGAAAACCCCCGCTGGCCGGGCAAGCCTATCGCCGCAGGCCGGGCGCCTATGCGATCCTGTGGCGAGACGGGCGTCTGCTGCTGACGCACCAACAGCGCCCGGTGCCAGAGTTCCAGCTGCCCGGCGGCGGGATCGACGCGCCCGAACATGCGCTGGCCGCGCTGCATCGCGAGGTTGCGGAAGAAACCGGCTGGATCATCGGCCAGCCGCGCTATCTGACCGCCTATCGCCGGTTCTGCTTTATGCCCGATTACGATATCTATGCCGAAAAACGCTGCCAGATCTGGCTGGCCCGCCCGATCCGCCGCCTGTCCGATCCGACCGAGCCCGGCCACAGCGCGCATTGGATGACGCCCCGTCAGGCGCTGGCGGCCCTGCAGGATCCGGGGTCGCGGGCCGTTCTGCGCGCCTTTCTGGCCGGGCGTCAGCCGCCGGGCTCCAGCCGGACCACCTGACCCGAGCGGCGATAATCGACCAGCAAGGCCGAGATATCGTCCAGCCGCTCTCCCCGGCAATATTCCGACACGGACCACGCCATCGATTCCAGCAGCGCATGGCCATGCAGAAAGGCGTTGGTGCGCATCACCGCCTCCAGCCCGTCATTGCCCAGTTGCTGGCCGGTCGGCGACGCGGCCTCGGTGATCCCGTCCGAGACGATCAGCAGCCGGTCGCCGGGATGGAGCGTCAGTTCGATCTCGTCGAAGATGGGGTGGTTGAAGACGCCGATGGGCATGCCGCCCCGGCCCAGATGGGTGATCGTCCCATCGGCCCGCTGCAGGGCCGGGTGGGGATGGCCCGCTTGAACCAGTTTCAGATGCCCGGTGGCATGGTTCAGCTCTCCATAGATCATGGTGAAATAGGTGTCGGTGTTCATCTCTTCCAGCATCATGGTGTTGAAGAAATGCGCCAGCGTCGCGGGATTGGCCGATTCGCCCCCGGCAGGTGATCCGCGAATCGCGATGTTGTGGTCAGGAGAGCTGGACAGATGCACCGACAGCTGCGCGGTCAGCAGTGCCGCCGTCACGCCATGCCCCGAGACGTCCAGCGCATAAAGCCCCACCCGGTCCGCGCCGATGGGAAAGAACCCCACCAGATCGCCGCCGATATGTCCCGCCGGGCGCAACAGCAGGCTGATCTCGGTCTGGCTGAACCAGCCTGATCGTTCGCGCACCAGGCCCTGCTGCAGCTTGCGCGCCTCGCGCAGGTCGCGCTCCATCGCGGCCTGCGCGTTGGACAGCTGCGCCAGCGCGGTGCGCAGATGGGCGTTGCTGTCCTGCAATTCCTCCTGAATGCGCAGGATGCGTTCGCAGGCGGACAGACGGGCCAGCAATTCCTGCGGGATCACCGGCTTGGTCAGGAAATCATCGACCCCCGCCTCCAGCCCTGCGGTCACGGCCTGCGACGCCGTATCCGTCGTCTGCAACAGGACATAGCCATAGTTCTGGCGCGGCAGGCGCCGGAAGGCGGTGCAGAATTCCAGCCCGGTCATGTCCGACATCTCCCAGTCAGACAGGACCAGATCCGGCGACAGGCGGATGCACAGCTCCAGCGCCTCGACCCCCGAGGACGCCTCGACCACGTCATAGCCGCCGATCTTCAACAGACCGCCCAGCACACGCCGCCATGCCGTGCTGGCATCAAGCAGCAGCACAAGGCGGCGGGCCTGAGGCCGGTTCGGACCTGCGGCGGGACTGGGGCGATTCGCGACTGTCATGGCCCGTTATCTAGCGCGCATGGCGTAAAGCGGCGGTTAACGGGGGTAGTCTTTGCGCGTTAACGGTCCGGCAAGGCTCAGGTGCTAGATCTTGGGCAAAGGGGCGATTCGGAAGGGCATGGCATGATCGACTGGACACAAGTGATCCATCTGCGCGACCGGGTGGGGGCCGACAGGCTGGGGGCCAGACTGGACATGGCGCTGCTTGATATCGAACAGCGGCTGAAGGCGATCGATGCCCGCCCGCCACGCTCGGCGCGCGACCTTCGGATGCTGCGAAAGGTGGCTGCGACGATCGGCTTTTCGGCGCTCTGTGCGCTTTGCCGCCGGGGCGAAGACCAGTTGGGCCACTTCGGTCATTTCGACATGGGCGAGGCTGCGCTCAAGGCCAGCTTCGGGCATTCCCGCCAGATGTTGCTGCGCGATCTGCCTCATGTCATGGGCCGTGATCCCTGGGATACGGTCGATGCGGTCGCCTGACGGCCCTGTCCGGTCAGACCAGCAGTTCGGACAGGATCCCGTCATTGGTGATGTCGCGATAGGCAAAGCCCGACTGATCCAGCCGCGCCATCAGCGAGATCAGATTGGCAGGCTCCGAGGTTTCGATCCCGATCAGGACCGACCCAAAGTTGCGCGCCGATTTCTTGAGATATTCGAACCGGGTGATATCGTCATTCGGCCCCAGCAGTTCCAGGAAATCGCGCAGCGCGCCGGGGCGTTGCGGCATCCGCAGGGCAAAGTACTTTTTCAGCCCCTGGAAACGCTGCGCGCGTTCCTTGACCTCGGGCAGGCGCTCGAAATCGAAATTGCCACCCGAACAGACCGCGACGACAGTCTTGCCGGTCAGATCGCCCAGATCGGCCAGCACATCCAGCGCCAGCGCGCCCGCCGGTTCCAGAACGACGCCTTCGGTGTTCAGCATCTCCAGCATGGTGCAGCAGATCCGGTCTTCGGGGGCCAGATGCACGTCAGCCGGGGAAAAGCGCCGCAGAACCTCGAAGGGCAGTGCGCCGATGCGGGCCACGGCGGCCCCATCGACAAAGCTGTCCACGGCGGGCAGCGCCACCGGCGCACCGGCCTGCAGCGCGGCCTTCAGACTGGCCCCGCCCAAAGGTTCCGCAAAGGCAAAGCGCGTCTGCGGCGCCTCGTCCTGCAAAAAGCGGGTGACGCCCGCCGACAGCCCGCCGCCGCCCACCGGCAGCACCACCAGATCGGGCGCCCGTCCCAGCTGGGCCAGCATTTCCATGCCCACGGTGGCCTGCCCCTCGATCACGTCCGGGGCATCGAAGGGCGACAGAAATTGCGCGCCGCGTTCGGTGCAAAAGGCCTGCGCCGCGGCCAGAGTCTGGTCGAAATAATCGCCCGTCAGAACGATTTCGACCGCATCGCCGCCGAACATCCGCGTCTTGTCGATCTTTTGCCCCGGCGTCGTGACCGGCATGAAGATGGTGCCCCGTGCCCCGAAATGGCGGCAGGCATAGGCCACGCCTTGCGCGTGATTGCCGGCGCTGGCGCAGACGAAATGACCCGTGGCGCCGGGCCGGACCAGCTTGCGCATCGCATTGAAGGCGCCGCGCAGCTTGTAGCTGCGCACCGGGGTCAGATCCTCGCGCTTGAGCCAGATGTCGGCGCCGTATTTCGCCGACAGATGGTCATTGCGTTGCAGGGGCGTCGGCTCGAACAGGTCGCGAATCGCGGCCTCGGCCAGACGGACGGAGGCGCCAAAATTTTCCATATCCCGCCCATGCCGCGAAACCGCGCGGGACGCAAGCCTTTGCGCGGGCGCGGCGGACTGCTGGTCGGGGGCCGCCCGATCGGTCCGGCAAGGAAGGGCAGCGCGTGCCGACCCGCGCCGGAAACCGCGAACCGGCGGACCCCTGCAAGCAAATCGCCCCCGGACCCTTGTGACAACGCGCAAATCCCCGTATTCCCGCGGAAACTTCGACGAAGGGTTAACCGCATGTCCGACGCGCCGAAAAAAGTCGTCCTCGCCTATTCCGGGGGCCTTGATACCTCGATCATCCTGAAATGGCTGCAGACCGAATATGGCTGCGAGGTCATCACCTTCACCGCCGATCTGGGGCAGGGAGAGGAACTGGAACCGGCGCGCGAAAAGGCCCTGATGCTGGGAATTCCCGCCGAAAACATCCATATCGTGGATGTGCGCGAGGAATTCGTGCGCGATTTCGTCTTCCCGATGTTCCGCGCCAATGCGCTGTACGAGGGGCTTTATCTGCTGGGCACCTCGATCGCGCGGCCGCTGATCTCGCAGCATCTGGTGCGGCTGGCGCATCAGCATGGCGCGGACGCCGTGGCCCATGGTGCGACCGGCAAGGGCAACGATCAAGTCCGGTTCGAGCTGTCGGCCTATGCGCTGGATCCGTCGATCCGGGTGATCGCACCGTGGCGGGAATGGGATCTGACCTCGCGCACCAAGCTGATCGAGTTCGCGGAAAAGAACCAGATCCCCATCGCCAAGGACAAGCGCGGCGAGGCGCCGTTCAGCGTGGACGCGAACCTGCTGCACACCTCGTCCGAGGGCAAGGCGCTGGAGGACCCGGCGGTGGCCGCGCCCGACTATGTCTATCAGCGCACCGTGAACCCCGAGGATGCGCCCGACACCCCCGAATTCATCGAGGTGACCTTTGAACGGGGCGATGCGACGGCCATCAACGGTCAGGCGATGTCGCCCGCCACGATCCTGACCAGACTGAACGAGCTGGGCGGTGCGCATGGCATCGGACGTCTGGATTTCGTCGAAAATCGTTTTGTCGGCATGAAATCGCGCGGCATCTACGAAACCCCCGGCGGCACTGTCCTGCTGGAGGCGCATCGCGGGATCGAACAGATCACGCTGGACAGCGGCGCGGGCCATCTGAAAGACTCGATCATGCCCCGCTATGCCGAGCTGATCTATAACGGCTTCTGGTTCAGCCCCGAACGCGAGATGCTGCAGGCGCTGATCGACAAAAGCCAGGAACATGTGACCGGCACCGTTCGGCTGAAACTCTACAAGGGCATGGCCACCTGCGTGGGCCGCTGGTCGGATCATTCGCTGTATTCCGAGGCGCATGTCACCTTCGAGGATGATGCCGGCGCCTATGATCAGAAGGACGCGGCAGGCTTCATCCGCCTGAACGCGCTGCGCCTGAAGCTGATCGCCAACCGCAACGCCCGCGTCGCAAAATAAGCGTCCACCCATGAAAAGCCGGGCCGCCCGCATCGCCATCGTTACCGTCAGCGACCGCGCGTCGCGGGGCGAATACGAAGACAAGGGCGGCCCCGGTGCCGAAGACTGGCTGCGCCGCACCATCACCTCGGCCATGCAGATCGACCGCCACATCATTCCCGACGGGCGCCAGATCGTGGGCGCCACACTGCGCGACCTGGCCGATGGCGGCGCCGATCTGATCCTCGTGACCGGCGGCACCGGCCCCGCGCCCCGCGATCTGACGCCCGAGGCCGTGGCCGACATCATGGACAAGGAACTGCCCGGCTTTGGCGAGGAAATGCGCCGCGCCTCGCTGGCCTTCGTGCCGACCGCCATCCTGTCGCGCCAGACCGCCGCGATCCGGGGCGCCACGCTGATCATCACGATTCCCGGCAAGCCCTCGGCCATCGCGACCTGCCTCGATGCGGTCTTCGCTGCCGTGCCCTATTGCCTCGACCTGATGGGCGCCGCCCGGATCGAAACCGACCCCGCCCGGATCAAGGCGTTCCGCCCGAAAGGTGCCTGACGCAGCCTTTTCTTCTTCACTCAAATATCCAATTCAACCGCCGAAAAGGCGCAGCGCCAGAGGTGCGATCACGGCGGTCAACACGGCATTCAGCCCCATGCCGATGCCCGAAAACGCCCCCGCCGTCGCATTGACCTGAAACGCCCGCGCGGTGCCGATCCCATGGGCTGCGACCCCCACGGCCAGACCCCGTGCGCGCCAGTCGCGGATCTTCAGCGCATTCAGCAGCGGCGTCACGATGATCGCGCCAAAAATGCCCGTCAGCAGGACCAGCGCCGCGGTCAGGGTCGGCTGCCCGCCAAGCGCCTCGGCGATGCCGATGGCGACCGGCGCGGTCGTCGATTTGGGCGCAAGCGATGCCAGCACCGGCCCCGAGATCCCGAAGGCGCGCGCGATGGCCAGCGCCGACAGAACCGCCACCCCCGATCCCGCCAGCAGTCCGGCCAGCATCGGCAGGGCGGCGGGGCGCAGCCGGGGCAGGTTGTCATACAGCGGCAAGGCCAGCGCCACCGTCGCCGGGCCCAGCATGAAATGCACGAACTGCGCCCCTTCGAAATAGGTCGCGTAATCGGTGCCCGTCCCCCACAGCAGCCCCGCCAGCAGGATCACCGCGATCAGCACCGGATTGGCCCAGCTTTGCCGCCCCGTAGCGCGCGACAGCGCATCGCCCGCCAGATAGGCGACCAGCGTCGCGGTCAGCCATAACAGCGGCCCCTGCGCCAGATAGGACCAGATCAGGACCGGATCACTCACGCCCCTGATCCTTCAAGGCCTGCGGTTCCTCGGACCGGGTCAGGCGGGCCACGGCGGTAAAGGCCAGCGCCCCTGCCGCGATCGCCAGCACCGTCGATCCGATGACCGCGACCGCCAGCCCCAGCCCCTGCGTGCGCAACAGATCCCAATGCGCGACGATGCCGACGCCAGCCGGCACGAAGAACAGCGACAGATGCGACAGAAGGCCGGTGGCGGTGGGCCGGATCGCCTCGGCCAGCGCCGGGCGCAGGATGCAGGCGAAAACCAGCAGGATCAGCCCCAGAACCGGGCCGGGCAGGGGCAAAGTCAGCGCGCGAGAGGTGACCTCGCCCGTCAGCTGGAACCCAAGGATGATGGCAAGCATGCGGATCATCGCGCCAGATTAGCGCGGCCTCGGGCAAGGCACCAGATCTTCTGCAGCCCTGCCCATCTTGTGGGCGGGCCTGGGCAGGGGGCGATATCTGGCCCATTGGTTGACTTGGACGGTCCCAGAAGGGACAATCGCGGCTGATCCTCAACCGGGAACGCAACCCTTGCGCTTTGACCGCCTGCGCCTCAACGGCTTCAAAAGCTTCGTGGACCCGACCGATCTGGTCATCCGCGAGGGGCTGACCGGCGTGGTCGGACCCAATGGCTGCGGCAAGTCCAACCTGCTCGAGGCGCTGCGATGGGTGATGGGCGAAAACCGTCCCACCGCCATGCGCGGCGACGGGATGGAGGATGTGATTTTCGCGGGCACCTCGCGCCGCAATGCCCGCGCCCATGCCGAGGTGTCGCTCAGCGTCGACAACCGCGACCGGTTGGCGCCTGCCGGGTTCAATGAGGACGATCAGTTCGACATCACCCGTCGCATCACCCGCGACGCGGGCAGCGCCTACAAGATCGCGGGCAAGGATGTGCGGGCGCGCGACGTGCAGATGCTGTTTGCGGATGCCTCGACCGGGGCGCATAGCCCGGCGCTGGTGCGTCAGGGCCAGATCAGCGAGCTGATCAGCGCCAAGCCCAAAAGCCGCCGCCGCATTCTGGAAGAGGCCGCCGGCATCTCGGGCCTTTATGCGCGCCGCCACGAGGCCGAGCTGAAGCTGAACGGCGCCGAGGCGAACCTGCTGCGCGTCGATGACACGCTGGACCAGCTGTCGGCGCAGGCCGCGACTCTGGCCCGTCAGGCCCGCGCGGCGGCAAAGTACCGCGAGATCGGCGCCGCCCTGCGTCTGGCCGAGGGGGTGCTGCTTTATCGTCGGTGGGCCGAGGCCGAGGCGGCGCGCCTGTCCACGGCGCAGGCTTTGGCGCAGGCCGTCCGCGCCGCCCATGACGCGGGCGCCGCCGCCGCCGCGGCTGTGGCCCGGCACGAAGCGCTGCAATCCGCGCTGCCCGACCTGCGCGACGAGGATCAGATCGCCACAGCCCTTCTGTCGCGCATCGCCGCCGACCGCGAGGCGCTGGACATGGCCGAGGCCGCAGCCGCCCGCACCATCGCCGCCCTGACCGCCCGTGTGGCCCAGCTGGACCGCGACATCGACCGCGAAGAGGCGCTGAATCGCGACGCGACCGAGGTGGTGGCGCGTCTCGACATAGAACGCACGGGTCTGGAACAAGCGGGGCAGGGCCATGACGCGCGGCTTGACCTGGCGGCTGCCCGCGCCGATGAGGCCGCTGAGGCCCTGCGCGAGGTCGAGGCGCGGCTGGCAGAGCTGACCGACGAATCGGCCCGTCTGGCCGCGCGCCATCAATCCGCCGACCGGCTGGCCACCGATCTGCGCGCCATGTTCGACCGCGCCGACCGCGCCGCAACCGAGGCCGCCGAAGCCGTCGATCAGGCCGGTGCGGCGGGCGAGGCGGCCTCGGCGGCGCTGGATCTGGCGGATGCCGCGCAGGATCTGGCGCGCGATCGCACCGAGGCCGCCGAAGAGGCGCTGGCCGATGCCGAAGCCGCCCGCGCGGGTCTTGAGGCGCGCGAGGCCAGCGCCCGCGCCGCGCGCGCCGAGGCCGAGGGAGAGGCCGCCGCCCTGAATGCCGAACGCAGCGCGCTGGCCCGTCTGGTCGAACGCGGCCAGTCGGGCGGCGCCACCCTGCTGGACCGGGTGCAGGTCGGGCGCGGATACGAGGCGGCCTTTGGCGCGGCGCTTGGCGACGATCTGCGGGCGGGGGTGACGGCGGAAGGCTCGGGCTGGCACGCGCTGCCGGGTTGGGACGCGCCGCATCCCCTGCCGGAGGGCGCGCAGCCTTTGGCGCCGCATGTGGCCGGGCCCGATGTTTTGGCGCGACGGATGTCGCAGACCGGCCTTGTGCCCGACGCCCTTCGCGGGTCCGCGCTGCAAGCCGCGCTGGCGCCGGGACAGCGGCTGGTCACGCCGGCGGGCGATCTGTTCCGGTGGGACGGGATGCGGGTGTTGGCCGGAGAGGCCAGCTCTTCCGCCGCGCTGCATCTGCAGAAGGTCAACGAACTGGCCGCAATCACCGAACAGGCTGACGCGGCCCGCTCCCGCGCCGAGGCCGCGACCGAGGCGCATGAAGACGCCCGCGCCGCCCTGTCGGACGCAGCCCAGACCGAACGTTCCGCCCGCGATGCGCGGCGAGAGGCCGAACGCCTGCTGTCGGATGCCGTGCGCGCGGCGACCCGGGCCGAATCCGATCTGGCCATGGCCGCCAGCCGCGCCGAATCGGCCCGCGCGGAACTGGCCCGCCACCGCGCCGATGCCACGGATGCCCGCACCCGCCTGCGCGATGCCGAGGCGCAGCTGGCAGCCCTGCCCGACCGGGGCGACGCCGCGACCGCCCTTGACCATGCGCGCACCGGGGTCGAGGCGGCGCGGATCGCCACCATGACCCGCCGTGCCGCGCTGGACGAGGCGCAGCGCGATGGTCAGGCCCGGGACAAGCGCCTGCAAGAGATCGCCAAAGAAGCCGCCGGCTGGCAGCTGCGCCTGCAGCAGGCGGGCACCCGCGCCGCCGAACTGGCCGCGCGCCGCGACGCCGCCGCAGACGAACTGACCGAGGCTGCGGCCCAGCCCGCCCTGTTGTCCGACCGCCGCGCCGCCCTGGCCGACCGCGAGGCCGAAGCCTCGGCCCGCCAGACCCGTGCCCGCGCGGCGCTTGGCGCCGCAGAAGAGGCCGCCCGCGCCGCAGCCCTGGCCGAACGCGAGGCGGAACGTCTGGCCTCGGACGCGCGCGAGGCGCGGGCGGCGGCCGAGGCCCGTGCGGATGCCGCGCGGCAGGCCCAGATCGCCGCCCGCGCCCGCATCGCGGAGGAGACCGACCAGACCCCCGAGGATCTGCGCGCGGCCCTTGGCGAGATCGACGAGACCGCCCCCGCCGACCTGCTGGAGGATCAGATCGCCCGCCTGCGTCAGGCCCGCGACGCGCTTGGCGCCGTCAATCTGCGCGCCGACGAGGACAAGCGCGCGCTGGAGGATGAACGCGACCGGCTGGCCCGCGAAAAGGCCGATCTGGAAGAGGCGATCCGCAAGCTGCGCGCCGGGATCGGCAGCCTGAACCGCGAGGGGCGCGAACGCCTGCTGACCGCATTCGAGACGGTGAACGCCAATTTCTCGACCCTGTTCACGACGCTGTTCGGCGGCGGCGAGGCGCGGCTTGTGCTGGTCGAATCCGATGATCCGCTGGAGGCCGGGCTGGAGATCATGTGCCAGCCGCCCGGCAAGCGCCTGTCCACCCTGTCCCTGCTGTCGGGCGGCGAACAGACCCTGACCGCCATGGCGCTGATCTTTGCGGTGTTTCTGGCCAATCCCGCGCCCATCTGCGTGCTGGACGAGGTCGATGCACCCTTGGACGACGCCAATGTCAGCCGCTTCTGCGATCTGCTGGACGAGATGACCCGCCGCACCGACACGCGCTTTCTGATCATCACCCATCATGCGGTGACGATGGGCCGGATGGACCGCCTGTTCGGCGTCACCATGGTCGAACAGGGGATCAGCCAGCTGGTCAGCGTGGACCTGAAACGCGCCGAGGCTCTGGTCGCCTGACCTGGCCCGCGTTAGGGTTGCCCGGAAAACCCCAACTGTTGAGGATCCCATGACCGTTGAACAAACCCTGACCGACAAGGGCATCACCCTGCCCGCAGCCCCCATGCCTGCGGCCAATTACGTGCCCTTCGTGCAGACCGGCAACCTGATCTTTGTCTCGGGCCAGATCAGCGCGAACGAGGCCGGGCTGATCACCGGCAAGCTGGGCGACGGCTTTTCGGTCGAGGATGGCGCCGCCGCCGCCCGCCGCTGCGGTCTGGCGCTGATCGCGCAGCTGAAATCCGCCATCGGCGATCTGGACCGGGTGACGCGGGTGGTCAAGCTGACCGGCTTCGTGAACTCGACCCCCGATTTCACCGATCAGCCAAAGGTCATCAACGGCTGTTCCGACCTGATGGTCGAGGTCTTTGGCGATGCGGGCCGCCATGCCCGCGCCGCCGTGTCCGCGCCCTCGCTGCCCTTCGGCGTCGCAGTCGAGGTCGAAGCGGTGTTCGAGGTCGCATGATGCCCCGCGCCATCCCTCTGGACGACCGCTTCCTGACGGTGCCGATCACCCATCGCGGCTTGCACGGGGTGGACGGAACCGGACGGGTGGTGCCGGAAAACAGCATGGCCGCCGCGCAGGCGGCTATCGATGCGGGCTATGCGATCGAATGCGACATCCAGCCCGGCCCGGACGGGGTGCCGCTGGTCTTTCACGACTATCAGTTGCAGCGCCTGACCGGTCAGCCGGGCTTCATCTCGGCCATCGACGCGGGCGCGCTGGCGGCGCTGCGGCTGCTGGGCACGAATGAACCCGTTCCGACACTGGCCCGGTTTCTGGATCTGGTCGCGGGCCAGGTGCCCCTGCTGATCGAGATCAAGGATCAGGACGGCGCCTGCGGTCCCGATGTGGGCGCCTTGCCCGCCCGCGTGGCCCAGGATCTGCAGGGTTATGCCGGTCCGGTCGCGGTCATGTCGTTCAACCCGCATATGATCGCCGCCTTTCGCACCGATGCGCCGGATATCCCGGTCGGCCTGACCACCTGCGCCTTTCCCGAAGGCGACTGGACCCGCGTCCCGCCCGAGCGGCGCGACGCTTTGGCGGCCATCGCCGATTTCGACGATCTGGGGGCCAGCTTCATCTCGCATGACAAGGCCGATCTGACCAATCCCCGCGTCGATGCCCTGCGCGCGGGCGGCACGCCGGTCCTCTGCTGGACCATCCGCACCCCCGAGGAAGAGGCAGCGGCCCGCCGCATTGCCCAAAACATCACCTTCGAGGGCTATGCGGCAGCCCTCTGACCCCGGCATCGTCAGGGGCCGCCCGCCGCGACAAAGGCGGCCCCTGACAACCGCGCGCCGACCCCCTATCTTGCAGGCATGAACGACATGCTGACGCTGACAACCCATCCCTCGATCGCAGCCATCGACCCGCAGCTGTGGGACGGTCTGGGCGACGGCAATCCCTTTACCACGCATCGCTTCCTGCTGGCGCTGGAACAGTCCCGCTCGGTCGGCACGGGCACTGGCTGGCAGCCTCTGCACCTGACGGTCGAACGCGATGGCCAGATCGTGGGCGCGGCGCCGCTTTATGCCAAATCGCACAGTCAGGGCGAATACATCTTCGATCATGGCTGGGCGCAGGCCTATGTCCGGGCGGGCGGGCGCTATTACCCCAAGCTGCAATGCGCGGTGCCCTTCACCCCGGCCACCGGCCAGCGCCTGCTGGCCCACGACGACGCCGCGCGGTCGGCCCTTCTGGCGGGCATGATGCAGCTGGCCGAACGTCTGGACACCTCGGGCGCCCATGTCACCTTCTGCACCGGGGCCGAGGCCGATCTGGGCGCGGCGGCGGGTTTTCTGCCGCGCATCACCCAGCAATATCATTGGCTGAACCGGGGCTATGCCAGCTATGACGATTTTCTGGCCGCGCTATCGTCGCGCAAGCGCAAGGATCTGCGCAAGGAACGCGCCCGGGCGCAAGCCTTCGGCGGCACCATCCGTCATCTGAGCGGCGACGATCTGAAACCCCATCACTGGGATGCCTTCTGGCAGTTCTATCAGGACACCGGCGCGCGCAAATGGGGCCAGCCCTACCTGACGCGGGCCTTCTTCGACCGCATTCAGGATACGATGCGCGACGATATCCTGCTGGTTCTGGCAGAGACCGACGGCCAGCCCATCGCGGGGGCGCTGAACTTCCTTGGCCCCGATGCGATCTATGGCCGCTATTGGGGCTGCATGGCCGATCACGCCTTTCTGCATTTCGAGCTGTGCTATCATCAGGCGATCGACCATGCGATCTCGCATGGTCTGAACCGGGTCGAGGCCGGGGCGCAGGGCGATCACAAACTGGCGCGCGGCTACGAGCCCGTCCCCATCCACTCGCTGCACTGGGTCCGCGATCCCGGCTTCCGGCGCGCGCTTGGCGATTATCTGGATCAGGAACGCGACGCCATGGGCCAGGAAATCGAGGCCCTCGCCGATTTCACCCCATTCCGAAAATCAGACCCGACCCCGTAACTTCTTCTTCACGAAAATATCCCGCAGGGGGTCCGGGGGGCGCGAAGCCCCCCGGTTCCGGCCTCAGACCTTCTCCAACAGCGTCTCACCCGCGCTGACGCTGCAGGTGCCCGGGCTGTCCTCGACATCGACCGAGGCAAAGACCCCGTCCTCGACCAGCGCGGCGAACCGCTTGCAGCGGCCGAACAGTCCGGCGGGCGGCGCGTCAAAGTCCAGCCCCAAAGCCTTGGTCACGCTGCCATCGGCATCGGCCAGAACCTCGATCCCCGCCGCCGTCGCGCCGGTCTGTTCGGCCCACGCCTTGGTGACAAAGGGATCGTTGACGGTGATGCAGACGATTCGCGCCACGCCCTTGGCGCGGAACGCATCGGCGCTGCGCACAAAGCTGGGCATATGCGCATTGGTGCAGGTGCCGGTAAAGGCGCCCGGCAGACCGAACAGGGCCACCTTGCCAGTGGTCAGATCGGACAGCGACAGGGCCTCGGGTCCGGCCTCGCCCACATGCAGCAATTGGCCCTCGGGCAGCTTGTCTCCGGCGGTGATGGTCATGGAACGCTCCTGAATTGCAACGGATTCGTCGGGACTATAGGGTGCGCCCGACAGACAGACCAGACAGAGCAGCCGGGCCGGAGGGAAAGACCAGAGATGCGGATCGTGATCGTGGGGGCGGGTCAGGCGGCGGCCTCGATGGCGGCCCGGCTGCGCGCCGGGGGCCATGACGGGCCGCTGACGGTGATCGGGAACGAACCGACGGCCCCCTATCAGCGCCCGCCTCTGTCCAAGGCCTATCTGCTGGGCCAGATGGGGCTGGACCGCCTGACCCTGCGCGCCCCCGACTGGTGGACGGATCAGTCCATCGCGCTGCGCCTGTCGGAAACCGCCCTCGGCCTCGATCCGGTCGCCCGCGTGCTGAGAACCGACCGGGGCGATCACCCCTATGACGCGCTGGCCCTGACCATGGGCGCGCGCCCCCGCCGCCTGTCTGCCGCGATGGGCGGCGATCTGCCCGGCACCCATGTCATCCGGACGCTGGCCGATGTGGACGCGCTTGCCCCGCAGCTGCGCCCGGATGCGCGACTGGTCGTGATCGGCGGCGGCTATATCGGGCTGGAGGCCGCCGCCGTCGCCCGCAAACAGGGGTTGCAGGTCACCCTGATCGAGGCCGCCCCCCGCATCCTGGGCCGGGTCGCCTCGGCGGAAACCGCCGACCTGATCCGTGCGCTGCACCAGGCCCATGGGGTGACGATCCTGGAAGGCGCGGCGATCAGCCGCATCACCGGGACCGACCGGGCGGATGGCGTGGCGCTGACCGACGGCCGTCAGATCCCCGCCGATCTGGTGATCATGGGCATCGGCGTTTTGCCCGAAACCGCTCTGGCCGACAGCGCCGGCCTTGCCCTCGACAATGGCATC
Organism: Paracoccus nototheniae; assembly: GCF_004335005.1. Lineage (GTDB taxonomy): Bacteria > Pseudomonadota > Alphaproteobacteria > Rhodobacterales > Rhodobacteraceae > Paracoccus > Paracoccus nototheniae. The sequence goes on along the minus strand of NZ_RQRT01000058.1, from coordinate 3,076 downwards.
GCGACCGATCTGTCGGGCCGCACCTCGGACCCGGCCATCTGGGCAGCGGGCGATTGCGCCAGCATCCCCCATCAGGGCGCGCGCCTGCGTCTGGAAAGCGTCGGCGGCGCCATCGACATGGCCGAATGCGTGGCCGACAACCTGCTGGGACAGCCGCGCCGGATCGCGCTGAAACCCTGGTTCTGGTCCGATCAATATGACGCGAAACTGCAGATCGCGGGCCTGAATCTCGGCCATGACCATGTCGTGACCCGAAGGGGGCAGGGCGATCATGCCGCCTCGGTCTGGTATTACCGCCAGAGCCGCCTGATCGCCGTCGATGCCCTGAACGACGCCCGCGCCTACATGATCGGCAAGCGCCTGATCGAGGGGGGGATCAGCCCCGATCCCGCCCTGATCCCGTCCCTGCCCGACCTCAGGACCCTTCTGACATGAGCGCCGCGCCCGCCCGCTTCGGTCCGGAAATATCCTGCAGGGGGGCGCGGGGGGACGCAAAGTCCCCCCGCCCTCGCGGGACGCAAGCTGGGGGCGGGACGCAAGCCGGGCGGGGGGCACGGCCATGAGGATCGTCGGCGGCAGGCTGCGCGGCCTCAAGCTGGCCGAGCTGGGCGAAGGCGATGCCCCGGCCCATCTGCGCCCCACAACCGACCGGGTGCGCGAGGCGATCTTCAACCTGCTGATCAACGGCAATCAGGGCAATCCGCTGCCCGGCGCGCGGGTGCTGGATCTGTTTGCAGGCACCGGCGCCCTGGGGCTCGAGGCGCTGTCGCGGGGCGCGCTGCATGTCACCTTCGTCGATGACGGCGCCACGTCCGCCCGCCTGATCCGCCAGAATGTCGACAAGGCCCGCGCGGGCGAGGCCACCGCCCTTCTGCGCCGCGATGCGACGCGGCTTGGCCCCTGCGACGGGCCGGGCTTCGATGTGGTCTTTCTGGACCCTCCCTATGGTCAGGGAAAAGGAGAGGCCGCGATCGCCTCGGCCCTTTCGGGCGGCTGGCTGGCCCCCGGCGCAACGGTGATCTGGGAGGAACAGCGCCGCCCCCTGCTGCCCGCCGCCCTGACGCTGCTGGACAGCCGCAGCTATGGCCAGACCGTGGTGACGCGGGCGCGGCGGGTTGCGGACGACTGACGCGAATTTGTCCGCGCCCCGGCTTGCCGCCGCACCGCCTTGGGATCAGGCTTCACGCGATGACAGCCGACCCAAGGATGACCCGATGACCCGATCCCTGATGTCCACTCTGCTGGCCCTGCCGGTCGCATGGGTTCTGGCCGCGCCCCTGCAGGCGCAGGACCATGCCGACCACGGCACCGACCATTCGGCGCATGGCAGCACGACCGAGGCCGATGCCGCCAACGCGGCCTATAACGATGCGATGGCCCGGATGCATCAGGACATGGCCATCGCCCCCTCGGGCGATGCCGATGTCGATTTCGTGCGCGGCATGATCCCGCATCATCAAGGCGCGATCGAGATGGCGCGGGTGGTGCTGGAGCATGGCGACGATCCCGGCATCCGCGCGCTGGCCGATGAGATCATCGCCGCACAAGAGGCCGAGATCGCCCGGATGGAGACCTGGCTGGCCGAACATGCGCCTGCGGATTGACGACCGCACTGCCCCGCCCGCCTGTCCCCGGCCCGCTGATCCCGATCGACGGGTCGCGCTGCGGGCCGGGGTGACGGGTGGGCAGGTCCGATCCCGACGCTGTCAGCTGGCCGCGTCTGCAACCCTAAGCGGGCAGGGCGCGCATGGCCCGCCCGCACCCATGCTTTGATTCACCCCATGGTCGCCCCGCCAGCCCTCCCTCGGTCAGGCAGAGCGCGCGATGCTGGCGGCGGCGGCTTCCAACGCGCCGGGGCCGTGGGGGATGTCCAGCGCGACCAGCCCGGCCTCGATGGCGCCAAGCGTGCCCAGCAGGACGCCCGCATTGCAATGGCCCATATGGGCGATGCGCAGCGCGCCTGCGGGATCGGGCGCGCCCAGACCCACGCCCAACGTCACCCCGCATTCCCGCGCGACCCAGGCCCGCAGCGCATCCGCGCCGGGCAGCGTCAGCGCGGTGACCGATGCGGCGCGCGCGGCGGGATCGGTCACCGACAGCCGGATGCCGCTGCCGCCTGCGGCCCATGCCTCGCCCGCCGCCCAGACCGCGCGGGCGAGACGGTCATGGCGCGACCAGACGGACTCCAGCCCTTCCTCGTCCAGAATCATCGTCAGCGCCTCGGACAGGGCGAAGATCTGCTGGACCGGCGGCGTGCCGCCCCAGAACCGCCACAGCGCCCCGGCCCCGGCCCGCCCGTGCCAGTCCCACCAAGGAGAGGTCAGCCCGGTCGCCCCCTGCGCCGCCGCCTTGTCGGAAAACCACACGAAGACCGTGCCGGGCAGGCACATCAACCCCTTCTGGCTGGCCGCGATCAGCACATCGACGCCCCAGTCATCCATCCGCATCGGCGCGCAGCCAAGCGAGGCGATGGCATCCACGACCAGCAGCGCCCCATGATCGCCCATCGCCGCGCGGATCGCCGGAATATCGGCCATGGTCGCGCTGGCCGTATCGGTCTGGCACAGCATCACGGCGCGGATGCGCCCTTCGGGGTCCGCGGCCAGCCGCGCCGCCAGACGGGCAGGATCGGGGGGCAGGTTGGCGAAATCCAGCCGCTCGACGATGACGCCCAGCCCCTCCAGCATCTCGGCCCAGCTGCGCCCGAAATGGCCCGAGGTCAGCACCAGCGCCAGATCGCCGCGATCGAACAGGTTGGCGCCCACGGCCTCCCACCCGGCATGGCCGTTGCCGATATAGGGGGCCAGATGGGCGCTGGTGCCCGCCAGACGCTTCAACTGCGCCATGACCTGCAGGTTCACCTGCGCCAGCGCCTCGCCATAGATGTCGGGCGAGGCGCGATGGGCGGCGTTCAGCACCCGGGCGGGCACCGGCGAGGGGCCGGGAATGGCGATCAGGTCGGGACCGGGGGCGTGGCTCATGGGCGATTTCCTTCACATCGTGCAAGATCGGTAGGGCCACACCGCCGCCCCGTCAACGGGGCGCAGGCTTGTGGGCCATGCGCGGAAGGGGGTAT
>NZ_RQRT01000057.1 GCF_004335005.1 Paracoccus nototheniae | reverse complement strand
GGCCGGGGCGGCGCATCTTGGGCCCCAAGGGAAAGGAGGTCGCCATGACGGGACTTCACCATGTGACGGCCATCACGCGCGACGTGCAGGCCAATGTCGATTTCTGGATGGGTTTTCTGGGCCTGTCGCTGGTCAAGCAGACCGCAGGGTTCGAAGATGCGCAGCAGCTGCACCTGTTCTATGGCGACAGCGCGGGCGCGCCCGGATCGCTGGTCAGCTTTCTGGTGTGGCAGGACGGGGCAAAGGGCCGCGTGGGCCACGGACAGGTGACCGAGATCGCGCTGGCCATTCCCCGCGCCCGGATCGGCGACTGGCTGACCCGCGCCATGCAACGCGGCCTGCGGATCGAGGGTCCGCTGCGGGAATTCGGCGCCCCGGTGCTGCGGCTGAAGGATCCCGACGGGATCATCGTCAAGCTGGTGGGGCAGGACATCGCCGATGCGGGCTGGCCCGCGCCGCCTGCGCATCTGGCCGGGGTGACCCTGTGGTCGGAGGATGCGGCAGCCTCGGCGGCCTTTCTGATGCCCTTTGGTTATCGGTCGGGCGGGGTCGAGGGCGGGGTGACGCGGCTGGTGTCGGATCGCGACGTGATCGACATCCGCGATGCGGGCGGCTTCGTGCCCGGCATTCCCGGCAGCGGGGTGATCGACCATGTCGCGCTGCGCGTGCCGGATCTGCCCGCGATCAAGGCGCAGCGTGCGCGGCTGGCGGGTGGCGCCGATGTGGGGCAGGTGACGGTGCATGACCGCAAGTATTTCACCTCGCTTTACGTCCGCGACCCGGCGCAGATCCTGATCGAGCTGGCCACCGACGGTCCCGGCATGGCCGTGGACGAGGGCCCGGGTGATCTGGGCCGCAGCCTGAAGGTGCCGCCCCATATGACCGATGATATTCAGCTGCGGCTGCGTTTGCCGCAATTCGCCCGACCGGGCGAGGAAAGGACCGTGATGCGTGATCTGCCTTTTGTCCACCGCCTGCATGTGCCGGATGATCCGGACGGCTCGGCCATCGTGTTGCTGCATGGCACCGGGGGATCGGAATCCGATCTGATGCCGCTGGCCCACAGCATCGCCCCGCGCACCACCCTGCTGGGCCTGCGCGGCCGGTCTACCGAGGAAGGCGTGGCGCGGTTCTTTCGCCGCCTGTCCATGACGCGGTTCGATCAGGACGATATCCGGTCCGAGGCCCACGCCTTCGCCGCCTTCTGGCAGGGGGCGCCGGCCGCCTATGATCTGGACCCGGCCCAGCTGACGGTGCTGGGCTATTCCAACGGCGCGAATTTCGCGGGGGCGGTGATGGCGCTGCATCCCGGCCTGATCGCGCGGGCGATCCTGATCCGCCCGATGCTGGTGTTGGACCCGGCGCCCCAGGCCGATCTGACCGGTGTTCAGGTTCTGACGCTGCAGGGCGCGCGTGATCCCTATGGCGCCCATGCCCCGGCGCTGAACGATTGGCTGAGCGTATCGGGGGCCAGGCTGGACGCCCGGACGGTCCCCGCCGGGCACGAGCTGTCGGCGGATGATCTGAGCGCCGCGACCGGCTGGCTGGCCGGGTTGCAGGCATAAAAATGCCCCGCCTTCGGGGGTCCGAAGGCGGGGCGCACTCGTCAGAAATTGAACACGGCGACTAACTCAGACGAACCGGAAGCGGTTCCCCCAAGGATCCTCAATCGGGTCTTTTTCGGTTCCTGACGTCAGGGCAATTTCGGCCAGACCGGTCTGGCCCTGCGGGCGCGGACCGGCGCCCTCGCTGTTCCAGACATTCACGGCCAGATGATGGTGATAGCCGTCCCATCCGTACCAGCCCGCCCTGGGCACATCAAAGGTGCGGGTCAGCCCCAGATCGCCGGTCAGAAAATCGTCCGCCGCATCGATCTGCCCGACCTGCAGATGCACATGCCCGATGATCGTGTCCGTCGGAACGCCCTGCCAGCCTTCCGCCCCGTCGTCCAGCAGCGCCTGCAGATCCAGCCGGGCGGTGATCATGTGAACGCGGTCGCCGTCGCGGGTCCAGTCGGTGGCGGGGCGGTCGCGATAGATCTCGATGCCGTTGCCCTCGGGGTCGTGCAGATACAGCGCCTCGGAGACGCCGTGATCCGAGGCGCCCTCCAGTCGCTGCCCCGCATCGGCGGCATGGCGCAGCCAGCCCCCAAGGGCGGCGCGGTCGGGCAGCAGAAAGGCGGTGTGAAACAGCCCCGCCTGCCGGGGGTCATGGGGCCGGGCGGCAGGATCGCCCTGCAATTCGATCAGCACGCGGTCCCCGGTGCCAAGGCGGCGAACGGCCGCGTCGCCGCCCATCGACTGCAGGCCGATGATGCGTTCATAGAATGCCGCCATGCCGGGCAGGTCGCGGACGCTCAGCGCGACATGGGAAATGCGGGGGAAAATGCGGGGGGCATTCCGGGGCGCATCGTGGGGGGCAGTCATGGCAGTCTCCTCGGTGAAGGCGGGCGGGGGCTGGCGGTGCGCCGCCAGCCCCCATCGATGGTGATCCCGAACGCCGCGCCGCACAAGGCGCGGCGCGGGGGATCGGCTTGTGGCAGGATCGTCGTCATCCCGGGATCCTTGCGGATGTCAGGTCAGGGGCTTCAGCCGCGCCTCGATTTGGGTGCGTCTGGCCTCGAGGAAGGGCGGCAGGGACAGGCCCTCGCCCATCGTATCCTGCGGTTCGTCCACGTCAAAGCCCGGCCCGTCGGTCGCCAGTTCGAACAGATTGCCCCCCGGCTCGCGGAAGTAAAGCGAGCGGAAATAGAACCGCTCGACCTCGCCCGAGGAGGGGACGCGGAACTGCGCCACATGGTCGGTCCATGCGGTCAAAGCGGCGGTATCGGGCACGCGGAAGGCGACGTGATGGACGCCGCCCGCGCCTTGCCGCGCCTGCGGCAGGCCGGGCTGGACCGCGACATGCAGTTCGGCTGCAGCGCCGCCCGTGCCCATCTCGAACACATGGACCTGTCCCTGTCCGTCAGGGCTGGCATAGTCGCGCACCCGGCGCATGTTCATGACCTGCGTCAGCAAGGCCTCGGTGGGGGCCAGATCGGCGACCGAGATGGTGATCGGGCCAAGGCCGCGGATCTGATGCCCGGCGGGCACGTCGCTGCGGTCCCAAGGATGACCGGCGGGGTCGGGCGCGGCGATCAGGCGCAGGCGCTGGCCTTCGGGGTCTTCGACATCCAGACTGGGGCGTCCGTCCAGCGTGGTGATCTTGCCCGCCAATCCATTCAGGCGGTCGGCCCAGTAATCAAGGCTGTCCTCGGCCACGCGCAGGCCGGTGCGGGTGATGGCATTCGTGCCACGCCGCTCGGGCGCCGTGGGCCAGTCGAAAAAGGTGATGTCGGTGCCGGGGCTGCCCGCCCCATCGGCAAAGAACAGATGATAGGCCGAGGTGTCGTCCTGATTGACGGTCTTTTTCACCCGGCGCAGGCCAAGGGTCTCGGTATAGAAACGGTTGTTGCCCGGGGCATCGGCGGTGATGGCGGTCAGGTGGTGGATTCCGGTCAGCTGCATGGCAGAGGCTCCTGTCTGTTCGGCGTTGGGGTCAATATGGCCCGGCCTTGCCGTTCGCGGCACCCGCCTGCCGGGCAAAGCGGCGTTCGGTTCTTGCGAACGCCTTGGCCGGGGCGATAGGGTGGCGCACATGGGATGGACGATCGCGGATCTTGAGACCTTTCTGGCGGTTCTGGATGCGGGCAGCATCTCGGGGGCGGCGGCGCGGGCGGATCTGTCGAAATCCGTGGTCAGCAAGCGGATCAGCGATTTCGAGGCGGCGCTTGGCGTCGCGCTGTTCACCCGCCATGCGGGCCGGATCACGCCCACCGACAGCGCGCTGGCGCTGGCCGGTCGCCTGCGCCCGGCGCTGGCCGAGCTGATCGCCGCCACCGAAAGCACCGCCGCGCCCGAGGCCCCGCTGCGCGGCAGGCTGGCCATCGCCGCCCCGATGAGCTTTGGCATCCGCCATCTGGGCCCGGTGATCGCCGGTTTCGCCCGCGCCCATCCGGATCTGGAGATCGTGCTGGATTACGACGACCGACAGGTCGATCTGGCCCGCGCGGGGTTCGATCTGGGCCTGCGCATCGGGCATCTGAAGGATAGCAGCCTGATGGCCCGGCGGCTGTGCGAGGATCCGCGCGCGCTGGTCGCCAGCCCCGATTATCTGGCCCAACACGGCCAGATCCGCCAGCCCGGCGATCTGGCCCGGCACGCGGTCATCGGCTATCTGAACGCCCGGCTGGCCGAGATCTGGCCCTTTGGCGCCGATGTCACCCTGCCGCGCGCCGGGCGGATCACCGCCAACAATGGCGAGGCAATGCGCGATCTGGCGATCGGCGGGCTGGGGCTGGCGCTGCTACCGATGTTCATCGTCCATGACGCGCTGCGCGACGGGCGGCTGGTGCGGCTGCTGCCCGCCTTGCCGCAGGAGCCGCTGCCGATCAGCGTCGTCTGGCCGCCGATCCGGCCGATGCCGCGCAAGACCCGCGCGCTGGTCGATCACATCGCGGCGGCCTTTGCCGGAGAGCCCTTGTGGCAGCGCGGGCTGTTGACGGAGGGGGAGGATGCCGGGGGGCTCGCCCCCCGGACCCCCGAGGATATTTGAACCAAGATGAAACGACAGGGAGATGGCAGGATGAAGCTGGTCGATCCGGAGGCCCCGTTCTTCAGACCGCTTTGGGTGCGGGTGCTGTGCGTGGTGATGCCGCTGATCTGGGCGGGGGTCGAGCTGTGGAACGGCAGTCCGGCCTGGGCCATGCTGTTCGGCGCCGCAGGGGTCTATCTGGCGGTGGTGCTGTTTCTGTGGCGGCGGCGCGGGGGGTAGGGCCCGCGCCGCCGCAGGCCCGTCAGGCGGACAGCGTGATGTCGCCCGCAAGCCAGGCATAGCCATTGGCGGGCAGGTCGAGGCGGCCCCCCTGCAGATCGGCATGGGCCGGGCCGCTGAGGGTGGCGTCGCTCGCGACCGTCAGGCTGCGCGGCGTGGCCGAGAGGTTGAAGACGGCGGTCAGGGTCTGATCCTCGGCCACCCGCCGGAAGGCCAGCACCGGTTCGGGCAGATCGAGAAAGGTCGTCTGGCCCTGCCGCAGCGCCGGCTGGTTCTTGCGAAAGGACAGGATCGCGCGATAGGTCGCCAGAACGCTGTCATTGCGGCCCTGCTGATGGGCGACGGCGCGCAGGGATTGTTCCTCTTTGACGGGCAGCCACGGGACGCTGTCGGAAAATCCGGCATGGGGTTCGGTCGCGTCCCAGACCATCGGCGTGCGGCAGCCGTCGCGGCCCTTGACCTCGGGCCAGAAGCGCAGGGCGGGGGGGTCGGTCAGTTCGGCGTATTCGAGCACGGTCTCGGTCTGGCCCAGTTCCTCGGCCTGATAGAGGCAGATCGTGCCGGGGAAGGACAGAAGCATCGCCGCCGCCTGCCGGGCCAGCGCATCGCTGTCGGTCGCGTGATCGGCCCATCGGGTGACATGGCGCACCACGTCATGGTTCGAGAAGGACCAGCAGGCATGGCTGTCGGGCGCATGATCGCGCACGCCCTGAATCGTGTCGCGGAAATGCGCGGCGGTGAAATCGGCGCTGAGCATGCCGAAGCTGTAGCACATGTGCAAAAGGTCATCGCCCGCCGTATATTCGCCCATGATGTCGATCGAGGTCTGGCCGCTGTCGCCGACCTCTCCGACCATCATCCTCGCGTCATATTCATCGGTCAGCGCCCGCATCCGTCGCAGGAAGGCGATGTTTTCGGGGCGGTTCTTGGAATAGACGTGGCGCTGGCGGGGATAGGTCTCGGGGCCGTCGTAATCGGGATTGGGCGGGTTGTCGCGAAGGCGGTCGTCGTGGAAATAATAGTTCACCGTGTCCAGCCGGAAACCGTCGACGCCGCGGTCCAGCCAGAAGCGCATCGTGTCCAGCAGCGCATCCTGCACGGCGGGGTTCCACATGTTCAGGTCGGGCTGTTCGATCAGGAAATTGTGCAGGTAATACTGGCGCCGCTGCGGTTCCCATTCCCAAGCCGGGCCGCCGAAGACCGAGGGCCAGTTGCTGGGCGGCGTGCCGTCGGGCTTGGGATCGGCCCAGACATACCAGTCGGCGCGCGAGTTGGTGCGGTCGGTGCGGCTTTCCGCGAACCAGGAATGCTTGTCGCTGGAATGGCTGATGACCTGATCGATGATCACCTTCAGCCCAAGCGCATGGGCGCGCGTCACCAGCGCGTCGAAATCCGCCAGAGTGCCGAACAGCGGGTCGATATCGGTGTAATCGGCCACGTCATAGCCCATGTCCTTTTGCGGCGAGGTGAAGATCGGCGACAGCCAGATCGCATCCACGCCAAGGGCGGCCACATGGTCCAGCCGCCGGGTGATGCCCGGCAGGTCGCCGATCCCGTCGCCGTCGCTGTCCTGAAAGCTGCGGGGATAGATCTGATAGATCACCGCGTCGCGCCACCATTCCGCCATTCCGTCATCTCCTTGCATGATGCCTGTTCGCGGGCATCGTGCCCCAGTCCGGCGGCGCGAAAAAGGTGCGAAGCGCGTCAAGCAGCGGATTGCTGAAATCCTGCACGGCTCTAAGGTGGGGCGCATGGATAGTGAGACACAGCCGATGCAGATCAGTCCCGACCAGCAGCTGGCGCTGAGCCAGGGGCGCTGCGACACACCCTTTGCGCTGCTGGGGCCGCGGCCTTTGGCCGAGGGGCAATGGCTGACGGTCTATCACCCCGATCTGGCGCGGCTGTCGGTCATTGCCGATGGCGGGGCGGTCGAATTGCCGCGCGTGGCGGGCGACCTGTTCGCGGGGCCGATCCCCGAGGGGCCTTACCGGCTGCGGGCGCAGGCGGGCAGCGGGGCGGAATGGGAATTTTCCGATCCCTATGCCTTCGGGCCGGTTCTGGGCGAGATGGATCTGCATCTGCTGGCCGAGGGCACGCATCGCCATCTGTGGCGGGCGCTTGGTGCCCATGTGATGACCCATCAGGGCGTCCGGGGCACACATTTCGCGGTCTGGGCGCCGAATGCGCGGCGGGTGTCGGTCGTGGGCCAGTTCAACCGGTGGGACGGACGCCGCCATCCGATGCGCCGCGTGGGTCAGGGCGTGTGGGAGATTTTCATGCCTGGCGTGGTCGAGGGGGTTCAGTACAAGTACGAGATCCTCGATGCGCAGGGCGGCGTGCTGCAAAAGGCCGATCCGGTGGGTTTCGGCAGCCAGCATCCGCCGGAAAAGGCCAGTGTGGTGCGCGACATCACCGGCTTTGGCTGGAAGGACGCCGCATGGATGGCGTCGCGCGCCGGGGCGCAGGACCGCCGCGCCCCGATCAGCATCTATGAGGTGCATCCGGGCAGCTGGCGGCGGCGCATGGATGACGGTGGCAGGCCCCTGTCCTATCAGGAGATGGCGCGGGAACTGGTCGCCTATGTCAAGGATATGGGCTTTACGCATCTGGAGTTGATGCCGGTCAGCGAATTTCCCTTTGACGGATCATGGGGCTATCAGCCGGTGGGTCTTTACGCGCCGACCATCCGCTTTGGTCCGCCGCACGAGTTCCGCGATCTGGTCGATGCCGCGCACCGGGCCGGTCTGGGCGTGCTGCTGGACTGGGTGCCCGGGCATTTTCCGACCGATGCGCATGGGCTGGCACGCTTTGACGGCACCGCGCTTTATGAACATGAAGACCCGCGCGAGGGGTTCCATCAGGACTGGAACACGCTGATCTACAACTATGGCCGGGTCGAGGTGCAGAATTTTCTGATCGCCAATGCCGTTTACTGGTTGCAGGAATATCACATCGACGGCCTCAGGGTCGATGCGGTGGCCTCGATGCTGTATCGCGACTATTCGCGCAAGGCGGGGGAATGGGTGCCCAACAAGGATGGCGGGCGCGAGAATTACGAGGCCATCGCCTTTCTGAAGCAAATGAACGTGACCGCCTATGGCGAGGCGCCGGGCATCATGACCATGGCCGAGGAAAGCACCTCGTTCCCAAAGGTCTCGGCCCCCGTGGATGCCGGGGGGCTGGGTTTCGGGTTCAAGTGGAACATGGGCTGGATGAACGACACGCTGCGCTATATGAGCCGCGATCCGGTGCATCGGGGCTATCACCACGATCTGATCAGTTTCGGGCTGACCTATGCCTATTCGGAAAACTTCATCCTGCCGATCAGCCATGACGAGGTGGTGCATGGCAAGGGCAGCCTGCTGCACAAGATGCCGGGCGACGAATGGCAGCAATTTGCCAATCTGCGGGCCTATTACGGCTTCATGTGGGGGCATCCGGGCAAGAAGCTGTTGTTCATGGGCTGCGAATTCGCCCAGCCCGAGGAATGGAACCATAACGGCGAACTGAACTGGCTGGCCGCCAGTCAGCCCCTGCATCAGGGCGTGCAGGCGCTGGTCCGCGATCTGAACGGCCTGTATGTGGGCCTGCCCGCGCTGCATGCCCGCGACGCCGAACCCGAGGGGTTCCAGTGGATCGCGACCGATGCCGCGCAATCGACCTTTGCCTGGATCCGCCGTGGTGATGCGGGCGACGCGCCGGTCGTGGTGGTCTGCAACTTTACCCCCGTGCCGCGCCCGGATTTCCGCATCGGCGTTCCCCTGGCGGGTCACTGGCGCGAGGCCCTGAACACCGATGCCCTGGTCTATGGCGGCAGCGGCATGGGCAATCTGGGCGGCGTTCAGGCCGACGGCCCGGGGCAGGACGGGCAACCGGCATCGATGGCCGTGACATTGCCGCCCTTGTCGGTGGTGATCTTCGTGGCCGGTGCGGGTGCAGGTGAGGGGGCCGGTAGAGGGGATGCCAAAGATGGGGATCCCGACGGTGCCGAGGCCGTTGACCCGGACGATTTGGCCAAAGACTGACATATTCGATGGGGAGGAGCCCAGAATGGTGGAAACACAACGGCTGACACGCCGGGCCATGGCCTTTGTGCTGGCAGGGGGCCGGGGAAGTCGGCTGAGAGAATTGACCGACCGCCGGGTCAAACCGGCGGTGTTCTTTGGCGGCAAGACCCGGATCATCGATTTCGCTTTGTCGAATGCGATGAACTCCGGCATCCGCAAGATCGCGGTCGCCACGCAATACAAGGCCCACAGCCTGATCCGGCATTGCCAGCGCGGCTGGAACTTCTTTCGTGCCGAGCGGAACGAGTTTCTGGACATCCTGCCCGCCAGCCAGCGCGTGTCCGACGAACACTGGTATCGCGGCACCGCCGATGCGGTCACGCAGAACATCGACATCGTGGATGATTACGATGTCGATTACATCGTGATCCTGGCGGGCGACCACATCTACAAGATGGATTACGAGATCATGCTGCGCGAGCATGTCAAAAGCGGCGCCGATGTGACGGTGGGCTGTCTGACCGTCCCGCGGATGGAGGCCGTGGCCTTTGGCGTGATGGATGTGGACGACACGGGTCGCATCGTCTCGTTTCTGGAAAAGCCTGCCGATCCGCCTGCCATGCCCGGCGAACCCGACAAGGCGCTGGCCTCGATGGGGATCTATGTCTTCAGCTGGCCGTTCCTGCGCGACCTGTTGCTGCGCGATGCGGCGGACAGCAATTCCAGCCATGATTTCGGCACCGACCTGATCCCCGACATTGTCAAGAACGGCAAGGCCATGGCGCACCGGTTCGACACCTCTTGCGTGCGCAAGCCCGGCGCGCCTGCCTATTGGAAGGATGTGGGCACGGTCGACGCCTTCTGGCAGGCCAATATCGACCTGACCGATTTCACGCCCGAACTGGACCTGTGGGATCGGGAATGGCCGATCTGGACCTATTCCGAAAGTACCCCGCCCGCCAAGTTCATCCATGACGAGGCCGACCGCAGGGGCGTGGCGATTTCGTCGATGGTGTCGGGGGGCTGCATCATCTCGGGGACCGAGATCCGCAATTCGCTGCTGTTCACCGAGGTGCATACCAACAGCTATGCCATTCTGGATCATGCGGTGGTGCTGCCCCATGTGACCGTGCATCGCCATGCGCGGCTGAAAAACGTGGTCATCGACAGCCGCGTGGTGATCCCCGAAGGGCTGATCGTGGGCGAGGATCCGGTCGAGGATGCGCGCTGGTTCCGCGTCAGCGAAGGCGGGATCACGCTGATCACGCAGGACATGCTGGACCGGCGGGCGGCGGGGTTGTGATGCAGGTACTGTCGGTCGCCTCGGAATGCGCGCCCTTGATCAAGACCGGCGGTCTGGCCGACGTCACGGGTGCGCTGCCCGGGGCACTGGCCAAGGTGGGGGTGCGGATGCGCACCCTGCTGCCCGGCTATCCGGCGGTCATGGCGGCGCTGTCCGAACCCGAGGCCGTCCACCGCTTTGACGATCTGTTCGGCGGTCCCGCGATCCTGCTGCAGGCCCATGCCGCCGGTCTGGACCTGCTGGTGATCGACGCGCCGCATCTGTTCGGGCGTCCGGGCAGCCCCTATCAGGGGCCGGACGGGCGCGACTGGCCGGACAATCCCGAACGTTTTGCGGCCCTGTCCTGGGTCGGGGCCCATGTCGCGGCCCATGGCGCGGGTGGCTGGCGCCCACAGGTGCTGCATGGGCATGACTGGCAGGCGGGCTTTACGACCGAATATCTGCGCGCAATGGGTACGCAGGACGTGCGCAGCGTCCTGACCATCCACAACATCGCCTTTACCGGCGCCACCGATCCCGCCCGCATCCCCGCGCTGCATCTGGACCCGTGGCGCTTTCACCCCGAGGGGTACGAATTTTACGGCGCCGTCTCGGCGCTCAAGGCGGGGTTGGTGGGGGCGGATGCGTTGACCACCGTGTCGCCCAGCTATGCCGAAGAGCTGATGACCCCCGAATTCGGGATGGGGCTGGGCGGTCTGATGCGCCAGCGGCGCGACGCCCTGCACGGCATCCTGAACGGTATCGACGACGCCGCGTGGAACCCGGCCACCGATCCCGCGATCATCCCCTTTGCCACCCCCGCCGCCAAGGCCCCGGCCAAGGCCGCGCTGCAGGCCGAACTGGGCCTGCCCCCGGCCGAGGGGCCGCTTTGCGTCATCGTCTCGCGCATGACCCATCAAAAGGGGCTGGATCTGGTGCTGGAAACCCTGCCCACGCTCTTGGACATGGGCGGGCAGCTGGCGGTTCTGGGCTCGGGCGATCCGGGGCTGGAACAGGCGTTCCTGCAGGCCGCCGCCGATCCGATGGTGGCCGTGCGCATCGGCTATGACGAGGCGTTCTCGCACCGGCTGATCGCGGGGGGCGATGCGATTCTGGTGCCATCCAGGTTCGAGCCTTGCGGCCTGACGCAGATGTATGGGCTGCGCTATGGCACGGTGCCGGTGGTGGCGCTGACCGGAGGGCTGGCCGATACGGTCATCAACGCCTCGCCCGCCGGGCTGGCGCAGGGGGTGGCGACGGGCATCCAGTTTTCGCCGGTCACCGCAGGCGCGCTGCGCAACGCCCTGATCCGATTGGGGGTTTTGTACCGCGACACCGGGACATGGTCGCGGCTGCAGGCGAATGCGATGGCCCATCCGGTCGGATGGGACCGCTCGGCGCAGGCCTATGCCGATCTTTACGCATTCCTTACCGATCGCTGATAGGGTCGGCCCGACTGCCCCGGGCGCTGCCCCTGCCCGGGGCCCGATAGATGAGTGAACGCAGATGAACGGCCCCGAATGACCCAACGCTTTGCGATGACCGCCGGACAGCCGACCCCATTAGGCGCCAGCTTTGACGGGGCGGGGGTGAATTTTGCGGTCTTTTCGCACCATGCCGACCGGGTGGTGCTGTGCCTGTTCGACGACCGCAACCGAGAGGTGCGGATGGACCTGCCCGAACGCGATGGCCACGTCTGGCACGGCCATATCGCCGGGCTGCGACCGGGCCAGCGCTACGGGTTCCGGGTGCACGGCCCCTATAAACCGTCCGAGGGGCATCGCTTCAATCCCAACAAGCTACTGATCGACCCCTATGCCAAGCGGCTGACCGGCAGGCCCGCCGCCCATGACGCGCTGTTCGGCTATCGCGCCGGTCATGCCGAGGCTGATCTGTCCTTCGATCGCCGCGACAGCGCCCAGCACATGCCCAAATCCGTGGTCGTCGATCCCAGCTTTGCCTGGGGCGCCGACCGCCCCCTGCATCGCCCCCTGTCCGAAACCGTGATCTATGAGGCGCATGTGAAGGGCCTGACCGCCGGGCGCCCCGACATCGCCCATCGCGGCAGCTATCTGGCGATGGCCTCGGACCCGGTGCTGGATCACCTGACCGGGCTTGGCGTGACGGCGGTGGAACTGCTGCCGGTCCATGCCTTTGCCGATGACCGCTTCCTGACCGACAAGGGGCTGACAAATTACTGGGGCTATATGTCCTATGGGTTCTTCGCGCCCGAACCCCGGTATCTGCGCGACGGCGATATCTCCGAATTTCAGCAGATGGTCGCCCGGTTCCACACCGCCGGGATCGAGGTCATTCTGGACGTCGTCTACAATCACACGGCCGAGGGGAACCAGCTGGGCCCGACCCTGTCCTTTCGCGGCCTCGACAATGCCGCCTATTACCGGCTGGCCGATGATTCGCGCTATTACGTCAATGATGCGGGCACGGGCAATGTGCTGAATCTGGACAATCCCTTTGCGCTGCGGCTGGTGATGGACAGCCTGCGATACTGGGTGCAGGTGATGCATGTGGACGGGTTCCGGTTTGATCTGGCCTCGGTTCTGGGGCGCACGCGGGGCGTCTTCGACCGCGACGCGCCGCTGTTTCGCGCCATCCGGCAGGATCCGGTCCTGAACCGCGTCAAGCTGATCGCCGAGCCTTGGGACATCGGCGAAGGGGGTTACCAGCTGGGCGCCTATCCCGCGCCCTTCGCGGAATGGAACGACCGGTTCCGCGATCAGGTGCGTGGCTTCTGGCGCGGCGATCCGGGGCTGATCGGCAAGCTGGCCAAGCGGGTGGCCGGATCGGCGGCGCGGTTCGATCACGACGGGCGGCCCGCCACATCATCGGTCAATTTCGTCGCCGCCCATGACGGGTTCACGCTGATGGATACGGTCAGCTATGCCGACAAGCACAATCAGGCGAACGGAGAGGAGAACCGCGACGGCCACAACCACAACCTGTCCGACAATATGGGCGTCGAAGGCGCCAGCGACGATCCCGCCATCCGGGCGCGGCGCGACCGCCGTCGCCGCAACCTGATCGCCACCCTGCTGCTGAGCCAGGGCACGCCCATGCTGCTGGCGGGGGACGAACTGGGCAATTCGCAGGGTGGCAACAACAATGCCTATGCGCAGGACAACCCGATGGGCTGGGTCGATTGGGACGGCGCCGATCCGGCCTTTCTGGCTTTCGTGCGCCGGGCCATCGCCTTTCGCGCCAGCCAGCCGATCCTGCGGCAAAAGCGGTTCCTGCACAGCCAGCCGCGCGAACAGGACGGGCTGCCCGACCTGTTCTGGCGCCGTGCCGACGGCCAGCCGATGACGCCCGAGGATTGGAACGACCCCGACCGCCGCCTGCTGACCGCCGAGATGCGCATGGCCTCGGGAACGCCCGGCTATGCGGCGCTGCCGGGGGCGGTGTTTCTGGTCTTCAACAACGGTCCCGAGGCGCAGGTGGTCCTGCCCGAGGTCGCGCAGGGCCAGTGGCGCAGGCGACTGGACAGCGCCCGCGACGACAGCCCCGACGTGGCGGGCCAGTCGCCCGAGACGATCGCCGCCGAAAGCGTGGCGGCCTTCGTGCTGGTGCCGCCTGCCGCCCCCGGCTGAGACAGGCCAGCGCCCGCCGTGCGGGCAGTGATGCGCCCATCCCGGCAGAGCGTTGCCCGCCACGCCCCACCAACGGGGGGCGGCGTCAATCTGGGACTTTTCAGGGATGGCGAAAGCTGTCACCACGATCTTGATAAATGATTGTCCCCCTGCGGGTGCGACGAAACCCGGAAAGGCTGATTGTGACCCAAGTGCTGACGGCAGAGGATCTGCGCGACCAGATCCTGCATCACCTGACCCATACGCAGGGTCGCGGCCCGGAATTCGCCACCGTCTTCGACTGGCGGCTGGCGGTCAGTTATACCGTGCGCGACCTGATGGTCGGGCCTTGGGTCGGTGCCATCCGCGCCGCCCGCGATCAGGGTGCCAAGCGGGTCTATTACCTGTCGATGGAGTTTCTGATCGGCCGGATTCTGGGCGACGCGATCGTCAATCTGGGTCTGGATCAGCCGATGGCCGGGGCGCTTGGCCTGCTGGGTCTGGACCAGCAGGTCATTCTGGACGACGAGCCCGATGCCGCGCTTGGCAATGGCGGGCTGGGGCGGCTGGCGGCCTGTTTCATGGAATCGCTGTCCTCGCTGAACTGCCCGGCCTTCGGTTATGGCATCCGTTATGAACACGGATTGTTCCGCCAGCGCTTCGAAGGTGGCCAGCAGGTCGAAACACCCGAGGATTGGCTGAACCAGCCCCATCCCTGGGAATTCGTGCGCATCAATTACAGCTATACCGTCGGCTTCAAGGGCCATGTCGAGACGGTCGATGGCCGCGCCGTCTGGCGTCCGGGCGAAAGCGTGATCGCGCGGGCCTATGACACGCCGGTCATCGGGTGGGAGGGGACATGGGCCAACAGCCTGCGCCTGTGGGGTGCGCTGCCGACGACGCTGCTGGATCTGAAGCGTTTCAACGCCGGCGATCACACCGCCGCGGCAGAGCCCGAGGCACTGGCGCGGACCCTTTCGCGGGTGCTTTATCCCGACGACACCACCGATTCAGGCAAGGAATTGCGGCTCAAGCAGGAATATTTCCTGACCTCGGCGGCGCTGCAGGACATCATGGCGCGGTTCATGGCCGAACATGGCGATCTGGATCTGCTGCCCGACAAGGTGGCCATCCAGCTGAACGACACCCATCCCGCGATTGCCGGGCCGGAACTGATGCGCCTTCTGATGGACGATCACGGCCTGCCGTTCGAGCGTGCGCGCGATCTGGCGCGGGCGACGCTGAACTATACCAACCATACCCTGCTGCCCGAGGCGTTGGAACGTTGGTCCACCTGGCTGATGGGCCGGGTGCTGCCGCGCCACATGCAGATCATCCAGATGATCGACGACGATCACCGCAAGACCAGCGGTCGCCCCGCCCATATCGGCATCGTGCATGGCGATCAGGTCCATATGGGCGAGCTGGCCTTCATCATGGCGGGCCGGGTGAACGGCGTCTCGGCGCTGCATACGGAACTGGTCAAGGACACGGTCTTTGCCGATCTGCACCGGCTGCATCCCGACCGGATCGTGAACCAGACAAACGGCGTGACCCCGCGCCGCTGGCTGCGCATGGCGAACCCGGCGCTGACCGGGCTTCTGGACGACACGATCGGCACCGGCTGGACCCGCGATCTGGACCAACTGAACCGGTTGGAGCCTTTTGCCCATGATGCGGCCTTCCTGGACCAGCTGCGCGCCGCCAAGCGCGCGAACAAAGTGGCCCTGTCGGATGGTCTGCTGGCGGGGCTTGGGGTCAAGGCCGATCCCGATGCGATCTTTGATGTTCAGGTCAAGCGCATGCATGAATACAAGCGCCAGCTGCTGAACATCCTCGAGGCGATCGCCCTGTGGCACCGCATTCACGAGGCGCCGAACGGCAACTGGACGCCGCGCGTCAAGATCTTCGGCGGCAAGGCCGCGCCGGGATATTGGCTGGCCAAATCGGTGATCCATCTGATCAATGACGTGGCCACCGCGATCAACAATGACCCGGTCACGTCCGAGTTTCTGCAGATCGCCTATCCGCCGAACTACAACGTCTCGATGGCCGAGGATCTGATCCCCGCCGCAGATCTGTCCGAACAGATCAGCACGGCGGGGAAAGAGGCATCGGGCACCGGCAACATGAAATTCACCATGAACGGCGCGCTGACCATCGGCACGCTGGACGGTGCCAATGTCGAGATCCGCGAACTGGTCGGCCCCGAGAATTTCTTCCTGTTCGGCCTGACCGCCGCCGAGGCTGCGGCGGAAAAGGCCCGCCCGGGCCATGCCCGCGCCGCCATCGAGGCCAGCGAGAATATGAAGATCGCCCTGCAACTGATCGCCGAGGGGCGGTTCGGGCGTGCGGAAAGCTGGTATTCGCTGCTGGACCGGACGTGGAACGACGATCCGTTCCTAGTCGCGTCCGATTTCGACAGCTATTTCGCGGCGCAGCGGGCGGTGGACCGGGCCTATGCCGATCCGGCCTCGTGGGACCGGATGGCCTGTCTGAACATCGCGCGGTCGGGGTTCTTTTCGTCCGATCGCACGATCCGGGGCTATATGCGCGACATCTGGCACGCCAAGCCTGTGACGCCCGCGTAAGCCTGACGGCCCCCGCACGGGCTGCGGGGGCCTTTGGCATCAGGCGCGAAAGCGTTGCGCGGCGGGCAGATACTGCATCAGCAGGTAATAGCTGAGGCCCGCCGGGATCAGGCTGGCATACCAGCTGATGGCGGAAAAGATCAGCGCCACGACCACCCCGATCACCGTCGCGATGACGGCGGCGGGGTTCCAGCCGCGATAGGGGCCGGTTGCGTCGTAGTGATGCGTCAGGTTCAGGTTCTGCTTGCGGATCACATAGTAATCCACGACCAAAATCGCGAAGATCGGCCCCAGAAAGGCACTGTAGGTGCGGATGAACAGCCCCAGCCCGGCGGCAGATTCGTCGCGCACCAGCAGCCACGGAAAGGTCGCAAAGGCCAGCAGACCCACGATCACCGCCGCCGCCTTGTAGGGCAGCTTGAACACGTCCATCATCGCATAGGCGGGGGGCACGACATTGTTCAGAATGTTCGTCGTGACCTGTGCAAAGGCGATGAACAGCAGTGTCACCACCAGCAGGATCGGATTGTCCACGGCGCTGGAAAAGACCCGGATCGGATCGACCTCTCCGGTGGCCGATGACACCATCAGCCCGATCAGCCCCATGAACAGCGTCGCGGGCAGGATCGAGTTGGCATAGATCGCCACCTGCCGGACGCCGCCCACCTGATGCTGCAATTCGCGCGAATAATCCGACACGTTCAGCATCATCGTGGAGTAGACGCCCAGAAACAGCATCGTGGCCCCCCAGAAGGGCGCGCCCCATGTGCCGGGGGCCTGAATCAGATTGGTGCTGATCTGGTCGCCATAGCGGCTGATCACGCTGAAGAACATATAGATCAGCGCCCCGATGATGAAGACGGCGCCGATGTTCTCCAGCCATTTGATGCCGTGAAAACCCAGCACCGACAGGGCGATCTGCAGGAACTGAAAGCCGATGAAGAACACCCAGATGTTCGAATATCCGAACATGGTTTCCGACACGAGGTTCAGCGCCCCCGCTCCGATCCAGCTTTGGAACCCGTACCAGACGATGGCCGGGACCGACCGGACCAGCGCGGGCAGGCGGGTGCCCGAAAACCCATAGGCCGATCGCGCCTGTACCATGAAGGGGATGCCGTATTTATGACCGGCGCGCCCGTTGATCATCAGCGCAAAGCCGATCACCGTGCAGCCGATGGCGATGGCCAGCACGGTCTGCAACAGGTTCAGCGTGCCGACCAGCCCCGACCCCACGGTAAAGGTGCCGATGCTGACGCAGCCGCCCAGCCATGCGAACAGATAGGACCATGGGTCCATGATCCGCACCTGCTGGGGGGCCAGTGATTCCTGACCGATCTTTTTGTCGTCCGGTCCCGTTGCCAGCCCTTGGGCGGCCATTGTTCCTTGGGTCATTGTCGGGTTTCCCTGTTGAAGGATGTGGCGGTTTTCTTATTTTTGGTTCGGGCGCGCATAGGCCCCGATCTTGGAGGTCTTCAGCCCGGCGCCGACCAGCGCCTGAGCGAATGTCGTGGCGACGGTGACGCCGTCGATAACCGGGATGCCGGTTTCGTCGCTCAGCCATGCGGTCAGGTCGGACATGCCCGCGCAGCCCAGCACGACCGCTTCGCAGCGATCCTCGTCGATGGCGCGCAGAATCTCGGCGCGGACCAGCTGGCGGGCGTTCGATCCTGGCTCTTCCAGCGCCAGCACGGGGATTGCGGCGGACCGCACGCGGCGGCACTGGTGATCCAGACCATAGCGGCGGACCAGCTCCTCGATCACCGGGACCGATCGGGGCAGGGTGGTCACGATCGTGAACGAGGTGGCGATCATGCTGGCGGCCTTGATCGCCGCCTCGCAGATGCCGATGACGGGGCCGGTCGCGATCTCTCGGCAGGCGCCGATGGCCGGGTCGTCGAAACAGGCGACGACGATGGCATCGGCGCCCTCGGCCTCGGCCTGCTGGACCTCGCGCAGCAGATGGGCGGCGGCCATCACCTCGTCGAAATGGCCCTCGATGCTGGCGGGGGCGCCATGGGCGGTGCGGGCCAGAACCTCGACCCCCGGGCCTGCCACCGCACGGGCCGATGCCAGGATCTTGTCGGTCATGGAGGCGGTCGAGTTGGGGTTGATGACGACCAGTTTCATTGCTGTCTCCGTTCCTTGAGTCGCATATTGTTACCACATATTGTTAACAATCAATAAACATATCTTTCTGCCTTATTTGCAGGCGAAAGATTATTGCGGTGGCCTTTCGAAGGTGCAAATCTGGAACGATGGACAAGCCCTTGGAAACCCTGATCGTCGACAGCATTCTGGACGCGATCGCCGATCAGCGGTTGCCGGCGGGCACCAAGCTGGGCGAACAGGCGATCTCGGATATTTTCGCCTGCAACCGGGTGCATGTGCGCCGGGCGCTGTCGATGCTGACCGGCTGGCAGGTGGTCGATCATCTGCCCAATCGCGGCGCCTATGTGGCGACGCCGACGCCGCAGGATGCCCGCGATGTGTTTCAGGCCCGCCGGGCGATCGAAACGACGATCTGCCGCAATGCGGTGCGGCTGGCCACGCCCGACGACATTGCCGATCTGCGCGCCCATCTGGCGTCCGAGGATGCGGCGCGCGGCCATGACGACCGTCCCACCGCGATCCGGCTGTCGCGGGGCTTTCACATCCTGCTGGCGCGGATCGGGCGCAATCCGGTTCTGGCGCGCTATCTGGACGAGCTGACGATGCGGTCGTCGCTGATCATCGGGCTTTATGCCTCGGGTCATGCGACGCTGTGCGCCGAGGATGAACATGCCCGCATCGCCACAGCCATCGAGGTGCGGGACGAGGCGCGGGCCCTGTCGCTGCTGGACCAGCATCTGCGCCATATCGAGGCGGGGATCCGCTTTGACGATATCCCCCCGCCGACCGGTGCGCTGTCGACGGCCTTGCGGGCGGCGCCCTAGCGCGCCTGGCCGATCCGGGCGGCGGCGCGGCGTTCCAGCGACTGGAACCCCTCGTGGATCAGGACGGCGATGATGCCCACGACCATGCCCCCCTGCAGCACGAAAGCGGTGTTCGAAGACAAAAGCCCGGCGATGATCACCTCGCCCAAAGTCCGCGCCGCGACGGTCGAGCCGATGGTCGCGGTACCAAGCGAGATCACCGCCGTCAGCCGCATGCCCCCAAGGATCACCGGCAGGGCCAGCGGCAGATCGACCTGCCACAGACGCTGGCGCGGGGTCAGGCCCATGCCGCGCGCCGCCTCGGCCACCTGCGGGGGCTGGCCGGTCAGCCCGGCCAGCGTGTTCTCAAAAACCGGCAGCAGGCCATAGAGGAACAGCGCCACCAGCGTCGGCCCGGCGCCAAAGCCCATCACCGGCACAGCCAAAGCCAGCACCGCGACCGGGGGAAAGGTCTGTCCCACGCTGGTGATCGTGCGGGCCAGCGGCAGGAATTCGCGCCCCGAGGGGCGGGTGACCAGTACCGCCAGCACCAGCGCCACCACGGTCGAGGCCAGCACCGCCATCCCCACCAGCGCCAGATGCGACAGGGTCAGCGACCAGATCGGGGTCTGGGCATAGATCGCGGGCGCGTTGTTGCGGGTAAAGGGCGCAAAGACCGCCGCAAAGCTGTCCGGGCTGATCAGAAAGCCCAGCAGCACCAGCGCTGCCGCTGCCAGCAGGATGCGCCCGAAACTCATTCCGCCGTCCGCGCCTGCGGTGCGGCGCTGGCGCGCAGCGCCTCCAACGTGATGATGCCGCCGCCCTCGACCGGCAGGGCGTCGCGCCCGCTCCACAGGCATTCGGCCAGCGCGTCGCGCAAGGTGGCCTCGCGCGCGATGGCGGGGCCGGTGGCATGTCCCTCGGTCGCCAGCGCAAAGGCCGGGGTCAGGGACAGCAGGTGGAAGGGCCGCTGATCCAGCCCGATCAGGTCGCGCACGAAGGGGGTGGCAGGGGCGGTCAGAATCTCGGTCGGGGGGGCATATTGGATCAGGCGGCCCTGATCCATCACGGCGATCCGGTCGCCCAGCATCACCGCCTCTTCCATGTCATGGGTCACGAGGATCAGCGTGGTGCCCAAGCGGCGCTGGATGTCGCGCAGATCGGCCTGCGCCTTGGCGCGGATCACCGGGTCCAGTGCGCCGAAGGGCTCGTCCATCAGCAACAGCTCGGGCCGGGCGGCAAGGGCGCGCGCCACGCCGACGCGCTGTTGCTGGCCGCCCGACAGATCATGCGGCATGCGGTCGCGAAAGGCTGCGGGTTCCATCTGGAACAGGCTCAGCAATTCATCGACCCGGTCGCGGATCTGATCCGGGGACCAGCCCAGCAGGCGCGGCACGGTGGCGATGTTTTGCGCGACGCTGCGATGGGGAAACAGCCCGTGCCCCTGAATGGCATAGCCGATGCGGCGGCGCAGCAGATGCGGGGCCAGCCCGCGCGTGTCCTGCCCGTCGATTAGCACCTGCCCGGATGTCGGTTCGACCAGCCGGTTGATCATGCGCAACAGCGTCGTCTTGCCCGACCCCGAGGTGCCGACCAGCGCCGCGATCTGGCCGCGTTCGACCGTCAGGCTGACATCGTCCACGGCGGGCTTGCCGTCATACAGGCGGGTCAGGTTGCGGATCTCGATCATGGGGTGTTCCGGGATTGGGGCCTGTCGCTGGACTGGACCAGCAGGTCAAGGGCGATGCCGGCGGTCAGGGCCAGCGCGATGGTGGGCAGGGCGCCCAGCAGAACCAGATCCATCGCGGTCTGGTTCAGGCCCTGAAAGACGAAGGTGCCGAACCCCCCGCCGCCGATCAGCCCGGCAATGACCGCCAGCCCGATATTCTGGACCAGCACGATGCGCACCGCCGCCAGCAGGACCGGCAGCGCCAGCGGGATCAGCACCTGAACCAGCAACTGCGTGCGGGTCAGGCCCAGCCCGATCGCGGCCTCTCGCGTGGCGGGGTTGACGCCGTTGAGGCCGGTCAGGGTGTTGGACACCACCGGCAGCAGGGAATAGAGAAACAGCGCCACCAGCGCCGGAAAGATGCCTATCCCCGCCACGCCCGCCTGCGCCGCGCCCGGCACATTCGCGGCGATCCAGCCAAAGACCGGGATCATCACCCCGAACAGCGCCAGCGAGGGGATGGTCTGCAAGATGTTCAGCACCGACAAAACCGGCCCCCGCCACGCCCGCGCCTGATACAGCGCGATCCCAAGCGGCAGCCCGACCAGCAATGCCAGCGCCAGCGATCCGAAGGCCAGCAGCAGATGCGCCCGCGCCTCGCGCAGGAACACGTCCTGCCGGGCTGTGTATTCGCGCATGACCGACACCCCGTCCAGCATGCCCGAGGCCAGAAGCCCTGCCACCCCGGCCAGCGCCAGCCCCAGCAGCAGCCAGCGCAGCCACAGTGCCGGTCGCAGCCGCGTCAGCGCATCGGCCAGCATCAGCGCGAAGGCCAGCGCCAGCAGCCAGAACCCCGCCGCAGGGGCGATGCGGGCCAGCGTATCGTCGGGTGGCGTCAGGTGGCGCGCTGCCGCACCAAGTGCCAGCAGCACCGCCGCCAACCCGCCCGCCGCCGCCAGCAATCGCCAAAGGGGCGGCCAGCGCAGGCAGCCCAGCAGCAGGACGCCGCCAAGCGCCAGCAGCAGCGGCAGGCCAAACGGAAGGGCCGAGGGCAGGGTCATCCCTTCACCCGGCAAAATGCGGTTCGGTTTGAACTGGACCAGCGGCAGGGCCAGCCCGGCCAGCCCGATCGCGGCGAACAGCAGCCCCGGCCGGTCAGGGCGCAGGGCCTGCCCGCCCGGCATCAGTCCAGAAAGCCTGCGGTGGTCATGTAATCCTCGGCCACGGTGGCGGCGGGCTCTCCGCCGATCTGGATGCGGCCGTTCAGTTCCTGGAGGGTTTCCAGATCCAGCGATTCAAAGATCGGGGCCAGAATGTCGCGGACCTGCGGATAGGCCTGCAGCACTTCGGCGCGGATGATCGGGGCGGGCTGATAGACGGGCTGAACGCCCCTGTCATCGGTCATGACCACCAGCCCGGCAGGCGCGATGCCGCCATCGGTGCCATAGACCATCGCCGCATTCACGCCCGAGGTCTGCTGCGCCGCAGCCGCGATGGTCGCCGCGGTGTCGCCGCCCGACAGCTGGACCAGCTGATCGGGGGTCAGCGCAAAGCCGTAGGTGTCCTGAAAGGCGGGCAAGGCAGCCTCGGACGTCACGAATTCGGTCGATGCTGCCAGCTTGACGGTGCCGCCCCCGGCGATCCATTCGCCCATCTGGGACATCGTCTCCAGCCCGCTTTCCGCCGCCACGTCCTGACGCAGGGCGATGGCCCAGGTGTTGTTCGCGGGCGAGGGCTTCAGCCAGACGATCTCGTTCTGCTCCATGTCCAGTTCGGACACGCGGTCAAAGCCCGCCTGCGGGTCTTTCCAGACCGTGCTGTCGGCCTCGTTGAAAAAGAACGCGCCGTTGGCCGTATATTCGGGATAGATGTCGATCTGACCCGAGGTGATCGCATCGCGCATGATCGGCGTGCCGCCCAGCTGCAGGCGGTCCTGCACCGGCAGATCGGCGTCGCGCAGCGCCAGCAGGATCATGTTGCCCAGAAGCCCGCCTTCGGTGTCGATCTTGGAGGACACGGTAATGTCCTGCGCGCCGGCGGCGCTGCCCAATCCGATCAGCAGCGCGGCAAGGGGGGTGATGGCTTTCATGGTCGTCTCTCCTGTCGCGCGGATGGCGTCGGTCCGGGGGCAATCGGGCCATCGGGGATGGCCGGGGTCAACAGGCGAAATGCCCATGCGACAAATTGGTTCCGGTCCCTGGCGACAGGGCGGTCAGGGGCGCTGTGGCACCCCGGGCTGCGCCCTCAGCCGCCGAAGCCGCTGCGCGCCCCGCCCGCGCTGCCAAAGCCCCCGCGCGAAGTGGCCGTCGCCCGCGACATCGGTGCCTGTCCTGCGGTGGCGGCGGGACGGGCGAAGGTCTGCGAGCCCATCTGCGCGCGGCCCGCATTGCTGCCGAAATTCGTCGTGCGGGTCGCGTTGGTGAACCCGCCCTGCGCATTGCGATACATCGGCTGCGCGGCGGCGGTGCCACCGCCCGCGCGTCCCATCATGGAGCCGATCAGATAGCCCGCCAGCAGCGGCATGAAGATCCCGCCGGAACCGCCATTGCTGACCTGCTGTTCCTCGGACCCGCAATTGCCTGCGCCGTGCTGTTCCTCGCAGACGGCAAGACTGTCATAGCGGGGGGCGGCCTCGACATGCAGGGCCTCGGCCTCGGCAAAGGCCTGATCGCATTGCGCGGCCGTGACCAGCCCGCCATCCGAGGCGGCGCTGCGGCAGCTGGCCAGATCGGGAAAGGCCTGCGCCTCGACCTGTTCCTCGCGGCAGCCCGCGACGGTGAATGCGGCGGCGCCGAGGATGGTCAGCGCGACGGTTCTGGAACGTTTCCTCATATCCCCTCCTTCAGCCCCGCTTCACGGTGCTATGACATGCGGTTTGAACCGCGACAGATCCTGAGTGATGCGGCCCCGGTCCTCGCGGATGCCGATGCCTGCGCAGTCTTGGCCCACGATCCACGCGCCGATCACTGGCCGGAAACCGTCGAATTCGGGCAGCGCGTGATAGGCCTGCACGATCCGGGGATGGGCGTCGTAATCGGTGTTGGACGACAGGTCGGTGACCTCGCCCGCCTCGACGATGCTGACGCCCGCGCCCTCGCGCGAGAAGATCGGCTTGACGACATGGGCTGCGCGCAGCTGATCGGCGACCTTGTCGAAGGCTGCCGCCACCCCGGGCGCGGGACGCCCGCCTGCGACCAGCGCATCGGCCACGTCATCGGCGAAGAAGGCGGGCAGCAGGTTCGGATGGTCGGGGAACATCTGCCACAGGACCGCCAGCAGCCCCTTGTTCGAGACGACCGATTTCCAGGCCGGTTCCAGAAACATGCAGCCCGAGCCCGCGATATGGCGCGCGAAATCATCGGCCAGCAGATCTTCCCACGGATAGAGCTTGAACAGCGTGCCGATCACCTTGTCATCGGCGTCCAGGAATTGCCCGTCCTTGCTGACGGCCAGCTTGTCCAGATCGCTGTAATGCGCGCCCATCCCCGCCTCGCGCGCGGCCCAGGCCATGGATTCGACGGTGGCGTAATCTTCGGCATTGCCGGCGGCGGCGGTGAAATGGATGTCGGTATCGGGCGGGAACAGGGTCTTGAAGCGTTCGACCAGCGCCTCGTGGATGCCGTTGAACTGGTCGGTGCCATCGGGCAGATGGCCCGCCGCCAGCTGGTCTTCCAGCCATTGCCACTGAAACGCCGCGCTTTCGTACAGCGAGGTCGGCGTGTCGGCATTGTATTCCAGAAGTTTGGCGGGGCCGTGACCGTCATAGGCCAGATCCATCCGGCCATAGATCTCGGGCTCGCCCCGCTGCCAGCTGTCGACGATCAGATCCATATGCGCTGCAGGAATGCCCATCCGGGCCATCAGCGCCGGGTCCGCGACGATGCGGTCGACGGCCTCGCGCGCCATGGCGTGCAGCTGGGTCGCGGGCGCCTCGATATCCTCTTCGATGCGGGCCAGCGGGAATTCATAGGCGCTGGTTTCGTCCCAATAGGGTTCGCCATGCATATGGGCGAAGGTAAAGCCTGCATCGGCGGCCTTGGCGGCCAGGTCGGGGCGTTCGGGAAGGGTGATCTTGCGCATGACTGGGGGTGTAACGGCTGCAGGGCCAAAGGGCCAGAGGTCAGGTCGTCGCGCGGGTGCCGGGCGCGGGTGGGGCGGAGGCGGGACAGAAAGGGGGGCCAGCCCCCCATCCCGTGCCGGGATGCCCCCCGGGATATTTTTGCCAAGATGAAAGGGGAGCGGCGATGATCGCATCCG
This sequence comes from Paracoccus nototheniae, assembly GCF_004335005.1. Taxonomy (GTDB): domain Bacteria; phylum Pseudomonadota; class Alphaproteobacteria; order Rhodobacterales; family Rhodobacteraceae; genus Paracoccus; species Paracoccus nototheniae. Next base: position 2,793 of record NZ_RQRT01000057.1, on the reverse strand, counting down.
GCATCTGGTCGAGGCGGTCGGGAACGCCGCCCCCCTGCGAACGGGGGGCGGCGCGGAGGTCAGTGGCGGGGTTCGCCGAATTCCAGCGGCTGAGGCTTCTGACCCTTGGTCTTGGCCAGCGACACGACCACACCCACGGTCAGGATGAAGAAGGTGATGCCAAGCGACCAGGCGGGCGGGAATTTTTCCCATCCCATCAGATCGGCAATGAAGATCTTGGAGCCGATGAAGATCAGCAGGATCGACAGTGCGTATTTCAGATAGGCAAAGCGGTGCAGGATCGCGGCCAGTGCGAAATACAACGCCCGCAGGCCCAGGATCGCGAAGATGTTCGAGGTATAGACCAGATAGGGATCGGTCGTGATGGTGAACACCGCCGGGACCGAATCGACGGCGAAGACCAGATCGGCGACCTCGATGACGATCAGCGCCAGCAGCAGGGGGGTGGCCCACCGGACCAGCTTGCCGGTCCTGGGGTCGGGGATCTTGACCGTAAAGGCATGGCCGTGCAGCTCGTCGGTGACGCGCATGCGGCGGCGCAGCCAGTTCAGCATCTTGTTGTCGGCCATGTCATGGGGTTCGTCGCTGGCGAACAGCATCTTGATGCCGGTGAAGATCAGGAAGGCCGCAAAGAAATACAGCACCCAGTGATAGTTCTCGACGATGGTGGCGCCCAGACCGATCATGATGCCACGCAGCACGATCACGCCCAGAATGCCCCAGAACAGCACCCGGTGCTGATATTCGCGCGGAATGGCGAAGAAGCTGAAGATCAGCGCGATGACGAAGATATTGTCCATCGCCAGCGTCTTTTCGACGATGAAGGCCGTCAGATATTGCGCCGTCGCCTCGCCGCCCATCTGCCAATAGATGAACCCTGAAAAGGCGATGCCCAAGGTGATGTACATTGCCGAAAGCCTGAGGCTTTCGGCAATGCCGATTTCATGGTCGTCCTTGTTCAGGATGCCCAGGTCGAAGACCAGCAGCGCCACGACAAGCGACATGAACAAAAGCCACATCCACAGCGGCTTGCCCAGAAAGTCGATAAGTAAAAGATCCACGATGCCCTCGCACGAGAATGCCATCATGCGCGGAGGGATGGGGGAAGACAGGGCCGCCATCACACCGAGCACGCTCGATGCGGTCCGACATCGCGGATGATCGATGATCATTCCGCCAGAGGGGCCCGGTCCGCTGAGCGGGAAGATGGCGATGTCCGGATCGCTTTGCAAGCCCCGCGCCAGCACATGCGCGGGGCGTTGCAGGGCCGCCACAGGCCCCGCCGGTGACGCCAAAAGGCGCAGGCGTGATCGGCGCCGATGCTGTGGCCCCCGATCCTGTGCCCCCGGTCCTGCGCCCTCCGGCCCGATGTCCCCCGCCCCGATGCCCCGATCTGCGCCTGACAGTGCGGACCCGCCCGGCGGGGACGGGGGATATCGGGCATCAGGGGTCAGGTCTTGATCTGGCCCAGCACGGCGGCGGTGATGGCGTCGGTCGTGTCGCGGCCCGGCTGCGTGCCGATGCCGGTGGCGGTGGTGGCCTCCAGCGCCGCCATGATGCGGGCGGAGGGCCCGGTCTGGCCCAGATGATCCAGCATCATCGCCGCCGACCAGATCGCCGCCATCGGATTGGCGATGCCCTTGTCGGCGATGTCGGGGGCCGAGCCGTGGACCGGTTCGAACATCGACGGACCCTTGCGCGTGGGATCGATATTGGCCGAGGCCGCGAAGCCAAGCCCCCCCTGAATGGCCGCGCCCAGATCGGTCAGGATGTCGCCGAAAAGGTTCGAGGCGACGACCACGTCCAGCGTCTCGGGGGCCATGACCATCCGCGCGCACATGGCATCGATGTGATAGCGGGTGACTTGAACGTCGGGATATTCGGCGGCCAGTTCGTCGGTGATCTCGTCCCAGAACACCATGCTGTGGCGCTGCGCATTGGATTTGGTGACTGAGGCCAGCTTGCCCCGCCGCGCCTGCGCCTGTTCGAAGCCGAACCGCAGGATGCGTTCGACCCCGGTGCGCGTAAAGACCGAGGTTTCGACCGCGACCTCGTCCGGGGTGCCGACATGGACCCGGCCGCCCGCGCCGGAATATTCGCCCTCGGTATTCTCTCGGATGCACAGGATGTCGAAATCGCGGGTTTTCAGCGGGCCTTCGACGCCGGGCAGCAGGCGATGCGGGCGGATATTGGCATATTGGACAAACGCCTTGCGGATCGGCAGCAGCAGCCCGTGCAGCGACACCGAATCGGGCACGCGGGCGGGCCAGCCGACGGCGCCCAGAAAGATCGCGTCAAAGCTGCGCAGCGTGTCGATGCCGTCTTCGGGCATCATCGCGCCGGTGGTGAGGTAATGATCGCAGGACCACGGAAAGGTGACGGTTTCGACCGCCGCGCCGCTGGCGGACACGATCTGCAGGGCGGCCTCGGTCACGGCGGGGCCGATGCCGTCACCGGGGATCAGGGCGATGCGCAGGGGGGTGTCAGAGGTCATGGTGGCCTTTCTCATGCGTTGGACGGCACGGGCATGGATTGCCCAGGGACAGGCCGCGCGGCCCGGTTTGCGACAATGCCGTGCGGCAGGTCGAAGGGGCAAGGGCGGCCAGCGCGAGGGGGCCGGGCCGTGCCCGCCGGTCCCCGCCGCCGTCGAGGAATGGCCCGCGACGGGCCGGGTGTAAAGATGCGCGGTCGGCAAATGGCGGTCGTGCGGTCGGGTGAAGGCGCTTGGCGAGGGCGCGGGACAGGGGGGCCGCGCCACTGCCAGCCGGGCGGGCCGGGGGCCCGCCCGGCTGG
>NZ_RQRT01000056.1 GCF_004335005.1 Paracoccus nototheniae | reverse complement strand
CTCCGCCCCGGCGGACCCCCAGATAGGTAACGACATGACCTCTTCCCCAAGTCGGCTGTCGCTTCAGGGCGTCAGCAAGACATTCCCCGGCATCCGCGCGCTGGACAATGTCAGCTTTGATGTCCGCCCCGGCGAGGTTCACGGCCTGCTGGGCGAGAATGGCGCCGGAAAATCGACGATGCTGAACATCCTGTCTGCCGTGCTGCAGGCGACCGAGGGGCAGATCGTCATCGACGGCCAGCCCGTCACGCTGACCCGGCCTGCGGACGCACGCGCCGCCGGGATCGCGATGATCCATCAGGAATTGCAGCATATCCCGCAGCTGAGCGTGTCGCAGAACCTGTTTCTGGGCCGCCCCCTGACCCATGCGGGCGGGATGCTGGTGGACCGCCGCGCACAAGAGGTTCTCGCCCGCGCCATTCTGGCCGATCTGGACCCGCGCATCGACCCGCGCGCGCCCATCCACACGCTGAAGGTCGCCCAGCAGCAGATCGTCGAAATCGCCCGCGCCCTGCTGGACGATGCCAAGATCATCGCGATGGACGAGCCGACCTCCAGCCTGACGCCGTCCGAATTCGATGCGCTGGCGGCGCTGATCGCGCGGCTGGCGGCACAGGGCAAGTCGATCATCTATGTCAGCCATAAGATGAACGAGGTCTTTCAGGTCTGCGACCGCGCCACGATCCTGCGCGACGGGCGCTTCGTGGATACCGTGGACATGCGCGCCGTGACCGAGGATCAGGTGATCGCCAAGATGGTCGGGCGCGACATCGTGCATGAACGCCATGTCGGTCATGCGCAGGCGCAGGTCGTCATGCAGGTCCGCGATCTGTCCGATGACCGGCTGATCCGCGATGCCAGCTTCGATCTGCACAAGGGCGAGGTTCTGGGCATTGCCGGGCTGGTCGGATCGGGGCGCACGGAGCTGCTGCGCCTGATCGCGGGCATCGACCGCGCGCGCCAGGGCAGCGTCACGCTGAACGGCAAGGCGGTCGATCTGCGCAGCCCCCGCACCGCGATCCGCGCCGGCATCGGGCTGGTCCCCGAGGAACGCAAGAAGGACGGGATCGTGCGCGCGCGCTCGGTCGCCTCGAACATCGCGCTGCCCTGCATGGGGCGGTTCACGCGCTTTGGGCTGGTCCAGCGCGGCAAGCTGCATGCCGAGGCGACGGCGCTGATGAAAAAGATGGGGATGCGCCCGCCGGACGTGTCCCGCGCCATCGGCACGTTTTCGGGCGGCAACCAGCAAAAGGCCATCATCGGTCGCTGGCTGGCCGCCGACGTGGACATCCTGCTGTTCGACGAACCCACCCGCGGCATCGATATCGGCGCCAAATCCGAAATCTACGACCTGATCGCAGCACTGGCCCAGTCCGGCAAATCGGTCATCGTCGTCAGTTCGGAATTGCCCGAAATCCTGCGCGTGTCCGACCGGGTGATGGTGATGCGCGAAGGCCGCATCTCGGCCATCCTTGGCGGCGATGACATATCCGAAGACGCCATCGCGGCGAATGCCATTCCCAGATCCAGAGGCCCGGTGATCCCGGCCCCAGCCCTTGAGGCCCAGCCATGACCCAGACCCCATCCTCCGCCCGGACCGCCACCCGCAGCACGCCGCGCATCAACCTGCGCGATGCGGGCACGTTTTTCGGCCTCGTGCTGATCTTTGCCGTGTTCGCGGTGCTGAACCCGGTCTTTCTGACCGCACCGAACCTGATCAACATCCTGCAGCAATCCTCGATCAATGCCTGCATCGCTTTGGGGATGACCTTCGTCATCATCTCGGGCGGGATCGATCTGTCGGTGGGGCCGACGGCGGCCGTCTCGGCAATCGTGGGGGCGACGCTGATGATCGCGGGCGTGCCCATTCCGCTGGCCGTGGCGGGTGCCATCGCCACCGGCATGGCCTGCGGGCTGTTCAACGGCGCGCTGGTCGCGATCGCGGGGCTGCAGCCGTTCATCGTGACGCTTGGGGCGCTGTCGCTGTACCGGGCGCTGGCGCTGATCTTTACCGGCGGCAATCCGATCTTCGGCATCCCGGCCGAGTTCCGGTCGGCCATCAACGGGCTGGTCATGGGCGTGCCGGTGCCGGTGATCATCGTGGCGATCATCGCGGGCGTGCTGTGGGTCGTGCTGAACCGCAGCCCGCTTGGCGAATATATCCTGGCCGTAGGCGGCAACCCCGAGGCCGCGCGCATCGCCGGCGTTCCCGTCGCGCGCACCAAGATCATCGTCTATGTCCTGTCGGGCGGGCTGGCCGCCGTGGCCGCGCTGATCCTGACCGGACGGCTTGGCGCCGCCGATCCGACCATGGGCAACCTGTGGGAACTGGACGCCATCGCGGCAGCGGCCATCGGCGGCGCGTCCCTGATGGGCGGCAAGGGATCGGTCGTGGGCACGCTGATGGGGGCGGTCATTCTGGGCGGTCTTCGCAACGGGCTGACCTTGATGAATGTGCAGGCCTTCTATCAGCTGCTGGCGACAGGTATCATCATTCTGGTGGCCATGCTGATCGACCGGGCGACGCGCGGTCGGGCATAGGCCCGGGCAGGCACAAGGGGCAGCGCATGATGGAACATTACGACCCGCGCAGCATCGGCGCGCAGATCCGGATGCGGCTGCCCTTCCTGACACCGCTGGAGACGCGGGTGGTCGAGGGGATGACCGGGCGCACCGATCTGGACCGCAGCACCGCCCTGCGTCAGGTGGCGGTTGATGCGGGCGTGTCCGATGCGATGGTCGTCAAGATCGCCAAAAAGTTGGGCTTTGCGGGGTTTCGGGATTTCCGAGAGGCTCTGGTCGTCTATCGCCAGACGGATGTCGCCTCGTTGCATTCGGAAATCTCGCCCGATGACAGTTCCGCCGACATCATCCGCAAGGTGTTCCAGACCTCGATGCAGGCGCTGGAAGAAACCATGTCGATCCTGAATGTCGAGGCTTTCGACCGCGCCGCCGACCTGCTGCACCGCGCCCGTCAGCGCGATTTCTATGGCGTCGGCGGATCGGCGCAGATCGCCCGCGACGTGGCCCATAAATTCCTGCGCATCGGATTGCGCGCCGGGGTGCAGGACGATCCGCATATGATGCTGATGTCGGCGTCCCTGCTGGGGCCCGATGACGTGGCCGTGGCCTTCAGCCATTCCGGCACCACCTCGACGGTGATCGAGGCCGCGCGGCTGGCCCGCGAACAGGGCGCACGGGTCATCGCCATCACCAATTATGCCACCGCACCCTTGTCCGAACTGGCCGATATCGCGCTGTGTTCGACCGCCCAGGGCTCACCCCTGCTGGGCGAGAATGCCGCCGCGCGGATCGCGCAGCTCAACATCATGGACGCCATTTTCGTGGCCGTCGCGCAGCGCGATCTGGACCGATCCGAGGCGCAGCTGGCCCGCACCCGCAAGGCGGTCGAGACCAAACGCCGCCGCTAGACAGGATATCCCCTCATGACGCCCACCCCCTGCGCCGTCACCCTTGGCAGCCTGCATTACGACATCGTCGTCGCGGCCCCCCATCGTCCCGTCGCAGGCGAGACGGTGACCGGCACCGCATGGCGCCCGGTCTTTGGCGGCAAGGGCGGCAATCAGGCCGCTGCCGTGGTGGCCGCAGGCGTGCCCTGCCGCATGGTCTCTGCCGTGGGCGATGACAGCTTTGGCCCGTTCCTGCGTCAGGGCCTGCGCCGCACCGGGGTGGACGACACCCATGTCGCCACCCTGACCGGCACCGGTTCGGGGATGAGCGTTGCGATCATGGATGCGGGCGGCGATTACGGCGCGGTGATCGTGTCGGGCGCCAATCTGGCCATCGACCCCGCCGTGCTGGACGGCAACGCGCTGTGGCAGGACGCCACCCATCTGGTGCTGCAGAACGAGATCCCCGAGGTGCTGAACCTTGCCGCAGCCATGGCGGCCCGCGCCCGTGGCGTCATCACCGTCCTGAACGCGGCGCCCGCGCGCGATCTGTCCGATGCGATGGCCGGCGCCGTCGATATCCTTGTTGTCAATGCGGGCGAGGCCGAGGCGCTTTGCGCCATTTCCGTCACCTCTCTGCAGGCGGCACAGGCGGCAGCGCAGGCCCTGTCGGCGCGGTTCGGCATCGTCGTGGTCACGGCGGGCGGCGACGGGGTGGCCGTGGCGGGGCAGGGCGGCGAATATGCCGAACCGGGCCATGCGATCACGCTGGTCAGCACGCATGGCGCCGGGGATTGTTTCATCGGCACGATGGTGGCCGCCCTCGTCAAGGGCTCGGACCTGAGCGGCGCGGTGGCTGCAGCCAATCTGGCCGCCGCAAAGCATGTCTCGGCCCCCCGTTAGGGGCCGGTTCGTTTACAGGTTAACACCCGCACATTGCGCGGTGTTACGGATATGGTCGCGCATCCGCGCCTCGGCCGTATCCGCATCGCGGCGGGCCAGCGCGTCCAGAATGGCGCGATGTTCGGCAATCGATTGCCGCATCCGGTCGGGATCGGTGTTGGGGATCGGCTGGCGCTGCGTTTCCGTCACAAGCTGCTGCACGGTGCGATAGACGCCCGACAGCATGCGGTTGGGACAGGCCTCGGCAATGCCCAGATGCAGGGCCAGATCGGCCTCGACATGGGCGACCAGATCGCCCGCGCCCCATGCCTCTTCGAACCCGGTGGCGGCGGCCTGCAACGCGGTCAGCGCGTCGGGGGTGATAGCGGGGGCGGCCAGACGGCACATCTCGCCCTCCAGCAGGAGGCGGGTCTGGAACACGTCGCGCAGATCATGCGCATCGTCGAACCGCCATGTCGTCTGCGCGGGCCGCGAGGCCGGATCCAGCACAAAGGTGCCGCGCGCGGGCAGGGTCTGGACCAGCCCCAAAGTCTCCAGCGTCAGCAGCGCCTCGCGCAACGAAGGCCGCGACACGTTCAGCTGTTCCGACAAGATCCGCTGCGAAGGCAGGCGTTCACCCGCCTGCAACTGTCCCGAACGGATCATTTCCTGCAGCCTGCGCGCAATCACCTGCGTCACCGGCCCCTTGTCCCAAATCACGACCCTGCTGCCTTTCCTTGTGGCACCTGACCCCGTGCGCATCTGCGCATGTCGCCACAGCCGTTGCAATTGGGTTCCACCCATGGCTTGATACTGGTCAGACCGGTTAGGCCGGTCAATCCAGAATCATAAAGACGGGGAGTTTATCATGCGTGGAAACGGATTGCAGACAACGGCGCTGGTCCTTGCGCTGCTGGCAGGCACGGCCCTGACGGCGACGGCTCAGGAAACGCTGACCGTGGGCGCCAATATCGGCAACGTCCCGTGGGAATTTCAGGACGAGACCGGCGAATTCGTCGGATTTGAAATCGATCTGGTCGCCGCCGTGGCCGAGCGGATGGGCGCCGCGGTCGAGACGGTGAACATCCCCTTCAACGGCCTGTTTTCCGCCGTGCAGTCAGGGCGGATCGACATCGCGACCTCGTCCATCACCATCACGGATGAGCGTCTGGAATCGGTCAGCTTCGCCCAGCCCTATTACGACAGCGACCAGTCGCTGACCGCCTTGGCCGAAGGCCCCGCCTCGTTGGCCGAGATGGAGGGCCGCGTCGTCGGCGTCGATACCGGATCGACCGGCGACATGTGGGCGACCGAACAGGCGGAAACCTATGGATTTGCCGATATCCGCCGTTACGAAGGTCTGGCGCCCGCGATGCTGGATCTGCAGGCGGGGCGGATCGACGGCTATGTCTCGGACATTCCGGCGCTGCAATATTACGTCCGCGACAAGCCGCAACTGGCGGTCGTCGAACGCATCCCGACCGGCGAGAAATATTCGATGATGTTCGCCAAGGACGCCGAACTGGCGACCACCGTGAACGCCGTTCTGGACGATCTGAAGACCGAGGGCGTGCTGGCCGATCTGCACGAGAAATGGTTCGGCGTCGCACCGGACGAGGGTTCCTCGACCGTCACGGTCCTGCCGATGCCCGCGCTGGACTGATCCCGACAAGACCCGGGTCCGGGCCTTATGTCCCGGACCCAAAGGAACACGCATGGATATCTTTAACACCTTTCTGAACGCCGAGGTCATGGCGCGGACCTTCCCCATGCTGATGCAGGGGCTGTGGATCACGCTGCAACTGGGGGCGGCCAGCATCGTCGCGGGGCTGGTTCTGGGGCTGGCGCTGGCCATGGCGCGGCTTTACGGGCCTGCGCCGCTGCGCTTTGTGACGCGGGTCTATATCGACGTCTTCCGGTCGATCCCGCTGCTGGTGCTGCTGATCATCGTCTATTACGCGCTGCCCTTCGTGGGGTTGCGGCTGTCGCCCTTCGTGTCCGCCATGAGCGCGCTGACGCTGGTCTCGGGCGCCTATACGGCGGAAATCTTTCGCGCCGGCATTCAGGCCATCCCCAAGGGCCAGTTCGAGGCCGCCGCCGCCCTTGGCCTGAACGGCACGCGCACCATGACCGATGTGATCCTGCCGCAGGCGGTCAGAATCGTCATTCCGCCGCTGACCAACAATTCCATCAACGTGGTCAAGGACACCGCGCTGGCCTCCGTGGTGGCGATGCCCGATCTGCTGAAACAGGCGACGCAGGCGCAGGCGCTGGCCGCCAATCCGACGCCGCTGATCGTCGCGGCGATGATCTATCTGGCGTTCCTGTGGCCGCTGGTGGCGCTGGTGTCGCGCATGGAACGCCGCTTTGCGGCCAGGAGGCGTTGAGATGACCGGTTTCGTCAGTATCAGGAATCTGCGCAAATCCTATGGCAGCTTCGAGGCGCTGAAGGGCATCGATCTGGACGTCGCCAAGGGCGAGGTCGTCTGCGTGATCGGCCCGTCGGGATCGGGCAAATCGACGCTGATCCGCTGCATCAACAAGCTGGAATCATTCTCGGCGGGCAGCGAGATCCGGGTGGACGGCATCCCCGTTGCCAGCGGTCGCGCGCTGGCCCGCGTCCGGGCCGAGGTCGGGATGGTGTTTCAGTCCTTCAACCTGTTCCCGCATCTGACCGTGCGCGAAAACGTCATGCTGGCGCCCCGCCGGGTGCGCGGCACGACCCGCGCGGATGCGGCGCGGCAGGCCGATATCCTGCTGGCCCGCGTCGGCATCGGCAATCAGGCCGACAAATACCCCGACCATCTGTCCGGCGGTCAGCAACAGCGCGTGGCCATCGCGCGCGCGCTGGCGATGGAGCCGCAGGTGATGCTGTTCGACGAACCGACCAGCTCGCTCGACCCCGAGATGGTGGGCGAGGTGCTGGACGTGATGCGCGATCTGGCCCGCACCGGCGTCACCATGATCGTCGTCACGCATGAGATGGGCTTTGCCGCGCAGGTCGCCGACCGGGTGATCTTCATGGATGCGGGGCAGATCGTCGAACAGGGACCGCCCGCGCAGATCCTGTCCCATCCCACCGAACCCCGCCTGAGGAATTTCCTGGGCGCCGTGCTGAATCACTGAAGGCAACGCAAGATGACAACGCTTGATATGGACCATGTGCAGTCCCAGTTCCCCGGCCTGACCCCGGACTGGGTGTTTTTCGACAATGCCGGTGGGTCGCAGATCGCCCGCCCCGCGCTGGACCGGATGGTCGAATTCCTGACCCATCGCAATGTCCAGATCGGCGGCAGCTATGCGGTGTCGCAGGCGGCGGCGGGGGCGCTGGCGGCAGGGCGGCAGGCGGCGGCCACGCTGGTCAATGCCGCCCGCGCGGATGAAATCGTCTTCGGCGCCTCGACCACGGTGCTGATGGGCAATCTGATGCAGGCCATGCGCCGCCAGTTCCGCCCCGGCGACGAGGTGATCGTGACCATGGCCGATCATGAAAGCAATATCGGCCCCTGGCGGCGGCTTGAGGAATATGGCGTCATCATCAAGGTCTGGCCGCTGAATGCGCAGACGATGGATCTGCAACTGGCCGATCTGGCGCCGCTGATGAGCGACCGCACGCGGCTGGTCTGCGTCACCCATGTGTCGAACATTCTGGGCAAGGTCCATCCGGTCGCCGATTTCGCACGCTTTATCCACGATCACGGCGCGCTGATCTGCGTCGATGCGGTGGCCTATGCGCCGCACCGGCTGATCGACGTGCAGGCATGGGATGTGGATTACTATGTCTTCAGCCTCTACAAGGCTTATGGCCCGCATGGCGCGCTGATGTATGGCAAATACGATCTGCTGGCGGAACTGGACGGCCTTTATCATTACTTCTACGGCAAGGACAAAGTCCCGGCCAAGCTGGAGCCGGGCAATCCCAGCTATGAAATGGCCTATGCGACTGAGGGGATCGTGGAGTACCTGACCACGCTGGCCCGCCATCACGGCGCGACCGGCAGCGACCGCGCGTTGCTGGCCTTTGCCTATGATCTGATCACCGCACAGGAAGACGCGCTGACGGACCGGCTGCTGTCATGGCTGTCGGCCCGCAACGATTGCCGTATCATCGGCGAGGCCGTGAACCGCGACAGCACCCGCGTGCCGACCATCGCCTTTCGCTTTGACGGGATCGCATCCGGGGCCGTGGCGCGGGCGATGGACGATCACGGCATCGCCATCCGCTTTGGCGATTTCCATTCGCGCCGTCTGGTCGAACACCTGGGCGAGGATCACGATGGCGGGGTTTTGCGCGTCTCGATGGTGCATTACAACACGCTGGCGCAGGTCGATCGTCTGACCGATGCTCTTGGAAAGATTCTGGCACGCGAGGCGGCATGAGCGATTATGATCTGGTGATTGCGGGCGGCACGGTGGTCACCGCCGCCGACAGCTATGGCGCGGATATCGGCATCCGGGGCGGGCGCATCGCAGCCATCGCCGAAGGGCTGCGGGGCGCCGAGCGGATCGACGCCACCGGCCTTCTGGTCCTGCCCGGCGGCATCGACGCGCATGTGCATCTGGATCAGCCGACCTCGGACGGGACGGTCATGGCGGATGATTTTGCCAGCGGCACCCGCTCGGCCGCGGCGGGGGGCAATACGACCGTTCTGCCCTTTGCGATGCAGATCAAGGGCCAGTCCCTGCGCGCCTGCGTCGAGGATTACCACCGCAAGGCGCAGGGTGCCTGCCATACGGATGTGTCCTTTCATCTGGTCATTACCGATCCGACGCCGCAGGTGCTGGGGCAGGAACTGCCCGCGCTGGTGCGCGACGGCTATACCTCGTTCAAGGTGTTCATGACCTATGACGATCTGGTCTTGAACGATGCCGAACTGCTGGACGTGTTCGAGGTGGCCCGCCGCGAACGCGCGCTGGTCATGGTCCATGCCGAAGGCCATGACGCGATCAAGCATCTGACCCGGCGGCTGGAGGATCAGGGCCGCACCGCCCCCTATTACCACGGTCAGGCCCATGCGCAGATCGCCGAACGCGAGGCCACCCACCGCGCGATCAGCCATGCGCAGCTGATCGATGTGCCCATTGTCATCGTCCATGTCTCGGGGCGCGATCCGATGGAGCAGATCCAATGGGCCCGCGCGCGCGGCATGAAGGTCCATGCCGAGACCTGCCCCCAATACATCGCCCTGACCGCCGAGGATCTGCGCGGGCTGAACATGGATTTCGACGGCGCGAAATATGTCTGCTCGCCGCCGCCGCGCGATGCGGACAGTCAGGCGGCCATCTGGCAGGGGCTGCGCGACGGCACCTTCGACATCTTTTCGTCCGACCATTGTCCGTTCCGGTTCGAAGGGCCGGGCAGCAAGGACAATCCGCGCGCCCGCACCTCGTTCAAATGGGTGCCGAACGGCATTCCTGGCGTGGAAACCCGCCTGCCGATCCTGTTTTCGGAAGGCGTCAGCAAGGGCCGCATCAGCCTGCAACGCTTTGTCGCGCTGACCTCGACCAATCCGGCGCGGCTTTATGGGCTTTACCCCCAAAAGGGCAGCATCGCCATTGGCGCGGATGCCGACCTGACCCTGTGGAATCCGACGCTGACGCGGACCATCCGTCAGGCCGATCTGAACCACGGCTGCGATTACACCCCATACGAAGGCATGCCGATCACCGGCTGGCCGGTCCGCACGCTGCTGGCGGGGCGCACCATCGCGGCGGATGGCCGTCCGGTCGGCACGCCCCAGGGTGGTCATCTGTCGCGGCTGACCAGCGAAGCCTATTCCTGAGGCAGGCTTTCCAATGGGGGGTGCCTGCGGTCCGGCATGGTCCGGCCCGCAGGTGGCGATGCTGCGGTTTTCAGGACCGGATCGACAGGCTAGGCGCGATCCCCCGGCAGCGAAGCCGGGGCACCCGTTTCGATCCTGCCCGCCCCCTCTGCGCCGCTGTCATCCTTCAGCGCGACGCCGGTCGCGCCAAGGCGCCGGGCCTCATGGATCAGCCAGCACAGGCGGTCGGCGGCGGCGGCATGGGACAGCCCGCCCCGCGTGTGGATGTTGGAGACGCAGTTGCGGGCATTGTCGCGCAAGCCCTCGCGCGGGGCCAGCGTCAGATAGGCGCCAAGGCTGTCGGCGACCGACAGGCCCGGACGCTCTCCGATCAGCATCAGGACCATCTGCGCGCCCATCGCCGCCCCGATCGCATCGCCGATGGCGACCCGCGCGCCTGAGGCCAGCACCACCGGGCGTCCCTGCAATTCGGGCAGGCGCGCCAGCAGGGCTGTCACCAAAGGCGCCGCCTGCGCCATCACCGCCGGGGCCGACAACCCGTCGCCGATCACGATCAGCAAGGGCGGGGGCGATGCGGGATCGTCTGCGATGGCGGCCTTGGGCGTCGCCGCGCCTGTCCCATCCGTGGCGCGGTCGGGGGCAGCGGTCATCGCCCCGTCGCCGACCGCCATCGCCGCTTGCCGCAGCAAGGCAGCGTCGCTGTCCATCAGCTGCCGCCCCAGATCGGGGCGGCGCAGATAGGTGGCGCGGTCGGGCGCACGGCTGGCCACGCGCAGCACCGGCAGCGGCGCCAGATCGCGGGCCAGCCTGCCCCAATCGACCTCGGCATGAATGGCATCTCGGGCGGCGGCATGATCCTGTTGAAAGGCCAGCAGATCGGACAGGCGCGTCGGTCCGGCCCCGGCCTCCAATCGCAGGCGGGCGGGGGTCAGTGCCGACAGGCGGCGATAAAGGTCAGGGCGCGGGTCGGTGTGATCATCGCGTGGCGGCGCAGGCGCCTTTGCATCGGGGGGTGTCGGGGGAAGGCTTTCGATGGATGATCCCGACATGCCCCCCGGACCATCTCTATGCGCCGTATCCCCACGCAGCCCGTCTCGGCCCGATACCCGATTCCCGCCGCTCATGCGGGCAAGCCAAGGCGGCGGGCCAGTGCGGTGGCATCGGTCAGCGCGCGCGTGTCCTGCGTATCCGACAGGCCAACCCCCTGCAGCCAGCGCGCAAATTCCGGCGCGGGCGCCAGCCCCGAGACCTCGCGCAGGCAGGCGATATCCTCGAAGGCCAGGCTTTGATATCCCAGCATCACGTCATCGGCCCCCGGCAAGGCGATCACGAAATTGACCCCGGCCTGCGCCAGCAGCGCCGACAGCGTGTCCATGTCATCCTGATCGGCCTCGACATGGTTGGTATAGCAGACATCGACCCCCATCGGCAGGCCCATCAGCTTGCCGCAGCAATGATCCTCGAGGCCCGCGCGGATGATCTGCTTGCCGTCATACAGATATTCCGGCCCGATGAAGCCCACGACCGTATTGACCAGCAGCGGGTCATAGGCGCGGGCCACGGCATAGGCGCGCACCTCCATCGTCTGCTGATCAACGCCGTGATGGGCGTCCGAGGACAAGGCCGATCCCTGACCGGTCTCGAAATACATGACGTTCTGCCCGACTGTGCCGCGCGCTGCCGCCAGCCCCGCCTGATGCGCCTCGGCCAGCAGAGGCAGGGTGACGCCAAAGCCATCATTGGCGGCCTGACTGCCCGCGACGGATTGAAAGATCAGATCGACCGGGGCGCCGCGTTCCAGCAGGGTCAGGGCGTTGGTCACATGGGTCAGCACACAGGTCTGGGTAGGGATGTCCAGCGCCGCCCGCATCTCGTCCAGCGCGACCAGCAGGGCGTGGCAGTTGGACAGATTGTCTGATGCCGGATTGATCCCGATCACCGCATCGCCCACGCCCTGCAACAGCCCGTCCAGAACCGCCGCCGCGATCCCGCGCGGATCATCGGCCGGGTGGTTCGGTTGCAGGCGGGATGCCAGCACCCCCGCGCCCCCGATGGTGTTGCGAAAGGCGGTGACGACGCGGATCTTGCGCGCCACCCGGATCAGATCCTGATTGCGCATCAGCTTGCTGACCGCCGCCACCATCTCGGGCGTCAGGCCCGGGGCCAGCGCCGCCAGCGCGGGACCATCGGCGGCCGGCGACAGCAGCCAGTCGCGCAGATCGCCCACCGTCATCGACGCCACCGGCGCAAAGGCCGCGCGGTCATGGGTGTCGATGATCAGGCGCGTCACGTCATCGGAGTCATAGGGGATCAGCGCGTCATTCAGAAACGTGCTCAGCGGCAGATCCATCAGAACCCGCCGCGCCGCCACGCGTTGCAAGGCGCTGTCGGCGGCAATCCCCGCCAGCTGGTCGCCCGATCGTTCGGAAGACGCCGCCGCCATCACCGCCCGCAGGCTGTCAAAGCGGAACGTCTCGCCCCGCGCGATGGCGCGCAGGGCGGTCATGGGTGCAGCCTGCGGGGCAGGCGTCGATATCGGGGGCGGGGGTTGATCGCGGCACACTCCTGATAAGGTCGCCCGACGATACCATCTGCCCCGTCGCGGGCAAGCCATTCGGATCACGATCGCCGCCCGGCCCCGGCGACTGCCCGCGAAACCGGCAACGGGCCCGGCCTCAGGCCGGTGCCACCGCATCGGGCGCGTCCAGATAGCGTTCCAGCCCGGCGCGGCAATCATCGGGCCAGGGGTGCGATTTGTGATCCTTGGTCGAGGTCATGACGATCAGCTGTTCGATCGTCCAGATCACCTGCCCCTCGACGGTGACGACCGTGTACAGATCCAGCGAGGATCGCCCGATCTTGCGGACATGCACGTTGAATTCCAGCGTGTCGCCATAGAAGGCGGGCTTGGAGAAATGGATGTTCATGCGCACCGTGGGCAGGCCCAGATGGCGGTCGAACATCAGCTCTTTCCACGGCACGCCAAAGGATGCGAACATCGCCTCGTTCACATCGACCAGCATCGACAGATAGGCCGGGTGATAGGCGATCCCAGTCAGGTCGCAATCGCCAAAGCGCATGGGTTTTTGGATGGTAAAGGGCATGGGAATCCTCGTGTCTGGCGCCAATGGGCGCGCGGGCAGCATGTTTCAAGTATGAATAAACAATCGGCCGTTGGTCAAGGACTGCCTGATCCAAGGCAGTTCTTCGGCGGAAATATATTTTAGTCTTGAAGTATATTCGGGCCGCGCTAAGGTGACCCCTGCGGGCAAATGGGGAAAGGTCTGGTCATGAAGATTGCTGTGCTGGGCGGCGGGCCTGCCGGTCTGTATTTCGCCATCTCGATGAAGCTTCGCGACAGCGGCCATGACATCACCCTGTACGAACGCAACCGCGCCGACGACACCTTTGGCTGGGGGGTCGTGCTGTCGGATGAAACCATGTCGAATTTCGGCGGCAACGACCCGGTCAGCGAAAAGGCGATCCGCGACAGCTTTGCCTATTGGGACGACGTGAAAACCGTGCGCGGCGATGAACAGATGACCTCGGGCGGGCACGGGTTCTGCGGCATCGGGCGCAAAAAGATGCTGCTGCTGTTGCAGGACCGCGCGCGGGATCTGGGCGTCAGGCTGGAATTTCAGGCCGAACTGTCGCCCGAACGCATCGCCGGGCTGAAGGATGAATTCGATCTGGTCGTCGCCGCAGACGGGCTGAATTCACGGACGCGGGCGATCTATCAGGACCGGTTCCAGCCGCAGACCGAACTGGGGCGCAACCATTTCGTCTGGCTGGGCACGCGGCAGAAATTCGACGACGCCTTCACCTTTATCTTCGAGCGGACCGAGCATGGCTGGATCTGGGCCCATGCCTATCAGTTCGACGATGACACCGCGACCTTCATCGTGGAATGCGGGCCTGAGACCTATCGCGCCTTCGGCTTTGATACGCTGAGCCAGCAGGACAGCGTGGCGCTGTGCGAGACGATCTTTGCCCGCCATCTGGGGGGCCATCCGCTGATGACCAATGCGGGCCATATCCGCGGCTCGGCCTGGATCCGGTTCCCGCGCGTGACCTGCGAAAATTGGTATTTCGACAATGTGGTGCTGCTGGGCGATGCCTCGGCCACGGCGCATTTCTCGATCGGTTCGGGGACCAAGCTGGGCATGGAAAGCGCCATCGCGCTGGCCGATCAGCTGCATTCGGGCAAGCCGCTGGCGCAGGCGCTGCAACGCTATCAGGACGACCGCAAGCTGCAGGTGATGCGCGTCACCTCGGCTGCGCGAAATTCGACCCAGTGGTTCGAGGAAATCGACCGCCATCTGGATCTGGACCTGATGCAGTTCACCTATGCCCTGCTGACCCGGTCGCAGCGCATCAGCCATGAAAACCTGCGGCTGCGCGATCCCGACTGGCTGGCCGCCGCCGAGCGGTGGTTTCAGGCGCAGGCGGGCAGCAATTCGACCCGCCGCCCGATGTTCGCCCCCTTTGCGCTGCGCGACATGGTGCTGGCGAACCGGATCGTCGTCTCGCCCATGGCGCAATACAAGGCCCAGGACGGGATGCCCACCGACTGGCATTTCGTCCATTACGCCGAACGCGCCAAGGGCGGCGCCGGGCTGGTCTTTACCGAGATGCTATGCGTCAGCCCCGACGGGCGGATCACGCCGGGCTGTCCCTGCATCGGCCCGGATCAGGTGCCCGCATGGCGCCGCCTGACCGAATTCGTGCATGCCGAAACCCCGGCCAGGATCTGCGCGCAGATCGGCCATGCCGGGCGCAAGGGCGCCACCCGTCTGGCATGGGAGGGGATGGACAAACCGCTGGAGCAGGGCGGCTGGCCGCTGATCTCGGCCTCGGCCATTCCGCTTGCGCCGGGCAATGCGGTGCCGCGCGCGATGGACCCCGGCGATATGGACCGGGTCTGCGCGCAGTTCGTTGAGGCCACGCAGGCCGCCGATGCGGCAGGTTTCGACATGATCGAGATGCATGCCGCCCATGGCTATCTGCTGGCCTCGTTCATCTCTCCGGTGACGAACCGGCGGACGGACGATTATGGCGGCTCGCTGGACAACCGGATGCGGTTCCCGCTGCGGGTCTTTGCGGCGATGCGCGCGGCATGGCCTGCGGCCAAGCCGATGACGGTGCGCATCTCGGCCCATGACTGGATGGGTGACGATGGCGTGACCCCGGACGAGGCCGTGCGCATCGCGGCGATGCTGCGCGATGCGGGGGCGGATGCGATCAACGTGTCATCCGGCCAGACCGACAAGGCCGAACAGCCGGTCTATGGGCGGATGTTTCAGGTGCCCTTCGCGGACCGGGTCCGCAACGAGGTCGGCCTGCCCACGCTGGTCGCGGGCAATATCTATGAGGCCGATCACGTCAATTCGATCCTGATGGCGGGGCGGGCCGATCTGGTGCTGCTGGCGCGTCCGCATCTGGCCGATCCCTATTGGACGCTGCATGCCGCCGTGGATCTGGGCGACGCCGATCAGGACTGGCCCAAACCCTATGAGGGCGGGCGCCGTCAGGCCCTGACACTGGCCGAACGCGCGCGGACGCCCGCATGATGCTGGCGGGCAGGACCGCCTTTGTGACCGGCGGCGGCAGCGGCGCGGGGGCGGCCATCGCGCGGGCCTTGGCCGATGCGGGGGCGCAGGTGGTGATCTGCGGGCGCAGGCAGGAACCCCTGCAGGACGTCGCCCGCCATCCGGGCATCCGCGCCGTGCTGTGCGACATCACCGACGAGCCCGCCATCGCTGCCGCCATCGCCGGGGCCGCGCCCGATATCGTCATCGCCAATGCCGGGGCATCCGCCAGCGCGCCGTTCGAACGGACCGAGCTGGACGCCTTTCGCCGGATGATCGATGTGAACCTGACCGGCACCTTCCTGACCCTGCGCGAGGGTGCGCGGGCCTTGCGCGGCAAGGGCTGGGGACGGCTGATCGCCATCGCCTCGACCGCCGGGCTGAAGGGTTATCCCTATGTCGCGCCCTATGCGGCGGCCAAGCATGGGGTGGTGGGGCTGGTGCGGTCCGTCGCCCCGGAACTGGCGCGCAAGGGCATCACCGTCAACGCCGTCTGCCCCGGTTTTCTGGACAGCGAAATGACCGACAGATCCATCGCCGGCATCGTCGAGGCCACCGGGCGCAGCGCGGCGGACGCCCGCGCCGCGCTGGAGGCGATGAACCCCATGCGCCGCCTTGTCCCCCCCGAGGACGTGGCCCGCACCGTGTTATGGCTGTGCGGCCCCGGATCGGACATGATCACCGGTCAGGCCATCGCCGTCGCGGGCGGCGAGATCTGATCGCTGCGCCCCCGCCATTATTTTTCCAGTCGAGACGAAAGACCCTGCCATGACCTCACCCACGCCCCATATGTTCCTGCAACCCGATGGCTGGATGCCCGCCCGGGGCTATGCCAACGGGATGATGGCGCAGGGTCGGATCGTCGTCACCGGCGGGCTGATCGGCTGGAACGCGCGGCAGGAATGGGATCACCTGGACATGCTGGGCCAGTTCCGGCAGACGCTGATCAATATCGTCGCGGTTCTGGATCAGGCGGGCGCGCGGCCCGACCATCTGGTCCGGCTGACGTGGTACATCACCGACAAACAGGAATATCTGGCCAATCAGCGCGGCTTTGGCACCGCCTATCGCGAGGTGATCGGACGCCATTTTCCCGCCATGGCCGTGGTTCAGGTGACCGCCCTGATGGAAGACGCCGCCAGGATCGAGATCGAGGCGACCGCCGTCATCCCCGACTGACGGCAACCTGCCCGATCCTTCAACCTGTCGGTTTCTGTGGCACGGTACCATCGCACCGCCCCAATGGAATCGCGCTTTGCCTCGGGCTGTGAAACTTGATACACGAAATAAAACGACGATGCGGGGAAAGACCGACCATGGATGTGCACGCCCGGCACCAGATCACCGATGACCATCTGGCCCGGCAGCGGCTGCGCATGTGGCTGCAGATGCTGAAGGCCACCCGCCATGTCGAAGGCGCGCTGCGCGAACGGCTGCGGGCGCAGTACGACACCACTCTGCCGCGCTTTGACGTTCTGGCCGCGCTGCACGCCGCCCCCGATGGCATGAAGATGAGCGAGCTGTCCCAGTATCTGGTCGTCTCGAACGGCAATGTCACCGGGGTCGTGGACCGGCTGGTGGCCGACGGTCTGGCCGAACGCCAGACGGTCGAGGCCGACCGCCGCGCCTTTCTGGTGCGCATCACCCCAGAAGGTCAGGCGCTGATGACCGAGATGGTGGCCGAACATCTGCGCTGGATCGACGAATTGCTGGAAAACGTGGCCGAGGTCGATGCGGCGCGCGGCATCTCGATCATGCTGGACATCCGCCACAAGCGGTGATCCCTGCCCGGGGCGCGGGCAGGGTGGGGGGCGTCAAAGCAGCCCGGTGTCCTTGGCCACGCGACGATAGCCCGCGCCCGCCGTAAAGCCGCCATCGATGACGATATCCTCGCCGGTGATGAACCGCGACGCGTCGGATGCCAGAAACAGCACCAGCTGCGCGACCTCTTCGGCCTCGCCGGGGCGGGCCATCGGGGTCATGGCGATCATCGGTCCCAGATGCGCGGAATTGCGGTTCAGATCGGTCACGATCAGGCCGGGACAGATGGCGTTGACGCGGATGCGATCCTCGGCCAGCTCCATCGCCGCCGTGCGGGTCAGCCCGCGCAGCGCCCATTTCGACGCGGTATAGGCCGGGTCGTAATGCCCCGAAAACCCGCTATTGGACGAGATGTTGATGATGCTGCCCCCGCCCGAGGCCGCCATCACCGGCGCGGCGGTCTTGATGCCCAGAAAGGCGCCGGTCGCGTTCACATCCATCACCTGCCGCCATTCCTCGACCGACATGGCGCGGATGATCTTGCGGTTGATAATCCCCGCATTGTTCACAAGGATATCCAGCCGCCCGGTCCGGTCGCGCGCCAGATCGACCGCTTGCGCCCAATCGGCGGACCGGGTCACGTCCAGCGGCTGGAACACCGCGCCGTGGCCCGCCGCCGTCAGTCGGTCGGCCAGCGCCCGGCCTTCATCCGCCAGCACGTCGCAGATCACGACAAAGGCGCCTGCGGTGGCCAGCAATTCGGCCTCGACCGCGCCCTGACCGCGGGCGCCGCCGGTGACGATGGCGGTGCGGCCCGACAGATCGGTCAGCGCATCCCGCAGCCTGTCCATCGCGCCGCTCATGCGGGAACCATGCGCTGGCGCTGCTGGCCCAGACCGGTGGCGCCAAGCGTCACCACCTGACCCGCGCGCAGGAAGGTGGGCGGTGTCATGCCCAGACCCACACCCGGAGGCGTGCCGGTGGCGATGATGTCACCCGGCTCCAGCGTCATGAACTGCGACACGTACCAGACCAGATGCGCCACGCCAAAGATCATCGTGCGGGTGTTGCCGGTCTGGCGGCGTTCGCCGTCAACCTCCAGCCACAGATCGATATTCTGGACATCCGCGATCTCGTCTTTGGTGACCAGCCAGGGGCCGGTCGGGCCGAAGGTGTCGTGGCTTTTGCCCTTGGTCCATTGGCCGCCCCGTTCGGACTGAAAGCGACGCTCGGACACGTCATTGATCAGGACATAGCCCGCGACGTGATCCAGCGCCGCATCCTTGTCCAGATATTTTGCGCGGGTGCCGATGACGATGCCCAGCTCGACCTCCCAATCGGTGCGGTCCGATCCGCGGGGGATCTGCACATCGTCGTCGGGGCCGCTGAAGGCGCTGGTGGCCTTGGAAAACAGCACCGGCTCGGTCGGGGGTTCCTTGCCGGTCTCACGGGCGTGATCGGCATAGTTCAGGCCGATGCACAGAAACTTGCCCGGACGCGCGACCGGGGCGCCGATGCGCGGGGTGCCCGGCACCAGCGGCAGGCTGGCGGGATCGATCGCCGCCAGATGCGACAGGGTGGCGGGCGACAGGGCGGCGCCGTCGATCTCGGGCAGCAGGCCCGACAGATCGCGCAGCGCGCCATCACCGTCCAGCATGCCGGGGCGTTCGGCGCCCGGCGGACCATAGCGAAGCAGTTTCATCGTTCGTCCTTTCCGCGCCTCAGGCGCGACGATAGCCGGCCAGCGCCGCATCGGGCACCTCGGGAAGGTTCGTGACCAGATTGTCGGGCGTACGGCAGGTCAGCCAGACCAGGTCGTCAGTCGTGCTCATGTTCACCTCGACATGCGGCATGAAGGGCGGGACAAAGACAAAATCGCCTTCGAACATGTCGATGAATTCGGCGTAATCGTCGCCGAAATAGATCCGCCCATGGCCCGACAGCACATAGCCGCCGGTTTCCGAATGCGCATGGTGATGGGGCGGTGATCGGTGGCCCGGCGCATTGCTGACCCGCCCGAACCACAGGTTCTGTGCGGGCGTGTGCTGCGGGCTGACACCCGACTGGCGCACGCAATCGCCCGATTGCAGCGTCGCGCCATCCAGCGCATTGCCCCGCGTCACCACGGGCACGATCTTGTCGGTCATCTGGATTGCCTCCCCTGCAGATGGGCGCGGATGGGGCCGCGCTGGCCGAACTGTGGCAGTGTTTATTTTAGACTTCAAGCAATTCCTGAGGGCGGGGCCGGATCAGGCCAGCAGCGCGCGGATCATCGGATGGTCGGGATCGGCGAGCCCGTCGATGATGTCGAAATGATGCCGGTCGGGTTCCTCGACCACCGCTGTCGCCGCCCCCAGCCCCCGCCAGATATTGGCCAGCAGCGCGTTCTGGCGCAGAAACTCGGACGTCTCGCGCGCGCCTGCCCAGCAGGTCAGCCGCGTTCCGGGCAGCGGTTCCAGCAGGGCCGGGCTTTCGGACAGGGCCTCGGCCGCGTCGATCGACAGGGTCGCCTGCCGCCATGTGGCGCGCAGCGGGCGCAGATCATGCAGGCCGGAAATCGACATCACCCCCGCGATCCGGTCCCGCAACCCAGCCCCGAGCGGCGAGGTCGCGCTGACCATCCGCGTAACCAGATGCCCGCCCGCCGAATGCCCGGCCAGCCGCAGCGGGCCTGCCACCATCGCGGCGGCGGCGGTGATGGCCGCGCCGGTTTCCGTCGTAATGCCCGCGATGCGGATCTGTGGGCACAGCGTGTATTCCGGGATCGCCACCGCATAGCCATGCGCCAGCGGCCCCGCCGCCAGATGCGACCAGAAGCTGCGATCCAGCGCCATCCAGAACCCGCCATGGACAAAGACGACCAGCCCTTTGGGCGTCCCCTTGGGCAGGAACAGATCCAGCCGGTTGCGCGCGCCGGGACCATAGGCCAGATCCAGCCGCGCCCGCCCCTGGGCCATCATCGCCTGCCGAAAATCCCGCGCCGGTTCGATCCACCGCCCCGGCCATGAGGCCCCGTCGGGAATCGCGGGGGCATTGTCATAGGCGGCGTCCCAATCCGTGATCGGGGGGAACATCAGGACGCACCCCCGCTGGCCGAGGGTGGCTGCTTCAGGCGGAACCGCTGGATCTTGCCGCTTTCCGTCCGGGGCAAAGCGGCTGCGAAGATGACCGAGCGGGGGTATTTATAGGGCGCGATGGTGCGCTTGACGAAATCCTGCAGCTCGACGGCTTTGGCGGCATCGGCGGAAACGCCGGGGCGCAGCACGATATGGGCCTGCACGATGATGCCCCGTGCCTCGTCCGCCGCGCCGATCACGGCGCATTCGGCCACGTCATCATGCGCCAGCAGGGCCGATTCCACCTCGGGGGCGGCGATGTTATAGCCCGACGACACGATCATATCGTCCGAGCGTGCCGAAAAATGGAAATACCCGTCCTGATCCTGCACGAAGGTGTCGCCGGGCAGGTTCCAGCCGTCGCGCACATAGGCGGTCTGGCGGTCGTCATCCAGATAGCGGCAGCCGACCGGACCGCGCACCGCCAGATGACCGGGGGTGCCGCGCGGCACCTCGGTCATCGTGTCGTCGACGATCTTGGCCTGATAGCCGGTCAGCGGCCTGCCGGTCACGCCGGGGCGGGCATCGCCAAGCCGGTTCGACAGATAGATGTGCAGCATCTCGGTTCCGCCGATGCCGTCCAGCAGCGGCAGACCGGTGCGCGCCAGCCAGGCGTCAAAGACCGGCGCGGGCAGGGTTTCCCCCGCCGAGACGGCGCAGCGCAGGGATGACAGATCGGCGCCTTCTTCCATCGCGGCCAGCATGGCGCGATAGGCGGTGGGGGCGGTAAAGCAGATCGTGGCGCGATGCGACTGGATGATGCCGATCATCTCGGCGGGCGAGGCGCGTTCCAGAAGCACCGCCGAGGCGCCAAAGCGCAGCGGAAAGATCGCCAGCCCCCCCAGCCCAAAGGTAAAGGCCAAGGGCGGAGAGCCGACGAAGATATCGTCCGGCTGCACGTCCAGAACCTCTCGTGCATAGCCGTCGGCGATGATCATCAGGTCGCGGTGGAAATGCATGGTCGCCTTGGGCACCCCGGTCGAGCCCGAGGTGAAGCCCAGCAGCGCCACGTCGTCGCGCCCGGTCTCGACCCAGAATGGGCCGGCGGGCTTGGCCATCGCGGCGCGGTCCAGATCGCCATCCAGCGCGGCAGTGCCATCAAAGCCGACGATCCGTGTCAGATGGGCGCTTTCGGCCATGCAGGCCTGCATCTCGTCCAGCATCCGCATGTCGCACAAGGCCAGGGTGATCTGCGCTTTTTCGGTATGCTGCAGCAGTTCCTTTTTGCGCAGCATCGGCATGGTGTTGACCACCACCGCCCCCGCCTTGGTCGCGCCAAGCCAGCAGGCGACCAGCGCGGGGGTATTGGGCGCGCGGATCAGGATGCGGTTGCCGGGGCGGATGCCATGATCCTCGACCAGCACGCGGGCGATGCGGCTGGTCCAGTCGGCCAGCTCGGCATAGGTGCGGCTGCGTCCCTGACCGATCAGCGCGATCCGGTCGCCAAAGCCGCGTTCGACCATGCGGTCGGTCAGCTCGACCGCCGCATTCAGCGTCTCGGGGTAATCGAACCCGTCAAGCAGAAAGACCGGCTGGCGGTCTGGCGGCGGCAGGTTGTCGCGGCAGAACGTATCCGTATGGGTGGTCAGACCGAGCATGGATGGCTTTCCCCGTATGGCGAGTGATGTCATTCGTTTTAAGCCTTGATATTTCAGGCCTATAATATGTGCGCGTGATCCGGCCCCTTGACGGGGCGGGCTGGCGTCAGACCTGCAGAAAGCGGGTCTTGACCTCGGGCGTGGCGATCAGGTCGGCGGTGCTGCCGGTCCAGACGACGCGGCCTTTTTCGATGACGACATGCCGGTCGGCCAGCCGCGACAGGGCGTCGATGTTCTTGTCGATGACCAGGATCGCCTCGCCCTCGTCCTTGAGATGGCGCAGGCAGGACCAGATCTCGTCCCGGATCAGCGGGGCCAGCCCCTCGGTCGCCTCGTCCAGCACGATCAGCGCCGGGTTGGTCATCAGCGCGCGGCCCACGGCCAGCATCTGCTGTTCACCGCCCGACAGCTGATCGCCCATGTTGCGGCGGCGTTCGCGTAGCCGGGGGAACAGGCCATAGACCTTGTCCAGCGTCCATTTGGCGTGGCCGCGCCTGCGGGCGGTGGCGATCAGGTTTTCCTCGACCGACAGGGGGGCAAAGATCTGCCGCCCCTCGGGGACCAGCCCCAGCCCGGCGCGCGCCACCAGATGCGGCGAGGCCGCCGTCAGGTCGCGTCCGTTCACCGACACCCGGCCCCCCTGCGGGCGCAGCAGGCCAAAGATCGACCGCACCGTGGTCGTCTTGCCCATGCCGTTGCGGCCCAGCAGGGTCACCACCTCGCCCTGCGCGACGCTCAGATCGATGCCGAACAGCACCCGGCTGTCGCCATAGGATGCCTGCAAGCCTTCGACGGTCAGCATGGCGCGGTCTCCTCTTCGCCCAGATAGGCGGCGCGCACCTGCGGGTCGGCGCGCACCGATGCGGGATCGCCGCTGGCCACGATCTGGCCATAGACCAGCACGGACACGCAATCGGCCAGTGCAAAGACCGCATCCATGTCATGTTCGATCAGCATCATCGTCACCCGGGGTTTCAGCCGCCGGAACAGCGTGACCAGTTCGGCGGCCTCTTCATGCCCGGTTCCGGCCAGAGGCTCGTCCAGCAGCAGCAGGCGCGGCTCGGTCGCCAGCGCCACGGCCATTTCAAGCTGGCGCTTTTCGCCATGGCTCAGCGATCCTGCCAGCCGGTCGGCGCGGCCCGACAGGCCGACATCCTCCAGACATTCCATCGCCCGGTCGTTCAGCGCGCGTTCCGCCGCCGCGGGCCGAAAGAACCGAAAGGACGACCCGGCCCGCGCCTGTACGGCCAAAGCCACATTGTCCAGCGCGCTGAAGCCGGGCAGCAGGGTCGTCAGCTGGAACGACCGCGCCAGCCCCCGACCCACCCGTGCTGCCATATCAAGGCCGGTGATGTCGGCCCCCGCATAGATCACCCGCCCGCTGTCAGGGCGCAACTGGCCCGACAGCTGTGCGATCAGCGTCGTCTTGCCCGCGCCATTGGGGCCGATGATGGCGTGGATCTGATGCTCGTGCACGTCCAGCGACACATCCTGCGTCACCTTCAGCGCGCCGTAAGCCTTGTTCAGGTTCTGCACCTGCAGCAGCGGTCCGGTCATGACTTGTCCCTGCCCATGGTCATGCGTGCCAGCAACCCCGAAAGCCCGCCGGGCGAAAACAACGCCACCCCCACCAGGATCAGGCCGAAGGCCAGCCGCCAATGTTCGGACCAGCGGGCCAGTCCCTCTTCCAGCGCGACGGTGACCAGCGCGCCGGTCAGGGCGCCGGTCAGGCTGC
Organism: Paracoccus nototheniae; assembly: GCF_004335005.1. Lineage (GTDB taxonomy): Bacteria > Pseudomonadota > Alphaproteobacteria > Rhodobacterales > Rhodobacteraceae > Paracoccus > Paracoccus nototheniae. Next base: position 4,288 of record NZ_RQRT01000056.1, on the reverse strand, counting down.
CGACCCCGCCAAGCACCAGCATCACGATCAGCTCTCCTGCCCGGTGCCAGCCCATATAGGCCGGAGAGACATAGATCGCCTGATTGGCCAGCAGCACCCCCGCCACCGAACAGAGGCAGGCCGCGATGACATAGGCGGTCAGCTGATAGGGAAAGGCCCGGAACCCGATCGCCTGCATCCGCAGCGCGTTTTCCCGCGTCCCGGTCAGCACCCGCCCGAACCGCGACAGGGTTAGCCGATACAGGCCCGCAAAGACCAGAACCAGCAGGATCAGCGTGGTATAGAACAGCCCCTGCGCCGATTGCAGCAAGGGCAGGCCCAGCAGGGTCGACCGCCCCGCCAGCGCCACCCCGTCATCGCCGCCCAGGGCCGAAAAGGACACGAAGAAGAAATAGGCCATCTGCCCGAAAGCCAGCGTGATCATGATGAAATAGACCCCGCGCGTGCGCAGCGAGATGGCGCCCGTCACGACCGCGAACAGCGCCGAGACCGCCATCCCGGCGACGATCTGGACCATCAGATCGTCGATGCCCGCCCGCGACAGGATCGCCACCGCATAGGCGCCGAACCCCAGATAGGCGGCATGGCCAAAGGACACCATCGCGCCATAGCCCAGGATCAGATCCAGCGACAAAGCGGCGATGGCAAAGATCATCATGCGCGTGGCGATGACGATCAGGAACGGCTCTCCGATCGCTGTGGCCAGCGGCGGGACCACGGCCATGACCGCGAATATCGCGAGGGCAATCTTCAGCCGACCGGCCAGACGGCTGCGGGGGGCGGACAGGGCGGGGGCGATGTCGGTCATCGCGCCACGCTCCGCCCGAACAGGCCAGCGGGGCGCCAGAACAACACCGCCGCCATCAGGATATAGACCAGCATCGGCGCGATGGTGCGCCCGGCCTGAGCGGCAGCCGACGGCTCCATCACCGCATTCAGCAGGATCGGGCCGAACATGCGGCCAAGCGTGTCGGTGATGCCGACCAGAAGGGCTGCGAAAAAGGCGCCCTTGACCGATCCGACGCCGCCGATGACGATCACCACAAAGGTCAGGATCAGGATGCTGTCACCCATGCCCGGATCGACCGACAGGATCGGCGACACGATCGCCCCGGCAAAGCCCGCCAGCATCGCGCCCATGGCAAAGACCAGCATGAACAGCGCGTTGATATTGACCCCGAGGGCCGACACCATCGCCCGGTTGGCCGCCCCCGCCCGCAGCAGCATGCCGACCCGGGTCCGCGCGATCACGAACCACAGGCCAAGCGCGACCCCCAGCCCGACCGCGATCACCGCGATCCGATAGACGGGATAGCGCATCGGCCCGGCCAGCGGCACCGATCCCGACAGCATCTCGGGCAGCGGCACCGACAGGGGGGCCGAGCCCCACAGGATCTTGACCAGTTCCGTCAAGACCAGCACCAGACCAAAGGTCGCCAGCACCTGATCCAGATGCGACCGGTCATAGAGGCGGCGAAAGACCAGCACCTCCAGCACCAGCCCCACGGCCAGCGTGACGGGCAGGACCAAGGCCAGCGACAGCCAGAAATGGCCGGTGACCCCGATCATCATCGCCATCACATAGCCGCCGACCATATACAGCACGCCATGCGCCAGATTGATGAAATCCATGATGCCAAAGACCAGCGTCAGGCCGGCGGCGACCAGAAACAGCAGGATGCCAAACTGGGCGCCATTCAGCAGTTGCAGCAGGAAAAGGTTAAACATTCCGTATCCTCGTCAGGGCGACGCCCCGGTCACCCGCACGGGGGCAGGGACCGGGGCGGGGACGATCAGTCCAGCGGGCACTGGGCCACGTAAGGGTCGGCTGCGGCGGTAAAGACCTTTTCCACGACCGAGGTGCGATAGAACCCTTCGTCATCCTTGATCGCCTCTGTCAGGTAGAAATCCTGAATGGGGAAATTGTTGGACGAAAAGGCGAAGCTGCCGCGCAGGCTGTCGAAATCGGCGGCCTTCAGCGCCGCGCGCAGGGCGTCGCGGTCCTCGGTCCCGGCGGCGGCGACGGCGCTGTCGATCAGCATCATCGCGTCATAGCCGCCCACCGCATAAAGCGACGGCACCCGCCCGTAATCGGTCTTGAAGGCGGTGACGAATTCCGCATTGCCGGGCGTGTCCAGATCGGGCGCCCAGTTCGACCCGGTCAGCATGCCAAGGGCCGCGTCCTGTTCGGCGGGCAGTGTGGTTTCGTCCACGGTAAAGGCCGACATCATCGGAATGCCCGACAGCCCCGCCTGCGACCATTGCCGCACCAGATTGACGCCCATGCCGCCCGGCATGAAGGTATAGACCGCCTGCGGCCCCGCCGCCGCGATCTGCGCCAGTTCACCCGAGAAATCCAGCTGGCCCAAGGGGACATACAACTCGCCCAGAACCTGACCTTTGAACAGCGACTTGAAGCCGTTCAGACTGTCCTGTCCGGCCTGATAATTGGGGGCCAGCAGATAGGCGGTCTCGATCCCCTCGCGGTTCATGTGTTCGGCCAGAACCTGCGGCATCTGGTCGTTCTGATAGGACACGACAAAGATGTCGGGGTTGCACTCGGCGCCCGCGAAACTGGATGGTCCGGCATTCGGCGACACCAGAATGCCGCCTGCCGAGGTCACGGGGGCGGCAATCGCGGTCATGATGTTGGAAAAGATCGGGCCGATGACGAAATCGACGCCTTGCCCCTCGACCAGTTCGCGGGCCTTCTGGGCGGCGATGTCGGGCTTGCCCTCGTCATCGACGACGATAATCTGGGCCTCGCGCCCGCCGATTTTCCCCTCCAGCATCTTTTCGGCCAGAAGGATGCCGTCGCGGGCATGTTCGCCCAACACCGCAGGCGGGCCGGACAGGGTCAGAAGAACGCCGATCCTGACGGGATCATCCGCCAGGGCCATGGTGGCGGTGGTCAGCAGAAGGCTGGTCGAAAGGGCCAGTTTGCGCATCGAAAGGGGCTCCTGTTGGGGGTCTGACCTTGTCCGGATCAGTTCTCAACAGTTTCATACATAAAACTTCTGCCACGCAAGAAAAATTGTCGCACCCCAAGCAGAATGTTCGGATCTTGCGGCGATCGACGGAAAAGCTTGCCGAGGACTGCCCGAACGACAAGCAGCACCTGCTGCGGAGCATCCCATCAATTTCAGGCTTAAATCAAACCTGCCGCGATTGGCGGCGATCCTGTGCCATGCGGGACGGCAGTTGGCCAAAGCGCTGCCGGAAATCCGCCGCGAACAGACCCATGTGATTGAACCCGCAGCGCAGGGCCAGACCGGTCAGCCCGTCACCGCCGACGCGCCCGGCCGCGATCTCGTCCCGCGCGCGGTCCAGACGCATGGATTTCAGCGCCAGCAGCGGTGTCGTCGCCCGGTGGGTGCGAAAGACCCGGTGCAGGCTGCGCAGGCTGGTGCCCGCGGCCTCGGCGATCCGGGCGGGCGTCAGGTCGAGATCAAGATGCGCCGCCATGAACCCCTCGGCCCGGCGCAGGGACAGGGGCAGCGGCCCGACAGGGCGCGCCGGATCGGGGGCTTCTGTTTGCAGAAACGCCCCGATCAACAGGATCAATGCCTGTTCCAGACGCAGATCGGCCTCGGGGTGGGGGGTGCCTGCGCCGACCTCGGCCAGCAGGAAATCCAGCAGGCGCAGCAGCCGCGCGGCCCCCTGACCGGTCAGCGGCATGGCGGGCCGGTCGCGGGCCACGCGCGAGAACAGGGCGCGCCCGCCGATGGCCTCCAGCTGCGGGGCGCACAGATCCACGATCAGCATCCGGGTGTCGGGGCGGAAATCCAGCTGGATCTCGCTGTCGGGACCGACGATCTGCGCGGCGCGGCCTTCGGCGAACTGCATCTGTCCCCCATACCGGTCGGTGGCCGAAAACGCCCCCCGCAGCGGGATCTGCAGCAGCGAGATGCCCTTTTCCGCCGAGACCCGGACCTGCGCCTCGCCGCCAAGGGATACGGTGGTCAGCCCCACCTGTCCCAGCCTGCCATGCAGCACCTCGGTGCGATAGCGGGTGCGCGCGCGGCCCTGAACCTTGCAGGGGCGCAGCAGGCCCGACATGGTCATCGCGAATTCGTCCAGCGAATCCGACCGGCGCCACAGCGGTGCGTGATCCATCCCCGACTCCTTGTAGGTCAGCCAACCGATGCGGCGAAACCTAGGTGTTCCATCCCGGATGATCACATAGACCCTCGCCGGACCGCGTTCTTCGTGGCAAGATCGATCCTGGCCGAGTTTCGGGACGGGAGGCGAGGATGCTGATCTCTCTTCACAAGCAGGCATCGACGAC
>NZ_RQRT01000055.1 GCF_004335005.1 Paracoccus nototheniae | reverse complement strand
CAACGGTCAGCTCCCGCAATCAGTGCTGAAGGGCCGAACGCCCATTGATGCGCTCAAGGACTGGCAAAAACAAAGGCCGGACCTGTTCAGGAAGAGGCCGTATAATCACATGGGATGTGACACCTAGCACAGCCCGGCCATGATCAAAGGGAAACTTCAGGTGTAAAGTTTTCGGCCATGCTGCCGCCCGCATCGGCAGGCCGCGAAAAATCAGTGCCGCGATGGCGCTGTGCCGACAGCCTGGCGCTGTGGAGATAGCGCCGGGGCAGGGACAGGCCGCAGCCTGAGGGCAACCACCGGGTCAGCAGCAGGAGAGTGCCATGGACGTGATGATTGCCGGAGCCGGGATCGGCGGGCTGACCACGGCGCTGATGTTGCATCGTCGCGGCATCGCCTGCCGCCTGTACGAGGCCGCGCCCGCGCTGGCCGAGCTGGGCGTCGGCATCAACGTCCTGCCCCATGCGATCCGGGAACTGGCCCTGCTGGACCTGCTGCCCGATCTGGACCGCATCGCGCTGCGCACCAGCGAGATGGTCTATCTGACCCGTCAGGGCCAAGAGATCTGGCGCGAGGCGCGGGGGCTGGCGGGCGGCCATGACGTGCCGCAATTCTCGATCCATCGGGGCCGGTTGCAGGCGATGCTGCACCGCGCCGTCACCAGCAGGCTGGGCGCCGATGCGGTCAGACCGGGGCATGTCGTGACCGGCTTTGCGCAGGATGGGGCGGGGGTGACGCTGCATCTGCGGGACCGCGATCCGGTCCGGGGCGATGTGCTGATCGGCGCGGACGGGGTGCATTCGCGCATCCGGGCGCAGCTGCATCCGGACGGGCCGGGCCTGCGCTGGAACGGCGTGATGATGTGGCGCGGCGCGACGGAATACCCTGCCTATGGCGATGGCACGACGATGATCGTCGCGGGCGGGTTCACGACCAAGCTGGTGCTGTATCCCATCGCGCCCGGCACCGCACCGGGCCGGGTGCTGATGAACTGGGTGATCACGTCGCGCATCGCCGCGGACGGGGCCGAGGCGCCGGGGCGCGAGGATTGGAACCGGCGCGGCACCGAAGCCGAGGTCATGCCGCTGGCGCAGGCCTTTGGCGTCGATGTGATCGACCTGCCCGCGCTGGTCCGCGCCACGCCCGAATATTTCCGCTATCCCATGTGCGACCGCGATCCCCTGCCGGACTGGAGCCGGGGCCGCGTCACCCTGCTGGGGGATGCCGCGCATCCGATGTATCCGGTCGGCTCGAACGGGGCCAGTCAGGCGATTCTGGACGCACGCGCGCTGGCCGATCTGCTGGCCGGTCAGCAGACCGGGGGCGGCGATGTCGCGGCCGCGCTGGCCGCCTATGACGCGGCACGCCGTCCGGCCACGGCGCAGATCGTGGCGCTGAACCGCAAGGGCGGCCCCGAAGGCGTCATCGACGAGGTCGAACGCCGCGCCCCCGACGGCTTTGCCGATCTGGACGCCGTGATCCCTTGGCCCGAGCGCGAGGCGATCGTGCGCGGCTATGCCACCACCGCAGGCTTTGGCACTGACCAGACCCGCCTGCGCCACGCCTGAGATCCCAATCTGAAAGGAACACCCCATGACCACCCTGACCGCAGGCATCACCAGCGCCGAAACCTCTGTCGATGGCATCGTCTGGAACATTCTGGGCCAGACCTATGTGCCCAAGCATCGCAGCGACAGTTCCATGTCATGGCACGCGACCCTGCCGCATGGCACCTTCGTGCCGCCGCATGTGCATACCACGCAGGACGAATTCATCTATGTCCTGACCGGCCAGCTGGAGCTGGAGATGGACGGCGCCGCCCCGCAAAAGGCCGGTCCCGGCGATCTGGTGCGCATGCCGCAGAACGGCGTGCACGGCATCTTCAACCGCTCGGGTGCCGAGGCGAGCTGCCTGTTCTGGGTCTCGCCCACCGCCAATCTGTGGCAGCTGTTCGTCGCCATCGACAATGTGCCCGACCCCGCCGAGGTGGTGCGTCTGGCCGCCCTTTACGATGTCGATTTCCTGCCGCCGCCCGCCGCCTGAACCTTTGACGACCAACAGGGACATATAAAAATGACAAAAATCACCGCAACCGTCACCGCCGCCATGCTCGCCATGGCCGCCGCGCTTCCCGCCGGGGCCGCCAGCACCGATGGCAAGGTCCGCATCGGGTTGCTTTACACGCTGTCCGGCCCCGCAGCCGTGCTGGGCGAACAGTCCCGCGACGGCTTTTTGCTGGCCATGGAAAAGCTGGGCGGCAGTCTTGGCGGGCTGGAGGCCGAGATCATCATCATCGATGACGAACAAAAGCCCGACATCGCCGTCGCCCGCGCCCGCGAGCTGGTCGAGCGTGATCAGGTGGATTTCGTCGTCGGCCCGATCTTTTCCAACGTGCTTTACGCGATCCTGCCGCCAGTGACGCAAGGCGGCGCGATCATGGTGTCGACCAATGCCGGGACGTCCAGCCTTGCGGGTGCGGAATGCAACCCCGACCTGTTCGTCACCTCGTATCAGAACGACCAGATCCACGAGGTATCGGGCCGCTACGCGCAGGATCAGGGCTTCGAGACCGTGGTCCTGATCGCGCCCAACTATCAGGCGGGCAAGGATGCGATGACCGGGTTCCGGCATTCGTATTCCGGCACCGTCGCGTCAGAACTGTTCGTGCCGCTTGGCCATCTGGATTTCTCGGCCGAGCTGGCGCAGATTGCTGCCATGCAGCCCGATGCGGTCTATGCCTTCATGCCCGGCGGCATGGGCGTCAATCTGGTCCGCCAGTACCGCCAGGCGGGGATGGAGAGCATCCCGTTCCTGTCGGCCTTCACGGTGGACGAATCGACCCTGCCCGCACAGGGCGCGGCGGCGCTGGACTTTCTGGCCGGGTCGAACTGGGCGCCCGATCTGGACACGCCGGAAACAGCCGAGTTCACGCAAAGCTTCATCGCGGAATATGGCAGCGTTCCGGCGACCTTTGCCATGCAGGCCTATGATGCGGCCATGCTGATCGACAGCGCCATTCGCCTGACCGAGGGACGGCTGGACGACCGCGACGCCCTGCGCGCCGCGATGAAACAGGCCGATTTCACATCCCTGCGCGGCGATTTCAGTTTCGGCGACAACCATTTCCCGATTCAGGATTTCTATCTGACCAAGGTGGTCCAGCGCGAGGATGGCAGCTATGCCACCTCGATCGTCGAAAAGATCTTTGACGATTATCAGGACAATTTCGGTGGTGACTGCCAGATGTAGCCTGACCCTTTTCGCGCGGCCCATCCGCGCCTGACGGTCAGTGCGTATGACCCCAGGCTGGCGACAGCCGCGTCACAAGGTCGGGATTTTCGAACATCACGTCGGTGGTGATCAGGCGCTGGCCGGTATCATCGCCGATGACCAGCGCCGGGACGCTGCTGGCGCCAAGCCGCGCCATCAGCGCCTCGGACGCCACGATCCGGTCGCGGCTGGTCTGCGCCAGCGCAGGCGGGGCGTCCTGCACCATCTGCGCCGCCCGGCCCAGCTGCAGATCCGTCAGGATCTGATGCAGCACCGCGCCCGAGGTCACGTCGCGACCCTCGATAAACCGGGCGGTCTGAATCCTGCGCAGGGCCGTCAGTTCCTGCTCCGGATCGGTCAGCGACACCGCAGTCAGTGCCGCCGTGGCCAGCCGCGAATCGACCCGGCCCTTGCGATCGCCCAGAATGCGGCTGTGATAATCCGCGCTGAAGGTTTTGCCGGTCAGCCGGGCGATGCGCTGATCGGTCTTCCATGAATGGGACGCCATCGCATCGTCCATCGGCAGTGCGTTCCAGCCGCAAAACAGCCCCGATGGCATCAGAACCACGCTGAGCCCCTTTTTCGCGGCCAGCTGAACGATGATATCCGACGCGCCATAGCACCAGCCACAGAGCGGATCGAACAGATAGGTAATGCGGGATGTTTCCATCTTGGGCTCCTTGGCGACATAATATGACGCACGGAATGGAATTGAAATCCCGTTCGATTAAATCCAGCGGCTGGATTTAATCGCCTCGCAGGCTTGGCCTGCGCCAAAAGGCCCCGCGCCGCCTGCCAGATGGGCGTTTGACCTTGGCGATGCGGGCGCTAGAGTGCCGCAACAACACAGGGATGGGGAAAAACATGGATTTCATGGCACGGGCGACGGCAATGGTCGGCGGCACGATGGTGGCCTTGCGGCGCTTTTCCGCGCCCAAGACGAAGGCAGTCGGCGATGCGCCCCAGATTCCCGATGCCCGCAAACAAGGCATCATGACGCTGAAGATGCCGACCGCGCAGGGCTGGGCCAAGGGGCATGTGCCCTCGGCGGCGCCGGGGCTGGCGGTGAATGCCTTTGCCAGCGGTCTGGATCACCCCCGCTGGATCGAGGTTCTGCCCAATGGCGACGTGCTGGTGGCCGAATCCAAGGAACAGCCCTCGGCGCCGAAAACGCCGATGGATCACGCGACGCAGGCCACGATGCGCCGGGCCAAGGCCATCGGTGTCAGCGCCAATCGCATCAGCCTGTGGCGCGATGCCGATGGCGATGGCGTGGCCGAAACCCGCCATGATTTCCTGACCGGCCAGAACCAGCCCTTCGGCATGGCCTTGGTCGATGGCACGTTTTATGTCGGCAATACCGACGGCATCGTGGCCTTTGATTACCCCGAAGGCGCCACGCAGCTGACCGGACCGGGCCGCAGGCTGGTCGATTTCAAGCCAAGCGGGCATTGGACGCGCAGCCTGATCGTGTCGCCCGATGGCCGCAAGATCTATGCCGGGGTCGGATCGCTGACCAATATCGCCGACAAGGGCATGGCGACCGAGGAAGGCCGCGCCGCAATCTGGGAACTGGATCTGGCCAGCGGACAGTCCCGCATCTTTGCCAGCGGTCTGCGCAACGCTGTTGGCATGGCATGGGAACCTGCCACCGGCGCATTGTGGACGGTGGTGAACGAACGCGACGGTCTGGGCGACGAGACGCCGCCGGATTACCTGACCTCGGTTCAGGATGGCGGGTTTTACGGCTGGCCCTATTGCTATTGGGGACAGACGGTGGACGACCGCGTGGCGCAGGATGCGCAGATGGTGGCCCGCGCGATCCGGCCCGATTACGCGCTTGGCGGGCATACCGCCTCGCTTGGTCTGTGCTGGATGCCCGAGGGGACGCTGCCCGGCTTTCCCGCAGGCATGGTGATCGGCCAGCACGGGTCGTGGAACCGGTCCACCCTCAGCGGCTATCGGGTGATCTTCGTGCCCTTTGCGGATGGACGCCCGTCGGGACCGCCCCGCGATATCCTGTGGGGGTTTCTGTCTGACGACGAACGCCATGCCTATGGCCGTCCGGTGGGTGTCACGATCGGCGCGGATGGCAAATCGCTGCTGGTGGCCGACGATGTGGGCGACGTGATCTGGCGGGTCTGCGCCGCCTGAGCGGGGCTGTCACCGCCGGGTCAGCCGTCAGGGGTCGCGCCGTTGCAGATGCTCGGGCAGGGTCGGCGACCGCTCGGCCCGGTCGCGATGCAGGGCGGCGCGGCCCAGCAGCATCAGCGTGACCGGCACGGTGGCCGACAGCGCCAGCCCGACCAGCAATTCGTGCAGGATCGGCCGGTCCTGATGGAAACTGGCCAGCAGCATGGATGCCAGAATGACCCCGCCCGTGCCCCAGCTGGTCGCCAGAGTCGGCGCATGCAGGCGGTCGTAAAAGCTGGGCAGCCGCAGAAAGCCATAGGCGCCGATCAGCGTCAGGGTCGATCCCAGCACGACCAGCACCGCCACCGGCACCGCCAGCCACAGGGGCACGCCGTCCAGCCCGGTCATTCGATCACCTCGCCGCGAAACAGGAACTTGGCCAGCGCGACCGAGGAGACAAAGCCCATCAGCGCGATGATCATCGCCGCCTCGAACAGGAACAGCGAATTCAGCCGCATGCCGGTGACCAGCAACAGCAGCATCATAGCGATATAGAACGTGTCCAGCGCCAGAATGCGGTCCTGCGCGCGCGGCCCGCGCAGGATGCGCACCCCCGCCAGACAGGCCGCCAGCGCCAGTGCCAGCTGGGCATAGCCAAGGGCGATGATCAGGATCGTCCCGCTCATTCGAAAATCTCCTGCAGCATGGGTTCATAGATGTCGCGGATGACCGCGCGGTAATGATCGGCCTCGGCCCCGTCGAAGACATGCAGGACCAGCGTGCCGCTGTCGGACACATATTCCACCCAGGCCGTGCCGGGCGTGGCGGTCAGCACGATCGCCAGCACCGCAAGGGCCGAGGGGCTGCGCAGCGTCAGGGGCAGTTCGACAAAGGCGCCCTGCCGGTCCGATGCCCAGCCCTCGGTCAGGATCAGCCGGGCGACGGCGATGTTCGACCGGATGACATCCACGAAGATGCGCCCCGCCAGGCGCGGCATCAGGCGCCAGTTGCGCAGGGGCGGGGTTTCGGGATGCAGCGCCGCCATGGTCCGCGCGGCCAGCACCGCCAGCGCCCCGCCCAGCAGCAGATGTCCGACCGAAAACGCGGTCAGCACCATCCACATCAGCGTCAGAAGGACCGTCAGGACCGGATGGGGAAACAGCCGCGTCATGGCATGACCCCGGTCAACGGCGATGCGGTTTCGGGCACGCCTGCGGGGGATTTGGCGGTGCGCGGTGTGTTCAACACGCCGGTCGCATAGCCGGCGGGATCCTGCAGTGCGGCGGCGGTCAGGCCCGCATAGCGCAATGCGGGTTCAGACCCGATGCTCAAGACTGCCAGCAGGGCGATCAGCGCTAAGGGGGGCGCGATCTCCAGCGCCATGACCGGGCTGTTGCCATCATCCGAGGCCCAGAAGGTCTGGATGCCGATCCGCGCCAGCGCCACCAGCGTCGCAAAGCCCGACAGCAGCAACAGTGCGACAAAGCCCCAGACCATCGCGGGCGACAGGCCTGCAGGACCGCCAAGCGCCCCCTGCACCATCACCAGCTTGCCGATGAAGCCGGGCAGGGGCGGCAGGCCCGCCAGCGCCAGCAGGCAGGCGGCAAAGCACAGGCTGAGAAGCGCGCGACCGGCGGGCAAAGCCGGGCCGTCGGGCGTGTCCGGCCCCTCGGCCCCGCCGGGATCGCTGCCATAGATCTCGGCGGTCAGGGCCAGCATCGCGGCGATGCCGCCATCGTCGCGGGTGGCGGGTTCGACCAGCAGGAACAGCGCCGCGACCGCCAGCGTCGATCCGACCATGTAATACAGCGCCCCGGCCAGCAGTCCGGTGCCGCCGCCCGCCAGCGCAAAGCCCACCACGGCCAGCACCGTCCCCGACGACACGATCACCGAATGCGCCGCGATCCGTCCAAGCGCGCGCGAGGCCAGCACGCCCATCATCCCAAAGATCACCGTCGCCAGCCCAAGCGCCACCAGCACCACAGCCCCGTATCCGGCCGATGCGCCCGCCCCCGCGCCCAGCATCAGCATCCCAAGGCGCAGGATCGCATAGACGCCCAGCTTGGTCATGATCGCGAACATCGCGCCGACCGGGGCAGGGGCGGCCTCGTACGCATTGGGCAACCAGAAGGACAGGGGCCAGCTGCCCGACTTGATCAGAAAGGCGATGCCCAGCAGTCCGAATCCCAGATGGACCAGCGGCCGGTCGGCGCCGGGGATCTGCGGCATCATCGTTGCCAGCTGCGCCATGTTCAGCGTGCCGGTCAGGCCATAGATCAGGCTGACCCCCAGCAGGAACAACAGCGATCCTCCCAGATTGATCGCGATGTAATGCAGCCCCGCCTGCACCCGCGCCCGCCCCGACCCATGCAGCAGCAACCCATAGGAGGCCGCCAGCAGCACCTCGAAGAACACGAACAGGTTGAACAGATCGCCGGTCAGAAAGGCCCCGTTCAGCCCCATCAGCAGAAACTGGAACAGCGAGAAATAATGCTGCCCCTGCCGGTGCCACGAGGCGCGGGCATAGACCAGCGAGGCCAGCGCCAGCACCGCCGTCAGAACCAGCATCAGCGCCGCCAGCCGGTCCAGCACCAGCACGATGGCCACGGGCGCTGCCCAATCGCCCAACAGATAGACGGCAGGCCCCTGATCCGCGCCCGCATGGACCATCAGCCGTACAGCGCCTGCCAGCACCAGCCCGACCGAGATCAGGCTCAGCCAGAACTTGGCCACCCTCTGACGGTCGTCATAGAGCAGCATCAGCGCGCCCGCGACGAAGGGGATCAGGATCGGCGCGATGATCAGATGCGGGTTCATTGCGGCCCCTTTTCGCGCCCGTCCACATGATCGGTGCCTGTGAAGCCGCGCGATGCGATCATCACCACCAGAAACAGCGCGGTGGTAGCGAAACTGATGACGATGGCGGTCAGAACCAGCGCCTGCGGCACCGGATCGGCATAAAGCGTCGGATCGACGAACCCGCCCTTGGGCATGATCGCGGGCGCGCCAAGCGTCAGACGGCCCATCGAAAAGATGAACAAATTGACCGCATAGGACAGCAGGCACAGCCCGATGATCACCTGAAAACTGCGCGGGCGCAGCAACAGCCAGATCCCGGATGCCGACAGGATGCCGATGGCAAGGGACAGCACGATCTCCATCAGCGGGCCTCTTTCGCGGGGCTTTCGCACGATTGGTCGCGCAGGCGGGCGGCGCGCAGGGACTGGTGGGCGATGGCGATCAGCATCAGGACCGTGGCCCCCATGACCAGCGCAAAGACCCCCAGATCGAACAGCAGCGCGGTCGCGGCGGGCACCTGCCCGATCAGGGGAATGTCCAGATAGCGCGCATGCGAGGTCAGGAACGGATAGCCGAAGATCCAAGCCCCCATGCCGGTGCCGCAGGCGATCAGCAGCCCGATGCCCATCCAGCGGATCGGCAGGACGGTCAGCCGCGCCTCGACCCACCGCACATTCGTGGCCAGGTATTGCAGCAGAAAGGCGATCGCCATGGTGACGCCCGCCGCAAAACCGCCGCCCGGCAGATCATGGCCGCGGAAAAAGAAATAGGCGGCGATCATCATCATCACCGGGAACATCCACAGCATGATGACCGATGGCACCATCAGGTAATCGGCCAGCATCTGCCCGCTGGTCGCCGATTGCTGATCGGGCTGATCGACGCTTTCGGGCGCCGGACGAAACCGGCGCAGCAGGGCGAACACGGTCAGTCCGACGATGGCCAGCACCGCGATCTCTCCGAAAGTGTCGAAGGCGCGGAAATCGACCAGGATGACATTGACGACATTGGTGCCGCCGCCCTCGTGATAGGCATTGGCCAGAAACCAGTCGCCGACATTGGGGACCAGCGGGCGGGTCATCACCGCATAGGCCACCAGCGCGATCCCGGTCCCGCCCGCCACCGCGATCATCAGATCGCGCAGCCGCCTGCGCCGGGCCGAGGGCAGGTTATCCTCGGCCAGCTCCGCCCGGCGTTGCGGCAGCCAGCGCAGGCCCAGCAGCAGCAGGGCCGTCGTCACCACCTCGACCAGCAGCTGCGTCACGGCCAGATCGGGGGCCGACAGCCAGGCGAAGGTCAGGCAAGTGACCAGCCCGGCGCCCCCCAGCATCACCAGCGCCGCCAGCCGGTGATATTTCGCCTGCCATGCCGCCCCGATGGCGCAGGCCCCGCCGATCAGCCAGATCAGCGCAAAGCCCGGATTGAAGGGCGTGGACCGGACCGAGGCCTCCAGCGAGAACCGCCCCCAGACCGCCGCCACCGCGACGACCATCGCGCCCGCCACCATCAGGCGCAGCTGCGGTTGCAATTTCTCGGTCGCCAGTGCGCGAAGGGCGCGGCGTGGGGCGACCCATGTCGCCTCCAGCATGATCCGTTCATAGATCTTCTGCCCGCGCAGATGGCGCAGCAACGGCGGACCCTCGGGACCAAGGGGGATGCGGCGGGCGGTCAGCGCCCAGATCAGCCAGCCGCAGCCAAAGGCCACGAGGCTCAGCATCAGCGCCGCATTGACCCCGTGCCACAGCGCGATGTCATAGACCGGCAGACCGGGGCCCAGCACCGCCATGGCGGCGGCGTTGATCTGCGGACCGATGATCCATGCGGGAAAGATGCCCACCAGCAGGCACAGGGCGACCAGCGCCTCGACCGGTCGGCGCAGGGCGCCGGACGGCTCGGACGGGGTCCTGGGCAGGCCGGTGGCCAGTGGGCCGAAGAACACCGACATGATGAACCGCAGCGCATAGGCCACGGAAAAGGCGCTGGCCACGACCGCCAGATAGGGCAGGGCGTCATCCAGCCAGCTGCCATTGTGCCATTCGACGGCCTCGGCCAGAAACATCTCTTTGGACAGAAACCCGTTCAGCAGCGGCACCCCTGCCATCGCGCCCGCAGCGACCATCGCCAGCGTCGCGGTGACCGGCATCGCCCGGGCCAGCCCGCCAAGGCGGCGCAGGTCGCGGGTGCCGGTCTGCTGGTCGATGATGCCCGCCGCCATGAACAGCGACGCCTTGAAGACCGCATGATTGCAGATGTGAAAGATCGCCGCCAGAATCGCGCCTTGCGTGCCGATCCCGGCCAGCGCGGTGATCAGGCCCAGATGGCTGATTGTCGAATAGGCCAACAGGCCCTTCAGATCGTGGCGGAACAGCGCGATGACCGATCCGACCAGCAGGGTCAGCATCCCGGTGCCGGTCACGGCAAAGAACCACGCCTCGGTCCCGCCTAAGACCGGAGAAAAGCGGATCAGCAGGAACACCCCGGCCTTGACCATGGTCGCGCTGTGCAGAAAGGCCGAGACAGGCGTCGGCGCGGCCATGGCGCCGGGCAGCCAGAACTGGAACGGCACCTGCGCCGATTTGGTAAAGGCGCCGATCAGGAACAGCGTCAGAACGGTGCCGTACAGCGGATGCGCGGTCACCTGCGGCCCCGCCGCCAGCACCGCATCCAGATCATAGCTGCCGACGATCTGTCCCAGCAGCAGCATGGCCAGCAGCAGGCAGACCCCGCCCAAGGCGGTCACGAACAGCGCCGTGCGCGCGCCGTCGCGGGCGGCGGGGCCATGGTGCCAGAACCCGATCAGCAGGAACGACACGATCGAGGTCAGTTCCCAGAACACCACCAGCATCAGGATATTGCCCGAGAGCAGGATCCCCTGCATCGCGCCGGTGAACAGCATCAGCAGCGCAAAGAACCGGGGCAGCCCGTCCTTGCCCGCCATATAGGCATGGGCATAGACGACCACCATCAGCCCGATCGCCATCACCAGCACCGCAAACAGCCATGAAAACCCGTCAAGGCGCAGCGACAGCGACAACCCGGCCGAGGGCACCCATGCCCGCTGGACTGCCACCACATCGCCGCCGCCGACAGCCCCCGCCAGCCCCGCCAGCAAGGCCAGCGCGGCGATCATGCCAAGGGCTGCCAAGGGCGCCGCCGCCCGGCGCGACATGGTGGCCAGCAGCAGCGCCGTGGCAAAGGGCGTCAGCGCCAGCAAAGCCAGCAGGTTCTGATGCGCAAGGGTGGTGGTCTGATCCATGCGGGCGCGGGGTCCATCGTCAAAGTCTGGTCATCATCCGGGGCCGCGCGCGGACCTTGTCCCTGCGCCGCGATCCTGCGGATGCGAATGGATGCGGGCGGCCCACCGGACCCTTGGGGGCCTGACTGAATGCCGCGACTGGCCTTGGGGCCTTAGACCAACCGCGGCGGACCGCGCGCATGGGCCCGGTCAGGGGCACCCTGCGCCGTCAGATCGCGCGCCGGGCCGGTCCGGACCAGCCGCACGTCGCCCGACGGTGCGGGCGGCAGCGCCGCCCCGGTCAGCGCCGGCGCCAGCGGCTCGGGCGAGGGCGCATTGCCCGGCCCGGCGACGGTCAGCTTGGCGGTCAGAATGGCGACCTGTGCGGGATGGACGGGGGCCGAAATGACCTGTCCGGGCTGCAGGCTGGTGGCTTGCAAGGCTGGCCTGGATGCCTGCGACGGCGTCGCCGCAAGGATCGCCAGCTGGATCAGCCCGGTCAGAACGACCGACAGGCGAATGATCCTCAGAACCGGCAACAGGCTGATCTGCATACGCCCGACTGTGTCGCGCCCTGCCTGTGATGGCAAGACCCACAGCGCCCGGATCGGCGCCTTGCGGGGTTATTTTTGGCCCGGCGCGGCGCTGTGGATGCGGTGACGGCGCCAGACCTCGATCATCCATCCCAGCATGACGGCATTCAGGATATGCCACATCGGATGGGTGCCAAGCGGAAACGCATCGCAGAGCGGCCGGTCCAGCGTGCGGAAGGTCAGTGAGACGACCAGGATGCCCGCCCCGATCGCCAGCCCCCGCGCGGTGGCCGGGCTGCGATGGCGCAGCAACAGCGCATAGACGAAGATCAGCAACGGCAACGGCGCATAGCTGGCCGAGGATCCCAGGCCCGGCACCATCGCGAACAGCGGCACGGTCGCCGCCGCATAGGGCAGGAAGGCGACCGTCACCAGCCCCGCCACCCAGGGCCGCGCCCCGAAATAGTCGCGCGTGGCGGCGAACACATAAAGCAGGATGAAGCCAACGATCGGCAGCACATCCATCATCGAGGTCAGGCCATTGGCATGGGTGTGAAACAGCCACGACCCGATGCCGATCACGAACAGCACCGCCGCCAGCGCCCGCCCCATCGCCATGCCGGGGCCGCGCAGCCGCGCGGCCATGATCAGGGCGGCGATCAGAAAGGCCAGATTGGTCACGGCATTGACCGGCTCGGACCAGTATTCCGGGCCGGTGCGTTCGCAATAGGCGTCGATGGGGGCGAACCAGTCCATCGGGTCCGCCTCAGGCCGGGGTGGCGCCGTAACGCGCTCGCGCCTCGCGGAAGGACATCAGCCGGCCCAGTTTCTCGTCCCACAGATGCAGGTTCACCGAACGCAGGCTTTCGCCAAGCGTCAGGCGCTGCGCCTCGGCCAGTTCGGAATGGTCGCGCAGGATCTCGGGCAGGCGATAGAACGGGATGCGGCTGTACAGGTGATGGACGTGATGCACGCCGATATTGGCCGACAGCCAGCGCAGGGGCTGGGGCAGGATGTAATGCGACGATCCGGCCAGCGCCGCGTGATGCAGCTGCCAGTCGGGGGGCTGGGACCAGTGCGTTTCCTCGAACTGGTGCTGGACATAGAACAGCCAGACCCCAAGCGTGCCCGCCACGACCGAGGTCGGCAGGAAGATCAGCAGCACCGGCATCGGACCAGCCAGCCAGATCATCGCGCCCAGGATCACCGCCAGCGCCAGATTGGTGCCAAGCGCCGAGGCCCAGAATTTCCAGCCCGCGCCCATCAGCCCAAGCGGCAGACGGTTTTGCAGCAGAAACAGATAGCTGGGGCCCAGAACGAACAGAACGAAAGGGTGCCGGTACAGGCGGTACAGGAACCGGCCCCACCGGCCCCGCGCCCGGTATTCGCTGACCGTCAGGGTCATCACATCGCCGATGCCGCGTTCCTCAAGATTGCCGTGCTGGGCATGGTGCAGCGAATGGGTCCGGCGCCAGACGTCATAGGGCGTCAGCGTCAGCACGCCCAGCCCGCGCCCGATCCAGTCCTGAACCTTGCGGTTCTTGAAGAACGAGGCATGGCCGCAATCATGCTGGATGCAGAAGATCCGCACCAGAAACAGACCGTTCAGCATCGCGATGCCGACTGCCAGCAGATAGCTGTAGGACAAGGCGTACCAAGCCAGCGCCCAAAGCGCCAGAAAGGGTACAATCGTCACCAGCAGCTCGAACACGCTGCGGCTGGTCGAAGGATCGCGGTATTTGGCCAGAATCTGGACCCATTCGCGGGCTTGTCTGGACGCGGTCTCGTTCGGATGGGTCATCAGCGCCTTGTTCCTCCCAGCTGCAGGTCGCTCGTTAGCACATAATGCCCGGCGCCGCCTATGCCCCGTTTTACTCAGGTATCATCCGGGCGCCAGTCCCTGACGCCACAGTCACGCCATCGTTGCCCCCGATGCGGCAATCTGCCGCCTGAAAAGGACAAGGGCGGACCGTCCCGGCGGGTGGGCGAACTTTTGATAAGGGAACATCCCCGCTGCCGGGGCCGTTTCACCGCCAGACCGAACCACCGCGGCCTCTGCGCCGCATCATGAAAGAACAAACCATGACCAAAGCAACCGAAGACACCAAAGCCAAGACCCGCAAAACCGCCCGCGCCGCAGGCGAAAAGGCTGCCAAGGCCACGCCCGACGCCCGCAAGAAGCGTTCGGCCAGCGTGGTCGCCAAGGCTCAGGCTGCGAAGGCCAAGGCGGCAGAGGCCCAGACCGGCGACAAGGGCCTGGCGGATCTGTTCGAACATGCGCTGGCCGACATGTATTATGCCGAGAAAAAGATCTATAAAACCCTGCCCAAGATGATCGAGGCCGCCGATCACCCCGATCTGATCGCAACGCTGACCCATCACCATGAAGAAACCGCCAGCCAGATCGAAACGCTGGAGGCGATCTTTGCCCTGCTGGACAAACAGCCCAAGGCCGAGAAATGCGACGCGATCGATGGCATCCTGAAGGAGGGCGAAAGCCTGCTGGAGGATTTCGGGGCCAGCATCGCGGCGGATGCGGCGATCATCTTCAGCTGCCAGGCGGTCGAGCATTACGAGATCACGCGCTATGGCTCGATGAAGGCCTTTGCCGAGGCGCTTGGCATGGACGAGGCCAAGGCCCATCTGGAGGGGATCCTGGCGCAGGAAAGCGCCGCCGACAGCAAGCTGTCCGAACTGGCCGAGGATTCGGTCAACGATGCTGCAGCAGAATATGATGAAGATCACGCAACCGCTTGATCTGAAATAATTCAGTCAGATAAAAGGGGGCCTCGCGGGCCCCCTTTCCCATGGTCAGTCCAGAAAGAACCGGATCATCGCCTGCGTGGCCGAAGGGCCGGGGGCGGTATGGCTGCCCTGTGGTGCGCCGCCCGACCAGGCGTGGCCCAACCCCTCGACCCGCCAGCTTTCGACCTGCAATTGCCCTTGGGCGTCGCGATAGCGCCAGATGCGGGTATTGCGCCCCTCCAGCCGGGCATCGGCGGCGCGCCGTTGCAGATCGGGCTGCCGGTGCAGCGCCTGTTGCAGGACCGCGTCGCCATTGCGGGGCGAGACCGTCGTGTCGGTCGATCCGTGCAGCACAAACAACCGGCAACCGACACCCTGACCCCGGTCGGACCCGCCCTGCGACATGGCCTGAAACGCCCCGCCCATATCGCGCGCCGCCCCGTTGGGCAGGCCCGAATGGCAGGCGACGGCGCCGAAATCATCGGCAAAGACCGCGCCCAGAATGACCGCCATCGCGCCGCCCGCCGAAAGCCCCGCCGCAAAGCGACGATCTGGCGGGATCGCGAATTCCTGTGCGACGGTGCGGGTCAGATCGGCCAGAAACGCCGCCTCTCCGCCATCCTCGCTGGCATGGCGGGGGTCGAACCATGTCCAGCACTTGTTCATGTTGGCCGCCTGAGGCTGGGCGGGCGCGATGACGATCAGGCGGTGCTGTTCGGCGGCGGCAAGGATGCCGGTGCCCACCGCGAAATCGTCGGGATCCTGCGTGCAGCCATGCAGCAGCAGCAACAGCCCCGCAGGCGGCTGATCATCGGCCAAGGCAGCAGGCAGATAGATGCGGAAATCGCGCGTCTGACCAGCCGCCTGATGGCGCCGCCAGTCCCAGCTGGCGCCTTGCGGCAGATCGGGCAGGGCGGCTGTCTTCATTCCCCCCGACAGTCCCGACAGTCCCGACAGGGACAGACCGGATGTCCCCAGCCCCCCGCTGAAGGCCCCGGCCTTCAGCGCCGACAGGTCAGGACCGCCGCCGGGCAGCGAGGGCATCTGGCCCTGACCCAGCCCGGACTGGATCATCTGGGTCGCCTCGGACAATTGGCCGGCGCGCATCAGGCGGGTGATCTCGGCCATGTTCATGGTGATGGGTTTGGTCATCGGGTTGTTCCTTTCAAAGGACGGCAGGCATCGAGCGCGGCTTTGACCTCGGCGCTGGCCTGAATGGTGCCCAGCACCTCGATCGTGCGCAGGGTCAGGGGGATCAGATCGGCGGGAATGTCGCGGGCGAAACGGGCCAGCCCGATCACCCGCAGATCCAGCATCTGGTTGGCGGCTTGCAGCGCCCGCAATTCGGTCAGCGTCACATCGCGCAGGCCCATGACGAAATCGTCGCGGATGATGGTCGGTGCCACGGCGGTGTCGTGGCGGTCCAGTTGCGCCCGGATCGCGGTGCGGATCAGGTCGCTGCGACTGGCATAGAACCCCTCGCGGACCAGCAGATCGATTCGGCCCAGATCCACGAAACCAAGGTTGATGGTGATCTTTTCGGTGTCGGCGGTGCGGGCGGGGGATGGTGTGGCCATGGCTGCTCCTCTGTCTACCATCCATATGGATGGTACTGAGGGGCATTGCGAGTTGATCTATATCAGTCGCAGGGCACTCAATGGGCCGCAACGGCCTTGGCGCTGCCGTCGCAGTTTGCCACAAAGCCTACAGCTTTGGCTTTAGTGGCGCAGCGGCTACTCAACCTTGGGGAATGATGATCAGGGGAATGAATATGTCTGTTTTTCATTGCAAAGCATATTTTCTGTGCCAGAACGGGCCATCGCCCGACCGCAAAATGCCAGGAACTGCGCGTTCCGGCTTTCCAATTGACGACTTGGTGATAAGATCGACCCGCATACGCTGAGGAGGCGTGCACATATGCTTATCGGAATGCTGGGAATTTCCGTCGTCGTCAGCCTTGCATCAACGCTGGTGCTGGTGATGAACGGATATGGTCTGCCAGCGGCGTTCCTGTACGGCTATGTGGGGGGCGGCGTTGCCTCGATGGTCGTGTTGGCCACCGCGCGTGTGCTGTGCGACCGCCTCAGCCAGCGGACCGGACGGCGGCGCGAGAGCCTAGCACCCCGTACAGCGCATCACAATCCGGAAGGTCCGTATAATCAGTGACAGGTCCGTCGACAGGCTGATGTCCTCGCTGTAGCGCTGATCATAGACCGAGCGTGCGGCAAAGGTCGTGCCGTTTCGTTCAGAGACCTGCCACAGACCCGTCAGGCCCGGACGGTGCAAGGCATAGCTGGCGCCGGGATACAGATCGCGCTGCTCGGGCATCATCGGGCGCGGGCCGACAAGGCTCATCTGACCCAAAAGCACATTCAGCAGCTGCGGCAGTTCATCGACCGAAGATTTGCGAAGATAGCGCCCCACACGGGTGATCCGCGGATCGTTGCGCAACTTTTGATCGCGATCCCATTCCTCGCGGGCGGCCGGATCGGCCTGCAGATGCGCCGCCAGCAGCGCGTCGGCGCCGGGGCGCATGGTGCGGAACTTGACGATGCGGAATGGGTGCCAGTTTCGGCCCAGCCTGCGCTGGACATAAAGCGGCGATCCGCCATCCAGCATGATCAGCAAAGCCACCATCAGCATCAGCGGCAGCACGAAGGGCAGGGCCATCAGGATCAACAGGGTATCCAGAATGCGCTTGCCGCCCTTCGTGTAAAGACCCTGTGTATCAAGCGTCAGCCCAAGCGAAGGATCGGATGCCAGCGCTCCCTGGATCTCGTCACGGTTAACCATCAACAACCCCGGCCCTGACCAGAAAAATAACATGTGCGAGATCGCAGCCCAATATCGGTCATTGGCTGCAAGACCTTTGTACCAGCGCAGGGGTTTTTTACAAGTTATCCGAAAGGAGAGGTTTGGTTCAGATAGCCGAAAGGACAGGGCGGCAGCCATGCCGCGCCCTGTCCTTTTGGATATGTTTCCCGCCCGCATGCTGCCTTTTCAGGCAATCGGCACGGGCAGAGGCGGTTCAGATAAAGTCGAACTCGCCAGACAGCAGAACCGTGTCGCCCCGGCCAAAATCCAGCAGCGTGCCTTGGTTGATCTCGCGCGCGGAGTAATCGCGACCGCCCAGATCCAGCACGTCCAGACCGGCGTCAAAGCCATAGACCGTGTCCTGCCCATCGCCCCGGCGGAAGATCAGTGTGTCGCGGTCGCCGTCGCCATTGCGCCCGTCGCCGACCCACAATTCATCATCACCCTGTCCGCCGCGCAGCGTGTCACGGCCTTCGGATCCGTCCAGCGTGTCATTGCCGCTGCTGCCGATCAGCACGTCATGGCCCCACCGGGCGTTCAGATTGACACCCCTGTCCCCTACGACCCGTGCGTCCGAAGCGTCAAAGGTGTCGTTGCCCGCATGGGTCCATGCCAGCTCGAACCCGTCGAACCGCAGGCTGGCATCGCCGCCGATATTGGTTTCCGCCGTGCCCGAAAAGCTGCCATCGGCCCGGACGCGGGTGATGTCGACCTCGACCCCGCGGATGCCGCGCTCTTCGTTCGAGGGCCAGACATCGCCATCCTTGATCCAGATGTTGATCAGGTCGTTGCCGGCACCGCCCCAGATCCGGTCATGGCCCGGATTGTGCTGATTGTCGCCATTGCCCCACCGGATGTTTTCATCCCCGGCGCCGCCCCAGATCCGGTCGTTGCCGGTGCTGGAATGGATAAAGTCATTGCCGCCGCCTGCGCGGATCTGGTCGTTGCCCGGGCCGCCGTCGATCACATCGTCATAGCGCGAGCCAAAGATCTTGTCATTGCCGCCGCCGCTGAAGATCGACAGCCCGTGGGTCGGCGTGCCGTCATGGGACGGATTCGGCAAAGCCAGCCGCCCATCGATGACATCCTTGCTGTCGGTCCCGAAAAGCCGTTCGATTCCGGTAAAGTTCAGCAGGTTGCCACCGATCCGGGCGGTCCCGTTTTCGGTGGTCAGAAAGGAAACCGATGCGCCGGACGATCCATCCAGAAACAGCCGGTCGCCGCCGGGATTGCCGGGGGTGTAGGGATTCGAATCGTACCGCTCGCCCCGGTCGCCACCGTGATAAGTGTCGTTTCCGCGACCGCCGCTCCAGTAAAAGCTGTCATCGCCGTCCAGACCCCAAACGACGTCGTTTCTGGATGTGCCGGTCAGACTGTCGCCCCTGTTCGAGCCTCTGATAATCGCCATGTCTTTCTCCGATCCTGTCCACTTTTCTGTTGCTTAGACCAGAAGTCAGACCCAAACCCGAGCGAACTGCTCGGGTCGGTATGGCCGGGCGGGTTCTCGCAAAAGTGAGAATTTTTTCAGCGAAATTTTGCCGCTTCGACACGGGCATATAGGGCATTATAGGGCTTGTGGTTGCAAGGGCCGACGATCTGCGCTGCCGCAGGACGAAAAGCCGACGCGCCGGTCAGCCTTCGTCGATGCGCGCCAACAGCTTTCGGGCGTTGGCATGGCTGTCGAACAGCGATTCGGCCGAGGCCCGGGCCGCCTGTCCCATCCGCGCCGCCAGATCGGGATCGCGGGCCAGCCGGGTCAGCCGGTTGGCAATGGCGCCCACGTCCTGTTGATCGACCAGAAAGCCGTCCGTTCCGTCGGTGATCATGTCGGGCGTGCCGCCGATGCGCGAACAGATGACCGGCAGGCCGCAGGACATCGCCTCCATCACCGTGACCGGCGCGGCCTCGCCCTGACCGATCGAGGTCAAGGCCAGCGCATCGACGCGGTGCAGCAGCGCCAGCACGCCGTCTTCGTCCAGCGCGCCCAGCATATGGACCTGGCCCTTCAGGCCAAGCCGCGCGATCTCGGCCTGAATGGCGGGGCCTTCGGACCCGTCGCCCGCAATGTGATAATCGACCTGCAGGCCCTGATCGCGCAGCTGCGCCATGGCCTGCAGGAAAAAGCGGTGGCCCTTGACCGGGTTCAGCCGTGCCACGGTGGCGACGGTCAGGGACGGATTGGCCGGATGCGGGCGCGGGGCAAAGCGCGCGCAATCGACGCCCATCCAGATCACCGGCGCGTCGGTCGCGGGGCTGACATCGGCGATCTGCTGCGCCAGCGGACGGGTGACGGCAGCGACGAAGCGGGCATGCTTCATCTTGGCCGCATGATCGGTGCCATAGACGGGCAGATCGCCATGCAGGGTCAGGCTGTAGGGCAGATCGCCCAAAATCCACGCCAGCGCCCCCAGATGGGCGGCATTGGCGCAGGAATGGATGTGCAGATGCGTGACCCCGTGACGCCGCGCGTCGGCCACCAGCATCGCCGCAGACGGCAACAGCGCCATCAGCTTGGCCCGGCCCATCGCGCCGGTCTGATCCAGCCCGGCCAGATAGGCCAGCGCCCGTCCCGCCCGACCCGGAGGGGCCAGCAGCCGCAAGGCTGTCGGCCCCAAGCGCGGCGGGAACAGATAGGTCGTGCGCCGTGTGGCGGCATCGGCAAAGGCGTGGGGGCAGGAACCGGGCGCGGGGCGGCGCGTCGAATACAGGCGCACGGGCCTGCCCGCCGCCTCGATCGCCGCGATCTCTCGCCAGAAGAAGGCATGCGTCTGACCCGGAAATTCGGGCACCAGATATCCAAGGGTCATCGGGCTTTGTCCTGCGTCAGGGGGTGGCAAGGGCTGTGGCGCGCAAACATGGTGATGGCCTCGGTTGAATAACTGAACTATCTTTCCGCCGTCTTACGCTTTTGCCCATGCTTGGGCGAGCCTGTTGTGAAAGGTTGCCATGTCCCCCCTGCGCCCCCGCGTTCTTGCCATTGCCGAGGCTGCCAATCCCGAATGGGTTTCGGTCCCGCTGGTGGGCTGGTCCCTGGCCGATGCGCTGCGGCGCCGGGCCGATGTGCATATCGTCACCCAGACCCGCAACCGCGACGCCTTTCTGCGCGCGGGCCTGACCGAGGGCACCGATTTCACCGCCATCGACAGCGAGGCCGTGGCCGCCCCCATGTACAAGCTGGCCAGCCTGCTGCGCATGGGCAGCGGCAAGGGCTGGACGATGGTCACGGCCATCGCGGCGCTTGGCTATCCCTATTTCGAACATCTGGTCTGGAAACGCTTTGGCGCCGATATCCGGGCCGGAAAATTCGATCTGGTCCATCGCATCACGCCCTTGTCGCCCACCATTGCCTCGTCTCTGGCGCCCAGGGTGGCGGCGGCGGGGGTGCCCTTCGTGCTGGGACCGCTGAATGGCGGGGTGCCCTGGCCCAAGGGGTTCGAGGCCGAGCGGCGCCGCGAACATGAATGGTTGTCCTATGTGCGCGGCGCCTATCGGCTGAACCCGTCGCACCGGCGGATGCTGCGATCGGCGGCGCTGATCATCGCCGGATCGCGCCACACCGCCAGCGAGATCCCGGCCCCCTATCAGGACAAGACCGTCTGGCTGCCCGAAAACGCCATCGATCCGGCGCGGTTCAACCTGACCTCGGCCCAGGATCTGACCGGGCCGCTGCGCGCCTGTTTCGTGGGCCGGCTGGTGCCCTACAAGGGCCCGCATATGTTGCTGGAGGCGGCGGCGCCGCTGATCCGCGCGGGGCGGCTGGTGCTGGACATCGTCGGCGACGGGCCGATGGCGGGCGATCTGCGCGCCCATGCCGACAGCCTGCAGATCGCCGATGGGGTAACGTTTCACGGCAATCTGCCCCATGATCAGGTCCAGCAGGTGCTGGCGCAGGCGAACCTGATGACCTTCCCCTCGATCCGCGAATTCGGCGGCGGCGTGGTGCTGGAGGCGATGGCCCTGGGCGTCGTGCCGATGGTCGTCGATTATGCCGGCCCCGGAGAGTTGGTGACCGACCAGACCGGCTATCTGATCCCGGTGGGCGCGCGCCCGCAGATCGTCGAGGGGTTCCGCACGGCGCTGCAGGCGCTGGCCGACGATCCCCACGCCCTGCCGGTCAAGGCGGCGGCGGCCCGGGCTACGGCGCTGTCGGATTTCACATGGGATGCCAAGGCGGCCCGGATCGTGGCGATGTACGACCGGCTGCTGGCCGCGCGGCAGGTCTGAGGGTCGTCCATCGACGTTGGTTGTGCGCCACGCTCCACACGCAACCGTTTGACTTGACAGACGGACATCGTGCTGGCACGCCGGACCTTTAGGTGAACCAGTGCGTTTACACGGTGATCTTTGTTGGAACAGGCGCATGCAGATGAAATCGAAATCCCCGGCAGCCCGCAGGGCTGTGGATGACATGCGTGATCTGGGCCCCGCCACAGACAGCCAATTGGCATTTCTGCTGCCCACCGCATCGGGGTCCGCTTGGGCGCATCTGGAACAGATCGTCGCGGATGCGTCTGACGACATCCTTCACCCCGACCATCTGAAAGAGGCATGGACCACGCTGGCCCTGCGCCACGAGGCGCTGCGGACCGTGCTGCGCGCCGATCGCGACGGGCAGGTCCGGCTGCTGGTTCAGGACCAGCCGGTGGTCGATCTGCGGCTGCACGATATCTCGGGCGTGGCGGCGGATGCCCAGGGGGCGATGACCGAGGCAGTGCTGAAGGCCGACCGCGACGCCGGGGCCGATCCGGCAACCGCCCCCGCATGGCGGGTGACGCGCATCGATCTGGGCGGCGGGCGGGCGCGCATGGTCTGGACCATCCATCACGCCCTGACCGACGGCACCAGCATCGAACTGGTGCTGTCCCAGCTGTGGTATCTGCTGACCGGGCGCGACAGCGCAGGCCGCGCCGCGCCGCTGGCGCCGGGTTTCGCCGAGGCCATCGAGGCGCGCCGCACCGACCCGAAGGCAGCACAGGCGGCCTTTGGCCCGATGCTGGCGGATGGCGATCTGGCAGCGCCATTACCGGTTCGCGCCTCCGAAGGGCAGGGCCGCATGGCGCATCTGTCCGGCGCGCTGCCCGCCGCGCGCGCTCAAGGACTGCGCCACAGCTGCGAGGCCTCGGGTGCCACGGTCCTGAACGCCGTGCAGGCCGCATGGGCGCTGGTGCTGGCGCGCTGGACGGGCCGCATGGGCGCGGCCTTCGGGCTGGTCGAATCCGGTCGCACCGATCCTGCGACCCGCGATGTCGTGGGCTGCCTGATCGCCACCCTGCCGATGCAGGTGCGGCTGGACGATCTGGACGGCGCGGGCGCACTGCTGTCGCGGATGCGCGATCTGACGCTGCAGCTGCGTCCCCATGCGGGTGTCACCCAGACCGAGATCCGCCGCCTCAGCGGGCGCAGCGGGGCCGAGGCCCTGTATGACACCGTGGTGATGTATCAGCGCGGCACGCTTGGCTCGCGGCTGGCCGATCTGGGCTGCGGCTGGACCGGCCTGCGGCTGCTGGAGGAAGGCACCGCCCTGATCACCCTGTCGGTCCATGACGAGGCCCGCCGCGCCCCGCGCAATGGCGCCGGGGCCGAGGATATGCTGCAGCTGGGCATGGAATACGACCCCGCGCGGCTGTCCGGTGACCGGGCCCGGCAGATGCTGGATCACCTGACCGGGTTGCTGGACGCCATCGGGCAGGCCGGTCCCGCCACGCCCCTGTCGGATCTGGCGATGCTGAGCCCGGAGGAACAGGCAGAGCTGCTGACCCTCGGCGCGCCCGAGGGTCTTCCGGCGGCCTCATCCCCCTGCATCGCCGCCCGCTTCGAAACCATCGCCCGCACCCGACCCGCCGATCCCGCGCTGATCGACGCCGCGACCGGGACGACGCTGGATTTCGCCGCGCTGGATCGTCGCGCCAATGCGCTGGCATGGCAGTTGGCCAAGGCGGGCACGGGCGACGGTCATGTCGTGGCGGTGGCCCTGCCGCGCGGCGTGGATCAGATCGCCGCGATGCTGGCCGTGCTGAAGGTCGGCGCGGGCTTTCTGATGCTGGATACCGATCAGACGCCCGACTATCTGACGGGGCTGTTGCAGGGCGCCAGCCCGCATGCGCTGATCGCGCCCGAAACCTCGCCCTTGGCACAGCCCGGGACGGCGGGCGACATGACCCATATCGTGCCTGCGGGCGATGTGGCCGCGACCGCCCCGCCGCGCCCGGCGCCCCAGGCCGACCGGATGGCCTATGTCATCTATACCTCGGGATCGACGGGACGGCCCAAGGGCGTGATCGGGCTGACCGGCGCGCTGTCGGCCCATGCCGATGCGGTGGCGCGGCGGTTCGGTCTGCGCCCCGGCGACCGGGTGCTGCAATTCGCGGCGCCCGGTTTCGACGTCATGCTGGAAGAGGTCTGGCCGACCCTGCTGGCCGGGGCCTTGGTGGTGATCCGCGACGACCGGCCAACGGCCTCGATCGCGGGGCTGCTGGACCTGGCCGATCAGCATCGGGTGACGGTCCTGAACCTGCCCGCCAGCTATTGGCACCATCTGGCGGCCGAACTGGATGCCGCGACCGATGACGACGCGGCCTTGCCCACCAGCCTGCGCCTGCTGGTCACGGGCAGCGAACGGATCTCGCCCGCCGCGTGGCGGCAATGGCAGCGGCTGGCACCCACGGTGGCCTTCTTCAACGCCTATGGCCCGACCGAGGCGACGATCACCTGCGCCGCATGGCGGGGCGAACCCCTGCCCGAGGGGGCAGAGCTGCCCATCGGTCGCCCGATGGATCACGCCCGCCTGATCCTGCGCGCCCCCGACGGCACCCTGACCCCCAAAGGCGGTGAGGGTGAACTGTGGATCGGCGGCGCCGCCGTCGCGGGCGGCTATCTGGGCGACCCGGACCGCACGGCCTTGGTCTTCGAAGCCGATCCGTGGATCCCCGAAGGCCGCCTTTACCGCAGCGGCGACCGCGCCCGCTGGTCGGGCGACGGGCAGCTGATGTTTCTGGGACGCGGCGACCGGCAGGTCAAGCTGCGCGGTCACCGGATCGAACTGGGCCAGATCGAATCCGTCCTTCTGGAACAGGCGGGCATCAGCGAATGCTTTGTCGATCTGGATGCCGGTCCGCCCGCGCGCCTGCTGGCATGGGTGGTGACCGACCCGAGCACCGATCCGGGCACCGATCTGGCAGCGACCAGCGCCCGGATCGCGTCCCATCTGCCCGCCTATATGCTGCCCCGGCTGATCGGGGTCGCGGCCCTACCGGTCACGCCCAACGGCAAGATCGACCGCCGCAACCTGCCGCGCCCGGCCCCGGTCGTGCGGCCCGTCGATGACGGCCCCGCCGATCGGGATGCGGTAACCATCGCCGCCTGCATGGCCGAGCTGCTGGACCATGAGCATGTCCCGGTCGATGCCGATTTCTATGATCTGGGCGGCGACAGCCTGCTGGCCCTGCGGCTGGTCAGCATGGTGCGCGCACGCACCGGCATCCAGCTGCAGACGACCGACCTGATGCGCCAGTCCAGCCCGCAGGATCTGGCGCGCCTGTCGCGGCAATCCTCGGCCCGGCCGCGCGCGCTGGTCACCACGCAGGGCGCGGGCCACCATATCCCGGTGATCGCGGTGCATGTGCTGGGCCGCAATCAGGCCCTGTTCCGCCCCCTGTCCGAGGCGCTTGGCCCCGATTATCCGTTCTGGGGCCTGACCATCGGCGTCCCCGAGGATCTGGACCAGATCGACGTGCGCGAAACCGCCCGGATCTATTTCGAGGAATTGCAGGACCATGCCCCCGGCCAGCCGGTCTGCCTGATCGCCGTGTCGATGGCATCCTATTTCGCCTTTGAACTGGCGCGCCTGCTGCGCGAGGCGGGCCGCGAGGTTCCGGTGCTGGCTTTGCTGGATGCCGCAGGACCGGACGGGCGTCCGGCGCTGACGGGCCTCGTGGACAGGCTGCGCGCGCATCTGGGGCAGCTGCGCCGCCATGGCCGCGATCACCTGCGCGCCATGCTGGATCACCGCCGCGCCAATCGCGAACTGGCCCGTCATGCCAAGGCGCGCATGCAGGCCGACGGCCAGCCCGCCCCCCTGAACATGGAAGAGCTGATTCAGGCCAATGTTCAGGCGGTCGATGCCTATCAGCCCCCCGATTATGGC
The DNA here is from genome assembly GCF_004335005.1 of Paracoccus nototheniae. Classification (GTDB taxonomy): domain Bacteria; phylum Pseudomonadota; class Alphaproteobacteria; order Rhodobacterales; family Rhodobacteraceae; genus Paracoccus; species Paracoccus nototheniae. Next base: position 4,700 of record NZ_RQRT01000055.1, on the reverse strand, counting down.
GGGCGGATCACCGTCTTTCGCGCCGATCGCGCCTTCTGGGACGCGCCGGACGCCTTGCGGAACGGGCTGGGCTGGGCATCGGTGGCCAAGGGCGGATGGGATCTGCACGACCTGCCCGGCACCCATCTGTCGATCCTGCAGCCCGGCAATGTCGAGGCTTTGGCAGATCACATGCGCCGCCTGATCGGTCAGGCCGAGGCTGAGGGAACGGCCACGGGCGGGGCGGTGTCATGAAGCAGACCACCGGAATGCGTGACAGCGCGCAGGGCCACGCGGCCGGATTGTCGCCGGACGAAACAGAGGATGCCGGATTGTCCATGCACCATTCGGAAGACGGGCCAGAGCCCGGAAGTGATGAGGAAGAGATGATGACATTTCATGTGGGCGGCGCGCGCGTGTCGCTGACCGTGCCGGATCGTGACAGCCTGCTGACGATCATCGCGCGGCGCCTGCAACAGGGTCGTGGATTTGCACTGGCCACGATGAATGTCGATCATCTGGAAAAGCTGCACAGCGATGCCCGCTTCCGCGAGGCTTATGCCGCGCACGACCTTATCGTCGCGGATGGCAATCCGATCGTCTGGCTGGCGCGGATGGGCGGGCATCAGGTCTCGCTGGTGCCGGGGTCCGATCTGGTCCAGCCCCTGTGCCAGATCGCGACCGGCAAGGGTCGATCGGTCGCCATCGTCGCGGGAACGATGGATTCGGGCGAGGCCGCAGCGCGGCGCCTGATCAATCGCGTGCCGGGCCTGCGCATCGCCGTGGTGCTGGCCCCCGGCTTCCCCTTTGATCCCCATGGCCCCGAGGCCGATGGCATCATCGACCAGCTGGCCCAAAGCGGCGCTGGCCTTTGCCTGTTGGGGATCGGTGCGCCGCGTCAGGAAATCCTGGCCTCGCGGCTGCGGGCGCGTTGTCCGGGGATGGGCATTGCCTCGGTCGGGGCAGGCATCGATTTCGTTGCCGGGCGTCAGAAACGGGCGCCCAAGGTGATGCAGCAGATGCGGATCGAATGGCTGTGGCGCGCGGGACTGAACCCGATCCGCCTTGGGCCGCGCTATCTGAAGGGCGCGATGATCCTGCCCGGCCATGCCCGCCGCGCGCTGTCGTCCCGGCGCAGATCCGCATGAAGCCCCGGTTGATTCTGGTTCCCTCGGTCCATGTGGTGCGGGATGCCGAGGGCTTGCGCATGGACGACAAGTTCATCGAAGGCATCCGCATGTTCGCGCGCGAATGGGATGGCCCGGTGCGCGTGGTGATCCGCGAATATGACGGGGCGCTGCCCTTTTCGCGCCGGATCGATCCCGCCGATCTGCCCTGCGAGCTGCGCGTGATCGGCCCCGAGATCCCGATCACCCCCGAGGATCTGCAGGGCGGCGACATCGTTCTGGCCGCCGCCGACGATTTTCGCCAGATGAGCCTGCCGCCGGTCTGCGCCGCCGTGGGCGCGCGGCTGGTCTATGCGATCGAATATGATCTGGCGACGCGGATGGCAGTGTCGCAGATGGATCTGGCGACGCTGCGCCCGCTGAAGCGTCTGTTGCGAACGCTGCGCGCGAAACAATGGCTGCTCAGCCATGAACGCCGGTTGCGCCGGGCGCTGCGGGCCGCCGACGGGGTGCAGGCCAACGGCTTTCCGGCATGGACGGCCTATCGCGGCCTCAGCGCCAGCCCGTGTCTGTATCTGGACGGGCGGATGTCGCGGGATGCGATGGCCACCCCCGCCGATCAGGCGCGCCGCGCGGCGCAGACCGGGCCTTTGCGGATCGTGCATGCCGGGCGGCTGATCGCGATGAAGGGATCGCAGGATCTGGTCCCCTTCGCGCAGGCGCTGCGCGATGAAGGCGTCGATTTCACGCTGGACATCTTTGGCACCGGCCCCATGCGCGCGCCGATGGCCGCCGATTTGGCCCGCCTTGGTCTGGGCGGCGAGGCGGACCTGCCCGGCGGTCAGCCCGGCCCCGTGCGCCTGCACCAGCCCGTCGATTTCAGCACCGAACTGGTGCCGTGGATGCGCGACAAGGCCGATCTGTTCGTGGCCTTTCATCGCCAGTCAGACCCGTCCTGCAGCTATCTGGAGGCGATGGGCTGCGGGCTGGCCGTCATGGGCAGCAGCAATGCGATGTGGACGGAACTGGCCAAGCAGTCGCAGGGCGGTTGGGTGGCCCCGATGGGCCAGCCTGCCACCATGGCCCGCCAGATCGCCGCGCTGAACCGGACCGACATCATGACAGCGGGCGAACGGGCGCTGCACTATGCGCAGGATCACGATTTCGACCGGGAATTCGCCCGGCGCATCGATCATCTGCGCCAGCTGGCTCCGGCCCTGACGCCCGCGCAGCACGCCAGCACCTGAGAGGTCGCGTCCAAGGGGCGCAGCCCCTCAGACCAGCAGGAGCGCCGTCAGGATCAGGCCCGCGATGGCAAAACCCAGATCGTGCCAGCCGTCCCAGACCCCGTGGCGGCGCGCGATGCGCACCAGCATCGGATAGGCCAGAACCGCCGCCATCGCCTGACCGGCCAGGGCGCCGGGAATGCCCGCCTGCCACGCGCCAAGCGTGAACAGCGACAAAAACAGCACCGCCCGCACCAGCGTCACCCAGAAGAACCCACGCGAATCCCCGCCTGCCAGCGCCGCCTGATCATAGGACAGCCCGACCAGCGACGGGATGCTGGCCAGCGCGATCAGCGTCACCAGCGGCCCGGCGGATTGATAGCGTTCGTCATACATCAGCGCCACCAGATCGGCGCCAAAGGTCGCCAGCAGTGCCAGAAGCACCATGAAGCTGGCGGTCATCGCGGTGCGCATCAGCCGCAGCCGGTGCATCCTGTGGGGGGTCGGATCTTCTGCCGTGGCGCGATAGATCGGGATCATCACCCGCGATATCACCGCCACCCCCAGCATCAGCGGAAAGCTGGCCAGGAAAAAGGCGATGTTATAGATGCCCAGATCGGTCAGGCTCAGCAGCCGCGCCAGCACCGCCTTGTCGCCCTGCGAGATCGCAAAACCCACCACGGTCGAGGGCAGGATCCATTTGCCGAAACTGATCAGCTCGGCCGCGCAATCGGCATCCCACCGGAACCGGTTCGACGGCCCCGGCATCAGCCATTGCACCATCGCCACCTTGACCAGCGCGCCGATGATCAGCCCGATGACCAGCGCCCAGGCCGATCCCAGCAGGGCTGCCAGAATGATCGTGATCGCGGTCGTGATGGCCGCGACCGCCAGTTCCACCATCGTCAGGCGGCCCATGCGCAAATGGCGGTTCGCGGTCTCGACCTTGGTGGCCAGCAGACCGAAGATCACCGTCGTCGTGGCCGCGACCGGCAGGAACCAGACCAGTTCGGGCACGTCATAGAATCGCGCCGCAGGCACCGCCAGAATGCAGCAGCCCAGCCACAGAACGACCCCCCGGATCGCCTGCATGGTAAAGGCGGTGTCCAGAAAGGTGCGGTCGTCGCCGCGCTTGCTTTGCAGGATCGCGGGCGTGATGCCCACATCCGAGAAATTGTTCAGGCCCTGAATGATGACCATGATCAGGGTCATCAGGCCGAAGGTTTCGGGAAACAGCAACCGCGTCAGAATCAGGTTGGACACCAGCCTGATCGCCTGCATCCCGCCAAAGCTGATGATCGTCAGCGCCGATCCCCGCGCCGCCCGCTGCACAAGGGATTCGCCGCTGAACAGCAGCCCGATCCGCGCCCGCAGCACGCTCAACGTGCCTCGTCTTGGGCGGTGACGGCGTCACGCAGGCCCGCATCCTGCAGCAGGGTCCAGACCCGGTCGGCGGTGTCGTCATAGGCCGCCGCAAAGGCCGGGTCGATCGTGTCGGGCAGGGGCAGTCCTTTCGGCGGCGGCGCCTGATAGATCCAGCCATAGGTGATCATCGCAGCCAGCAGATAGATCGTTTCGGTGCCGTGCGGCGACAGGTCGGAATACAGCGCCTCGACCGGGATCTGCGACAGGGGTTCCTGCGACAGCACTTGCGACATGACGCGGCCCACGGGGATCAGATCCACCCGCGCCTCGGGACGCAGGGCGGCCAGACGGGCGACGTAATCGTCGTACCAGCGGGCATAGGCGCCCTGTGCATGGCGGTGATACTGCGCCATCTCGCGCGATGTGGCGGGAAAGCTGCGGGCATAGGGATGCAGATCGGCCCAGCCCTCATAGATCAGGAATTGCGGCGCATCGGCATGGGCCATCACCCAGTCCACCACCCCCATCGTCGCCCCAAGCGGCGAGGCACCGTCGGGATTGTCGCCCTGATAGGGGCGATCGGCGCGGTCGTACTGGATGAAATTCTCGGGGTTCATGATGACCGTGTCGAAACCGGCGCTGCGGAAATCGCCTTGATCTGGCTGCCACGCCTTGTCGACCCGGGCGAAATGCCAGTTGGTCTGGGGCGGCAGTTCGGTGGCGAACTGGCGCGGAAAGCCGAACCGCCCGTCAGCTGCAAAATCCCGCCCCTCATGGTCTGCCATCACCGCCAGCCAATGCGGCACGGTCGTTTCGTCCGTGTCGGTCAGGTGGTGGATCAGACTGTTGCCAAAGAAATAGATCCGCGCCTCGTCCCGGCCCCCGACAGGCGCATTGGCCGATACGGACAGGGGCGACAGGACAAGCGCGAGCGCGGTCGAGAGGGCTGCGAGGGGGCGCAGGATCAGGCAGGTCATGAAACGTCTCCGGTTCCGGGGTCTGA
>NZ_RQRT01000054.1 GCF_004335005.1 Paracoccus nototheniae | reverse complement strand
CCCCGATGGCCCCGGCCCCGGTCAGCGGCATCGCCGGTCTGACCGAACGCCAGCCCGACCTGTGCAAGGCCAGCGAACAGGCCAGCCGGGTCGGCCAGCCCGGCAGCGTGATCCCGACCCTCGGCCTGACCCGCACCTATCGCATCGTCGAGTTTCGCGGGATCGAGCCTCAGGACTATGACCCCAACCGGCTTGTCTTCCGTCTGGATGCGGCCGGCATCATCACCAAGATCGATTGCGGATAACCCCCATGCGCCAGATTGCCCTGACCCTGATCCTCTCCGCCACGTTTCTGGCCGCTTGCGAGCCCGTGACGCCCGTCCCCCCCCCGGTTCAGCCGGCGCCCGATCTGTGCGGCGCCGCGGGCTATCAGGGGCTGATCGGCCAGCCGCGCGATGCGCTGGCCTCGATGAACTTCCCGCTGAACACCCGCGTGATCGGCCCCGACGACATGGTGACCGCCGATTTCCGTGCCGATCGATTGAACATCGAATACGGGCGCGGCGGTCGGATCGATACGGTCAGCTGCTACTGACACCTTTGCCGTTGCCCCGGACGCGGCCCGGTGTCACCATCATGTCATGATGAATGCCGGACCGCCGTTCCAGCCCGACCCCGACCGCGTGGTCTTTGACCGCAAGGAGTTGGGGCTGATCCTGACCACCTATGGCCGCTTTGTCGCCGCGGGGGAATGGCGCGATTATGCCATGTCCTTCCTGCGCGACGCGGCGGTCTTCAGCGTCTTTCGCCGCGCCGCCGAACATCCCCTCTACCGGATCGAGAAACGTCCCCGCCTGCGCGCGGCCCAAGGGGCCTATGCGGTGATCGGCATGGACGGGCGGGTGCTGAAACGCGGCCATGATCTGGCACAGGTGCTGCGGGTGCTGGACAGCAAGCTGATCCGACCGGTCGACTAGGGCCCCCGCTGCCAGACTCTCAGGTACCGCGCGGCTTGGCCCGCAGGGTCGGATCGGCGGCGGTCGGATCCTCGGGCCAGGGATGGCGGGGATAGCGGCCGCGCATGTCCTTCCTGACATCGCCATAGCTGCTCGCCCAGAACCCCGGCAGGTCCATCGTCACCTGAACCGGCTTGCCGCCCGGCGAGAGCAGCGTGATCCGCAAGGGCCTGCCCCCGACGGATGGATGGCGCGTCACGCCGAACAGCTCCTGCAGGCGCAATTCGATCGAGGGTTCCTCGCCGCCATAGTCGATCGGCACACGGCGCCCCAGAGGCGTTGTGAAATGCCCCGGCGTCTCGCGGTCCAGCCGCTGCTGGCCTTCCCACCCGATCCGCGCCTTCAGCGGCTCGACCAGATCCAGCGACCGCAGATCGGCCAGCGCCCGCACCCGCCCCAGCCAGGGCAGCAGCCAGTCGCCGTCCTCCAGCAGATCGGCATCGCCCACCGGCCCCAGATCGGGCAACAGCGCGATCCGCGCCCGCAGACGCGCGGCAGCGGCGCTCCAGGACAGACCGTCCAGCCGCAACCCCTCCAGCGCGGCGCGGGCCAGGGCCTCGGGCGGCGCATCCGGCCAGACCCGGTCGGACAGGACCAGCGCGCCCAACTGCTCCTGCAACCGCGCCCGCACCCGACCCTCGCGGCGCGACCAGTCGCAGATGCGGACCGGCGCGATCGCCGCCGCGTGCAGGGCGCGCAATTCAGCCTCGTCGATCCGCGCGGCCAGCCGGATACGCGCCTCGCGCTGATCCCCGTCCAGATCCAGCGCCACGATCAGCCGCTGCCCGGCCAGCGCATCGGACCGCTCCATCACCGCCCCCTTGCCGCCCGACAGCACGAACCGCGCCTCCTCGCCGCTGCGACGCAGCCCGATCCGGTCCGGATAGGCCAGCGAAGCCATGCCCCCGACCGAGATCGCCCCTTCATCTTGGCGCCAATATCCCGCGACGCCGGGGGGGGCAGCGCCCCCCCCGGCGTCGCGGGACGCAACCATCCGGCGCAACCGCACCGCCTCGGCCCGAATGCGGGCGGCGCGCTGCCGGTTCACTTCAAAGGGATGGCGCCCGCCGGGATCGCGGATCGCCCGCAGCCGCGCTTCCAGATCGGTGCCCGCGCCGCGCAGGGGATCGCGGTCCGACAGCAGCGCCGCCAGCTCTGCCGCCTCGCGTCCCGCAGCGATCAGCATATGCGCCAGACGCGGATGCAGCGGCAGCCGGGCCAGCGCGCGCCCGTGATCCGTGATCCGGCCCGCCCCGTCCAGCGCGCCCAGATCCCGCAACAAGGCCCGCGCCTCGGTCAGCGCGGCCTCGGGCGGGGGGGTCAGAAAAGCCAGATCGCCCGGCCCCGCACCCCAGACCGCCAGTTCCAGCGCCAGCCCGGTCAGATCGGCGACCATGATTTCGGGCGGGGCAAAAGCGGGCAGCGCGCCCTCCTCGGCCCGCGCCCACATGCGATAGCAAAGCCCCGGCGCCACCCGGCCCGCGCGACCGCGCCGCTGTTCGGCCTCGGCGCGGCTGACCCGTTCGGTCACCAGCCGCGACATGCCGCTGCCCGCATCGAACCGCGCCCGCCGCGCCCGGCCCGCATCGACCACCACCCGCACGCCGGGCAGGGTCAGCGAGGTTTCGGCAATCGCCGTCGCCAGAACGATCCGCCGCACCGCGCCCGGGGGTGCCAGCGCCGCGCGCTGCGCCGCCGAATCCAGCGCCCCATACAGGGGCACCAGCTCGCATCCCGTGCCGCCAAGCGCCGCCATCACGCGGCGGATCTCGCCCTCGCCGGGCAGAAAGGCCAGGATCGAGCCGCCGGTGTCGCGCGTCTCGGCCTCGGCATGGGCGATCAGGCGCGCGGCCTCGTCGGTCAGGCGCGCGCCGGCGGGCAGGGGGCGGTCCAGCCAGCGGGTCTCGACCGGAAAGGCGCGGCCCTCCGAGACAATCACCGGGGCATCGTCCAGCAAGGCCGCGACCGGCCCGGCCTCCAGCGTGGCGGACATGACAAGAACCGCCAGATCCTCGCGGAGCGCGCCCCGCGCCTCCCAGACCAGCGCAAGGCCCAGATCGGCATTCAGGCTGCGTTCGTGAAATTCGTCGAAGATGACGCAGCCGACGCCCGCCAGCGACGGATCGCCTTGGATCATCCGGGTCAGGATGCCCTCGGTCACCACCTCGATGCGCGATCCGGGGACGGATGTCCCCCGGATGCGATAGCCGACGCGCCCGCCGACCTCTTCGCCCAGGGCCCAGGCCAGCCGTTCGGCGGCGGCGCGGGCGGCCAGACGGCGCGGTTCCAGCATCAGGATGCGGCCCGCCACCCGGTCCAGCAGCGCCAGCGGCACCCGCGTCGTCTTGCCCGCACCGGGGGGGGCCACCAGCACCGCGCGGCCATGGCGGGCCAGCGCCGCGCACAGCTGGGGCAGAACCTCGTCGATGGGCAAAGCGTCGGTCATGAGGCCCTGATACCGTCGCCGCCCCGCCTTTCACAATCGCCAATGCCGCCGATGGCATTCGCAGGGTCGCGGACCTATGTTGCGCCAGCCGCGTTAGATGACGCGACGGGATGATCAGGGGCCAGGCATGGGCATCGGCAGTGACGTGATGATGGGACTGGGCCTTGCGGACCCGGTGGTGCGCATCGGCGTGACCGGGCTGTCGCGGGCGGGCAAGACGGTCTTTATCACCTCGCTGGTGGCCAATCTGCTGGAACGCGGGCGGATGCAATCGCTGCGCGCCGCCGCCGACGGACGGCTCAAGGCCGTGTGGCTGCAGCCGCAGCCCGACGATACGATTCCGCGCTTTGATTTCGAACGGCATCTGGCGGCGCTGACCGGTCCCGATCCGCATTGGCCCGACGGCACCCGCCATGTCAGCCAGTTGCGCCTGTCGATGCGGCTGGAGGGGGGGGGCCTCTTCGGCGGCCTTCGCGGCGCGCGCAACCTGCATGTGGATATCGTCGATTACCCGGGCGAATGGCTGCTGGATCTGCGCCTGATGGAGCGGGACTTTGCCCAATGGTCGGCCGAGGTTCTGGGCCGCATGCCCGGCCGCCCCGGCGCCGATCGGTTCCACGCGGCGCTTGGTGCCCTGTCGCCCGAGGATCCGTTGTCCGAACCGCAGGCCCACCAGCTCGCCGACATTTATACCGCCCATCTGAACGCCGCGCGCGAGGCGGGCTGGTCCGATTGCACGCCGGGCCGTTTCCTGATCCCCGGAGAGCTGGCCGGATCGCCCGCGCTCACCTTTGCGCCCCTGCCCACCGATCTGCAGGCCGGCAAGCTGGGCCGCGAATTCCGCCGCCGCTTCGATGCCTACAAATCCCGCGTCATCCGGCCGTTTTTCCGCGACCATTTCGCCCGGATCGACCGGCAGGTCGTGCTGGTCGATGTGCTGGGCGCGATCCACCAAGGCCCGCAGGCGGTCGAGGATATGCGCCGCGCGATGGCCGATGTGCTGACCGCCTTTCGCCCCGGTCGGGCGGGGTGGCTGGCGCAGATCCTGGGCACAAGGCGGGTGGAACGCATCCTGTTTGCCGCGACCAAGGCGGACCATCTGCACCACACCCAACACAACCGCCTGACCGCGATCCTGTCGGCCATGCTGCGCGAGGCCCGCGACCGCGCCGATTTTCAGGGCGCCCGGACCGAGGCGATGGCCATCGCCGCCCTGCGCGCCACGACCGAGGATATGATCACCCATGGCGACGAGGAACTGCCCGCCGTGCGGGGTCGCTTGCTGGACGGGCGGCAGGCCGCGTTCTATGCGGGCGATCTGCCCTCGGACCCGGCAATGCTGCTGCATCCGGCGCGGCAGGGGGCCGAGGGCTGGTTGGACAGCGATTACGCGATCATGAACTTTGCCCCTGCGCCCCTGACGACGCGCCCCGGCGACGGCCCGCCGCATATCCGGCTGGACCGCGCCGCCGAATTCCTGATCGGAGACCGCCTGTGACCTCGCCCGCCGATCTGCCGCCCTCTGGTTCGAACCCGCCGCGCCGCCCGCGCGGCCCGGTGCTGATGGAACTGGACCCCGCGCCCCGGTCCGCGGACAACCGCGCGCCCCGGTCGGAAACCGTGCTGGACGATCTGCCCAACCCCGCCGATGCGCCCACGATCGACGCCAGCGACGCCCCCCTGCCCCAGCCCCGCACGATGGAGATGGTGACCCGGCTGGTCGGTCACCGCCCCTCGCGGCTGACGCGGCTGTTCATCAATGCGGGGGCGGCGCTGTTCGCCTTTCTGCTGTCTGTCATGGCGCTGGATTTCATCAACGGCCTGCTGAACCGCTATCCTTTGCTGGGATGGGTGGCGGTGGCGCTGTTCGCGCTGTTCACGCTGGCCGCGCTTGGCATGGCGGTGCGCGAATGGCGGGCCTGGCGGCGCTTTGCCAGGATCGACGCGCTGCAGCGGCAGGCGGGCGCGGCCTTGGCCGAGGGCAGTCTGGATCAGGCCAAAGCCGTGACCGACGGTCTGGTCGCCCTCTATGCCCGCCGCCCCGACATGGAATGGCAGCGCCAGCGGCTGGCCGAACGGCGGGCCGAGACCTTCGACGCCCATGCCCTGCTAACCCTGGCCGAGGCCGAGCTGCTGGCCGGTCTGGACCAGCAGGCGCGCCGGGAAATCGAGGCCGCCGCCCGCACCGTCGCCGCCACCACCGCACTGGTGCCGCTGGCCCTGGCCGATGTCGCGGCGGCGCTGGCCGCCAATCTGCGGATGATCCGCCGCATGGCCGAAATCTATGGCGGGCGCGCGGGGGCGGTGGGTGGCTGGCGGCTGGCGCGCACGGTCATCACCCATCTGATCGCCACGGGCGCGGTGGCGGCGGGCGACGATCTGATCCAGACGGTCGCGGGCGGTGGCATTCTGGCCAAGCTGTCGCGCCGCTTTGGCGAGGGGCTGGTCAACGGCGCCCTGACCGCCCGCGTCGGCATCGCCGCGATGGAGGTCTGCCGCCCCCTGCCCTTCCTGTCCCAGCCCCGCCCCAAGGTCGGCAATCTGGTGACGCGCGGATTGCGCGGGCTGTTCGGGACGGATGACAAGGGCTGACCGGCCCGGTCAGTCCAGAAGCAGCTTGTAGCCGATGTGAGAGGCTTGAAAGCCCAGCCCCTCATAGAACCGATGCGCATCCGCACGCGATCTGTCGGTGGTCAGTTGCACCAGCGCACATCCCCGCGCCCGGCATTCGGCAATCGCCCAGTCAAAGGCCGCACGCCCGATGCCCGCGCCGCGCAGGTCGCGGGCGACCCGCACCGCCTCGATCTGGCCGCGCAACGCGCCACCGCGTGACAGGCCGGGGATGAAGGTCAGTTGCAATGTGCCTGCGACACGGCCCGCCTGCTCGATCACGCAAAGAAACTGGTTGGGATCGGCATCGATCTGCGCCAGCGCCGCCAGATAGGGCGCCAGCCCATCGGCGGGTGACGCCTCGCGCGCGGCGCCCAGCCTGTCATCGGCCAGCAGCGCAAGGATGGCGGGCAGGTCCGCCGCCCGCGCCTTTCGGAACTGCAGGTCCGGATCCGTCACCGGACGCCCGTCCACAGGCCCCGGCTCACGGTGCCTCCAGCGGCATGTCGGGGGCGGCGGCGTCATCGCCCGGTGCCGGGCTGTCGGTGGCTCCGGCGTCCGCCTCGACCAGACGGTTGTCCTGCCATTCGCCCGCCGCAACCTGCCCGGTGGCATAGCGCATCACGCCCTGCCCCTGCCGCTTGCCAGCCGCGAACGTCCCCTCGTAGCGGTCGCCATTGGCATAGGTGGCCACCCCGGTTCCGTCGATCTCTCCGGCCTTCCAGCCGCCTTCATAAATGAACCCGTCCGGCGTGGTCAGCCGGCCCGTCCCCTCGCGCAGACCACTTACGAAGCTGCCGGTATAGACGGTGCCATCGGGATAGGTCGCCTGCCCCTCGCCATGTCTTTGCCCGTCGCGCCATGCGCCGGAATAGACATAGCCGTCGGGATAGGACATCCGCCCCTGGCCGTTGTTCCGCGCATTGCGGAAACTGCCCTCGTAGACCATGCCATTGGCATAGGCGGCGCGGCCATCGCCCTCGATCACGCCCTCGGACCATTGCCCGTCATAGGTCGACCCATCGGCATAGGTGATCTTGCCGGTCCCGTCGGGGCGGTCGGCGCGCATCTGGCCCAGGTAGACCGAACCGTCCGGATAGGTGATCTGCCCCCGCCCCTCCATCCGACCTTCCGACCATTCGCCGACATAGACATAGCCGTCCGCGCCGGTGAAGGTGCCCTGACCGTGGCGGCGGTCATCGGCGAAATCGCCGTCATAGACATCGCCATTGGCATAGGTGGCGACGCCCTTGCCCTGACGGCGCCCTGCTTCCAGCTGACCCTCATAGCGGTCGCCGGTGGACTGGACCAGCACGCCCGTGCCCGACATCTGGCCCGCCGCCCAGACCCCGTCATAGGTCAGCCCGTCGGCCATCACCAGCTTGCCGCGCCCGGCCCGCTGACCCGCCAGCATGCCGCCTTCATAAGTTGCACTGTCGGGATAGGTGATGCGGCCCTGCCCCTCTTTCACCCCGGCATTCCAGTCGCCCTCATAGCGATAGCCGTTGGCCTGAGTCAGCACGCCCTTGCCCTGATGCAGGCCCCGCGCGAACTGCCCCTCATAGACCGAGCCATTGGCATAGCGCGCGATGCCAGTGCCGGAAATCTCGCCGCCGACCCAGTCGCCCTCATAGGTGCCGCCATCGGCATAGGTGATCTTGCCGCGACCCTCGGGCTTGCCGCGCGAAAAGCGCCCCTCATAGACCGAGCCGTTGGGAAACTCGGCCCGGCCCTGACCCATGATCTGGCCCTCGACCCAATCGCCCTCATAGCGATAGCCGTTGGGCAGCACATAGCTGCCCTGACCGTGCTGCAGGCCGTTGCGGAACGTGCCCTCGTAAATGCCGCCATCGTCATACTGACGGGTCACGACCTGCGCCATGACAGGCCCCGCCAGCGTCCCCGCCAGAACCAAGGCCATGGCCGTCCCGATTGCCGCTTTCATCGCCTGTGCCCTTTTCGTGCTTTGCCCAAGGTTTACCCCAGCCCGCGCCCGCACGCAAAGGCCGACTTTTCCTTGGGCGCCCGGTGCGCTATCGACAGGGCAACCGACCGGAGTGACCATCATGACCGACCGATTTCGCCTGACCATCGGCCAGCTGAACGCCACCGTGGGCGATCTGCCCGGCAATGCGGCCATCGCGCGGGACGCCTGGCATCAGGCGCAGGCTGCGGGCGCCGACATGCTGGCCTTGCCCGAGATGTTCATCACCGGGTACCAGACCCAGGATCTGGTGCTGAAACCCGCCTTTACCCAGCAGGCGATGGCCGAGGTGATGGCGCTTGGCCAGTCGCTGACCGGCGGCCCCGCGCTTGGCATCGGCGGGCCGTGGCGGGCCGAGGATGGCAAGCTGTACAACGCCTACTGGATCTTTCGCGACGGCGCGCTGGTCGCCCGCCTGCTGAAGCATCACCTGCCGCATGAAGGACTGTTCGACGAGATGCGGCTGTTCGACAGCGGCCCGATCAGCGGCCCCTATCCGGTGGGTCCGGCGCGCATCGGCAGCCCGATCTGCGAGGACAGCTGGTATCCCGACGTGGCCGAGACGCTGGCCGAAACCGGCGCCGAGATCCTGATCGTGCCCAATGGCAGCCCCTATCACCGCGACAAGCTGGACCTGCGCATGGGGCATATGGTCGGCCGCGTGATCGAGACAGGCCTGCCGCTGGTCTATGTGAACATGGTCGGCGGGCAGGACGATCAGCTCTATGACGGCGCCAGCTTCGTGCTGAACCCCGGCGGCAAAAAGGTCGTCCAGCTGCCCGCCTTTCAGGAGGGGGTGGTCCATGTCGACTTCACTTGTGGCCCCGATGGCTGGCAGGCCGAACCCGGCCCGATGGCGCCCCAGCCCGATGCCTGGGAACAGGATTATTTCGCGATGATGCTGGGCCTGCGCGATTACCTGCGCAAGTCGGGCTTTTCCAAGGTCGTGCTGGGCATGTCGGGTGGCATCGATTCGGCGCTGGTCGCGGCCATCGCCTGCGATGCGATCGGCCCCGACAATGTGCGCTGCGTGATGCTTCCGTCGGAATACACCTCGCAGACCAGTCTGGACGACGCCGCGGATTGCGCGACCCGGCTTGGCGCACGGCTGGACACGGTCCAGATCGAGGGCGCCCGCGACGCGGTGGGTGGCGCCCTGGCGCATCTGATGGAGGGCACCCGCCCCGACATCACCGAGGAAAACATCCAATCCCGCCTGCGCGGCGTGATGCTGATGGCGATCTCGAACAAATTCGCCGAGATGCTGCTGACGACCGGCAACAAATCCGAGGTCGCGGTGGGCTATGCCACGATCTATGGCGACATGGCGGGCGGCTATAACCCGATCAAGGATCTCTACAAGATGCGGGTGTTCCAGACCTGCCGCTGGCGCAACGATCATCACCGCGACTGGATGCTGGGCCGCCCCGGAGAGGTCATTCCCCCCCGCATCATCGCCAAACCCCCCTCGGCCGAGCTGCGCCCCGACCAGAAGGACGAGGATTCGCTGCCCCCCTACGAGGTGCTGGACGCGATTCTGGAAGGGCTGGTCGAACAGGATCTGTCTCTGGCCGATCTGGTCGCCCAAGGCTTTGACGCCGATACGGTGCGGCAGGTCGAAAAGCTGCTTTATGCCAGCGAATGGAAACGCTATCAGGCCGCGCCCGGCCCGCGCATCTCGCCCCGCGCCTTCTGGCTGGACCGCCGCTATCCGCTGGTCAATCTCTGGCGGGACAGGCTGTAGCCGCCGCAAAAGGGGGGCGCTGCCCCCCGTCCTGCGGACTCCCCCCGGGATATTTGCAGACCAATGCAGGAGGAAGGGGCCAAGAACACCCTGCCTGCCGGGGATCTCTCCAGCGTCAGACAGGGTGCCTGCTTCGGTCACAGTCATCGGCGTCCCCGCCTGTACCGTGCCATGGTGATAACAGGCGAAGATTAAGAAAGATCTAACCCCTGCATTGGTCCGGAAATATCCTCGGGGGTCCGGGGGCAGACGGCCCCCGGCCTTGCCCATCGCAGAGGGGCGCGTGGGTGGCGTCAGGGGATCTCGATCTTGCCCATCAACGGCACATCGTCCTGCGGGCCGACCGAGTGGCGTTCGATCATCCGGTGGACCAGCGGGTCGGCATCGCCCTTGTGCAGGGCGCGCAGGGACACGGCAACCTCGGCATCGGTGACGGTGCGGCGCAGGTTGTGGCGGACATATTCGTCCCAGGTGGCGATGTGATAGCTTTCGCTCCATTGGTCGGGATGTTCCAGATCGCGCAGCAATGCCCAGTTGCGCGCCCCGTCGCGGCGGCGGATGTTGCGGCGCAGGCGCATCAGGCGCAGGAATTCTGCCACGTCATCCTGATCGATGCGGTAATCGACCATGATCATGATCGGCCCCGACCGGCCCCGCAGATCCAGCCGCAGCGCCGGTTCGCGGAAACGGTTCGCCGGGTCCAGATCCACCGCGCCGAATTCCGGCGCGCGCAGCCAGATGCCGATCCCCGCGCCGGCCAGCAGCACCAGCCCCGCCAGTGTCAGCGCCGTGTCCAGCCCCTGCGCGCCCGCGACCGTCCCCCAGATCCACGCCCCCGTCGCCATGCCGCCAAAGGTTGCCGTCTGATACAGCGCCAGCGCGCGGGCCACGACCCATCGCGGCGTCGACAGCTGCACCGTCACGTTGAACAGCGACAGCGCCAGCACCCAGGCAGCGCCGGCAGGCAGCATGGCCAGCGCATGCAGCCAGACCTGTTCCGTCTGGCCCAGCATCAGCGCGGCAACCGCAAAGCCCGCGAATGCCATACGCACGACATGTTCGTTGTCCCACCGCGCCCGGATGCGCGGGTTCAGCAGCGCCCCCGCGATCGCGCCGATCCCATAGCAGCCCAAAAGCCCCCCAAACAGCAGCGAGCCGCCCTCGGGGTGGCTTTTGGCGACCAGCGGCAGCAGCGCCAGCACGGCGATGGCGGCAAAGCCGAACAGCGCGCCGCGCAGCATCACCCGCATCAGATTGGGCGACAGCGCGACATAGCGCAGCCCCGCCCCCATCGCGGCCATGAACGGCTCGGGCGTGGTGACGCGGGGCGCCAGCTTGGGGCGCCAGCGGCTCATCGCGCCCAGCAGCGGCAGATAGCTAAACGCATTGACCGCAAAGGCCGCCGAGGCGCCAAGCGTCGCCACGATGAACCCGCCCGCCGCAGGCCCGACGCTGCGCATCAGGTTGAAGCCAACCGAGTTCAGACTGACCGCCGCAGGCAGATCCTGGCGGGCCACCAGATCGCCCATGCTGGCCTGCCAGGGCGGGTTATAGACGGCCTGCCCCGCCCCCAGCAGAAAGGTGAACCCCAACAAAAGCCACGGCGTCAGCCCGCCCATCCAGGCGACCACCGCCAGCGCCACAGACACCAGCGTCATGAACACCAGCGCCGCCATCAGCAGCGACCGGCGGTTGAAGATATCGGCCAGCGCCCCCGAGGCGATGGCCAGCAGCATCACCGGCAGCGTGTTCGAGGCCTGCACCAGCGCGATCAGCGTCGCGCTGTCGGTCAGCTGGGTCATCAGCCAGGCCGCCCCCACCGCCTGGACCAGCCCGCCGAAATTCGACACCAGCGTCGCCCCCCAAAGCAGCCGGAAATCGCGATAGCCAAACGGCGCCAGCGCGCCCGATCGGGGGCTGGGCTCGGCTGCAGGATCGTCGGTCGGTCGGGTCACGCTTGGCCTCTTGCAGGGCGCGGCCCTTGGGACGGGCCGGGTTCAGGGGCCGGTCGGTGCGGATGCGACCGTTCCGGGCGGGTCGGCGCCAGCCTAGGCCGGTCGCCCGCCCGCTGCAATCCGCCCCACCCCATCCCGGCGCGGCGCGCCCTGCGCCCAGATTTGGGGCACAGATTCGGCACGTGGGAATTGCGGTGCCTTTCTGCGGGCAGGCGGCGCAGACAAATGGCCGGGCGATGCAACCGATCCACACGCCAAGGTGTTCGACACAAGCAGAAAGTTGATGGACCTGAGGCCCCCCGGCCACATAGTTGGGGGGGTTGTGTGGCGGAAATCCCCACATCGGGTCGGGCGGGGTTGACGTGACGGACCCCCCGGCCACATGGACATATATGCGAATCGCGCTGGCCCGTTGGGTTCAGGCGCTGACGAACCAGTGATGCTGCCTCGGGCCTGTCTCTGCCGACGGGTCTGACGATGAACAAGGAACATGCAACGATGCGCCTCGCTTCCCTTTTCACGGCGATGGCTCTGGGGCTTGCGGCCTGCACGCCGACGCCCGAGACCGCGACGCCCGCCTCTAACCAGCCGGTCCAGATCCCCGAAATGTATCAGGCCCGCGTCGATACCGGCCCCAAGGGTGAACCGATCAATATTCCCGCCGTCCGCGCGGCCTATCTGAACGATCGCAACACCCGTCAGATGGTGCCCTATAACGGCCCCGAATCGGCTGGTGCCATTGTCGTCGATCCCTATGCGCGCGTTCTTTACCATGTGCAGCCGGGCGGTCAGGCGATGCGCTATGGCGTGGCCGTGGGCCGGGCCGGGCTGACCTTCGAAGGCCGCGCCACGATCGCGCGCAAGGCGGCATGGCCCAGCTGGCGCCCGACCGACAACATGCTGCGGTCCGAACCGCAGCTTTACGGCCAGTTCGCCGGCGGCCTGCCGGGCGGCACGCAGAACCCCTTGGGGTCGCGGGCGCTTTATCTGTATCAAGGCAGCGTCGACACCTATTACCGCATCCACGGGACGCTGGACCCCTCGTCCATCGGCAAGGCGACCTCGGCGGGCTGCATCCGGATGTTCAATCAGGACGTGATGGATCTGTTCGAACAGATCCCGACCGGCACCGAGGTCACCGTCCGCTCGCAGGCCGAAAGCGTGCGTCTGGAAGGCCCGATGACCGAAACGCCCGAAGGCTATGTCGTGCCCGCCCCGACGGTCGCCCCGGTTGCCGATCCCGCCGCGATGGCGATGGCCGATCCGATGGCGGCGCCGATGACCTCGGTTCAGACCACCACCCTGCCCGCCACGCAGCCGGTCATGGACCCCTATGCGTCGATGTCTGCGGTTCCGGCGGCAAGCCCGGTGCAACCGGCCCTGGTCAGCGATCCTTTCGCCACCGCCGCGGCGCCGTCCTTCGTGTCGCCGGTGGAAAGCGCCGTTCCCGCCCGCTGAGGGCAGGCACCGGCCCGATCCATGCACACTGGCCCCGGTTCAGACCGGGGCCTTTCCAATTGCAAAACCTGAACATCCTCGGCAATGTCATGCCGGAACAGATCCCCCGTCTGGCGAAGGTCGCGCAATGCCCAATCACCCGCCGCAGGAACAGGATGTGCTGAGCGCCGCCCAGCAAGCCCTTACCCTGCAAAGCCGTCAGCCCGCTTTGGGCACGCTGGACGATGCCGCGCTGCTGGCCTTGATCGCAGCGTTGGAACAGGCCTGCGCCACGGCTGCGGCCACCGGCGATCCTGCTGCGGAAAAGCTGCTGCGACAGGCGCTGCGACGTGCGCATGCGGATCGTCGCAGCCGGGGGCTGGCCAAGCCCCCCGCCGCCCCTGCCGACACCATCCCTGCCGACGCCCCGCCGGCAAAGCCCGCCGCGATCCGGCCCGGCATCGCGATTCTGACCAAGCCCGCGACCCCCGCCGTCAAGCACAAGGGCGCGACCATCGCGCGCAAGCCCGCCGGTCGCAAACCGGCCGAGGCAAGGAAGACCGACCTGCGCACCGATCCCCACCGGATGCCCAAGCGCCGCGGCAAACCGACCGCGGCGTCCGAGGCCGCATCTCAGGCTGCGGCCCTTGCCTCCCCCTCCGCCCCCGCGTCAAGGACATCCGTCATGAGTGAAACGACCGCAGACAAGCCCGCCAAGGTCGCCGGCCCGAAAAAGACCCGCGACCCCAAGGCCGCACCCGCAGACAACGAGGCCGCCAAGGAAGCTGCCCGGCTGGAACGCCGCGCCGCCAAGGCGGAAACCAAAGCCGCCGAGAAAGCGGCCGCCAAAGCCGCCAAGCTGGCCACCAAAGAGGCTGAAAAGGCCGAACGCAAGGCCGCCCGCAAGGCGCTGAAACAATCCGAAAGAGCGGCCGAGAAAGCGGCGGCCAAGGCCCAGGGCAAACCGGGTTCCGCAGGCAAGTCCGGCGGCGGCAAGGCCAAGGGCAAACAGGACGGCGGCAAACAGGGCGGCGACAAAGCCAAGGCCGACAAGCCCAAAGGCGCCAAGGCCAAGGCGGATCCGCAAACGCCGTGACACGTTCCCTGCACAGAACGCGGCGGGTCCGGCGGGCCTGCCCGTGACCCCTCGCATTTCCCTCGGCGCCGCTCTGGCGCTCGCATTGTCATGTCTTGCGGCGCTCCCCCTCTCGGCGCGGCCTGCGGTGGATGCCCTCCATGGCCGCACCGCCCCCCGGCAGTCCGAGGAATTGCGCTGCACCGATGACGGGCGCGATTGCGTCGCCCGCGCCAGCTATGCCGCCGATGTCTGCAAGCTGATCGAACGCACCGCCTCGGAAAACCGCCTCGACCCGTCGTTTCTGGCAAGGCTCCTGTGGAAGGAAAGCCGGTTCGAGCCGTCGGCCGTCAGCCCCGCAGGCGCGCTTGGCATCGCCCAGTTCATGCCCGGCACGGCGGACCTCTACTGGCTGGACGACCCGTTCAACCCGGCACAGGCGATCCGCAAGGCGGCGTGGTATCTGGGCCAGCTGCGCGACCGCTTCGGCAATATCGGACTGGCCGCCGTCGCCTATAATGGCGGCGAAAACCGCGCGGCCCGCTTCGTCGCCCAATCGACGACCCTTCCCTATGAGACGGTCGATTACGTCGAATCGATCACCGGCTTCAGCGCGCATCGCTGGCGCGACAACCCGCCCCCCGCAGGCGATCTGCGGCTGGCCCTCGATCCCGACCAGCCCTTCCGCCCCGCCTGCGAACGCATGGCGGGCGACCGGACCCTGCGCGAATTCACCACGCAGCCCCCGGCGATGCCCTGGGGCGTGATCGTGGCCAGCCATCCCAGTCAGGCGGGTGCGGCCCAACAGGTCGCAAGGCTGAACCGCACCCTGCGCCCGATCCTCGATGACGGGGCGCGGGTCGGCTATGTCCGCAAGCGCATGAACGGCATGCCCCGCTCGGTCTTCACCGCGCAGGTCGGCTACAACACCCGGACCGAGGCCGCCCGCTTCTGCACCCGGTTCCAGCGCCTCGGCGGGCGCTGCCTCGTGCTGAAGAACTAGCGCCTTTCATCTTGGCCGAAATATCCCCCGGGGGTCAGGGGGCAGGATGCCCCCCTGCTGCTTTACAGAAAACTCTGCGGATCGATATCAACCGCCAGCCGCAGGTTGGCAGGCAGCCTGACGCCCCCCAGCCAGTCCGAGATCGCCGCCTGCAACGGCGCCTGACGCGGCGCCCTGATCAGCATCCGCATCCGGTGGCGCCCGCGCACCCGGGCGATGGGCGCGGGCGCGGGCCCCCACAGCTCGGCGCCGACCTCGGCCAAAGGCGCGGCAAGGCCTGCCAGATGGCGGGCGAAATCGCTGACCACGGCCAGATCGGGATGCGACAGGATGATCCCCGCCAGACGGCCAAAGGGCGGCATGCCCGCCGCCTGCCGGCCCGCCGCCTCGGCATCCCAGAACGCCTCGTCCTGCCCCGACAGGATCGCACGGATCACCGCGTGATCGGGCTGATGGGTCTGCAGCAGCGCCACCCCAGGGGCTGCGCCCTTGATCCGCCCCGCGCGCCCCGCCACCTGCCGCATCAGCTGGAAACTGCGTTCGGCGGCGCGCAGATCGGCGCCCTGCAGGCCCAGATCGGCATCGATGACCCCGACCAGCGTCAGACGGGGGAAATTATGCCCCTTGGCCACGATCTGCGTGCCGATGATGATGTCGGTATCGCCCTCGGATATCTCGGCGATGGTTTCCTTGAGGGCGCGGGCCGAATGGAACAGATCGGACGACAGCACGGTCGCCTTGGCCTGCGGGAAACGCGCGGCGACCTCTTCGGCGATGCGCTCGACGCCGGGGCCGATGGGGGCCAGCTTGCCCTCCACCCCGCAGGACGGGCAGGCGGTGGGGATGGGCCGCGTCTCGCCGCATTGATGGCAGACCAGACGGTTCTGAAACCGGTGTTCCACCATCCGCGCATCGCATTGATGACAGGCGATCTGTTCGCCGCAGGCCCGGCAGACGGTCACCGGCGCAAATCCCCGGCGGTTCAGGAAGATCAGCGACTGTTCGCCCTTGTCCAGCCGGGCGTTCACCGCCTGCACCAGCGTGGGCGAGATCCAGCGCCCGGTCTCCATGGCCTCGGCGCGCAGATCGATGGCGGCCATCCGCGGCAGCTCGGCCTCGCCATAGCGGCTGCGCAGGTCCAGCCGCGCATATTTGCCCGAGGCCGCGTTCACCCAGCTTTCCAGGCTGGGCGTGGCCGATGCCAGCACCACATGCGCCGAGGCGATCGAGGCGCGCAGCACCGCCATGTCGCGGGCGCTGTAAAAGACGACATCCTCTTGCTTGTAGCTGCCGTCATGTTCCTCATCGACGACGATCAGACCCAGATCGCGGAACGGCAGGAACAGCGCCGACCGTGCGCCCACGACCAGCCCGACCTGCCCGCGCCCGGCCATATGCCACAGGCGCCGGCGTTCGGTCCGGGTGATGCCGCTGTGCCATTCGCCGGGCCGGGCGCCAAAGCGTGCCTCGACCCTGTCCAGAAATTCCGCCGACAGGGCGATCTCGGGCAGCAGGACCAGCGCCTGACGCCCGGCAGCCAGACATTCGGCCACGGCCTCCAGATAGACCTCGGTCTTGCCCGATCCGGTGACGCCGCGCAGCAGCGTCGTGCCATAGCGGTCCGCCCGGACCGCGCCCCGCAGCGCATCGGACGCGGCCTGCTGATCGCCGTCCAGCGGCTTGCCGGGCAGGGTCGGGTCCAGCGCCGGATAGGGCAGATCGCGCGGCGCCTCGATCTCGGCCAGCGCGCCCATGCCGACCAGCCCCTTGACCACCGATGTGCCCACCCCGGCCAACTGCGCCAGCTCGGACGCGGCAAAGCTGGCGCCGCCGTGATCGGCCATCACCGCCATCACGCGGGCGCGCGCTTCGGTCGCGCGGCTGATCTGGCCGGATCCGGGCACGATGATGCGCCGCGCGGCGGGGGGCTGGTCGATATCGGGCGCGCGGGTCGCCATGCGCAGCATCAGCGGCAGCGGCGTCAGCGTGTAATCCGCCGCACGGGTCAGGAAATCGAAGAAACCGGGCGCAAAGGGTTCGGCGTCCAGCACCCGGGCCACGGGGCGCAGCTTGGCCAGATCGAAATCGCCGGTCCCCTCGGCCCAGACCAGCCCCAGCACCCGGCGCGGCCCCAAAGGCACCAGCACCAGCTGGCCCTGCCGCACGCCGTCCTCGGGCGCCAGATAGTCCAGCACCCCCACCGGTTCGCAGGTCAGCACCGCGATGCGGGCGCGGGGGGGGAAAAAGATGGGGGCTGTCATGGTCCGCGATAAAGACGACGCAGGGCGCGGGTTGCAAGCCCCCGGATGGGCGCGGCCTCTTCCCGCGCGGCCCCATCTGCGGTAAGACGCGAACAAACCGCATCCAAGGAGGACGGGCCGTGAAATTCTTCGTTGATACCGCTGACATCGCCGCCATCAAGGAACTGAACGATCTGGGAATGGTCGACGGGGTGACCACCAACCCGTCGCTGATCCTGAAATCGGGCCGCGCCATCGCCGAGGTCACCGCCGAGATCTGCGCCCTTGTCGAGGGTCCGGTCAGCGCCGAGGTCGTCGCCGAAAAGGCCGAGGACATGATCGCCGAGGGCCGCCACCTGGCCAAGATCGCCGACAATGTCTGCGTCAAGGTACCGCTGACCTGGGACGGCCTGAAGGCTTGCCGCGTGCTGACCGACGAAGGCCGCAAGGTCAACGTGACGCTGTGTTTCTCGTCCGCGCAGGCGCTGCTGGCGGCCAAGGCGGGCGCGACCTTCATCAGCCCCTTCATCGGCCGTCTGGATGACATTCATCTGGAAGGCATGGACCTGATCTCGGACATCCGCGAAATCTATGACAATTACGGGTTCGAGACGGAAATTCTGGCGGCTTCGATCCGCACCGTGAACCATATCGTGGATGCGGCCCGGATCGGCGCCGATGTGATCACCGCGCCGCCCTCGATCATCAAATCGATGATCACCCATCCGCTGACCGACAAGGGTCTGGCGCAGTTCGATGCCGACTGGAAGCAGACCGGCCAGAAGATCCTGTAAACCGCCAGCGGAGGGCGTGGCTTGACCGACCTGCCAAAGACCCCGCTGGACCCGGCCCTTCGCGATCGGCTGTTGGCCGATCCGGGGGCCATTCTGGCCGATCGCGACCTGATGCGCGCCCTGGTCGCCGCGCGCGAGGATCAGGCGGGCGCGAATGTCATCGACATTCGTGGCCGCGCGATGGAGGCGCTGGAGACGCGCCTCGACCGGCTGGAGACGACCCATGAAAGCGTGATCGCCGCCGCCTATGACAATCAGTCGGGCATGGCGGTGGTCCATCGGGCGGTTCTGGGCCTGCTGGAATCCGCCGATCTGGACGAATTTCTGGGTGCCCTGCAAACCGATATCGCACCCCTGCTGCGGATCGAGACCCTGCGCCTGATCGTCGAGGCCGACCCCGCCCTGCCGCCCCTGCCCCGCGACGTGGCGACCGTGCCGCAGGGCACCATCGATCTGGTCATCGCGGCGGGCCGTCGCGCGCCGAGGGGCAATGATATCGTGCTGCGCGAGGCGATGGCCCTGACCCGCCCCCTGCATGGCCGCTCGCTTGGGTCCGAGGCGCTTTTGCCGCTGGATCTGGGCACCGGGCATCCGCAGGCGCTGCTGCTGATGGGCAGCGCCGATCCGACGCGGTTCATGCCCGCGCATGGCACCGATCTGCTGCGGTTTTTCGCGCAGGTCTTCCGGCTGGTCCTGCTGGCGCGTCTGCGCGCATGACGGGTCTTGTGACCGCGGCGGTCGGGGACGCCCTTGCCCGCTGGCTGGACACCGAAGCCGCCACCCGCGACCGGTCCGATCACACGATCACCGCCTATCGGGCCGATGTCTCGGCGTTTCTGTATTTTCTGGCCGGATATTGGGGCGGGCCGGTGGCGCCCGTGGCGCTGGCCCGGCTGCGGCAGGCAGACATGCGGGCCTTTGCGGCCTCGGAACGGACGCGGGGGCTGGGCCCGCGGTCGCTGGCGCGGCGGATGTCGGCGGTGCGGTCGTTCCTGCGCTGGATTTCGGACCGCGAGGGGATCGATCTGTCGGCAGCGCTGTCCATCCGCAGCCCCAAATACACCCGCAGCCTGCCCCGCCCCCTGACGCCCCTGCAGGCGCAGGACACGCTGGACCGGGTGGGCGCGCATGACACGCCCTGGATCGGGGCGCGCGATCTGGCGGTGCTGACGCTGCTGTGGGGGTCGGGGCTGCGGATTTCCGAGGCTTTGGGTCTGAACGGCACCGACTGGCCCTTTCCCCAAGGGCTGATCATCCGGGGCAAGGGACAGCGCGAACGGCAGGTGCCGGTCCTGCCCGTGGCCCGCGACGCGGTGGCCGATTATCTGCGCCTGTGCCCCTGGGGCCATCAGGCCGACCAGCCGCTGTTCCGGGGCGTCCGGGGCGGGCGGCTGACCAGTTCGGCGGTCGAGGGTGCGATGCGGATCGCCCGCGCCGCGCTTGGCCTGCCCGCCAGCGCCACCCCCCATGCCCTGCGCCACAGCTTTGCCACGCATCTGCTGTCGGCGGGGGGCGATCTGCGCACCATTCAGGAATTGCTGGGCCATGCCAGCCTGTCCACCACGCAGGTCTATACCGGAGTCGATGACGTGCGGCTGATGGCGGTTTATCATGCCGCCCATCCGCGCGGTTGAACCCCCGGCGCCCGCCCCGCGTTTGCCCCCATCACCACACATGAGGCCATCATGACCGACCATGCGATCTTTCACCGCCCCCTGGGTGCCAACCCGCCCGCCGGCTATGATCAGGCGATCTTCGGCATGGGCTGCTATTGGGGCGTGGAACGCCTGTTCTGGCAGCAGAACGGCATCTGGCTGACCGAGGTGGGCTTTGCCGCAGGCGAGGTTCAGAACCCGACCTATGATCAGGTCAAGCGCGGCGATACCGGCCATGCCGAGGTCGTGCGGGTGATCTATGACAGCTCGCTGATCAGCTATGACCATCTGCTGCAGCTGTTCTGGGAAAACCACGACCCCACGCAGGGCGACCGGCAGGGCAACGATGTGGGCAACCAGTATCGCAGCCTGATCGTCACCTTTACCGACATGCAGACCTCGGCGGCCGAGGCGTCGAAGATCGACTATGATAACCGGTTGGCCGTGCAGGGCCTTGGCAAGATCACCACGCAGATCGTCGAAGGCGGCATCCCCTTCTGGCCCGCGCATGAAGCGCATCAGCAATATCTGGAAAAGAATCCCGACGGTTATTGCGGGCTGAAGGGCACCGGGGTAGAGGCCAGCATGCCCAACCCGGATCCGATCTGATGCCCACATTCACCGCACTGACCCATCTGCCCGGCCGCGAAGCCGCCGAAGCCCTGTGCGAGGCCTGCGAGGATCTGACCCCCGAACCCGTCGGCACCGGCATCTTCGAGATCGAGGATGGCAGCGAACGGTGGGAGGTCGGCGCCTATTTCACCGAGGCCCCCGACGAGATCGCGCTGGCGGTTCTGGCCGTGGCCTTTGGCGCGCAGCCCTTCGTCATCTCGGAACTGCCCGAGGTGGACTGGGTCGCCCATGTCAAACGCGAACTGACCCCCGTGCGCGCGGGCCGGTTCTATGTTCATGGCAGCCATGATGCGGACGACATCCCCGAGGGCGTCGAAGCCCTGTGGATCGAGGCCGCGATGGCCTTTGGCACCGGCCATCACAACACCACGAAGGGCTGTCTTCAGGCGTTGGACCGTCTGGCGACCGAAGGCTTCACCCCGTCCCGCGTCGCCGATATCGGCTGCGGCACCGCCGTTCTGGCGATGGGGGCGGCGCGGCTGTGGAACGTGCCGGTGCTGGCCAGCGATATCGACCCGGTGGCGGTCGACACGGCCTCGGCCAATGTCATCGCCAACGGGCTGGATGGCCGCGTGATCAGCATCGAGGCGGCGGGGTTCGATCATCCGACGCTGGAACAGGCGGCCCCCTATGATCTGGTGCTGGCCAATATCCTGAAACAGCCGCTGATCGATCTGGCGGGCGACATGGCCCGCCACGTCGCCAGGGATGGCCGCATCATCCTGTCTGGCATCCTGACCACGCAGGCCGACGAGGTGACAGAGGCCTATCGCGCGGCTGGCTTTGCCGCAGGGCTGCGCGACGATCTGGGCGACTGGTCGGTGCTGGTCATGACCCGCAGCTGATCTGGCAGCCATGATGCCCCCAACGACCGGACATGAAAAAACCCCCGCCAGCATTCTGCTCGTGGGGGTTCGTTCGTCGGGCCGGTCGGTTCTGATCAGCCTATAGTCTGTGGTCGGTCGTGGCTTCAGAAGCCGCGCGCGATCCGCTCGATGTCGCCACGGCACAGACCGATATCGTCCAGCTCGCGGTCGGACAGGCGGCCCAGCTCGCGACGCGTCACGCGGGTATCCCGCCAGGACGCGAACAGCGCGCTTACGTGCGCGACGACAGTGCCCACGCCTCCGACAGCCACGCTGCGGTTCGTTTCGATCGTCGACATCATATCACCTGTTTTCAGTTTGCCCTATCCTCGGGCAGTTTTCGGATAGAGAGTAGATAGTTTGTGCAACGTGCAAAGAGTAGCCGTGAAACCGGCAACCCCGCTATGCGATTCATGCATCAGATCAACAGGCTTCTGTCGCAATAACGCCACAAACCGACGCATCGGACGATTCGCAAACTGCCGAACGGTTCAGCGCCAGTCGCCCAAGGCCGATTGCCACAGCGCCAGTGCTGCCACCGCCGCCGTATCGGCGCGCAGGATGCGCGGCCCCAGACTGACCGGGGTGACGAAGGGCAGACGGGACAGATTGGCGCGCTCGGTCGCCGAAAACCCGCCCTCGGGGCCGATCAGGATGGCCCAAGGCCCTTGCGGCAGGCCGGACAGGGTTTCGGCGGGACCGGCGCGGGCCTCGTCGGCCCACAGGATGCGGCGGTTCGCATCCCACCCGCCCAGCAGCTGCGCCAGACTGACCAGATCGGCGACGGGGGGCACGAAGGTGCCACCGCATTGCTCAGCCGCCTCGACCGCATGGGCCTGCAGGCGGTCCTGACGGATGCGTTCGGAATTGGTATGCGCGGTCGTCACCGGCTGGATGCGCGCGGCGCCCATCTCGGCGGCCTTTTCGACGATGAAATCGGTGCGGGCCTTCTTGATCGGCGCGAAGATCAGCCACAGGTCGGGCGGATCTTGCTGCGGCGCGCTTTGACGGTCGGGCAGCACGCTGCCGCCGCGCTTGCCCGCATCGGTCAGCACTGCCGCCCATTCCCCGTCGCGCCCGTTGAACACCGACAGCGCGTCACCGGGTCGCAGCCGCATGACCCCGGACAGGTAATGCGCCTGCGCCCCGTCCAAGGGGACGGCTTGCCCCGCCAGCAGGGGGTGATCTATGTAAAGCCGGATCCTGGACATGATGAGGCCACGCTATGCAAAGCCGGACCGAAAGGCCAGATGCCGTCGTCGATGCGCCCCCCGACAATTGGGTGGACCGCTTTGCGCCGCCCCGCACCCGGCCCTGGCTGCGCCTCAGCCGCGCCGACCGGCCCATCGGCACATGGCTGCTGCTGCTGCCCTGCTGGTGGGGGATCGGCCTTGCGATGATGGCCGACGCGCCGCGCCTGTACGATCTGTGGATCGCGCTGGCCTGCGCCATCGGCGCCTTCGTCATGCGCGGGGCGGGCTGCACATGGAACGACATCACCGACCGGACCATCGACGCGCAGGTGGCGCGGACCCGGTCGCGGCCCCTGCCCTCGGGTCAGGTCAGCCTGCGGGGGGCCTATCTGTGGCTGGCGGTGCAAGGCCTTGTCGGGCTGGTGATCCTGTTGACGCTTGGCCGGGCGGCGGTCTGGATGGGCGTCGCCTCGCTGGCGCTGGTGGCGATCTATCCCTTTGCCAAGCGGTTCACATGGTGGCCGCAGCTGTTTCTGGGCTTTGCCTTCAACTGGGGGGTCATGCTGGCCTATGCCGCGCATATGGGGCGGGTCGATCCCGCGCCGGTCGTCGCCTGGCTGGGCGCGATCGCCTGGACGATCTTTTACGACACCATCTATGCCCATCAGGATGTGGACGATGACGCCCTGATCGGTGTGAAATCCACCGCACGCCTGTTCGGTGACCGCAGCCCCGCGATCCTTGCGGGCTTTGCGCTGGTGGCCGTGGCGGTGCTGGCGGTCGCGGTGGGCCTGACCGGTCGCAATCAGTTGATGGGCTGGGCGGGCGTGCTGGCCTTTGGCCTGCACCTGCTGTGGCAGCTGCAAAATTTCCGGCCCGATCAAGGGGATATCTGCCTTAAACTGTTCAGATCGAACCGGAATTCCGGCTTGATCCTTGCGCTGTTTCTTGCCATCGCAGGGCTGGCGTGATTGCGCGGGGTCGGCCCCGGGGCTAGACGTTGCGCGCTTGCAACAGCTACAGGTTTTTTCGCATGCCCACCTCGCGACGCCGCCTCTCGACCTCTTTGGCCACGCTTCTGGTGCTGACCGGCGCCGGGGGGCTGTGCTGGTACGGGGCCGAGGCGGCGGCGACCTTCATTGAAGATCGATCCGCACGCGAGGTCACGCAGGCCCTGCAGGCCGAGGGGTATGACTGGGCCGATGTCACCACCGACGGGCTGCGCGTCCGCCTGACCGGCACCGCCCCGTCCGAGGTCGAACGGTTCCGCGCCGTGACGCGGGCCGCGACGGCGGTCGATGCCAGCCGCATCCTGGACGAGATCACCGTCGCGTCGCTGACGGCGATGGCGCCGCCGGATTTCAAGATCGAGCTGTTGCGCAACGATCAGGGCATCTCGCTGATCGGGCTGGTGCCCACGGCAACCGACCGCAACGCCATCCTGCGGATGCTGCGCCCGGCAGACGGGCAGGTCACCGATCTGCTGGAGGCCGCGGATCACCCCGTCCCCCCAGGATGGGACGCGGCGCTGCGCCTTGGGCTGGACGCGGCGCAGATGGCGCCGCAATCCAAGATCTCGATCACGCCGGGCCATGTCACGGTCGCGGCGCTGGCCCCTGATCGCACCGAACAGGGCCGGCTGGAGGCCGCGCTGCGGCAGGCCGCGCCTGCGGGGATGCAGCTGGATCTGCAGATCTCGGCCCCGCGCCCGCTGATCGCGCCCTTTACCCTGCGCTTTACCATGGACGAGGACGGCGCCCGCTTCGACACCTGCGCCGCCGACACCGAGGACGGGCGCGCCCGCATTGCCGAGGCCGCCCTGGCCGCCGGGATGCAGGCACCGCCCGATTGCCTCCTGGGTCTGGGCGCCCCGTCCGAGGATTGGGCCGATGCCGCCGTCGCGGCGATCGGCGCGGTAGCGCAATTGGGTCAGGGGCAGGTCACCCTGTCGGATACCGATGTGGCGCTGACCGCCCCGCCAGAGGTGGACCGCGCGCGGTTCGATCAGGCGGCGGCCCGGCTGGATCAGGCCCTGCCGTCGGTCTTTCAGCTGCAGGCGCGGCTGGAACAGGCCGAGGCCGCCCCGGTCCCGGTGCAGTTCAGCGCCCGTCTGGCCGCTGCCGGGGGCCTGTCGATGCAGGGCCGCATCGCGGACGATCAGATGCGGCAGGCGGTGGACAGCTTTGCGCGGTCGCGCTTTCAGGTCGCGCAAAGCGGGCTGCGCACCGACCCTGCGGTGCCCGGCGGCTGGACCGTCCGCGTCGTCGCGGGGCTGGAGGCGATGGGCGCCCTGCAATCGGGCGAGGTCGAGGTCACCCCCGAGATGATCGCGCTGACCGGCGTGTCGGGCGACCCGCATGCCACAGACCGCGCGGCGGCGCTGTTGTCCGACCGGCTTGGGGCGGGGGCGGCCTATCGGCTGGCCATCGCCTATGACCGCCGTCTGGACGCGGCGCTTGGCCTGCCGGATGGGGATGAATGCGTGACCCGGCTGAACCTGATCATGTCCGAAAGCGAGATCGGCTTCGAACCGAGCCGGTCGTCGATCGCGGGCGACCCCGAAGCGACGCTGGCGCGGTTCACCAATGCCATGGCCGATTGCACCGAATTCCAGATCGAGGCGGGCGGGCATACCGATTCGCAAGGCTCCGAGGGCTTCAATGCCGAATTGTCGCGCAGCCGCGCGCAGGCCATCGTCACCGCGATGGACGGGGCGGGCATCGACACGACCAACATGATCGTGCGCGGCTATGGCGAAAGCCGCCCCATCGCCACCAACGAGACCGAAGAGGGCCGCGAGGCCAACCGCCGGATCGAATTCCGCCTGCTGTCGCCGCATCCGGTCCGCCGCGAGGCTCTGCCCACCCCGGTCGCCGTGACCGGCATCACCGGAGAGATCCTCCCCCCCGAGGCCCAGGGTCCGATGCCCGACCTGTCCGCCGATCTGCAGGGGCCGGTCCTGCCACAGGTTCAGGGCCCGGTCTGGCCCGGTGCCGTCGCGCCTGCGGCCGCCGCGATGCAGGGCCCGCAGCTGCCCCACAGCATCGACGCCTCGGGGATGGTACCGCTGACCATCGGGGTCAGCGAAGAATTCGAAAGCCTCGAGGCGCGCGAAGAGGATCTGAGGGTGCCGGTGCAGACCGCCGATGACGACACGCCCCGGCCCGGCCCCCGGCCCGACAGCGTCACGACCCGGTCGGGCGGGCCAGACGAGAACGGGCAAGGCGAGAACGGGCAAGACGAGGAAAACGACGAATGAACCGATCGGAATTCATCACCGTGACCGCCCTGATCCTGTTCGGGGCCTTCCTGCTGGGATGGCTGGCCAGCTGGCTGGTGCATCGGGTCGTGCGCCCGGCGCGGTCGGATATGGGGGAACTGGACCGCATGGCGCAAGAGCTGCACGAGGCCGAGGATGCCCGCAACGCCGCCATCGCCACCATGGCCGAGCGCGAGGCGGTGCTGACCGCGCGGTTGACCGGAGCCGAGGCCGAGGCCCGCGCGGCGATGGAAGGGTTGCGCGACAGCCGAAGCGAGGTCGAGGAGTTGCGCGATTACATCGAGAAGGCGCTGGCCCGGCGATAAGCCTGGAAAGAAGGGGGGCTGTCTGCCCCCCTCCGGCGCGTGCCGCGCCTGCCCCCCGAGGATATTTTGACCAAGATGAAGGGGCAGGCCGCGCGCCCTAGATCCCGGCGTCGATGATGGCGCGGGCCAGGATCGGGGCGGTGTCGCGATTGAGGCCCGCGATGTTCAGACGCGAATCGCCGACCATATAGATCGCGGCCTCGGTCTTCAGCGCGGCCACCTGTTCGGGCGTGGCGCCAAGGCGCGAGAACATGCCGCGATGATGGGCGATGAAGTCGAACCGGTCGCTGCCCGACAGATCGCGCAGTTCGGATGCCAGCTGGTCGCGCAGGCCCAGCATGGTGTTCCTGACCTCTTCCAGTTCCGCCGCCCAATCGGCGCGAAGCGCGGCGTCGGTCAGGATCGTGCTGACGATGCGGGCGCCGTGATCGGGCGGGAAGGAATAGTTCTGGCGGTTCAGATAGGCCATCGAGCCCTGCGCCAGATCCCGTGCGGCGGTGTTTTCGGCCAGCGTCATCAGGATGCCGGTGCGTTCGCGATAGATGCCGAAGTTCTTGGAGCAGGAGGCGGCGATCAGCACTTCGGGCAGGCGGTCGGCGATCAGGCGCGTGCCCGTCGCATCGGCATCCAGACCGTCGCCAAAGCCCTGATAGGCCAGATCGATCAGGGGGACGGCGCCGGAGGCTTGCAGGATGTCGGCGACCTCGGCCCATTGTTCCGGCGTCAGGTTGGCGCCGGTGGGGTTGTGGCAGCAGCCGTGCAACAGGACGATGTCGCCCTTGGCGGCCTTGGCGATGTCGGCCTTCATCCCGTCGAAATCGACGCCGCGCGTCGTCCCGTCGAAATAGCGGTATTCGGTGAAGGGCAGGCCCATGAATTTCATGATGGACAGGTGGTTGGGCCAGGTCGGGTCAGAGACGAAGACCCGGACATCGGGATTGGCCAGCCGCGCCAGTTCCAGCGCCTGACGGATCGCGCCGGTGCCGCCCACGGTCGCGACCGATGCCAGCCGGTCGGCAGGGACATCCGACAGGATCATCGACGCCATCGCGTTTCGGTATTCGGGTTCGCCCGCGAGGCCGGTATAGGCCTTGGTGGTCTGGCTTTCCCAGATGCGATGTTCGGCGGCCTTGACGGCGCGCATGACCGGGGTGACGCCCTGCGGATCCTTGTAGACGCCCACGCCCAGGTCGATCTTGCCCTGTCGGGTATCGGCCTTGAACTCCTCGATCAGCATCAGGATCTTGTCGGGGGCTTGGGCTTTCAGGTTGGACAGCATGTCAGGCGTCTCCGGTTGCGATGTTCAGGTCGGCAAAGCTGCCCCATTCGGTCCAGCTGCCATCGTAAAGCGCGTGATTGCGATGCCCGATCCGCTCCAGCGCAAAGGACAGGACGGCGGCGGTCACGCCGCTGCCGCAGGTGGTGATCGCGGGCTTGGTCAGGTCGACCCCGGCTTCATGGAAGGCCGCGCGGATCGCGTCCGGGTCGATCATCGTGCCGTCTTCGTGAAACAGCCGGCCAAAGGGCAGGTTGCGCGCGCCGGGAATATGACCGGCGCGCAGGCCGGGCCGGGGTTCGGGCGCATCGCCCCGGAACCGTTCGGGGCTGCGGGCGTCGATGATGTGATGATCGTCCAGCTTGGAGGCCGCCGCCACCTGCGTGACATCGCGCACGAGGCCCGCCTGCCGCTGCACGGTGATGTGGCGGTCGCGCAGGACCGGGGCCACATCCTCGGTCGCACGGCCCTCGGCCCGCCATTTGGGCAGGCCGCCATCCAGCACGGCGACATCGGTCTTGCCCATCAGGCGAAAGGTCCACCAGACGCGAAAGGCGCTGCGCACGTCGGAATTGTCATAGATGACCACCTGATGCCCGTCGCCCACGCCCATCGCGCGCATGCGGCTGATGAACATCTCGGGCGGGGGGGCCATATGGGGCAGCGCGCTGCGTTTGTCGCTGATCGCGTCGATGTCGAAAAAGCGCGCACCGGGGATGTGGGCCGCCTGATATTCGGCGCGGGCGTCGCGGCCGGTGGCGGGCATGTGCCAGCTGGCATCGATCAGCCGCAGGTCGGGATCGCCCAGATGCGCCGCCAGCCAGTCGGTCGAGACCAGTGTCTTTGGATCGTCCTGCATCGCCCATCGCCCCCCTGCTGCGCGCCCCGATCTACAGGCCCGCGCAGCGCGCTGCAATGCCGCAGGGGCCTAACCCTGCTTCAGAAGCCGCTGTTTCTGACGGTTCCAGTCGCGATTGGCGCTGGTTTCGCGCTTGTCGTGGTTCTTCTTGCCCTTGGCGACCGCGATCTTCAGTTTGACGATGCCGCGATGGTTGAAATACATCACCAACGGAACCAGCGTCATCCCCTCGCGCGCGGTGGACTGCCACAGGCGCGCCAGTTCGCGGGATTTGACCAGCAGCTTGCGGCGGCGGCGTTCCTCGTGGCCAAAGACCCCGGCGCGGGCCAGTGCGGCGATATAGCCGTTGACCAGCCACAATTCCCCGCCCTCGACCGAGGCATAGCTTTCGGCGATGTTGGACTGGCCGGTGCGCAGGGATTTCACCTCGGACCCGGTCAGCATGATGCCCACCTCGAGATCGCTCTCGATGAAATAGTCGAACCGGGCGCGCCTGTTCTCGGCGATCACCTTATAGTTCTTGCTGTCATCATCCTTGGCCATGACCCTGTCAGATAGTTGTGCCGGGCCCGGCTGTAAAGGTGGCGTTGCGCGGGCGGGGGCGGCTGTGTCAGGACTGGGCGCAAAGGGGGACCGGGCCATGCTGGGACAGATCGCATTCGGTTCGGGGCTGATGATCGTCAGCGTGCTGACCGCCGGGCTGGGCATCTGGGGGCTGGAGACGGCTTTTGCGCGCGGCGCCCCCTGGCTGGCCCGTGCCCCGCACCGGCCCAAGCTGGCGCTGGTGATCGTGGCGGTCAGTCTGGCGGTGCTGGGCATGGTGACCGCCTCCGTCTGGCTGTGGGCGGGGGCGTTTCACCTGCTGGGCGTCTTTGCCAGTTTCGAGGAATCGATGTATTTTGCGCTGGTCACCTTTACCACGCTTGGCTTTGGCGATGTTCTGCTGGCGCAGGACTGGCGGATCATGGGGGCTATGGCGGCGGCGAACGGGTTGTTGCACTTTGGCCTGATGACGGCCTTCATGGTCGAGGCGCTGCGGCATGTCCGGGTGCGCCAGATCGAATTCACGAAAGGATGACCGATGCGTCATGGCGGGCAAATTCTGGTGCAGGCGCTGCGGGCGAACGGGGTCTGCCGGGTGTTCTCGGTTCCCGGCGAAAGCTTTCTGGCGGCGCTGGACGGGCTGCATGACAGCGGCATCGCCAATATCGTCTGCCGCCATGAAGGCGCCGCCGCGATGATGGCCGAGGCCGCGGGCAAGCTGACCGGGCGGCCCGGCGTGGCCTTTGTCACCCGCGGCCCCGGCGCCACCAATGCCAGCGCAGGCGTGCATGTGGCCCAACAGGACAGCACGCCGATGATCCTGTTCGTGGGCCAGATCGCGCGCGGCGATCAGGACCGCGAGGCGTTCCAGGAGGTCGATTACCGCGCCATGTTCGCCCCCCTTGCCAAATGGGTGGCGCAGATCGAGGCGACAGACCGCATCGCGGAATATGTCGCCCGCGCCTTTCATGTGGCGATGTCCGGGCGCCCCGGCCCCGTGGTGCTGGCTTTGCCCGAGGATATGCTGTCGGGCCATGCCGATATCCCCGACCTGACCCCGGCCCGCGCGCCCCTGTCCCCTGTCGCCCCCGAGGCGGTGGACGCACTGGCCGCCGCCCTGCGCGGTGCCGAACGCCCCCTGGTCGTGGCGGGGGGCAGCCTGTGGTCGCAGACGGCGGCGGACGATCTGGCGCGCTTTGCCGCCCGGTGGGATCTGCCGGTGGCGGTGCCCTTCCGCAGGCAAGACCGGATGGACAATGGCCTGCCGCATTATGTGGGCGATCTGGGGGTGGGCATGAACCCCGCGCTTGGCAAGGCGCTGCAACAGGCGGATGTGATCCTGTCGCTTGGCGCGCGGCTTGGGGATACGCTGACGGCGGGATACACGCTGATGGACCCGGTCCGGCCCCATGCGCGGGTGATCCATGTCCATCCCGACCCCGACCAGCTGGGCCAGCTGTGGCGCGCCGATCCGGGGCTGGTCGCCGATCCGCGCGCGGTCACGGCGGCGCTGGCCAATCTAGACCTTGGCGGCCCCGACGCCCCTGCCCCGCGCTGGTCGGACTGGCGGGCGCAGCTGCGCGCCGCCTATGAGG
>NZ_RQRT01000053.1 GCF_004335005.1 Paracoccus nototheniae | reverse complement strand
TATGGCAGCCTCTGCCGCCGGGCCTGCCCGGGGGCGCGGGGATCAGAAGCTGCGCGTCAGTGTCAGCTTGACATTGCGGCCCGGCGCCGGGCCGGTCAGCCATGTCGCGGGCACGTAGTCCCGGTCGGTGACGTTGTCGATGCCCAGACTGATCTCGGTCCCCTGCACGACGCCCGATTGCGGCGCCCATGTCGCGAAGATGTCATGGACGCCGTATCCGCTGCGCCGGTCGGCCTCGGGCTTGTCGCGCCCGGCGGCCAGCGTGCTGCGCGCGCCCAGCCTCAGCGAGGGCGTCGCCTGATAGCTGGCCTGCATCATCAGCCGGTTGTTGGGCAGCGTGTCCAGATCGGTGCCATCCTGATCGCGCCCCTGGACCACCGAGACCGAGGCGCCCAGTTGCCAGCCGCCGCCGGCATAGCTGGCCTCGATCTCTCCGCCGCGCAGATAGGCGCGGTCGACGTTGACATAGGACGGGTTGGGGAAAGGCGCGTTGGTGCGGATGATCATGTCATCGATATGATTGCGGAACAGCGTTACCTTGACCGCCGCCTGATCGCCGGTCGCGAACAGATCGGTCCCGGCATAGCTGACGCCGATCTCGATGTTCTTGCCGGTTTCCTCGGTCAGGTCGGGCGAGGCGCCACTGATGATGCGGCCGGTTCCGCTGTCATACAGCTCGTCCACCGTCGGCACCCGCTTGACCAGCGCGGCGGAACCAAAGACCGACCATTGGTCCGTCAGCCGGTACATGGCGGCGATCTGCGGCTCCAGCGCATTGGTCGACAGGCTGTCATCGGTGACGGTGACGCTGTCCTTGGGTTCGGTCTTTTGCCGGGTATAGCGCAATCCGGTATTCACCGTCAGCGCCCCGAAATCCAGCTCCGACAGGGCATAGACCGCCGCCTGCCGGGTCATCGCCTCGGGGTGAGAGCTGGCGAGGGTCGTCGAGGACCGGTCCTGCTCCGAAGCCTCGATCCCGACGGTCAGGAAATGCCCGTATCCCGCGCCCGAGATGTCGGCGACGTTCTCACCCCTCAGCTTCCACAGGGCGTAATCGCGCCGCCCCAGCAGGCTGTCCAAGATCGGCTCGTCGGGGTCGTCGCCCTGCCGGACATCCTTGATCGTGTTCGAATAGGACAGCGTGACCTTGGCGTCGATCAGCGGATTGGCGGGGTCATATCCCCAGACCAGCCGCGTGGTCTGATCGCGCGTCAGGATGTCGCCCACACCCCAACCGGTGAAGCCCGGGAACAGGCCCGGCTGCGCGCCTTCCAACTGGTTGAAATCCTGATTGTCGCCCCGGGCCTCCATCTGCAGGTACGAGCCTTCCAGATAATGATCGCCCATCTGCTGGCGCGCCTTCAGCAGCAGGTTCGGTGTGTCGGAATTGGACCGCACCGTGGTCGTGCCATCCGGCGCCTTGGTGTCGCCCAGATGGCGATAGGCAAAGGCCGTCACCGCCTCGAACCCCTCGGTCGGCCGCCAGCCCCACGCGACGCTGCCAAAGCCCGTATCGGGGTTCGAGGCATAGCCAAGCCGCACCCGCCCGCCGCTGGTCCGGCCTTCGGCGATCAGATCGCCTGCATCGATCGTCTCCATGGCGATGACGCCGCCAAGCGCGCCCGCGCCGTAAAGGGTGGACGATCCGGGGCCGCGCAGCACCTCGACCCGCTTGAGGAAATCGGGTTCGACGAACAGCGACCCCTGCCGATAGGATTCGAAATATTTCCGTTCGCCGTCGATCAGCTGGACGATCCCGGCCTCGGATGCCGCGGTGCCGGACGATCCGAACCCGCGGATGTTGAAGCCCTGTCCAAAGAACCCGGCGCCGCCGGTGTTCGACACGCCCGGCACCTGCGCCAGCACATCGCCGATGCTGCCCGGCGCCAGATCGTCCAGCGCGGCCTGATCGACCACAGTGACCGATTGCGGCACGCTGGAGGCGACCCGTTCGGTCCCCGCGCGCAGAACGATCGGGTCAAGCAGGATGGCCTCGGGGGCGGGGGCCTGCTGGGCAGCCAGCGGCGTCGTTCCCATCAGAATGGCAAGAATGGTCGGTCCAGATCGCATGGCGTATCCCCTTGGCGTGCATGAAAAATCACGGCTGGCTGGGGCTGGCGTCTTGCGTCCGCTAGAGAATCTGATAAAACTTGTCAAGTACTGCGTCCAGCCGCCGCGCCAGATGCCTCGTCCCCCCCCCTCCTCCTTTCCCCGTCTGCTTGTCCCCGAGGCCCCTCATGAACGATCTGACCCCTGCGCGGCTGCGCGCCCTCAAAGCCGAGGGAACGCTGCGTCCCTTTGATCTGGCCCAGCAACTGGGCGTCCCCGAAGCTGCGCTGGTCGAGGCCGGGCTGGGCCATGACGCGATCCGCATTGATCCGACCCTGGGCCGCCTGATCCCCGCCGTGACGGCCTTGGGCGAGGTCATGGCCCTGACCCGCAACCGGTCCTGCGTGATCGAAAAGGTCGGCACCTATCATGATTTCCACGATGGCGATCATGCCGCGATGACGCTGGACACCGAGATCGACATGCGGATGTTTCCGCGCAACTGGGTTCATGCCTATGCGGTTGAGGCCGGGGGCCGCCGCTCGGTTCAGGTGTTCGATGCGGCGGGCGATGCGGTCCACAAGGTGCATCTGCGCGACACCAGCGACGCGGCCGCTTGGGATGCGCTCCGCCATGATCTGGCCTTGCCCGACCAGCAGACGCCATCCGCCTTTGGCCCGCGCGCCCCGGTCGAAGGCGCGCTGATCGCCGAAAGCCGCGCCGAGATGCTGCGCAGCGAATGGTCCGCGATGAGCGATACGCATCAGTTCAACACCCTTGTGCGGCGGCTGAAGATGAACCGGCTTGGTGCTTACCGCCTTGTGGGTGCGCCCCATGCCCGCGCCCTGCCGGTCGCGGCATCCGACGCGCTGTTTCAGGCCATCCATGCGCAGGCCCAGCAGGTGATGGTGTTCGTGGGCAATGCGGGCTGCATCGGGATCCATTCCGGCCCGATCCTGTCGCTGAAGCCGATGGGGCCGTGGCTGAATGTCATGGACGACCGTTTCAACCTGCATCTGCGCGCCGATCATGTGGCCGAGGTCTGGCTGGTCAGAAAGCCCACCAAGCGCGGCGCCGCCATCTCGGTCGAGGCGTTCGACGATCAGGGGGCGCTGATCTATCAGTGCTTTGGCATGCGCGCCGACCGGGGCGGCGACCCCGAGGGCTGGCTGCGGCTGGTCGAGGGGCTGGCCTCATGATCCGCGCCGCTGTCGCACTGCTGGCGCTGTCGCTGCCTGCCATGGCCCAGGACCGGGTGCTGGCCATCGGCGGATCGGTGACCGAGATCGTGCATGCGCTTGGGCAGGGTGACCGGCTGGTAGGGCGCGATTCGACTTCGACCTTTCCCCCGCAGGTGACGGCGCTGCCCGATGTCGGCTATATGCGCGCCCTGTCGCCCGAGGGCGTGCTGTCCGTCGCCCCCGATCTGATCCTGGCCGAAGACGGCGCAGGCCCGCCCGAGGCCGTTGCGGTGCTGGAACAGGCCGGCATTCCCTTTCACACCATGCCCGAGGGTCATGACGCGCAGGCCCTGATCGCCAAGATCAGGGCGGTGGCCGAGGCCCTTGGCACCCCCGAGGCCGCCGCAGCCCCCATCGCCGATCTGCAAGGCGATCTGGACCGGCTGGCCGAGGTCAATCGGGGGGTCGAAACCCCGCGCCGGGTCATGTTCGTGCTGTCGGTGCAGGGCGGGCGGATCATGGCGGCGGGGCAGGGCAGCGGCGGTGACGCGATCATCCGCATGGCCGGGGCCGAAAACGCCGTGCAGGGCTTTGCCGGTTATCAGCCCCTGACCGACGAGGCGATCACCGCCGCAGCACCCGAGGCCATCGTGATGATGACCCCATCGGGCGCGCGCAGCGATCATGACGCCCCTGACGCCGAGCTGCTGGCCCTGCCCGCCATCGCGACCACGCCCGCCGCCAGGGCTGGTGCGCTGATCCGCATGGACGGGCTGTATCTGCTGGGCTTTGGGCCACGCACGGGGCGGGCGGCGCTGGATCTGCACCATGCCATCTATGGGGATGGCTGATGGTCGCGCTGGATGCCGGGCAGCGGCTTGATGGCGACCGCAGGCCGTTGGGTCGCGCGATGGCGCTGTGGCTGGGGCTGGGCCTCATGGCGCTGGCGGCGGTGTCCCTGACGCAGGGCGCCTCGGGCGTGTCGGTGGTCCGGGCTGTGGGCGATTGGTGGACGGGCCAGCCGGTGGCGCTGACCGACCGGGTCGTGCTGTTGCAGATCCGCCTGCCGCGCCTGCTGACCGGGCTGCTGGTCGGCGCGGCGCTGGCCGTGTCGGGGACGGTGATGCAGGGGCTGTTCCGCAACCCGCTGGCCGATCCGGGCCTGCTGGGGGTCAGCGCGGGGGCCTCGCTTGGCGCCATCTCGGCCATCGTGCTGGGCGGGATGGCGCCACCCGCACTGGCTGCATGGGCGGGGTGGCATCTGGTGTCGCTGGCGGCCTTTGGCGGCGGCTGGCTGGCGATGATCGTCCTTTATGCCATTGCCACGCGGCAGGGCCGCACCTCGATCGCCACCATGCTGCTGGCCGGGATCGCGCTGGCGGCGATGGTGGGGGCGGTGTCGGGGCTGATCGTCACCCGCGCCAGCGATGATCAGCTGCGCGACCTGACCTTCTGGGGGCTGGGATCGCTGGCGGGCGCCAGCTGGGCCAAGCTGGCCGCTGCCGCCCCGCTGATTCTGGCCGGGCTGGTCACCGCGCCGCTGCTGGCGCGGGGCCTGAACGCGCTGGCTTTGGGCGAGGCGACAGCGACCCATACCGGCATCCGCGTCCAGCAGGTCAAGACGGCGGCGATTCTGGCGACGGCCACGATGACCGGCGCGGCGGTCGCCGTGTCGGGGGGCATCGGCTTTGTGGGCATCGTCGCGCCGCATCTGTTGCGGCTGGTGCAGGGGCCGGATCATCGTTGGCTGCTGGTCAATGCGGGGCTGCTGGGCGCGGCCCTGCTGATCGGGGCCGATATGGTCGCCCGCAGCATCGTCGCCCCGGCAGAGCTGCCCATCGGCATCGTCACCGCGATGGCGGGCGGGCCGTTCTTTCTGT
The DNA here is from genome assembly GCF_004335005.1 of Paracoccus nototheniae. GTDB lineage: Bacteria > Pseudomonadota > Alphaproteobacteria > Rhodobacterales > Rhodobacteraceae > Paracoccus > Paracoccus nototheniae. The sequence goes on along the minus strand of NZ_RQRT01000053.1, from coordinate 26,917 downwards.
GGGTGCTGCTGTCCAACCGCCGGATGCTGGACGCATGAGCCTGATCGCCCGCGACCTGCATGTGACCCTGTCGGGCCGCCCGGTCCTGAAGGGCATCGATCTGGTCGCGCCTGCGGGCCGGCTGACCGCGATCATCGGGCCGAACGGATCGGGCAAGACCACCCTGATGCGCGCCCTGACCGCCGAGATCGCGCCCGCGCGGGGTCGCGTTCTGATGAACGGCGCCGATCTGGCAGGGCAAGGCCCGCAGGCACTGGCCCGCCAGCGCGCCGTCCTGCCCCAGCACAGCGCGCTGAGCTTTCCCTTTACCGCGGCCGAGATCATCCGCATCGGTCTGGACCCCCTTCCGATGCCGGAACCGGCGCGCGTGGCGCTGATCCGGCAGGCGCTGGCGCAGGTGGGCCTGCCGGGTCATGCCGGGCGTCTGTGGCAGGATCTGTCGGGGGGCGAACAGCAGCGCGTCCAGCTGGCCCGCGCGCTGGCCCAGATCGCCGTGCCCGCAACGGTCGCTGCGCCGCGCTGGCTGTTGCTGGACGAGCCGGTCAGCAGCCTCGACATCGCGCATCAGCTGTCGGTGATGCGGCTGGCCGCCGCGCATGCCGCCGAAGGGGGTGGCACCGTGGCGGTCATGCATGACCTGAACCTGACCGCGATGTTCGCAGGTCACGTCCTGCTGCTGCAGAACGGGCAGGTGCTGGCCGAGGGGCCGCCCGATCTGGTCCTGACCGACCGGCTGCTGTCCTTGGCCTATGGCTGTCCGCTGCGCATCTGCCAGGCGCCCGCGCGGGGCGTCTGGTTGCTGCCGCAAAGCGCCGTCTGAGGCGCGACCCGCGTCGCTGCAATTCCAAACCTGCCCATCGGGACAGCAGGCATGGCCCATGGAACCCGCAACCCGCAATGCGGCTTGGTCCCTGACCCGGTGCTACGCATGATTGTGGCATTTTGTTGTCAGTTCTGTGACAAACTGGGTCCAAGCAAAGAAAAACGAGCAGTGCGATGGCGTCGATCCTGGGTCTTCTTCAACTGGCGGGGGCGGTGGCGCTGCTGCTGTTCGGGCTGGCGCTGGTGCGCGACGGCATGGTCGATGCCTTTGGCCTGAGGATGAAGATGATCCTGGGCGAGGGGACGCGGACCGGCCCCCGGGCCTTTGCCTCGGGTGTGGTGGCGACGCTTGGGCTGCAATCCTCGACCGCGACGGCGCTGCTGACGGCCTCGTTCGTGCATCGCGAGATGATCGGCATCCGCATGGCGCAGATCGTTCTGCTGGGGGCCAATGTCGGCACGGCGGTGACGGCGGTGATCGTGTCTGCCGATATCGGTGCAGCGGCGCCGGTCCTTGTGCTGCTGGGTTACGCGTTGCGGCGGCGCGGCGGAACGGTGGGCACCGGGGTCGGCACGGCGCTGATCGGCATCGGGCTGATGCTGCTGTCTCTGACCCTGCTGGGGCAGGCGACCGAGCCTTTGCGCAGCTCTGCGCAACTGGCCGCGTTCCTGCCGATGCTGGACGATGCCCGCCCGGTCGCGCTGGTCTTTGCGGCGGGGGTGGCCATGCTGTGTTCGTCATCCCTTGCGGCGGTGCTGCTGATCGGATCGCTGGCCTTGCCGCCCGAACTGACCATCGTGCTGATGCTGGGCGCGAACCTTGGCGGCGCGGCGGCGCCGGTCATGGCCAGCGCCGGGCTGGATGTCGCCGCCCGTCGCGTGACGGTGGGCAATCTGGCGGTGCGCGGCATCGGTTGCCTGATCGCACTGCCCTTTGCAGGGCCTGCCGCCGCCGCGCTGATCGCGGCGCCCGTCGATCTGGGCGGGCTGGCGGTGACGTCGCATCTGGCCTTCAATCTGTTGCTGGCGGCGGTGATCTGGCCCTTCAACGGGCTGGTCTGCGCGCTGGCCCTGCGGCTGATCCCGGATGATGACCACGCAGCGGCGACTGCGCCGCGCTGGCTGGACGGGGATGCGCTGGACAGCCCGCCTCTGGCACTGAACGGCGCGCGGCGCGAGGTTCTGGATATCGGCGATGCCGTCGAACGGATGCTGATCCAGACCCGCGCCGCCTTTCGCAAGGACGACCCCGCGCCGCTGGCCGAGGTCTCGGCGATCGAGGATCAGGTCGATCGTCGCCAGAGTCAGGTCAAAAATTACCTCTCGCGTCTGACCGGCGAGGCGACCGAGGCCGAGCGGCGGCAATCCATCGGCATTCTCGATTACGTCATCAATCTGGAACATATAGGCGACATCATCGACAAGGGTCTGGCCCCCGAGGTTCGCAAGAAGATCGGCCTGGGTCTGCGCTTTTCGTCCGAGGGCTATCACGAACTGGACGCGCTGTTTTTGATGACGCAGGAAAATCTGCGTATGGCGCAGGCGGTGTTTCTGACCCGCGACCGCGACATGGCCCGCCGCCTGATGGAGCAGAAGGTCGAAATCCGCAATCTGGAACGCCAGTCCGCACAGCGCCACCTGATACGCCTGCGCGAGGGTCAAAGCGCCAGCCGCGAGACATCCTCGCTGCATCTGGACCTGTTGCGCGATCTGAAACGGATCAATGCGCATGCCGTCTCGGTCGCCCATCCGATCCTGGACGAAGAGGGCCTGCTGATCGAAAGCCGCCTGCGCAGTCACTGAAAGTCCGGTACTGAAAGCCCGCCACTGAAAGCCCGCCCCTGAAAGGCAGCCCATGATACCCCGCCGGGGTCTGACCGACAGGGTCGCGGCATCGGCGGCAGGTGGTTTTCCCAGCCCGTATGTTCCTGTATTGTTCATGGCGAAAGGATTCGCGATGGACCATGACACCCCCGACCCGCTGGCCCTTGCCCCCGCCCGCATCCACGAGGCCGAGGGGCCGGGCCGTCATGCCTTTGCGGTCTTTCAGGCCGCCCGCCATCCCGGCCCGGTCTTCTGGATCCGCATCGCCCGCAGCCTGTGGACGCCCTTTCCCGGGGGCCTGCCACCGGGGCTGACCGCACGCCTGCAGATGATCCGCCCCCGGACCGACACCGATCTGTTATGGGCCACCGAAGAGGCCTTGCGCGCGCACATCACCGGGTTCGTGCTGGCCGAGCCAGAGCGGCCCTTGTCGCTGACCGCCGGTCGGCGCCTGCAACTGGCCGCCGAGGCCGGGCGGACCACCGGGCTGTTGCTGATTCGTCATGGCGCGGGGTCGAATGCGACCGAAAGCCGCTGGCATTGCGCCCCGCTGCCCGCAACACAGCCGGGCATGGCGCGCCAGCGATGGGCGCGCATCAAGAACAAGCGCGGGGTTCTGGGGGAATGGTCGCCTGAATGGCGCCCTTCGGATCTGGCATCACCGGATCTGAAAAGATCCGATCTGCCGTCTCTGGGCATGGCCGCTGCAGAGGGCGCCGGACAAACGCAAACCCCCCGGAAACAATTGTTTCCGGGGGGTTTATGATGGTGCCCAGGAGAGGACTCGAACCTCCACACCTTGCGGCACACGGACCTGAACCGTGCGCGTCTACCAATTCCGCCACCTGGGCAACGTGGTATGAGCGGCTGATTAAAGGCACCACCGGGGGGCGTCAATGGGGGACGTGCAAGTTTTTTGACAGTTTCCACTTTGGGTTCGCCCGGACCCGGTGCGATACCCTGCGGCGCGGGGCCTGCGACCCGGCATGGCTTGCCGCAGGCCCCGCGCTTGGGTAAGGATCGCGCAACATTCGGCATAGGACAGGGAGGCTGTAAGCCCATGGCAAAACTGGTCACGATTTTCGGCGGATCGGGATTTGTCGGCCGGCAGGTCGCCCGGCTGATGGTCAAGCAAGGCTGGCGCGTCCGCATCGCCGTGCGCCGCCCCGACGAGGCCTTGTTCACCCGCACCTATGGCGCGGTGGGGCAGGTCGTTCCCGTCATGTGCAACATCCGCGACGACATGTCGGTCCGCGCCGCCCTGTCGGGGGCCGATGCCGCCGTGAACTGCGTGAACATTCTGTCCGCTCAGGGCAAGAGCACCTTCAAGACCGTGTTCGAGGAAGGCGCCGCCCATATCGCCCGCCTGTCGGCGGAGATGGGCGTGGCGCGGCTGGTCCATATCTCGGGTCTGGGGATCGATACGGAATCCGACAGCGCCTATATCGCGTCGAAATCGCGGGGCGAGGCCGCCGTGCTGAAGCACCGCCCCGATGCGGTCGTGCTGCGGCCTTCGGTAATTTTCGGGCCGGACGACAATTTCTACAACCGCTTTGCCGGAATGTCGCGGATGGGGCCCCTGATGCCCATCGTCGGCGGCAAGACCCGCATGCAGCCCGTCCATGTCGAGGATGTGGCCATGGCCGCCGTCAAGGGCGCCACCGGCGAGGCCGCGCCCGGCATCTATGAGCTGGGCGGCCCCGAGGTGCTGACGACGCGGCAGATCGTGGATCAGGTTCTGGCCTCGGTCAACCGGCGGCGCGGGGTGGTGAACCTGCCCTTTCCGATCGCCCGGCTGGCCGCCACGGCGATGGACATGGCGCAGCTGCTGACCGGCGGGCTGTTCACCGCGCCCCTGAGCCGCGATCAGCTGGCCCTGCTGCGCAAGGACAATGTCGTTTCCCCCGGCGCGCAGGGCTTTGCCGAACTGGGTATCCAGCCCACCGCGGCCAGCGCCGTTCTGGACAGTTACCTGTGGCGGTTCCGCCCCTCGGGGCAATACGAGGCGATCAAGCGTTCGGCCAAGAACCTGCGCGATCACTGATGGAACCCAATACGATTGTCGCCGCCCTCCTTGGGATCATCGAGGGGCTGACCGAATTCATTCCGGTGTCGTCCACCGGACATCTGCTGCTGGCCGGTCATTTTCTGGGCTTTGATTCGCCCGGTCGCAGTTTCGAGGTGCTGATCCAGCTGGGCGCGCTGCTGGCGATCCTGGGCGCCTATGCCGGGCGGATCGCGCAGATCGTCAGCGCAGCCCCGCATGATCCCGCCGCACGGCGCTTTGTCGGCGCGGTCCTGCTGGCCTTTGCGCCCGCCGTGGTAATCGGCGTGCTGGCCCATGATTTTATCAAGACGGTGTTGTTCGAAACGCCCATGCTGATTGCCGTCATGTTGATTCTGGGCGGGATCGTGCTGCTTTGGGTGGACCGTCGGGCGACGGCGCCCCTCTATCACCGGGCCGAGGATTTCCCGCTGCCCATGGCGCTGAAGATCGGCTTTATCCAGTGCCTTGCGATGATCCCCGGCGTGTCGCGGTCGGGCGCGACCATCGTGGGCGCGCTGCTTCTGGGGGCAGACAAGCGATCCGCCGCCGAGTTTTCGTTCTTTCTGGCCATGCCCACGATGCTGGGGGCCTTTACCTATGACCTGTGGCAGAATCGCGATATTCTGGATGCGGCGGCGCTTGGGAACATCGCCGTGGGCTTTGTCACCGCGCTGATCGCGGGGATTTTGGTCGTGCGCTGGTTGCTGGGCTATGTCTCTCAACACGGATACGGCTTGTTTGCTTGGTGGCGGATCATTGTGGGAAGCGTGGCTTTACTGGCGCTTATGGCGGGTATGTAAGCCTTGCTGACCTATTATCCCCTGAACGGCACCGTTTTTCCGCCGCTGGATGCAAAAAACTTGCGAATAGGTCAGTACGGCTGACTTTTCATCACAAAAGCCTTGGTTTAATGCGGTTGCGGAAGTCCTTTCAGGGAAGGTAGCGCAGCCATGGCCACGCAGAAGATGCTCACGTTCGTCTCGACCCCGCGCGAGATGCCCGAGAAACGCCCGGCCTCGGAACGCAGCGAGGATTTCCACGAGATCTACCGCGAATTCGCCGCCAGCAAGGCCGCCGAACAGTCCGGTCGCTGCAGCCAGTGCGGCGTGCCTTATTGCCAAAGCCATTGCCCGCTGCACAACAACATCCCCGACTGGCTGCGCCTGACAGCCGAAGGTCGCCTGAAAGAGGCGTGGCAGGTCAGTCAGGCCACCAACACCTTTCCGGAAATCTGTGGCCGCATCTGCCCGCAGGATCGCCTGTGCGAAGGCAATTGCGTCATCGAACAATCGGGCCACGGCACCGTGACCATCGGGGCGGTCGAAAAATACATCACCGACACCGCATGGGACAACGGCTGGATCCAGCCCTTCACCCCCGCGCAGGAACGCGCCGAATCCGTGGGGATCATCGGCGCAGGTCCGGGCGGGCTGGCGGCGGCGGACATGCTGCGGCGGCAGGGGTTTCAGGTCACGATCTATGACCGCTATGACCGCGCGGGCGGGCTGATGACCTATGGCATTCCCGGCTTCAAGCTGGAGAAGGACATCGTCATGCGCCGCAACAAGCTGTTGGCTGACAGCGGCGTCGAATTCGTTCTGAACTGCAATGTCGGCGAGGATATCAGCTTTGACGCGATCCGCGGCAAGCATGATGCAGTGCTGATCGCCACGGGCGTCTACAAGACGCGCGATCTGGATCTGGACAATGCCGATCACGGCGGCATCGTGCGGGCGATCGATTACCTGACCGCCAGCAACAAGGTCGATTTCGGCGATGACGTGCCCGATTTCGAGGATGGAGAGCTGAACGCGCGCGGCAAGCGCGTCGTCGTGATCGGCGGCGGCGATACGGCGATGGATTGCGTGCGCACCGCGATCCGTCAGGGCGCGCAATCGGTCAAATGCCTTTATCGCCGCGACCGCGCGAACATGCCGGGATCGCAGCGCGAGGTCCAGAATGCCGAGGAAGAGGGCGTCGAGTTCGTCTGGATGTCCGCCCCCGGCGCCTTTGCCGGCCATGTGACCGGCATTGCCGCCGAGGCGCAGGAACGCGACGTGGACGGCATTCCGACCGTCGCGGGCGTGCGCATCCAGAAAATGCGCCTTGGCCAGCCCGACGTGTCGGGCCGTCAAAGCCCGGAACTGATCGAGGGCGCCGATTACGACGAACCCGCCGATCTGGTCATCAAGGCTTTGGGGTTCGAGCCCGAGGATCTGCCCAAACTGTGGGGCGTCGAGGGCCTCGAGGTCACGCGGTGGGGCACCATCAAGGCCAGCTTCCAGACGCATATGACCTCGATCGCCGGTGTCTATGCGGTGGGCGACATCGTGCGCGGCGCCAGCCTTGTGGTCTGGGCGATCCGCGACGGGCGCGAGGCGGCGGAATCGATCGCCGGCTATCTGACCGGCGACGCCCGGATCGCCGCCGAATGAGGGGGGCAGGCATGACCCGTCGCCCGATGCCCCGTGACCGGTCCCGCGCGGTGGCCGCCGCCCGACCGGCGCCATCCGCAGGTCGGGTCGGGCTGGCCCTGACGGCGCTTCTGGTGCTGGCGGGCGCATGGAGCGTCAGCGCGCGCATGGCGGGGGCGGCCAGCTTTACGCCTCCGGCAGGGTGCCAGATGACCATGACGGTTCAGAACCGCAGCTGCACCGTCAGCCAGTATTACACCTGCAGCGCCGATCCCGAAGGCTATCAGCGCAGCGCCCATTTCGGACAGGACGGGCTGTTCCATCTGTCGACCATCGACGCCGAGACCCGCTGGATCGAAAGCCAGAGCATGGGATCGGGCCTGATCGACCGGCTGGTCGAGGGGGCCGAGGACGAGGCCAGCTTTTCCGAATTGCTGGAAACGGGTCGCGACGATTTCGATTTCATGACCGAAACCAATGACGGCCAGCGCCTGCATCATCAGGGTTTCGATACCCTGACCGGCCAGACGGTGACCATCGACGGGCAGGATCTGGAACGGACCGAGTTTCAGTTGACCACCCGCAGCGCCGATGGCGAGGTGCTGATCGAGCGCAGCGGCAGCCAGTACATCAGCCGCGACTTCGGCCGGTTTTTCGGCGGGGCCGAGACCAGCAGCGACTGGACCGGCGCCCGGCGTCAGTCGGATGACAGCCCCGTGCTGTTCCTCTTTCCCGGCGATGCCGGGTTCGGATCCACAACCCCACAATTCGACTGCGATCAGCTGATGACGCAGATCCCGCAGGAAAGGGCCGCATCATGACCATGGACTGGAAAGCCTCGGAAGAAGCCCGCCGCGACTGGATGGACAAGCACAGCCTTTACCGGACCGAGGATGAACATTCGTCCTGCGGCGTGGGCTTTGTCGTCAATATCGAAGGCAAGGCCAGCCGTTCCGTCGTGCAGAACGGCATCGATGCGCTGAAGGCCATCTGGCATCGCGGCGCCGTGGATGCGGATGGCAAGACCGGCGACGGGGCGGGCATCCATGTCCAGATCCCGGTGCCGTTCTTTTACGATCAGGTGCGCCGCACCGGCCACGAGCCCGACCAGAACAAGCTGATCGCGGTGGGGCAGGTGTTCCTGCCGCGCACGAACTTTGCCGCGCAAGAGGCCTGCCGGACCATCGTGGAATCCGAGGTTCTGCGCATGGGCCATTACATCTATGGCTGGCGCCATGTGCCGGTGAACACCGCTGTCCTGGGCGAAAAGGCCAATGCCACCCGCCCCGAGATCGAACAGATCCTGATCCGCTGTGAAAAGGACATCGATCAGGTCCGTTTCGAGCGCGAGCTGTACATCATCCGCCGCCGCATCGAGAAAGCCGCCATCGCCGGTCAGGTGCGCGATCTGTATTTCTGTTCGCTGTCCTGCCGGTCGATCATCTACAAGGGCATGATGCTGGCCGAACAGGTCGCGGAATTCTATCCCGACCTCAAGGACGAGCGGTTCGAAAGCGCCTTTGCGATCTATCACCAGCGCTATTCGACCAACACCTTTCCGCAATGGTGGCTGGCCCAGCCCTTCCGCATGTTGGCCCATAACGGCGAGATCAACACGCTGAAGGGCAACCTGAACTGGCTGCGCAGCCACGAGATCCGCATGGCCAGCAGCGCGTTCGGCGAGGCCGCCGAGGATATCAAGCCGATCGTGCCCGCCGGATCGTCGGACAGCGCCGCGCTGGATGCGGTGTTCGAAGTGCTGGTGCGCTCGGGGCGGTCCGCGCCGATGACCAAGACGATGCTGGTGCCGGAAAGCTGGTCCAAGGCCACCACCGACATGCCCAAGGCATGGGCCGACATGTACGCCTATTGCAACGCGGTGATGGAGCCTTGGGACGGTCCCGCCGCGCTTGCGATGACCGACGGGCGGTGGGTCTGCGGCGGTCTGGACCGCAACGGGCTGCGGCCCATGCGCTATGTCGTGACGGGCGACAACCTGCTGATCGCCGGGTCCGAGGTCGGCATGGTCCCGGTGGATGAAACCGGCGTGCGCGAAAAGGGCGCGCTTGGTCCGGGCCAGATGATCGCCGTCGATATGTGGGAAGGCAAACTCTACCACGACACCGACCTGAAAGACCGGTTGTCGGGCAGCCAGCCTTTTGGCGAATGGATCGAAAAGGTCACCGAGCTGAACGACATCATGCTGGACCTGCCCGAGGTGGTGCAGTTCTCGGGTGATGCGCTGCGCCGTCGCCAGACCGCCGCTGGGTTCACCATGGAAGAGCTGGAGCATGTGCTGGCCCCCATGGCCGAGGACGGGAAAGAGGCCATCGCGTCCATGGGCGACGACACGCCGCCTGCGGTCCTGTCGAACCAGTACCGCCCGATGAGCCATTTCTTCCGCCAGAACTTCAGCCAGGTGACGAATCCGCCCATCGACAGCCTGCGCGAAACGCGGGTCATGTCGCTGAAGACGCGGTTCGGCAACCTCAAGAACGTGCTGGACGAAAGCAGCAGCCAGACCGAGATCGTGGTATTGGAAAGCCCCTTCCTGGCCAGCGGCGAATTCGCCGAGATGGTCAAGATGTTCGGCGAGACGGTGACGATCATCGATTGCACCTTCCCCGACGATGCCGGACCCGATGCCTTGGGCGAAGGTCTGGCGCGCATCCGCGCCGAGGCCGAGGATGCCGTGCGCAGCGGTGCCGGCCATCTGGTTCTCAGCGATGAGACGCAGGGACCGAACCGCGTCGCCATGCCGATGATCCTGGCGACCAGCGCGGTGCATTCGTGGCTGACCCGCAAGGGGCTGCGGACCTTCTGCAGCGTCAATGTGCGCGCCGCCGAATGCATCGATCCGCATTACTTTGCGGTGCTGATCGGCTGCGGCGCGACCACCGTGAACCCCTATCTGGCGCAGGACAGCATCAACGACCGGATCGAACGCGGGTTGCTGACCGGTTCGCTGGTCGAGAACATGCGCCGCTATCGCGCCTCGATCGATGCGGGGCTGCTCAAGATCATGGCCAAGATGGGGATTTCGGTCCTGTCCTCCTATCGTGGCGGCCTGAACTTCGAGGCGGTGGGGCTGAGCCGCGCGATGGTCGCGGAATATTTCCCCGGCATGCAGTCGCGCATTTCCGGCATCGGTCTGCACGGGCTGCAGGCCAAGCTGGAGGGGCTTCATCAGGTGGCGTTCCACACCGATAACGTGGACATGCTGCCGGTCGGTGGCTTCTACAAGCTGCGGCGCACGGGCGAAAAGCATGCCTGGGAAGCCAATACGATGAAGCTGCTGCAGGTGGCCTGTGAAAAGGCCAGCTATGACATCTGGAAGCAGTTCAGCGCCACGATGCGGGCCAATCCGCCGATCCACATCCGCGATCTGCTGGACATCAAGCCCTTTGGCAAGCCGGTGCCCATCGAAGAGGTGGAAAGCATCACCTCGATCCGCAAGCGCTTTGTGACGCCGGGGATGTCGCTTGGGGCGCTGTCGCCCGAGGCGCATATGACGCTGAACATTGCCATGAACCGTATCGGCGCCAAGTCCGATTCGGGTGAGGGCGGCGAGGATCCGGCCCACAGCCATCCGCTGCCCAATGGCGACAACCCCTGCGCCAAGATCAAGCAGGTCGCCAGTGGCCGGTTCGGCGTCACCGCCGAATACCTGAACGCCTGCGAAGAGCTGGAGATCAAGGTCGCCCAGGGTGCCAAGCCCGGTGAGGGCGGCCAGCTGCCCGGCATGAAGGTCACCAAGCTGATCGCCAAGCTGCGCCATTCCACCCCCGGCGTCATGCTGATCAGTCCACCGCCGCATCACGATATCTATTCGATCGAGGATCTGGCGCAGCTGATCTATGACCTGAAACAGATCAACCCGCGCGCCAAGATCACCGTGAAGCTGGTGGCATCGTCCGGTGTGGGCACGATTGCGGCGGGCGTGGCCAAGGCCAAGGCCGACGTGATCCTGATTTCGGGCCATAACGGCGGCACGGGCGCCTCGCCCGCGACCTCGATCAAGTTCGCGGGTCTGCCGTGGGAAATGGGCCTGACCGAGGCGCATCAGGTTCTGGCGATGAACCGGCTGCGCGAACGCGTGACCCTGCGCACCGATGGCGGTCTCCGCACGGGACGCGACATCGTCATGGCGGCGATGATGGGGGCCGAGGAATACGGCATCGGCACTGCCGCCCTGATCGCCATGGGCTGCATCATGGTGCGTCAGTGCCAGTCGAACACCTGTCCGGTCGGTGTCTGCACGCAGGATGAAAAGCTGCGCGCGATGTTCACCGGATCGGCGGATAAGGTGGTGAACCTGATCACCTTCTATGCCCAGGAGGTGCGCGAAATTCTGGCCTCGATCGGGGCACGGTCCCTGGACGAGGTGATCGGGCGCGCGGATCTGCTGACGCAGGTCAGCCGGGGTGCGGCCAATCTGGACGATCTGGACCTGAACCCGCTGCTGATCACCGTCGATGGTGCGGACAAGATCGTCTATGACCGCACCAAGCCGCGCAATGCGGTGCTGGAGACGCTGGACAGCGAAATCGTCAAGGATGCCGCCCGCTTTTTCGAGGATGGCGAAAAGATGCAGCTGTCCTATGCGGTCCGCAACACCCACCGGACCATCGGCACCCGCACGTCGTCGCTGATCGTGCAGAAGTTTGGGATGCGCAACGATCTGCAGCCTGATCACCTGACCGTGCGTCTGACGGGCAGCGCGGGCCAGTCGCTTGGCGCCTTCGCTGCGCCGGGGCTGAAGATCGAGGTGTCGGGCGACGCCAACGATTACGTCGGCAAGGGCCTGTCGGGCGGCACGATCACCGTGCGCCCGCCGATGGCCAGCCCTCTGGTCGCGGCGGATAACACGATCATCGGCAATACGGTCCTGTATGGCGCGACGAACGGCTTCCTGTTCGCGGCGGGCCGGGCGGGCGAGCGGTTCGCGGTCAGGAACAGCGGCGCGACCGTTGTCATCGAGGGCTGCGGGTCGAACGGTTGCGAATACATGACCGGCGGCGTGGCGGTGATTCTGGGCAGGATCGGCGCGAACTTCGGCGCCGGGATGACCGGGGGGATGGCCTATCTGTACGATCCCGAGGGTCTGGCGCGCGATTACATCAATGCCGAAACGCTGATCCTGTGCCCGGTGACGCAATCGCATTGGGAAGATCAGCTGAAATCCCTGATCGCCCGGCACCTGAAAGAGACCGGATCGCGTCGCGCCGACGAGATCCTGTCGAACTGGGATCGCGAAAAGGGCAACTTCCTGCAGGTCTGCCCCAAGGAGATGCTGGTGCATCTGCCCCATCCCATCGCCGCGATCGAAGAACCAAGCGCGGTTCCGGCTGAATAAGGACCAATCAGAACAGCGACGCGGCCCCCTTTGCGGGGCCGCGTTGGTATTTCAGGACGTGGGCATTTCAGGACGTGGGCATTTCAGGCACTGGCCCGGCAGGTCGCAGGCGCCTGACAGGCATCCCCGATCGCCCCTGACCCACCGCGCCATGGCTGCGTCCCCCTGACGTCCCCTGGGCGGCGATCGCCTTGACCAGGACGCCGGGCAGGCGTGCCCTGTCCCTGCGCAGGGCCCGAGACAGGCCTGCGCCGCTTGACGCAGCCGCGCCCTGCATGAGAGATGCGGGGATGATGTCGCGCCTGTTCTCTCGCACCCGTTCCGCAGATCCCATTCCCCGGAAGACGGCGTCCGCGCGCCTGTCGCTGCGCGGCAGGGCGTTGTTCTGGCTGCGATATGGGGCGCTCCGGGCGCTGCTGGTCATGGCGGGGTCGGTGACGATCTATGCCTTTGTGAACCCGCCGCTGACCTGGACGATGCTGGGGGCGGCGCGTCAGCATGATCTGGCTCCCCGGGACTGGGTGGCGCTGGACCAGATCGCGCCGGTCATGCGCCGGTCGGTCGTGGCCGCCGAGGATGCGAATTTCTGCCTGCATTGGGGCTTTGACATGGCCGAGATCCGCAAGGTCGTGGCCTCGGGGTCGTCGCATGGCGCCTCGACCCTGACGCAGCAGACGGCCAAGAACGCCTATCTTTGGCAGACCCGCAGCTGGGGCCGCAAGGCGGTGGAAACCGCGCTGACCCCGATGATCGAGGCGCTGTGGTCCAAGCGCCGCATCCTCGAGGTCTATCTGAATGTGGCCGAATTCGGGCCGGGCATCTTCGGCATCGATGCGGCGGCGCGGACGCATTTCGCGACCACACCGGATCAGCTGACAGCGGTGCAATCGGCGCGGCTGGCATCCATCCTGCCCAGCCCGCGGACGCGGCGGCTGGAGGCCTCGGCCCGTACGCGGGCGATCGCCGATGGGGCGGCGACGATCGCGCGGGACGGGCGGGCGGCCTGTTTCGAATGATCCGCCACGGTTGAAAGCGCGGGGGTGCGGGCGTATCAAGGCGCCAACCCACCCCATCAGTCAGGTTCCCGGCAGCCCATGAATACCAATACCCAGACCACGCGCCTCTATCACACCGCCCTGTCGCCCTATTGCCGCAAGGTGCGGCTGGTGCTGGCCGAGAAGAAGATCGAGGTCGAGCTGGTCGAAGAGCGGTATTGGGAAGGCCCACCCGATCTCAAGCGTCGTAATCCGGCCGGCAAGCTGCCGGTGCTGCGCTATCGCGGCAATCTGCTGGCCGAAAGTCAGGCGATCGTCGAATATCTGGACGAGGCGGTGCCCAGCCCCTCGCTGATGCCCGCGACGCCGCTGGAACGTCACGAGGTGCGCAGGCTGTGCGCCTGGTTCGACGACAAGTTTCAGGCCGAGGTCACGCAGCCGATCCTGAACGAGCGGGTTTGGAAAAAGATCACCCGCACCGGCTATCCCGACAGCCGTGTCGTCAAGGACGGGCTGCGCGCGATCAAGGAGCATATGGATTATCTGGCCGGGCTGCTGGAAACCCGGCGCTGGCTGGCGGGCAATACGCTGAGCCTCGCCGATTTCACCGCGGCCGCGCATTTTTCCTGTCTGGATTACATCTCGGACGTGGATTGGGACCGGTCCGAGGCGCTGCGCGACTGGTATGCGACGATCAAGTCGCGCCCGGCCTTCCGGTCGGTTCTGGCCGATCAGGTGCCGGGCATCCACCCGGCGGCGCATTATGCCGAGCTTGATTTCGGCTGAGCCGGGGGCAGGGGGGGCCAGCCCCCCCTCGCCTGACGGCGATCCCCCCCGGGATATTTGGGCCAAGATGAAAGCCGAAGTGGCGGCCGAGGCGGTCGCGGTGGGCTTCGCGACGATGGGCGTGACGCGGACGGACGCGGTGCCCGAGGCGGCGGGGCGGCTGGCGGCCTTTCTGCAGGCCGGGCATCACGGGCAGATGGACTGGATGGCCGAGCGGACGGCCTGGCGCGGCGATCCGGCGGCCCTGTGGCCCGAGGCGCGGTCGGTGGTGATGCTGGCCGAGCTGTATACGCCCGAGGGTGATCCTCTGGCGGTCTTGGAGCGCCGCGACCGGGCTGCCGTCAGCGTCTATGCGCAGGGGCGCGATTATCATGATCTGGTCAAGAAGCGGCTGAAGAGGCTGGGGCGCTGGATGCTGGAGCGGGCGCCCGAGCCGGGCCATCAGATCAAGGTCTTTGTCGATACGGCGCCGGTCATGGAAAAGCCGCTGGCGCAGGCGGCGGGTCTGGGCTGGCAGGGCAAGCATACCAATCTGTTGTCGCGCGATCTGGGCAGCTGGTTCTTTCTGGGCGCGATCTTTTCCACCATGCCTTTGCCTGCGGATGCGCCCGAGGCCGGGCATTGCGGATCGTGCCGGGCCTGTCTGGATGTCTGCCCGACGGGGGCTTTCCCGGCGCCCTACCGGCTGGATGCGCGGCGCTGCATTTCCTATCTGACGATCGAGCACAAGGGCCCGGTGGATCCCGATCTGCGGGTGCTGATGGGCAACCGGATCTATGGCTGCGACGATTGTCTGGCGGTCTGTCCGTGGAACAAGTTCGCGCAGGCCGGGTCCGAGATGCGCTATCGCGGGATCATCGATGCGCCGCCTTTGGCGGAGCTGGCGGGCCTGGACGATGCGGGGTTCCGGGCGCGGTTTTCGGGATCGCCGATCAAGCGGATCGGACGGGACCGGTTTGTCAGGAACGTGCTGTATGCGATCGGCAATTCGGGCGAGGCGCGGCTGCTGCCGGTCGCGCAGGGCCTGTGCGGGGATGGCGATCCGGTCGTGGCCGAGGCGGCGCAATGGGCGGTGGCGCGTCTGTCGGGGTAACTGCCCCGGGGGCAGGGGCTAAAGCAGGAAATCCTCTCCATCCAGGGTCAGGTGGCCTTGCAGGCGGATCATCATGTCGGCCTGACGGTCACCGTTCAGATCGACGAAGACATGGGTCTGCTGGCCGACATGATCCCATCTCAGCGAGCGCGGGCCCTGGAACGGGCCGTGGCCGGCATAGGAGAGGTTCAGCGGGCGCAGGTCCATAAGATCCTCTCCGGGGCGGAAATCGCCGATCAGGTCGGACTGGGCGCGGGGGCTGTCGCCCGGTCCCAGAAAGCGGAAGCTGTCACGCCCGGCACCGCCGAACATCACATCGGCGCCGGCGCCGCCGATCAGCGTGTCGTTGCCCGGCCCGCCCTGCAGCCTGTCCGGGCCCCATCCGCCGCGCAGAAGATCATTGCCGGGACCGCCGAACAGCCTGTCCGCGCCCGGTCCGCCGTCCAGAATGTCATGGCCCATGCCGCCGTTCAGCAGGTCGTTGCCCAGTCCTCCGAACAGCCTGTCGGCGCCGATACCGCCATCCAGCACGTCGTTGCCCATCCCGCCATCCAGAACATCGTTGCCGGGGCCGCCCAGCAGGCGGTCATGGCCGGGACCGCCCCAGATCCGGTCATTGCCCGCACCGCCGTTCAGAAGGTCGTTTCCCGCATCGCCGCGCAGCACGTCATGGCCTGCGCCCGCCAGCAGGGTGTCATTGCCCGCACCGCCCCACATGACATTGTTGCCTGCAAAGCTGGTCAGCAGGTCATGCCCCTCGCCGCCCATCATGCGGTCATTGCCCGGCCCGCCAAGCAGTGTGTCGTTGCCGGTCCCGCCCTCTAACAGGTCGTTGCCGGCGCCGCCGTTCATGCGATCATTGCCGTCTCCGCCCAGCAGGGTATCATGGCCTGCGCCTGCCAGCAGGGTGTCATCGCCCGCGCCGCCGTCCAGCAGGTTCGATCCGAGGGCGTCGAACAGATAGTCGGTGCCATCCTCGCCATACAGCCGGTCATTGCCGGCATTGCCAAAGATCCGGTCATTGCCCATGCCGCCATAGATCAGGTCATTGCCCTGATCGCCCGACAGGACATCATTGCCGGCATCGCCATAGAGGGTATCATCGCCCCATCCGCCGCGCAGCGTGTCATGGCCGTCGTCCCCCGACATCAAATCATTGCCCTGATTGCCAAACAGCAGGTCACGACCTGCGTCGCCGCGCAGCGTGTCATTGCCCAGCCCCCCCGACAGGGTGTCGTCGCCGTCGCCGCCCATCAGCAGGTCGTTCCCGGCATGGCCGGACACATGATCGTTGCCCGCCCCGCCCAGCAGGGTGTCATGGCCCATCCCGCCCAGCAGGATGTCGGGGCCTGCGCCTCCGTCCAGATAATCGTCGTCCATGCCGCCATTCAAAAGATCGGCGCCATCCTCCCCGAACAGGCGGTCATTGCCGGGGCCACCCAGCAATGTGTCATTGCCCGCGCCGCCGGACAGGCGGTCATTGCCGGGCCCGCCATAGATCAGATCGTTGCCGCCCCCGCCATACAGGCTGTCATCGCCCGCTCCGCCGTCGATCAGATCATCGCCGTCATCGCCATGGATCAGATCGTTGCCCGCATCGCCGAACAGGGTGTCGCGGCCCGGCCCGCCGAACAACTGGTCATCGCCTTCGCCGCCGCGGACCACGTCGTCGCCCGCCTCTGCCCGGATCGTGTCATGGCCCGCCCCGCCCGAGACCGTGTCATGGCCCGCGCCCGCCGCGATCAGCTCGGGGCGGGCGGTGCCCATCAGGCGATCGGGGCCGGACGTGCCGAACAGCCAGACCGGCGTACCCGTCGGGCCGGGGTCGGCGGGGATCAGCGTCGGGTTCAGCTCGGGCAGCAGATAATGGGCCACCGGAAACATCGCGTTCGAGAAATCGGCGATGCTCAGGCTGCGCCCGCTGCGGGTGGTGATGTCCAGGATCGTCTCGCCATACAGGATCATGATGCCGCTGGCGGTGGGCACGAAGCGCAGCTGCCAGATGCTGCGAATCGTGCCCAGCATCGACAGATCCAGCCGGTCTGTGCCCGGATCGTAATCCAGTATCGCAATCCGCCCCTGCACGCGGGACGGCACGAAAATGTCCGCCCCCTCGCCCCCGACCAGCGTGATGGGGCGGGAGCCGGCGACAAGGATGTCATTGCCGTCGCCGCCCTCCAGCCGGGTGGTGACGGCGGTCGCGACCAGCAGATCGCTGCCTGCGCCGCCGCGCATCAGGCTGACCGGAGCGATGCGGGTCGATCCCATCAGGCCGGGGTCGAACAGCAACTGGGTGATCCCGGTTTCGGTTGAAGAACCCACGAACAGCATGATCTTGCCGTCGACAACGCGGGCGGCGATGCTGCTGACATCGCTGAGCGTCATGTCGTTCGTGTCGGCGATGGTGGTCAGGTGCAACAGCCGCCCGTCGGGCAGCAGGGTAAAGACGCTGATCCCGTCATCCGCACCGCCCACAAAGACAAAGGCCCGCCCGCTGACGACGACGGTTTCCAGCGCCGTGACCGACTGGAAGCGGGTCGTGCCCTCGTCGATGATATGGTCGACGGTGATCAGCCGGGCATCGCGCGTCAGCTGGAACACAGTCAGCGAATCGGACCCGGCAGCCCCCATGATCACAAAGGTCTTTCCGGCGACCTGCACCGTCCCGATCTGGGCGGGCAGGTCATAGCCGGTGCCGCGCCCGGCCTGATGGACCATGCCCGGTCCCAGCCAGCCATTCGCCGCCATCAGATGGGTCGAGATGAAATTGCCATTGCCCGACACGGCCAGCAGGATCTGCTGGCCCTCAACCATTACCGGGATCACCCTGTCCAGCGCGGCATGGGTGCTGCCCTGCGGCACCGGCAGCGTGGTGCGGCCCACCGCGACAAGCGAGCCGTCCGCCGCCATTCGCTGCGTGGTCAGGGTCAGATCGCCGTCGCGGGCGGAAAAGATGAACTGCCCCTGCGCGGTCTCGATCTGGCCGATTGCCGTCAGATCGTCGCCCAGACTGGTCGTGAACAGCCCGGCAAAGCGGGGCATGGCGCCATTGTCCATGCGCAGCGACACCGACATGTCCGCCGCCCCGCCCATCTGCGCGACGTGCAGCACGGTGCCACCGCCTGGCATCGTCAGCGCGGTCAGGCGCGGCGTGCCCTGATAGGTGAATTCATCGGGATAGCTGCGGCTGCGCAGCAGCTCGATGGCCGCATCCGGGTCACCGATGGCATAGTTGCTGATGCCGCCGCCCAGAGGGTTTGCCGCAATCAACAGCGTCCGTCCGCCCGCCTCGACGATCTCAAGGTCCGTGACGCGGGACAATGTTCTGTGTTGCGTGACACCAAAGGTGGTCACGTGGCGATACAGGATCATGGGGGTTTTCTGGGGTTCGGGGCAGGATGCGTCCGGTGATCCGGACAAGGATGAACATGGTCTTAACGGCCCCGTCTGACCACCCGGTGTTTAGCAGGCATTTGAGGCAAAAGCCCCGCGATTGGCGGGATCAGGGTCCGCTCAGCGCGCCCTCAGACGCTTTCGGGCGGAAAGGCCAGCGGGCCGTACAGGATCAGCCCGGGCTGGCTGGCCGGGCCCTGATCGCGCAGGATCCGGGCCAGATCGGACACCGTGCTGCGCAGCAGGCGCTGGCCGGGATGACCCACGGCCTCGGCGAACAGGGCGGGGGTGTCGCCGGGCAGACCATGGTCGATCAGCCCCTGCGCCAGCAGCGGAAAGCTGCGCTGGCCCATGAACACGACCGTGGTCACCGAGGGATCGGCCAGCGCCGCCCAGTTGATATCGCCGGGCAGCTGACCCGTCACATCGGCACCGGTCACGAACTGCACCCGCCGCGCGGTCAGGCGCCGGGTCAGGGGCATGCCCATCGCCGCCGCCGCCGCGCTGGCCGAGCTGACGCCTGGCACGATCTCGAACGGGATATTCGCTTGGGTCAGGGCGACCAGTTCCTCTTCCAGACGCCCGAAGATGCCCGCATCGCCCGATTTCAGCCGCACCACGCGGCGCCCGGCCTGCGCATGGCTGACGATCAGCGCATTCACCGCCTCTTGCCGGGCCGAGGGGCGACCGGCGCGCTTGCCCACCGCGATCAGCTCGGCCTGCGGACCGGCGTGATCCAGCACCGGGCCCGATGCCAGATCGTCGAACAGCACCACATCGGCCTGCGCCAGCCGCCGCGCGGCCTTCAGCGTCAATAACTCGGGATCGCCCGGCCCTGCCGAGACCAGCGAGACGAAGCCGGGGGGAAAGCTGGGATCGGTCACGGGCGGGCGGGCTTTCTGAACGGCGCGGGCTGGCTGCGGGACGCATGGCGGGGTTTCAGCTATACCACCCGCATCCGGTGTGACAATGCCGCGCATCCCGTTTGCGCCGACGACAGGCGATGAAAGTTTCGGAAACGTTTTAAGAAACTTTTGGCGCGCTCGGGCGTGGTCCGGGGCACGGCAAGGAGAATGCGATGACGGTCATCTGCTGGTTCAGGCGGGTTCTGCGATTGGACGATCACCCGGCGCTGGTTGCGGCGGCCCGCGACGGGGCGGTGATCCCGCTGGTGATTCTGGACCCCGACGAGGCGCACGACCACCCCGCCAGCGCCGAACGGCAGGCCCTGTCGCTGTCCCGGCTGGAGGCGGCGCTGCATCAGCACCAGTCCCGCCTGATCGTGCGCCATGGCAAACCGGCCGAGGTGCTGGAGGCTTTGGCCCGCCAGACCGGCGCCACGGCCATCCACACGACCATCGGCTTTCCCTTTGCCAGCGAGCACGGGCTGGAGGCGGCGGCGCGGCGCGGCGGCGCGGATCTGCACCTGCATCCGCTGGCCGATCTGGTGCCGCGCGGCAGCGTGCTGACCGGATCGGGCGGGGTCTACAAGGTCTTTTCGCCCTTCTGGAAGGCCGTGCGGCAGGTCGAGATCGCCGCGCCTCTGGCGGTGCCCCGCCTGTCCTCGCCGCCCGATTGGCCCGACGGCGATGACACCGACTGGCCGCAGGCACGCGCCGCGATGAACCGGGGCTGGGACGTGCTGGCGGGCCATATCCGCGCGGGCGAGGATCAGGCCCATGCCCGGCTGGACGAATTTCTGGACGGCCCGCTGCCCGATTACAAGGCGCACCGGGACGAGCCGTGGCGCCCCCGCGCGACCTCGGGTCTGGCCGATGCGCTGGCGGTCGGAGAGATCAGCCCCCGCCGCATCTGGTCCCGCGTCCAGCCCGCCTATCAGGACAGCGCGCGCGGGGCCGAGCATTTCCTGTCCGAACTGTGCTGGCGCGAATTCGCGCGCGAGCTGATGCAGGAATCCCCCGATCTGGACCGCAGCTGCTGGCGCCCGGAATGGAATGATTTCCCATGGCGTCGCGACAACGAACAGGCCGAGGCGTGGCGGCGCGGGCAGACCGGCGTCGCCATGGTCGATGCCGGCATGCGAGAGCTGTTCGTGACCGGCCAGATGCACAACCGCGTGCGGATGATCACGGCCAGCTATCTGACGAAACATCTGATGACCGACTGGCGGGTCGGGCTGGACTGGTTCGCCCATACGCTCAGCGATTGGGATGCGGCCTCGAATGCAATGAACTGGCAATGGGTGGCGGGCTGCGGACCGGATGCGGCGCCCTATTTCCGGGTCTTCAACCCCGACACGCAGGGCGAGAAATTCGATGCGCAGGGCCAATACCGCGCCTATTGGCTGGACCCCAGGGCCGAGGGCGCGCAGGCGTTCGCGGATGCCGCACCCCGGTCCTGGCAGATCGACCTGACGCAGCGCCCCAGGCCCGCGATCACGCTGGCCGAGGGTCGCGACCGCGCGCTGGCCGCCTATCAGAAGCACCGCGCATGAGGGCGCTGGTGCTGGGCGCCTCGGGCGGGATCGGGGCGGCGCTGGTGGCACGGCTGCGCGGGCAGGGGGCATCGGTCACCGCGCTGTCGCGCAGCGGCGACGGGCTGGATCTGACGCAGGCCGATACCGTCGCCGATCATGCGGCGCGGTTGCAGGGGCAGGATTTCGATCTGATCGTGAACACCATCGGTGCGCTGGTCATCGACGGGCATGGCCCCGAAAAGACCATGGACGCGGTCGATCCGCAGGCGATGGCGCGGCAATTCGCGCTGAATGCCACCGGTGTGGCGCTGGCGATCCGGCATTTCGCGCCGCTGCTGGCGCGTGACCGGCGGTCGGTGATGGGATCGCTGTCGGCGCGGGTGGGGTCAATCGGCGACAATGATCTGGGGGGCTGGGTCGCCTATCGCGCGGCCAAGGCGGCGCAGAACCAGATCATCCGCACGGCGGCCATCGAATACCGGCGCCGCAACCGCCACGCAGTGCTGGTCGCCCTGCATCCGGGCACGGTGGAAACGCCGCTGACCGCGAAATATGCCGCGCGCTATCCGACCATCACGCCCGAACGCAGCGCCGGGGCGCTGCTGGAGGTGATCGCGGGGCTGACGCCCGAGGACAGCGGCAGTTTCTGGGACTGGAAGGGCGCGCGCGTGCCATGGTGACGGCTTATCCCCCGCCAGCCTTGCGCCCGCCAGCCTTGCCCCGACGTCGCGGCCCCCGGCAGCCTAGCCCGCAGCGGGGGCCAGAAAGGGCGCGGCGGCCTTGATGATCTGCGAACCGCCCGGTTTGGTGAACGACCCCCATTGGCCCAGCACCTGACCGCCGGGGCCCAGCAGTACCTTGGCGAAATTCCATTTCGGCACGAAACCGGTTTCCTGCCGCAGCCATTGATAGAACGGATGCACCTCGCCCTTGGCGACATGCAGGATGTCGGTCATGGGCAGGGTGATCCCGAATTCCATCTGGCAATATTCGCTGACCTCCTTGCCGCTGGCCAGTTCCTGATTGAAATCATCCGACGGCACGGCCAGCACCACCAGCCCCCGTGCGGCATAGGCCTCGTGCAGCGCCTGCATGTCGCGCAGCTGCCCCGAGAACCCGCAAAGCGAGGCGGTGTTGATCACCAGCACCGGCTGCCCGCGCCAGTCAGCCGTGTCATAGCTGCCGCCGTCGATCGACGGAAACGTAAAGCCCGGCGCCGTCTGCGCGCGCGCAGGGACCAGCCCAAGGGCCGGGATCGCGGTGGCCAGCCTCAGGAAAATGCGGCGCTTCATGGGAAATCTCCTGGGTCAGGGCTTGGCAGGTCAGGGCTTGGCATGTCTGGGGTATCGTGGGGCGCGGACCTTGCGCGGGCGGGCAGGCTTGCGCGGGTCGGTCCGGAAGGCCTCGGAATGATCGGGCGGATGGCGATTCGTCCAGATGCGACCCAACAGCGCAGCCGCCCCAAGCGCTGCCGTGACGATGATCAGCCAGTCTCTGCCGGTCGGACCGCCTGCAAGGTTCGCGGCGATGATGCCGATCAGCGCCCAGATCACCGCCAGCGGATAGGTCCATTCGCAGGGCCGCATCGACTGCACGCTCAGGGCTACGGCCATCACCGCCAGCAGGCACAGGAACGCCGCCGCATGGCCGGACAGCCAGCCATGCCCCGCCAGCCAGATCCCTGCCGACACGCCCGAGGCCGCCGTCAGCCAGCCCGCGTAAAGGCCGATGGGCCGCCCCTCCCACCATCGGTCGCGGCGCCCGGCCCACAGCATCGCGACGATCGCACTGACCAGCATCGCAAGGATCATCACCGTCGCCACCCCCGGCCAGCGGCTGGCGACCGGCAGCCAGAAGAATCCGATGCCCAGACTGACCAGCAGGGGCGCGCGCAGAGGCAGCCAATCCTCGTCATCGCGGCGCTTCCACAGGCCGAACCCGGCGCCGAGGATCAGCCACAGATAGATCACCCCCCAGATCGAAAACGCCCATCCCGCCGGTTGTACCGGAGGATCATCCTGAGGGATCGGAAACCGCCCCGGATCAAAGCCCGCAAAGCCCGGAAACAGAACCGGAGAGACGGCAAAGGCCAGCGCCGCCAGCAGCACCAACAGGGCCAGTGTCGCGTTGCTCATGCGTCTCTCCTTCTGTTGGTCTGGCCTTGTGTCGATCGGGCCTTGTGTCGATCGCAGTCCGGCGGATGCGACGGGCGCGCGGGGCATCCGAACCGGTCGGTCCTGTCATGAAAGGCGCAACGCCTGTGGTCGCATGGTCGTTCCGGGCCTGTCAACCCTGGGTTGCGCTGGCCCCGGTGACCCCCCACGCGGCGGCCAGCAGCGCGGTTTCATGGCCAAAGCCCAGGATCTGCCCCTCTGATTCCGGATCGGCAATGCGGGGGTCGGCGGCCAGCATCGGGGCCAGAGCATCGCGGTCGTCCAGATGGCGCAGGCTGCGGGCCAGCAGGCTGACCTGCGCCGCATCCACGCAAGAAAAGCCCGTGGTCCGGCGCAAGGGTGCCGCGATCATCGAGGGATAGACCTCGGCCAGCACCACGACGGCGTCCCGCCACGGCTGGAACGGCCAGACGGCGGTGCCGGGATCGCGGCGGAGGCGGTTCAGGCAGGGAATGCCGGTCAGGCTTTGCGCGCCCACCGCGCCCGCCCCGGCCAGCTGAAAGGGCGATTTGGGGCGCGGCCCGCCGGGGCAGGGCGTCTCGGTCGCGCGATGCGGGGCAAGGCCGGGACAGGGCGCAGGCTTCAGGCGCGGCAGGTCGGGGATCTGGTCGCGGCGACCGTTGCCCCAAAAGACCGGTGCACCAAGGGTCCGGTTCATCGCTGCCGCGACCTCGCGGTAATTGCTGGCATTGCGGTCATCGTCGCGATGCCGCGCCGTCAGATGATCCCACAAGGCCAAGGCGTCGGGCCGCCCCACGATGCGTCGCGCCAGCCCCGTCGGGTGGCCAAAGGCGAAATCGGCCCCGATCAGCAGGCGCTGGCCCGTCCGATGCGCTTGCGCCACGGCGTCCTGCAACACGGCCTCGGCCTGATGGCGGGTGGCGGGGTTCTGGACAAGTCCCCCGTCCCAGCCCAGCCAGATGGAATTGGCGCCCTGCACCGGACGGCCCGCCGCCGACCAGTCGAGGATCACGATCCGGTCAAAGCGTGGCAAGGCGGGCCTCTGCCAGCGCCAGATCAGCGGGGGTGTTGATATTGGCGAACGGGTCCGGATCGCCCGTCCAGACCGCCCGCCCCGGCTGATGGCGGTCGGTCAGGCGGCGCATCCGGCGCTGTCCCGCCAGAAGGGACGCGGCCAGATCGTCGCGCAGGGCCGTCGGCCACAGGGCGATGGTCGGATGATCGTGGAGATCGCCCGCCGCATCGCGCGTCGCGGCCAAAGCCAGCCCGGAAGGCCCGCGCGCGGCCAGCAGCCGGTCCACAAGATCGGGGGGCAGAAAGGGCGTGTCCCCCGCGACGGTCAGCACCAGATCTGTGCCCGCCTCGGATGCCCAGTCCAGCGCCGCTAGCACGCCCGCCAGCGGTCCGGGATGGTCGGGCAGGCTGTCTGCCCGCACCGGCAGGCCAAAGCCCTGAAACCGGGCCGGATCGCCATTGGCATTCAGCGCCAGCGCGCCCACCTGCGGGCGCAGCCGCGCCACCACATGCGCCAGCATCGGTCTGCCCCCCAAGGCCAGCAGGGGCTTATCGCCGCCGCCCATCCGGGTCGCACGGCCTCCGGCCAAAATCATTGCAGGCGGGCGGAATGGGGTCATGGCGATGACAGTGCCCGCTGCCGGCCCCGTGAACAAGGCCGCGTGACCGACCTGCCGGTCCTGCAGAAAATACGGGCCCAATTCTTGACATGATTAGTCAGACTCCTTACCCGAGTATAAAAGTCGCCCATTCGGAACCGGTCGGGAAACGCGTCATGCGCAACACAATCATCGCGGCCACAGCCCCTGCGGTCCCGTCACGGCGGCATCATCCGCAGCCCGTCCCCCGGCCCGTCCCCATCCTGCGGTCTGCCCGACCGCCACGCCCAAGGAACCGATGTCATGACTGAACTTGCAACCTCGCTGGCGGCGCTGCCGCTGTTCGGACTGATTTATGACGGCGGCTGGACGATGTGGCTGATCGCGGCCCTGTCGGTCATCACGCTGGCGGTCGTCCTGTGGAAACTGTGGTCGCTGTGGCGCCTTGGGGTCTGGGGCGGCAGCCATTCCCGCGCCGCCCTGCAGCTGTGGTCCCAAGGCCGCAAGCGCGAGGCGATGGATCAGGTGCGCGGTCGCCCCTCGGCCCGCGCGCGGGTGACGCAGGCGGCGATCGGCACCTCGCTGGACCCGCGCTTCGACGATCATGCCGCGCGCGAGGAAACCGCCCGTGTCGCCCGTCAGGCGCTGTTCCGGTCCCGTGCGGGTCTGCGCGCGCTGGAACTGATCGCCACGATCGCGCCGCTTCTGGGCCTGCTGGGCACGGTTCTGGGCATGATCGCGGCCTTTCAGGTGCTGCAGAACTCGGGCAATCAGGCCGACCCCTCGGATCTGGCGGGCGGCATCTGGGTGGCGCTGCTGACCACCGCTGCCGGGATGGCGGTGGCGATCCCCGCCGGTGTTGCGCTGTCCTGGTTCGAAAGCATCAGCGACCGCCTGCAATCGGATCTGGAGGATCTGGCGACCCGCGTCTTCGTCAGCCGTGACGCCCCGGCGCCGACCCGCGCCCGCCTGTTCGAGGCGGCCGAGTAATGGCCACCCCCGCCATCGGATCGGGTCTTGATCTTGGCCCAAGACGGCATCCGCGCAAGATGTCGCTGACGCCGATGATCGATGTGGTGTTTCTGCTGCTGATCTTCTTCATGCTCGCCTCGCGCTTTGGCACGGATGCGGTTCTGCCCATCGCGGGCGGGGCCGAGGGAACGGGCAGTGCATGGCAGGGCGCGCCACGGCTGGTCGATGTGACCCCCGATGCGGTGCTGCTGAACGGCGTCACCGCCGATCCCGCCGCCCTGCTGGCCGATGTCACGGCGCTGCTGCCCGAACCGGGCGCGGCGGTGATCCTGCGCCCGCGCGCGGATGCCGACCTGCAGCGTCTGGTCACTGTCATGGACCTGCTGCGCGACGGCGGCGTCACCAACCTTATCCTGATCGAATAGGCCCATGCGCATCGACATGCCCCCCCGCAAGCCGCGCGGCGAATCGATCATCCCGATGATCAACGTCGTCTTCCTGCTGCTGATCTTTTTCCTGCTGACGGCACAGATCTCTCAGCCGACGCCGTTTCCGCTGACCCCGCCCGACAGTGCCTCGGACATCAAGGCGCAGGCGATCGACGTGCTCTATGTCTCGGCGGCGGGCGAACTGGCCTGGAACGAGGCGCGGGGCGAGGCGGTCTGGGACGCGATCGCCGCCCGCGACAGCGACGATCCGGTCGAGATCCGCGCCGATGCCGCCACCTCTGCCGCGCTGCTGGCCGGGCATCTGGCCCGGCTGCGCATCATCGCCCCCGCCGGGGCCCAGCTTGTCGTCAGCGGAGGCTAGCATGATCACGCGCCGCACCCTGGAAACCGCCGGGTTCTTCACCATCGCCGCCGCGCTGCATGTCTCGGCGGCGGCCATCATGCTGCCTGAACGGCTGGAACGCGGCGTCGCCGCCGAGGCCCCGCCCGCAGCCCTCGCCGCCGGGGGCGAAGAGATCCGCTCGATGGTCACCGAATGGGAGGCCCCGCCCGAGATCGCGGCCACCCCCGAGATCGCCGAA
>NZ_RQRT01000052.1 GCF_004335005.1 Paracoccus nototheniae | reverse complement strand
ATCCAGATCCGCATCGCCATCATGAACCGCTTCTCGGCCCTTGGCAGGGCCGAGATCGAAGCCGTCCGCTGAAGAATGGCGGGAAAGGGGGCAGTCATGCTCGGGGCTGATTTGCGCAACATCGCCGTGTCGGCAGGATAGTGTCGCTTACGGATCATATCGACTGCTCACGTTTCGCGTATGGTAGATTGGTGATAGGATTGATCCGGCGCTGCTTTAGAGGGGTGGAATAAGTGCTCATCGGAATGCTGGGAATATCTGTCCTAGTCAGCATTACCGCAACAGCTGCGCTTATGGTGGGCGGGTCTGGCTGCGCGGAGGCATTCCTATTCGGATATGTCGGGGGAGGGGTCGTCTCGATGATAGTGTTGATGATTTGGCGCACATTGCGCGACCCACGGTAGGTTTGATTTATTTAACGGCGTGAGGCGTTAGGATACCATACGGCGCATATGGCATGTGAAACTCGCGCCGGTTTGGGGACAGCCTCCCTGGTTGCGGAACCTTCGTATGTTAAACATAGGTAAGGCAGGCGTCAGGCGTCAGGCGTCAGGCGTCAGGGAAGATGCTTTTTTCTGCGGTCCGGCTGTGCAAAGACATAGGTCAGGTTCAGAACGAAGTTGACCCCGAATGCGACTGCAATCCCAGCTAATTTGGCACGCACCGAAGGCAGGCCTGCCGCGTCAAATAGGATGGTGATAGCCACATTTGTCACAAGGCCAATAGCCGCGAAGATCAGAAATCGAAAATAGCCTGAGATCGAGATTGGGGAGGCAAAGGCAAACCGCGCGCTGAACCCGTAGTTGACCACCGTCGCGAACATGAAGGACAGAAAAGCAGCTGCGGGAAGAACCACCCCAGCTCCTAGCAGAATTGCAAAGCCCGCAAGATCTACGAATGCAGCCAACCCACCGGTGAACCCATAGCGCATCAGCTTGGCGAGCCAGCCCCGCACCGGGGGTTTCATGCCGGCCCTTGCGCGACCTGAGCCGCGAGTCCACGAAAGTCCTTGATCCTCGGGATTCCCGCCGGGCCCTTTCTTGCACGCAAAAGAAAGTCAACATTGACCGCGCGGGCGGCTGCTCCGTCGTGGCTGTCCCGGTCGCCCACCATCAGGACGGCGCTTGGCGGAATCGCGGTCCTTTCAAGTAGCCGATTCAGCCCTGCCGGCGCGGGCTTAAGGGCTGCAATGTCGGGATCCAGCGCCGAAATGACGTGATCAGCCTTAAGGCCAAGGACGGCCAGCTTGTGCTCAACTGGATAATCTGACCAAACTGCAATCTGCGTTCCCTGGGCCCGGAGGCCCGAGAACAGCTGAGGTGCGCCCGCCACGCGGGCTGCCAATAAGCGTCGTAGGGGCCGGTCCTCCATCCAGTCCTTGACCAGGCGTCGCAAAATGGTTTCATTCTGTCCAGTCTGGTCAGACAGTCGCGAGAAAAGCCGTGTGTCAAATCCGATGCATGCATCCCGAGCCATTTCTTCGCGCAGGCGCCTGAACTGGTGCAAAATCGACAGGCGTTGAAGACGATCCGGCTCGCCGACCATCGGGCGGGACAATAGAAGTTCTGTCAGCATGCCGCGCCGCACTGGGCCTTGATGATAGAGGGTACCATCCAGATCGAAGACCACAAGGCGATAGCGCCCCAGATCGGGAAGATGGGCGCGGACGGCGCCCCCCGGCACGCCGAATACCTCTCGCCTCATCACTCGCCACTTACCGGTTGCCCGACTTCAATAAAGCGCTGACTTGTTAGCGATTCTAGGATGGGTAGATCGACTAGGGTTGCGATCGTGAACAAAAGGCCGGTTAGGATTGCCGTACTGATCACGGGCGTCGAGCGATAGAGCTTTTCCGGCTTGCGGGCCACCGAATTGGGGGTCAGGGCGAGGGCATAATAGACCGCGAACAACGCTATGATGCAGGGAAAAACGATAACATATTCAACGCGGTATTTGATGAGAAATGTTGCTACGAAGAATGAGCAGAGCAGTGCATAGACAAGATTGGCAACGGATAAGCGGTTTTCGGTGTAATGGCGGAAGGACCGGCGATAGCGACCCAGTATTTCCTGGCCATCCGAGGCGACGATGTCACGATATTCGGCCAGACGCTTAGAGTTCATCAGAAAAGCGCCGCCGAACCAGAAGGCCATAAAAAGTGATGCCGGCGGCAGGCTGCCTCCGTCGATCATCGCCCATCCCATCAGCAAGCGGATAGGGTTGTTCAGCGATTCCGAAAGCACGTCTAGATAAATGCGGTCCTTAGTCCGTATGGGCATGACGTTGTAGGTAACGCCAGAAACCGCCAGAAGTACGGAGGCGATCAGGAAAACGCCGCCGACCTGCGCGGCAAGCCCCAAACCCACACCTAGCAACGCTACCCAAAGTGCAAAGACAACGACGCCGGATATCTCGCACTGGACGGCCGTGCGTTGCGATTTTTCTGGATGATAACGGTCGAAATCGCGATCAAGATATTCGTTAATCACATAATTGGCGGAGGCGACAAAGACCGCTGCAGTCAATCCTAAGATAACATTCGACACGATTCCTGCGGTCGTTTCGTTCGTGCCGCGTAGCAGGACGGCCAGCACGATCCCCGGAAGGATAAAGATATGCTTCGTCATGTGGTCGAGGCGCGCGATCCGTAGATAATCTGCGGGACCAGCCCGCTGGCGCAGCCTAAGGGGTGCATCGTGCATCATCATGGGCGACCTCTTTCAGGAACTGAGTAGTCGGAATAGCGCGGGACTATCAAGGAAATGGCCAGTAGGAAGGGCAGCATCCAGGCGATCCTCGCCTGGAACCGTCCATAAGGAGAAGCAAAGACTCCGCACAGCACGGCATTCAGAACCAGCCCGAGGAAGCAAATCAGCAGGAGTCGCGCCACCGCCCCGTGACGTGGCAGTCGCTTTACCAGCGCAAGAAAAAGCAGCCCGGCGAAACTGACGGCCGTGCCGATCTCAATTACGCGTGATATGGTAGGGGCAAGCCAGGCTCGGCTCCAGATCGTCGAGGTGCGGATGGTCTCGGCGGTCTGCGGTTCGAACCCCTCAACAACGAAGGCCTCGTCTTTGGCAGTCAGCGGCACATCGTTGACGGACAGGTGCCACAGCTGCGCAATTCCGTCACGGGCTAGTCCCGCTATCGTGGCCAGAGGCTCGGCTATCAAAGTACCAATCGCAAAGCGGATTTGCTCGTCCGAGATGGCGCGCTGTACGTCGGGCGGGACGACCGCAAAAATGCCTGTTTGAGGGTTCTTGGAAAACAAGAAGTCGATCCAGTCGATTGGCAGGCGATCTGCATAGGGGCAGATCGCAAAGCCGCTGGCGGGGCAGCTGGTCTGCGCGAAACGGGTTCCGGGTCCCATGTCGGTTAGATGGGCCGTGATGAAGGGCAGGCCCACGGGCGATTCCCCCGTGGCCACCGTCGCCGCGACTGAGAATGCCATCGTACCCCCCAGGCCGAATGCTAGCGCTAGAGCGGGGATCCATAGATACCGTACGGCCATGGCCTTGCGCCATGCCAAGTGAAGCATAGCGAGAGCCGACAACGCGGTCATCGACGCCAGAACAAGAATATGGCTGGTGTGAAACAGCGCCGCACAGGCCATTACGACACCAAGCGCAAGGCGCGTTCCCCTGCCGAGGTCAGAGCCCGCGCCCAGCACAAGCGCAAAGGAGATGATCATCATCCCCGCCCAGACGTCCGGGGTGACAAGGGACACGAAAAATCCCGCCGAGGTTAGCAGTGACAGGCCGGAGGACATGGCCAGGGTCGCCACTAGAAAAGGCGCAGGCTGAGCCGCGGGCCATGCGATTCTGAGGCAAATTACGATCAGGACGGCCAGAACGAGCGCTTGTACGAAGGCGATGCCGCCGATCCCAAATGTCGCTGCGCTTATCCAGACCAGAAAGCTGTAGTAAATGGAGCGGCCCGCCAAAGTTCCCGTAGATCCAGACGGCGAAGTCTGCAATCCGGCTGTTTGCGCGGATTCCACAGGCACGATTTCCGAACCCAACCAAAGCCGATCCTGAACAAGCTGAATCGCCTTCCCTGCATTATTCATGTAAGGGGCGGAATCAAAATAAACAAAAGGCGCCCGATTTACCATTGCTGGCAAAAGAAGAACGAAACAACATAAGGCAACTGCCAGAAACCGATAATTTAACTTCATATACTCGGTACTTTTTCTGAACACAAATCCAGTTCTTGGTGATAATTTAGCAATGATCAAGTTGTCGTTTTCGGCAATTTTTTGTGCATGGATATGCTGCATATTTGATGCTGCACGGTTTATATTGCAACAACCACAACCGCTATCCGACTTTGTCCGGCCCTATTGATAGGATGGCCTGCGTCATCCGGGGCTGGGTGACTGAATGGCCGACCGGACTGGTCACGTTCGAATTTCGAAATGCGCGTGACGGCGTGCCTTTCATTTCGGCATTGGGTCAGAAAGCGTGCAGAACAGACATCCTATCCGGTATCGGGTTGTCCGTGGCGTTCCTGCCCCGCGCCGGCCCGTCACGAGGCGGCAAAATGGATTCCGGGGATGGTTGGCCTTGCGGGTTAGTGCTGGGTCAGACGTTCACGAAGCGGTCCGTAATTTGCGCAAATCGTATTCGAAAGGCCAGACGCGCTGGCATGTCCAAACTCGTCCCCCCATCGGGTGAGCATAACGCAGCCGATCTGTACCAATGGACGGCGAATAGCTGCCAGCGGCAAAAATGCGCTGAATGACAGGGAACCTTTCATCCCCTACCCAGAGCTATCGACATAAAAAAGGGAATTTATCGGAATGGCACCCACAGTGAGGCCGGGACAGCTTGGCATGGCGACACCTTTCGGCGAGCTGCTTGGAAGCTCCGACCAAGAGATGAACGCTCAAATTCAGGACTATGTCGACATCGGTGTTGATTGGGTCCGTCTGGACATCCATTGGAGCCTCGTCCAGCCGACCGCGAATGGCGGGTTCAACTGGAACCTTGTCGACAAGGTCTTCAACGCTTTGGACAATCAGGGCATCAAGATCACGGCAGTTCTAAACAATACGCCGGATTGGGTGGATAACACGCTGTCAAGCACGTTCGATCAACAGGCTTTCGGCAGGTTTGCCGGCGCAGCCGCCGAGCGGTATGATCACGTGGTCGACCATTGGGAGATCCTGAACGAGCAGAACAAGCACGGGATCACACCGGAAAACTATACCCGCGTGTTAGAGGCCGCCTATGATCAGATCAAGGCAGTAAATGGCAACGACGTGGTGATTACGGGCGGAACGGCGGCCATTCCGTCCACCGACGGACGCTTCTGGGGTGCCGTTGACTATCTAGAAAAGATGTATGATGCAGGCGCTGGTGGCCATTTCGACGCGGTCGGCTTTCACCCGTATACCTTCCCGCTGTTTCCTAGTGACAATCAGGCCTGGAACGGCTGGCAAATCATGGAAGACGGGATCCGCAAGACCATGGTCGACAACGGCGATGGCGATATGCAGGTCTGGATGACCGAATATGGCGCCAAAACGCTTGGCGGCGGCGTGACGGTCAGCGAACAGGATCAGGCGCGTATGCTGCGCGAGGCTGTCGATCTGGCCGAAGACCAGCCTTGGGCCGGCCCGATTATGTGGTTCCAATATCAGGATTCGGATTTCGAGCCTGGTTTTGGCCTGCGTGACAGCAACGGCAACCCGCGCGAGGCGTATTATGCCTTTCGTGATCTGGCCAGACGCGATGGCGATGACGCGTCAGCGGCACCCATCACGCCGGATGTGGACGATGCTGCCAACCCGGATGATGCCGGCAACCGCGACAGTTTCGTCTTCAGGGATCTTGGAAATCAAGGCATACTTCAGGGATGGGATCGCGGTGATCTGATCGACCTGAGTGCCATTGAGGCGCCGGGTGACCGGAGCAACGCGGTACTGAATTTCGTCGGCTCCGAATGGCTGCAGGGTGCCGGGGATCTGGGCGTCTATATCGATTACGCCCAGAACAAGACCTATATCCAGTCGATGGTAGATGATGATGGCGACATTGACCTGAACATCGTGCTGAACGGCACCCACCAGCTGACGGCGAATGATTTCATCCTCTGATCGTCAGGTAAAAAAGGGCGGACGCTGAGCCGGTCAGCGTTCGCCATCACTGGACAACAGCGCCCGGTAGAGGTCGGTGGTTTTCTCGGCCATCCGGTCAGCGGTATAGCGCGTTAGATAGCGCTGGCGGCCTTGTTCCCCGTAGCGGGCAAGGTCCGCATCAGACGTGCCGCGAATCAGTGCCAGGATCGTTGCGACATCGTTGGGTTCGAACAGACGACCTGTTTGCCGATCGACAACAATATCCTGCAGCCCGCCGACGCGGCTTGCGAAGACCGGCAGCCCCGCCTGCATGGCCTCGGCCGCGACCAGACCGAACCCCTCCCATCGCGAAGGAACCAGCAGCAGATCGGCCTGTCGATACAGATCGAACACTGCCGACCGGCTTTGCCAACCCAGAATGCGGACATTGCCGGGGATGGGCGGCAAGGCCTCGTCAGAGGTGATGCTGCTGCCGATGGCGATGCCATCCGCCTCGTCGCCAAGCTGACCCATCACATTTAGAAAGGTATCGAACCCCTTCTGGCGGTCGAAGCGTCCCGCGAATGCGATCAGACGACGACCCGGTACCCGTTCCGGTCTGACGGGGGCAGGGACGTCGCCCGGGCCGCCCGCCATAGCTGCGGTTCTTGAACTGACGCCGTTTTCGATGACGACCAGCTGCGCCGGGGGAAGGCCGAACGCCTCGGCCTCGCGGCGTTCATGGTCGGAAATGCACAAGATCGCGTCGCTGCCGCGGGCCAAAACCCGTTCGACCCATGCAAAGGCCCACAGCTTGTGCCGCGACCCCTCGCGCGAGAATGCCCAGCCATGGGGGCAATATATAACTTTGGTTTCATTCGGAAAAAACGGCGCAAAAACACGGATCGCGGCGCCGGCAAAGGTCGAATGGATGTGTAGGATGTCGGGGCGCGTGCGCCGCACATGGGCCAGCGTGCGCAGCGCCATCACTAGCAGGGCACGGGGCGAGCCGCGGCGATGGTGAAAGGCTATCAGGCGAAAGTAGGGGCTGGACAGTCCGGCCAGCGCCTCGCGGTTGATCTCTGGGGTGATCAGATCGATCTGGACGTCCGGCAGGCTTTGCAGCTGCGCTCCCAGTAGGTCGTCCAGATAGGTCATGACCCCGCCCAACGGCGCTTCGGTAACATGGGTGATGCGCCGCAGGGGGCGTGCTGCCTTAGCCACGGCGCGACCGGGTCAGGGCATCGCGCAGATGGCCATAGGCGCCCGGTGCGACCCCACGTGCCAGAAGCGTCGCCGCCCGGCCCGGCGCAAGCCCACCATGCTTGACCGCCGCCGCGACCAGCGACACGGCGCGCAGAGGCCGGGACCGCACGATCTGGGGGACAAGGAACCGGGCCAGGTATCCGTGCATCGCGCGCGGCGATAGACGGGACTTTTGTCGTGCCGCCCATTCGTCGATCTCACCCTGCGACGTGGTATAGCTGAGCCTGCCGTCGGGGCGGTCGTCATACCAGATTACCACCGGTTCTTCGATCATGCGAAAACGCGCGCCCGCCTCTTCCAGACGCAGGCACAGATCAAGGTCCTCAAGGCAGCGCAGGCTATCGTCAAAGCCGACACGGTCGAAGAGCATGCGCGGAACCACAAGGGTCGAGGTCTGCATCAGCCCATCATCGGCGAAAAGGTAATCGCCGACCGGTTCATCCGGACCGATGGCACGCGACGGCTTGATCATTCGCCCGCCCGTGCCCCGGTCAAAGAACAGCGGTGAATACCAGACCGTGCGGTCGGGCTGATCATCGGCCCTAATTGCCGCGGACATGCGTTTCAGCTTGTGGGGCAGAAATTCGTCATCCGAATCAAGAAAGGCGAGATGATTCCCCCGCGCCGCCCGAGCCCCGGTGTTGCGTGCCGCCGAGGCGCCCGCATTGATCTGGCGGATGCATCTGATCCTGGGATCGGACATCGCCTCGACTGCCTGCGCTGTCCCGTCGCGTGATCCATCGTCCACGACGATGATCTCGAAATCCGGGCAGCTTTGCACCAGACAGGATGCGATGGCGCGACCGACCTGGCCCTCTCTGTTATAAGCCGGAATGATAATTGAGAAAGGTAATTGCGGCGTCTCTGCCGCGTCCTCCGGCATCGGGTCTTGATTTTGCTGATCCATGCCAGAGCCCGCCTCTATGTTAACGCCCGACCCTGTATCATATTACAAGGCGGGCGCAATGATCGCCGCGCAATACGACCGCGACCGCTAGTAGCGTTTTGTTCATATAAAAACACTGATTTCGGCGCTACCAAGGCTACCGTATTCCGATCAAATTGGATAGAGTAGCGGCGGGTCGTAAATATCCCCGCGCGCCTGCAGTTTTATACAATTACGAGTTGCATTATGGTGGGTAAGGGCCCGAATTTTCGAATATCAGTTGTAATCCCTAATAGAAATCGTCGGATACAGGTTGTTCGCGCGGTATTGTCCGTACTGGAAAATAGCCAGGTATCAGAAATAATCGTCGTCGATGATTGCTCTGATATGGATCTCAGCGTGGAATATGGGATGCTGGAAACCATGGGCGTCATGATCTTTCGTCAGACGACGCATTCTGGGGGCGGCGCTGCGCGCAATCGGGGCGCGCGAGAGTGCACCGGAACCCATGTCTGCTTTCTGGATTCGGACGATGTCTGGATGCCAGGACGGGGCCTGCGCCTGCAAGCTTTCTACAGCCGCGACGACAATGATCGCACCATTCTGGTGAGTTCCGCGCTGCTGCATGACGACGGCGAGGTTCAAAAGCCCTTCCAGCCGGAATGGAAGACGGGCAGCAGCCTGATCGAGTATGTGTATCGCGACATGGGGCGGGTCCAAACCTCGATGATGTGCGTCCCCGTGGATCTGGTCCGTGCTTACCCCTGGAACGAGGATCTCAGGGTGAACCAGGATACCGATCTTGCAATGCG
Organism: Paracoccus nototheniae; assembly: GCF_004335005.1. Taxonomy (GTDB): domain Bacteria; phylum Pseudomonadota; class Alphaproteobacteria; order Rhodobacterales; family Rhodobacteraceae; genus Paracoccus; species Paracoccus nototheniae. Next base: position 23,191 of record NZ_RQRT01000052.1, on the reverse strand, counting down.
CATGAGCCGTGCCGGCGTCGGATTCCACATCGATCAGGAACCGGGCATCATCAAGGATGAAACCCTCGAGGATGGTCGCGTCACCACGGGACGCGAGACGGCGGACCGATCCTACGCCTGGTATCAGCGCGAGTCGGGCGATTGGTCACCTGCCGCGCGAAGCGGGTATCACCTGCAGGACCGCGTCTGGCGTCTGGCCGATGCGGGTCGGCGGCGGGAGGGCTTCGTGGCCTTGGCCAACACGTTGAACCCTCCGGTTTGCCTGCGGGAATCCGCGCGCCGAGCCCTTGCCATGTTGAGCGGGCCCCGGGTTTATAAATGGCTTCGCACGGCCTATCGCGGCTATGTGGGGCATGGGCGCGCCACGAATGTCGCGCTGCGCTCGGCCCGTCAAAGATGGCGGGATCTGGATGCACGCGCCAAATCTCTGTGCGACGCCGCGCAGGTGCCCGTGACGCCATCGATCACATGCCAACATCTGAAATTAAAAAAGGACTGATATACAGATGGTGGACATTGTCGGGCCCCGGACCCTGCGGCTTGCGAAGGCGATGGGATGCTTGCTAGTCTTGGGGGGAGCAGCCGGCGCGCAAGAGCATGTCGTATCGCCAGGCGAAACGCTTGAAATCCTCGTGTTTCGCGTGCCGGAACTGACTCGCGAGGCCATCGTGAACGTCGATGGTGCGATTGCCTTTCCGCCGCTTGGACAGGTGCATGTCGCCGGTCGGACCGCCGATCAGATCGGCGGGCTGATCCAGCAGCGCTTGACCGGACTGGAGATCATGCTGGAGGCGCAGGTGACGGTGGGCATCGTCACCGTCCGTCCGGTCGTCATTGGGGGCGATGTCGCGGAACCAGGGGCCATTCCCTATGATCAGGACATGACCGTCCGGCGTGCGATCGCCCTGGCCGGAGGCCTCGGGGCGTTGCGGCCAGCCATGGGGGCGGCGGCCGCCTTGGGCGCCGATGCCGAATCCGCCGCGGCCGAGCTTGTCTCGCGCCATGCGGCGCTTGCACGGGCGCAGGCCGAACTAGAAGGTCTGGCAGAGCTGACCGTTGCCGATCTGCCCTCTCTTGGGGGGGGCGATACGGCGCCGGTCCTTGCCTTGGCCAACCGGCTGCTAGCTGCCGCGCGTGAGGAGAGTGTGCAGCAAAAGCAGTTCCTACAACGCGACCTTGAGATCATCGACGACCGGATTGCACGGCTGGCCGTGCAGCGCGAATATCAGAAGAATTTGGTCGATCAGCAGACCGAAGAGGCGACCCGCTACAGCGAAATGCAGAAGCGCGGCCTGACCCCGCAGACCCGCGTCTCGGAGGAATATCGGACGCTGATCCAGTTACAGGGCAACCTGGCCGAAACCGATGCCGATGCCGCGGATGTCGAAAGACAGCGGGCTGCGGCGCTTCACGAACTAGATCGTCACGACGCCCGCCGCGCCGCAGCGCTCGAGGCTGAAGTGGAAGCGGTCATGACAGAGATCGCGACGCTTGAGGCCTCGCTGAAAGGCAGCATGGCACAACTGGTGCAGCTTGGGATAGCAGGAGATGGCGACCTGACCGTTACCGTATACCGACAAACCGAGGACGGGCAGGAAATGCCGGTCCCGGCGACCGAAGGTACGATGCTTCGGCCCGGCGATCTGGTCGAGGTCAAGCTGCCCGACAGCTATTTCGGTGTCTCTACCGGCATGGGGCCTGCTGCTGCCCCGACGGTGACGTCGGAACTGGACGAAACCACCCCTCGCAGTTCACAGCATAGGGCTAACCGATGAACCAGTTAAACAGTACCCGTGAACGGCTAATGCTGACAGACCACGATCGTGATGTCGCACGGCCGGCTTCCAGTTTCACCATGGGCGACGTCTTCAGCGCCGCCCGGCACAGCCCCTTCCTGATCGTCCTGCTCACTGCCATGGCCGGCGGCGGGGCCTTTGTGGCGGCCAAGAATATGCCTTTGACTTATTCCGCTACGGCCAAGCTGATTTCGGACGCCGCGCGTGCCGGGATCGTGGCCGAAAGCGACACCCAGGCGCAGTTCACGCCACAGGACTCGGCCACGGCGACCATCGTCGAAACGGTGGACACGCCGATCGCACTAGATCATGCTTATGACGCCTTGTCGCCCGACATGCAGGCCCGACTGGCCGCTACCTTCGAATTTCCGCCCGAGGCGGCGGGCGACGATGTCATGCAGCGGGCCCTGTTGATCCAGCATATATCAAGCAATCTGGACGTGGCTCATAGCGGTCGGTCCTATGTGATCGACATCAGCTACAGTTCGGAAAGCCCCGAACTTTCGGCCGCTGTCTCGAACGCGGTAGCGCAGGGCTATCTGACCTCGCGCTCCGATCTGAGGGTTAATGTGTATCGCCAGATGCTGGAAAACCTCGATCGTGAGATTGAGGAGCTTACCGCCAGCCTTCGCGATGCCGAGCGTCGTGCGCAGATGACCCGGGAAGAGGGCAAACTGTTGTCGATGCGCTTCGGGGCCCTGACCGGCCAGCGGCAGGATGAGGCCATCGAGGTGAGCGCTGATACCTATGCCCAGCAACGCGAGGCGGAGCGCGAAGTCGATGCGACGGGCGCGGTATATGAACGTCTGCTGCTTGAACACCGTCAGGTTCAAAGCCGGATCGGCGCGCCTGAATTGACGGTGCAGCTGTTTGCGCCGGCGATCGTTCCGCTGGAGCCTGCCGGCTTCAACGCCAAGCCGGTCATTCTGGCATTGGGCCTGATGGCCGGTTTCCTGGTGGGATTGTCGCTGGCCATCTTGCGCAACGGTCGCCGCCAGCGCCGTGCTGGGAGGGTCTGAAGTGACGGGATTCCTGCCAGAACTTTGTGTCCTCATTCCCGCCTACAAGGATCAGGCGGGCCTTGTCCGCACACTGGAGGTGTTGGGCCAGATGAACCACCCCTTCGACATCGTCGTGGTGGATGACGGCTCGCCCGTGCCGATTCGCTGCGATGCCCGCTATGGCCGACACGACGTGACGCTGCAGCGCCTGGATCGCAATCAAGGCATCGAACATGCCCTGAATGCAGGGCTGGAGACAATTCTGGCGCGGGACCATCGTTTCATCGCCCGGCTGGATTGCGGCGACCTGCCGCTGCCCGGGCGGTTCGAGCGTCAGATCGAACTTCTGCACGACCGGACTGATGTCGGCATGGTCGGCACATGGGCGCGCTGCGTGAATGACGACGGCGCCTATCTGTTCACCCTCCGCTTTCCCATCGAGCATGAACGGATGCTGCGCCATCAGCGCTATGTTCCCGCGCTGCTGCATCCGACGATCATGATCCGGGCAGAGGCTCTGCGCGAGATCGGCCTTTATTCCGACCGCTACAAGACGGCCGAGGATTACGATCTGTTTGTGCGCATGGGCCGTCGCTGGCGTCTTGCCAATATCCCCGAGGTGCTGACGCAGTATACCGTCAGCGAAACAGGGACGACCGCGGCGAGACGCAAGCAGAACCTAGTTTCGCGCATGCGGGTCCAGCGCGACTATTTCCAGTGGAGCGATCCGCATGCCTGGGCGGGACTGGCGCGCACGTTGGTATTCATGGCGATCCCCTTCACCTGGCTGACCGCCATCAAGAAGAAGGCCTGGAAATAGTGTCGGCCTTTGCCCGCCCTATGCCGGTCGCCGCAGTCAGGGCGGCCCCCCTGATCATCATCTTGATCGTCGCGACCATCTTCAACGATCTGATGCCGCTTCTGCCGGTGGGCGAGCTGTCCAAGGACGGCTTCGTCTATGTCCTGCCTCTGGCAATTCTTTACTTTCTGGTCCAGCCTAGCCACCTAGCCATCCCGCGAACGTTTTTTATCCTGACCTTGGCCTTTATGTTAGTCATCATTCTGGGCGTGGTCGATAATTTCTCCGAAATTTCGACCGTTTGGTTCAAGGGTCGCTCGGGGATGAGCCGCGTGATCACGCAGGCCATGGCTGTCGCGCTTGGCCCGCTGGTGGTTCTGATGTTTTTCAACTTCGCGATTCGCGGAGGACTGCCCGCAATCTCGCAGGGAGCCTGGATCGCGCTTCTGCTGATGAGCGGGGTTGCCCTCTTCGAGGTGGGAAGCTGGATGAACCTTCCCGGCCTCACTCAGGGGTATGAGGCCATGTCCGTCGTCATCCACGCCGAGACCAGTGAATTCTACGCCGACCGACTGCGCGCAACCGCCTTCGAATCCTCGTGGGCGGCGGTCATGCTGACCTTCATTTTTCCCTTTGCTATTACGCAGGGCAGCGGCAGGCGGGTGGCACTGGTGACCGTGCTGGTCATCGTGCTGATCGTTCTGGCCCAATCGCGTACGGCGATGCTAGTGATCGCGATCCAAATGATCCTGTTCATGCTGGGCTATTTCCGGCATCGCAAGGATTTCTTCATCCATGGCGCGACGGTTGCCGGGCTGGCCATCATGGTGATGATGATGATCCCTGACGTCCAAAAATCCGTTCTGGAAAAGGGTAGCAACCTGGTGCGCTATGGCAGCATGGACGGGCTGATCGACCCGACGCCGGGCGTGTCCGAGAATGTCTCGAACGTCACCCGCCTTGCAGCCATCCGCGCAGGACTGTCGATGTTCGAAGGCAAACCGGTTTTAGGCGTCGGACTGGGTCAGTACGGGTTTCACTATCCCAACCATATCCGGGCCGAGGATCTCCGCAGCTGGGAGGTCCAGAGCTATGCAACGGCTGCCGACAAGGGTCTGTCCTGGCCGCCGGCCTACTCCCTGCATGTCAGGATGTTGGCCGAGACAGGCTTTCTAGGATACTTGATATGGCTGGCAATGATCGTTCCCGTGCTACTGCGGTCAGCCCTACAGGCGTCGGGATCAAGCTATGCGGGCCGGCTGCACCTGGCCGTCGCCATGACGCTGACGGGCTGGCTGATGCTGGGTGCTAGCATCGACAGCTTCCGGTTCTTCGGGGGGTGGATCGCCTTGGGGGTTGGACTAGCGCTGTGGTGGTCGCGACCACGTTAGCGACCGGTCTTAGCCAGCATAGCTACGACGGTCATCACCATGATCTTCAAGTCCGTCCACAATGACATGTTGTGTTCGTATTCGATATCCATACTAACCCGTTCGGCATATGATACATCGTTGCGGCCTGTCGTCTGCCACATGCCGGTCACACCGGGGCGCATCCGCAGATAGCTTGCGGCCCCGCGGCCATAGCGCTTCAGTTCATCGGTCACGATGGGACGCGGGCCGACCAGGCTCATCTCGCCGCTCAGGACGTTCAGCAATTGGGGAATCTCGTCCAGGCTGGTGGCTCTCAGAAAGCGGCCGATCCGGGTCACACGCGGGTCGTCTGTCAGTTTTTGCGACTCGGACCATTCGCGAAGCCGCTCGGGCGAGGCGTTCAGCATTTGCGGCAGAATGTTTTCGGCATTCACGACCATGGTGCGCAGCTTGAGGCATTTGAAAATCTTGCCGTTTCGGCCGACACGCTTATGGGCAAAAAATGGATTTTTCTGGTCCAACAGGAAAATAGCCGCCGCCAATACAATTATAAGAGGAATAAAAATAGGCAATACAATCACGGTAAATATGATATCAAGATATCTTTTGAAGTATTGCGAATACAAAGACGGTCTGGCTGTGCGGGCAGGCGATGCGGAGGATCCGACTTGCCGGGCTCTGCAGCTGTTGATTTTTTCTAGATTGTTCATAGTCAAAAGACCCTTACTTTGCACGTCTCACTTGGTCATCGGATAGCACTGTCTTCCGGATTACCCATTGATATGTTTACTTAACTTGATCCAATCAAGCTGAGCAAATGTTATTAACACAACCTGTGAGGTACATTTATCTATGCAAATATAAAAATTTTTGATTTACAGCTAGTTATAAAGACCGACTATAGATAAGATTTATACAGGTCTGGCAACTACTTGCTGATCTTGAGGGCAGGTCGCTCGACTACTAAATTAAACAGACAGGTTCCAGTTAATATCAAACCAATTCTCTAAGGTAGTAGCTGGGCGAAGCGCTTTCCGAGGGTTGCCGTCAGCGCCCGCCACCGACACGACAGCACCTCACAGAGATCCATACAGGATAGGGATCACGAGATCGTGTGAGCATAAATGGATGGCCAGGCAGTGCGGCTACCACCGTCATCCGTCGCGATCTTGCCGCATACGACGAGGTAGCGCTGGAACCGGACCCCATGGGCCGGATCTCAGGGCAGAATGATGCTTTCCAAGGCCTGTCGCGCAGGCTTTGCCCGCCCGTTCATGGTCATGATTCCAAACCAACTTTCGCGGTCGGTCACATCCGTATCCAGGTCGCGATAACCGTACCAGAACACCGGGCCAATCCAATCGGTCGACCGGGCTAACTGAACACTTGCGGTCACCATTTCAGCTTGCCTTGCCTCAGACACGCCGCCATGGCTTTCATTGGTCGGGGCGCCATATTCGGTGATCCAGATCTTTTTGTCGGCATCGCCATGCGCGATCATGATGTCCCGGATGGGGCCTGCCATCATCGCCCAAGAATTGTCCATGGCCTCAAGGTCGGGAAGATCGTCACCCGTATAGGGGTGAAATCCAAGCGCATCGAAGGAATCACCTGCTCCTTCGTCATAGACCGTCGCCAGAAATTCGGTTGCGGCAATGGCCGCAGGCTGGCCTAACAGAGTGGTGCGCCGCACGGCGGCAAGCCCGCCCAGAATGACGGTGGCTTCTGGATCAGCAGCCTTGATCCCAGCATGCCCGGCCCTGAGCAGCACAGCAAAGGCTTTAGCGTCGGGTTGTGGAGGAAAGGGCCCTTGTAAGTTGGGTTCGTTCCAGATTTCCCATGTATCGATACCCCGCGCCGAATAGCGCGAGACGGCGGCCTGCATAAACCTTTCAAAGGCCTCAGGATCTTTTGGAGGGGAGGGGCCTTCGGGATCTTGCCATGCCCATTTGGGGGTCGAACCGGCGACCGGTAGCAAGCTGATATCGTGGGCCGCTGCTAGATCCGCGATCCGGTCCATCTCGCTCCAGTCGAAGCTGTCGGGTCCATCCCGCTGCACGGTCGCCCAGTTCAGGTCCGTGCGCAGCCAAGTGATCCCCATAGCAGCATAGTCCGCGAATTCCTGATGCAGATCAAGGCTACCCTGCCAGCGCAACGCGTCCAGCCCAACCGCAAGTCCCACCGCGTCGTCGGGTATGCGCGAGGTTTGCGCCAACAGCGGACCCGCCCCTACTAGAATAGCGCAGGCGGCAATCGGGGTCGCCATTCCACAACGCGACGCATGTATAAGGGACACTAGACCAGATCCGGATACATAGCGGCGCACTTGAAAAAGGGGAAAAAGAAGGGAAATGAGCTGATCCTGTTTCTGGAGCGCAATTCAACCGCGCACTGACGTTAACGTGATATCTGATCTTATCACGACAATAGCTGAAACTCGGCCAAGGAGAAAGACACGCCATGGCCAATTCCCGCCAATCATGAAATGGACCCAGACCAGACGGGTTTTGAAGAGTGTAAGTTAGCGATGTTCAGAGTATGGATCGGAGCCTCGGCGGCAGATGCGGGCGTGCGTCTGGCAGCACAGATGGCCAGCACCGTAGTGGTCGCTCGGATTTTGTCGCCCGAGGAATTCGGTCTGGCGACACTGGTTCTTGGTGTGAATTCCGTCATGGGCGCCTTCATAGGATTGCCGTTCGAAGAATCCCTCAGCCAGCGGCGGCGGCTGTATACCGCCCATCTGGAAACAGCACTGTTCGCGTCGTTGATCCTGACCGCCGCCGCGATCGTGCTGTCGCTGCTGATGGGTCCGCTGATTGAGATCTGGGCAGACGCGCCGGGATTTTCCATCTATCTGCTGATTTCCAGCCTTCTTCTTTTGTGGCAGGGCCCCGGTGCGGTCTCGAAGGCAGTCGCGCGCCGATCGCGCCGCTTCGTCGAGATATCATTTTGTCAGGCGGTCAGCACCGTCATTGCCTCGATCGTCTCCGTCCTTGCGGCGATGAGTGGATGGGGGGTCTATTCGCTGCTGCTGCAGCGCTTGTTGCCCAATATGCTTTACCCAATGCTGGCCGCAATCTTTCTCTGGTGGCGCGGCCAGCGGATCTGGATTCCGATCCGCTGGCACACTGAGCGCTTCAAGGAGATCTTCAGATTTTCATGGCTGCATTTGGCCGATGTCGGGGTCACTTCGTCGGCCCCGGCGATCCTGGCATTCATGGTCAACGCCTTTTTTGGGGGCGCTGTTCTAGGCCAGCTGAACATCGCCCTACGGATCGTCGATCCGTTGCGGATGGCGATGATGGGGGTAGGCCACAACCTGGCCTTTTCGATCCTCGTCCGGCTACAAACTGAACCAGTCCGTCTGATCCAGACGGCGGGACGGATCGCGGCGGCGGTAGGCACGGCCGCCATTCCCGCGTTCGTCGGTCTGGCCGTGTCTGCGCCGGTTCTCTTGCCCCTCCTGGTCGGACCCGGATGGGATCTGGCCGTTCCCTTGTCGCAGATCCTTTGTCTGGCCGTTGGATTGTCCTTGCCCTATCGGTTCTATTATTCGGCCTATTCGGCACTTGGACGTCCGGAATATGGACTGCTGGGCAGTGTCGTGGGCCTTGTCTGCATGATCGCCAGCTTCCTGACCGTTGTCTGGCTCAATGGCGATTCGGCGCCGGCCATTTCCTTCCTAGTCTATGAGGTCGCGACCATTTTGGTCGTCTTTCCTTGTGCCAGAATCGTCGCGCGCGGGGCTTCAGGCGCTGCCTCGGTCACGATTGCGCGGATCTGGCTGGCCGCCCTGATTATGGCAGCCGCGATCTACATGATCTTCCTGCGAACAGGACCGCCCCTGGTCACGGTGCCGAATCTGTTGCTGATGATTCTGACGGGGACCATTGTCTATTCCGTGGCGCTGCTGCTGACTTGCCGGCAGTGCTTTCGGGATTTTGCCTCGCTACTTGGCAGTCATAAATCGTAAAACCTAATTTTTTGAGAGCCATGATCACATTTGTTGCCACAGCCAGTCACCAGTATGCCATCCGGGACGTGCTCGAAACCAGAAGCCATCCGCTTCACGGAAAGATCGTCATCCTGAATCATCAGGAGTTCTTGGCGTCCCGGCGGTTGCCCCGCTCGGCCTATATCATCGTCGATCTGGAACGGCTGAGCGTCGAGGACGCCCGTCGCGTCGATGCCCGGCTTGACGCCCTGGTGCGGGCCTGCCCCGATTGCCTGGTCCTAAACCTCCCATCGCGCATCGGCACCCGTCAAGACATCATGCGGCGCCTGCACGAGGGGGGGATCAACGATTTCCGGATGATGCCTATCACGGCCGATCCCGGAATGGTGAGGTATCCGGTCTTTCTGCGCCGAGACGACGATCACGAGGGACCCAAATCTGACCTGCTTGAGACGCCGCAGGCCCTAAGGGACGCCATTGCGGCTTTGGACCCCCGGGATCGGCAGCTGGGCCGTTTTGTCATCACCGAATATGTCGACGCGCGAAACGTCAATGGCCTGCACGAGAAACGGTCCTATACGCGAGTGGGCGACCGGCTGTTTCCATCGGCCATGGACCAAAGTAGGGGATGGGTCTGCAAGGGCGAATATTCCGACCCTGCCACGGTGTCAGATCCGGTTCGCGAGCTGGCTTTTTTCAATGAAAATGCGGACAACGCCACGCTGCGCAAGGCTTTCGACCTTGCGGGAATCGACTATGGCCGCGCCGATTATGCGGTGATCGGTGGCCGCCCGCAGATCTTCGAGATCAACACCAATCCATGGATCGAGCCGCCCGAGCGTGTGCCGGCGATCTCTCGACGGGGGGCGGAACATATCGTCGCCGCATGGCTGTCCGCGCTTGAGCATCTGGCGGCACAGGCGGCGACGCAGGACCCAGCTTGGATCGAGGTCGCAGAGGCATCCGGCAAGTTGCCCCGTCGTCTGTCACGCCGCGATGTGGTGCACGCCGCGCTGCGCGGCCTTGGCAAGCTGCACTACGAGACGAGGGCCATGCGAGTGTTGCGCCGCCTTCGCCTGCTGTGACGTCGGCTCCGGTAGAATCCCGTCAGGGTTGCCGCCGCGATGCCCAGCCTGTCGGCTGATGGCGTCAGGAACGGGTATGGATTTTGAGGTGCGGCATTGGGCCTTTCGACCGGCAGGGCATCGGTTCCCGACGGGCGCTGGTCCAGGTCAGGCCGTCAACGATAAGCCAAGATCAGCAGGCCCGTGCCCAGTACCAGCCGATAGATCACATAGGGCGTGAAACTGACGGCTTTCAGCAATCGCATCATCAGCGCCAAGGCACCAAGGGCTGCGACAAAGGCAAAAGCTGCGGCAAAGGCGGCCTGTCGTGCCGCTTGACCGTCGAACTCGGCCACGACCTCGCCGCTCAGAAGGACGGCAGAGGCGATGATGGTGGGAATCGACATAAGCATTGAGATTCGTGCCGCGTCCTCGCGCACATAACCCAATGCGCGGGCACCGGTGATCGTAGCGCCCGAACGAGACGTCCCGGGAATCAGCGCCGCCCCCTGCCATAAGCCCAGAATAACGGCATCCCGCAGCGACCAGTCCCCGGTTCGTTTCACCCCCACGCCCCGCTGATCGGACCAATATAGGAACAGGCCGAAGATGATCATCGTCCAACCGATCACGGCGACCGAGCGCATCATCTCCATCGCGCCGGTGATCTTCAGGACTAACCCCAAACAAATGACCGGCAGCGTGGCAACTACGAGTGCTAGTGCCAACCGCGCGCCGGGCGTGTCGATCCGGCACCGGGCCAGTCTTCCCAAGCCAACAAGCCCCTCGGCGACATCCCGCCAGAAGAACAGGATCACCGCGAACAATGTCCCGACATGCACCGCCACGTCGATGATCAGCCCCTGATCCGCGATCCCCGTCAATTGCGGAAGCAGGATGAGATGACCCGAGGACGAGACGGGAAGAAACTCGGTTAGCCCCTGAATGACGGCTACGAGGACAAGATGAAAGAGGGTCATTCGAATGTCTGCATTTACGCAAATGGCGCCGTTTTAGGGTTCCGGGATCAAGACACACTGGGCGGAATAAAGCGATGTAGAGGATCGCCTAGCACCTTTGTTCTATGACTGCCATCGTCTGGTTGGAGGACTGCACCAAAGGACAGGCCAGCATGGTGGCTCTATCGCACCTGCTCAGCGCGACACAATAAGATCAGCAACTTCGTCGCCTTCAACGAGGTAGCCGACAGAACTTCTGAAAGAGCCAGAGCTTGTGTCCGAACATGACTCTTGCGGATCATGTTCACTATCTCGCTGCCCGCGATGGTTGATGCCGCCGACGTGAAGTTTGAATTTCGTGTATATCCCACCCTGCGCCTGATGAAGTGGTGGTCCTACTCGCTCAGATTGTTAAGATACTTAATTTGCACTACCTCGATCAGAATAGGAAAGTCAAACCAGATAATTTAGATATTTTATTAGCACAGCTGCTCAGTTCGCCCACTCACCAAATCCAAACTTAGAGTTTACTATAAAAAATATCTGTGGGCCTTAAAGGACGTTCGAGGCCAGATTTTTCACGAGGAAGAAAAAATTACGGGAAACCTAGTGAGGTAGAATCCTCCATTTGACCGAGGTTAAAATAGAAGGTAGACGGTCGTAAGTTACCATAGGAAAGTTGACATGAGTATTGATCTTGAAGGAATGTCTCTGAAAGAATTGCGCGATCTTCACAAGAAGATTGGCCGGGAAATCGAAGGCTACGAAGCCCGGCAGAAGGAAAAAGCCACTGCGGCCGCCCAGAAGGCAGCAGAGGAGCATGGGTTTTCACTTAAAGATTTGCTTGGAAGTGCTCCCAAGAAAAAATCCAAGGTGATGGCGAAGTACGCCAATCCGGATGATGCTGATGCAACATGGACAGGCCGTGGTCGGCAGCCCCTGTGGGTCAAAGGATACTTGGACGCCGGTGGATCTCTTGAGGATCTGTTGATCAAGTAGTCAGGACTAAGACCTTGATCGTCGCCTACGTATATAAAGGTCGCGGCATGAGCGCAATCAGCGCCTTGCCCGTTCATAGGCACGAGCAAGGCAGACCGCTCTTTGCGGCAAAGTTGTACTGCACCGAGGAATCTGAGACCGTTTTATGCCGGTGTCTCTCCCTCGTCCCCACTCTGACCTGTTGCTTGATCAGGAGCAGTCCATCAACTTGCGCGATTATAGAAAACCAACAACTTTGTTTTGCGCAAAGTAGTACCGATCACGAGCAGGCTTGGTTGTCACGGCCGTGTCGAACGGATGCGCCTGAACGGCCAGCGCGGGCCAGTTTGCATCGTCGGCTACGGGCAAATACGTTGCAACGATCTCATCGTCAGCGGTCAGCAGGCTGGGAATGTCGTTCCACCGTAGAAGCGGCTCGTCTGTAATATGGCCGTCCTCATTTAAGACGACTGAGCCGGCCATTGCTTGCTGCCATTCCTGGATTTCCTCATCCGTTTCCAGCAATACAAAGTCTGGTCTTGGATCGGGTGACAAGGATGGGTCTTTCACCCGAAAGGCATAGATCGTTGGCAGCACGCCTTTTGGAACATCCGGTGGAGTACGATACAGCATAGTCTCGTAAACATCTTGATATCTGGGAAGATCCTGAGCAGCCTTGCTGTGCTTCTTGAACAAGCCAAACATCAGGACACCTTGCCAGCGGCGCTGGTCCTCAAGCCCTGAGTTACGACGTAATGGTTTTGTTGATCACACTCTTCGAACACTTGGTAGTTCCTTTCAGTTTTCACCGTTCTCTTCCGCGATCGCGACTTTGCCCGCGCTCCGGTGCCCTATCATGCCCGCGCCCAAGAATGTCATTCCGCCGCCCCTGATCACGGTCCTCACCGCTACGGGCGGCAACGTCCCGTTCTATCCCTCCCGCATGACCTCCCTGCCCGGTGTCGCGATGCCGCCCGAGGATGGCCTCACGCCGATCGCGGTCCGGATTATCCGGCGCCACCCGCTCGCGTCCGACATCATGCTCAGGTTGTGCCCGGGGTGCAACATGCCGCCCCAACACCGCCGCCCGGCGCGCGGCCTCGTCCAGCCCGTCGCGTCCCTCGGTGACGCCGGGGCTCTCACGCGCCTCAATCTCGTCGCGCCCGCCGCCCATGTCCTGACCATCACGCCCGTCCCGCGCCTGCGGTCTCTCCGCCTCCCCCATGATCCTCTCCCTGATCCGTGTCATGGCATGCTCGGCGCGCTGCCAGAGCTGGTCGAGCTGCGCCCGGGCGGCGGAGACAAACGCCCGCCCCCGCGCCATCAGCTCCAGCCGCAACTCCAGCTGCCGCCCGCCCAGCTCGGCGCGCTCGGCATTGCGCGCCTGCGCGGCGCGGAACGCATCCCCGCGCTCGGTCGGCATGCCGCGCTTTTCCATGGCATGCGCGGCCGGGCCGATCTTGGGCTGCGGCTCGCGGTCCAGCGCCACGACCGCCCGCTCGCGATCGTCGGCCTGCGCGTCCCGCCCGGCGCTCCGCGCCCGCTCGGCCTGCTGCTGGGCCTCGTCGCGCTGCACCGGCAGCGAGCGGTGGTCGATCCGCTCGGATCGCCCTGCCCGCTCCAGCGCCGCATTGGCGTCGCGCGCCCAGGCCTCCCGCCAGCCCAGCAGCAGATCCGGCGCATTCCAGTCCCGGGCCTTCTTGCCAAAGCCCTCCCCGGTCAGCTCCCGCAAGGTGAGCATGATATGGGCATGCGGCTGACCCTGCCCGTCCCGGGCGCGGCCCTCGTGGACGGCGATGTCGGCGATCATCCCGCGATCCACGAAGGCCCGCTGCACGAACCCGCGTAAGAGCTCCAGACGGGCACCGCGGTCCAGCTCACGCGGCAGGGCCACCTCGATCTCCCGGGCCAGCTGCGCGTCCTTGCGCTTCTCCACCGCCTCCACCGCGTTCCACAGCTGATCGCGGTCCCGCATCCACGCTGGAGCGGTATCAGGCGCCAGGATCTCGGCATGCACCACGCCGCCCTTGCGGCTGTAGTCATGCGCCAGATCCTGGCGGGCGTCGTGCAGCCGTCCGCCGGAGCGGTAGGCGGCCGCCGCCACCGAGGACCGCCCCCCGGCCCGGCTGATCACCTTTGCACTCAGATGGTAGATCGCCATGCGCAAACGCCTCACTGCAGACAGGGTCCAGCGCCTGCTGCGCTGGTCGGGAGTTCGAGGGCGAGGCCCTCGTCAGGCGGCGGGGCCGCCTTGGGGGAGCCGTCCGGCGCGGGGGCTTGCCCCCATGAGGACGCGCACGTTGTCGAAGACAATGTATAAGCGCGCATTTAGATCTACTCAAGCCCTCCCCCACACGCTACGGTTGCCGGATTAAGCCCACAGGTTGCCGATGCCCAAACCCCGACTGCCTGCTGACCTCCCCGGTGAGATGTCCACCGCCCGGCCCGCCGATCCGATCGCCCGGAAGGCTCAGATCGACGCCCGGCTTCAGGCCCTCTCCGCCCGCACCGGGCTGCAGACCCGCAAGGACCACGACCGCCTCACCTGGATCCTCGGCCGGATGGTTGTCGAGCAGATGAGCCACGACCCGGCTCTGCAGGCCTGGGTCCGCCGCGACCTGCCCCGCCACCTCACCCCCCGCGATCAGGACCGTGGGCTCTGCCAGATCTTGTTTCCCGACGCCGCGAAGGATTGATCATGAACTTTGTTCTCGAAGCCCGCCATTGGGCCATTATCGTTACGGCAATTATTGCTGCCACAGCTGCCGCTATTATCGGCCCCCGCCTGCTGGCCATTTATCCGATGACCCTCTGGGTCTTCCCGCTCTTTGCCGCCGCCACCATCCTCGACACCCTGGGCAGCACCGCAGAGCGCCACAGAGCCCCGCTGAAGGCCCTGGCATGGATCTGCCTGGCGGGAGCCGCCGCAACCGCCCTCCTGCCCCTCTCAGGCGTTCTGAGCGACCTGCAGGCCACCTTTGCCAGCTGGCGGTCCGAAGGATGGTCGGTCGCGCGCGCCACCTGGCAGAGCTTCCGCGAGCTGGAGTACTACTCCGCGGCCCAGCAGCAGGCCATGACCGTCTCCCTCGGCCTTGGGCTCGGGGCCGTAGCCCTCGCCCTGCTCAAGCCCCTCATGGCGGTGGTGAGTCCCCGCATCGGCCGCAACCGCAAATCCCGCACCGGGCCCTGGCAGGCCGGCTGGATGTCCCCCCGCGACATCGCCCATCTGGCCCGCAACAAGACCGGCCTGCCTCTCGCACTGCACAACGGCAAGCTGCTGCGCTACCTCAAGGACGATGCCAAAGGCTGGCGCGGCGGCCATCACCTGGTGGTGGCCGGGACCCGGGGCGGCAAGGGCATCAGCGCGGTGATCCCGGCCATCATCGACCACCAGGGTCCGGTGGTGGCCCTCGACATCAAGGGCGAGAACTTCGCCGCGACCCGCCGTCACCGCGAAGCCCTCGACCGCAGGGTGGCGGTGCTCAACCCGTTCGGGATCGTGGAGGAATCCCGCGAGCAGTTTAACCCGCTCGATTACATCCGCCCCAGGACCTGGGCGAAAGCACCGTCTATTCTCAGCAAATCCGCGAGATTAACCTTGCCCACGGCCGACCGTCTATCGGGTCCTTCAACGAACACCAAGTGCTGATAAAGCCATTAAACGCTTTATAGCGGGGCTCTACCTCATGTCGGCCGTGGCTTGAATCTGGGGATACTTATTAGATCGGAGATTGTGATGAAAGCCCTGTTGTCGCGCTTCAGGCGGCTGCGTGCGATCGCGGCAGACGATGGCACAATCCGCCATTTAATTATCTTGGATGAACGGATCGAGTATATGCTTACCACAAGCATTCCTTTGATCCTCATCATTTCCAGATCCGCGCTATCCGCAACACCGTCGGGGCTATTAATCGAAGGGGCTTTTCGATCCGCGTGGACAATTTTCACAATCAAAAGGAGTCTGAAAGCATCGGGCGGCTCGGCAGCGCAGTCTTCTCCCAAAAACATCCGCCGCTTATCTATTTCGTGCTCTGCCTTAATCCAGACGATATCGAACTTGCCGATATCATTTTTCATGGAGCCTTGCATTGTACCGCCCAGGCCCTCGACAGGCATGTCATTCTGACGGGAGACGATAATACCGGCGAAGCCTGGCTTGAAGAGCTCTGCGTCTATTCCGGTCTTTGCCAACTTTATCAAAAACTGAACAGTTTAGAAATGCGCCAGATCTATCGCCGAAATAAGGAGCAGCATACCACCTTAAAGCAGAGTTAGCGACAGGTGTACCGATAGAATATGTCGAGCAATAAGATCGAAATGGGATAACCGCCGCTGACCATTTGTATGATTTTATCCATAAGGATACATGACTGAACGTTGCCCTTCGGGCCGCGTCCTTGGTTCCGGCCTGTGGCATACATACACCCCAGCTGATCGGAACGATGTGCGGGACTGCAGTATTCGGGGGCATGTCTCGCCCCGAGCCATGCCCCCGAATACGCGTCCTGCGCGCTCTGTCTCGACGATCTCAATTCTACAGGGGAGTATCTCTGATGCAGGCGCAAGGCACTGCGTGGTGTCGCGATGCGCCACGAACACTACCTGGTGTTTCTCTAGTCCTTCTGCAGCGGTGATGCGGGCAGAGACGGAGGTTGCCATCGGCGTGGAGATCGTTTTTGGCGATTTCGTGATCCGTGTCATACCGGGACAGCCCTTTTGCGTCCTGAGGATAGGTTTTAGTTTTTATATTTCTTCCATTTTAAGGAGCCTAACTAATTGTTATACAAATATAATCTGGCCTAAATGTGACTTATTGGGCGAGGTATCGTGACTTTATGGGCGAGGATTGGTGACTAATAGGGCGAGGTAAGGTGACTTTTGGGGCGAAGTCCCTACCCTGCAATGTCACCTCTATCTCTATGGTGACTTTTGGGGCGAGGCCATCACACGGGTATTAAGGATTTCAGGCAGGCGCTTCCCAACAGGTGACTTTTCGGCCTACTGTGACTCGCGAACAGGTACAGGTCACAATGAATGCGGGACGAACCTCGCCCAAAAAGTCACCATAGCTCTGCTGGCACGCTTGGAGCCTTCCAGCGGCGCGGCGAGGTTATCAAGCCTGCTGAACTGATTGAGGTTCGTGGGGGCGAGAAGATCACGCTCGCCGCACGCAGGATCTACAACCAGCTGTTGTCGAATGCCTTTGGCCCCGAGATGGCGGCTGAGGGGCAGGAATACCGGATCCCTTTCTCTGAGCTGCGCGGTAACCACACATCGAATGACCGGGTGACAGAGGCGGTTTTGAGCCTTATGCAGACGGTCGTGCGCGTCAGAATGTCTGACGAATCAACCCGCAACGTCCACCTCCTCGGGCCAACCGATGTTGAGAAGTTCGGACCAGGCATCGCCACAATGTTGACCTACGAGCTTCACCCAAAACTACTGCCGATCCTCCGTGATAGCCAGATCTTCGCGCGCTTGGAAATGCAGATCTTGCACGGCTTCGGCACGAAGTACGGCATGGCGTTGTACGAGATCATCGCCAAGCGGATCGGCTTGAAGCACGTGTTCTACAACGACTTCGAGACAGACGAGCTGCGGGACTATCTTGGCGTCCCCCACGGAAAGCTGGGGCCCTTCGCCGCGCTGCGCCGTAAGGCCATTGAGCCAGCCGTGGCGGAAGTGAACGCCCTTGCCCCCTTCTCATGTCGTGTCGACACGATCGAGACGCAGGGACGGAAGGTGACCAAGCTGCGGCTGTCGTGGTGGCTTAAAACTTTAGATGAAAAGAAGGCGCAGTGGCAAGCTCAGCAAAGCAAGCAGGCTGACCTGTTCGTTGATCAGCTTCCAGAGGTGACCCTATGGGAATCATAATCGTGCAAAAAATCAAAAGAGAACGGTTGCAAATGTGCACAAATGCAAAGGGGCAGACATGCAGATAATCACGATTGCAATGCAGAAGGGGGGCGTGGGCAAATCCACCCTTGCCCGCTCGCTGGCGGTCGCGGCGCTCCGAGACGGCCTATCGGTTCTGATGATCGACATGGACTCTCAGCAAAGTGTTAGCCAGTGGGCGGAGCGGCGCGAAGGTGATATGCCGGTGGTAGTGTTCTCTACCGAGAACGAATTGCCAAAGAAGCTAGCCCAAGCAAAGGGTGTTGCCGATCTGGTGATCATAGACACCCCCCCTGCCCGCTCGACCGAAGCTCCGGCTGCTGTCGAGGTTGCCGACTTAGTGCTGATCCCAACCACTCCCGATGTCGAGCCTCTCGAGCAAATGCCCAGAACGCTGCGCTTGTGCCGTGGCTTTTCGCGGCGGGTGTTCGCCGTGGTGAACATGGCGAATCCCACCGGACCGGCCGAGGTCGCTTACACGCGCGAGGTCATTGAGGCTATGGGGGCAAAGACTGCGCCCGTGGTGCTGCATCGACGGAAGGCCCATCGGGACGCCAGTGCGTCTGGTCAAACGGTCCAGGAGATCGATCCGAATGGCAAGGCTGCCGCCGAGGTGGCGGGCCTATGGGAGTGGGTTCGAGCAGAGTTGCAGGACGGCAGATGAGCAGATATGCAACCGTGGGATTGTGCACAGAAGTTCAAGTGCAATTAAGCAATAGGGCAACAGTGCAGAGATGAAAAAGCCGAATCCTCTTCTAGCAGCCATGATGTCTAAGGAGTCCGAACCTGAAGCCTCCGCGGCGTCGGCAACACCGACCCTGGTCGCAAAGCGATCTGCAACACCAATAGCGGAGAAGCCAGCAGCCAAAAGAGCAGGGCAGAAGCATCTCGGTGCCTACTTCGACAAGGGTCACCCGATCTTGGAACGAGTGGCGATCTTGCGCGCGCGCCTGGACATGAACAACTCCGAGCTAATTGAGCACGCGCTTGATGAGCTTTGGAAACGCCACGAGGCGGGCAGGGCGTTCGGAGATTAGTGCAAATGTGAAAAAGTGCACAACTGCAATAATGCACGTTTGAACCGAGAACATTAGCTTGTTCGAGTGGTTGGATGTAGGCTTCAATCGCATAGCGCTTCATGTCGTCCGCCACGCGGGTTATCTTGTTCGCCGCTACAGAGACAGTCGCGCGCAGGCCGTGCTTAACTATGATCTCGGCCCCCGTGTTGAAGATCGAAGGGCAGGGACCAGTCAATTCACTCGGCGGCACTGTGCCAGCGTGCCTCTGAGGCAGGTGCCGTTGCCACCCGTGGCCTGATGCTCCGTTGAGACGCGACAATTGCCGTTAAAAACCCGGTTTGGGGTCGTTTTGCAGTATTGAAGATCATCGACAAACGACCGTTTATGAACGGATGCAATGGGTCTCTCACAGTGAACACTGGATGGATTCCCCGCAAAGAGACCGTCGTCGGTCAAGGTAGAGCCTATGACCGAAGCAGATTGACAACGTCGACCTCGTACCCTCCCGTGTTCGTCATGAAACGAGTAGGATGACGATATGTCGCCGGAACTCATTGCAGAGACGGATGATTTAATCCGCAGGATGCCGTCCCGAACACCGCGGTCTTTGGCCGATCCGCGAGTTTGGCTGGCTGCTCAGGCAGGCTTGCTGGGTGCTTTGGCCCAAGCGGCGCGCAGCCTCGGTCGGCTGGAGGCCACGCTGGCTGTACTATCAGCGGGTGAGGCTGATGGAGCGCGGCAGCGCCTTGCCCTCCTTGAGGTCGAGGCGATGCTCTGGGCGCAGGGACTGGTCATTGGGCGCGACGAGATCGGTCGTGATTTGCTGGATGCGCGTGGCGGATCGGATCCCGAGGCGATCCGACTAGCCCGATGGGCAATCCGCCGACTGGAAGGGCAGGGGGGGTTGACGGACCTTTCGTCCTTTCTGGGTCTGCACCGTCGGACTACGTCGGACGAGGTGTTCGACACCGGTATGGAGCTGCGCCCCCAAGGGGTCGAGTTCGATGCTGCGGCGGGCGAATTTTTGGAGACGATCGGTGCCTTTGGCGAACTGCACCCCCTTCTTCGCGGTCCTGCGGTTCTCGCAGTATGGCGGATGGCTGAGCTATCGCCACCTGGGCAGGTGGTCGAGCCAGCGGTCTGGTCTGCGCGGCACATGGCGGCGGGAGCGGAGGGGCTGTCTTTTATTCCCCTCGGCCGGCATGGGCGGCGGGTCTGGACCGGTTTTGGTTCGCCCGAGGATCGCTTGGCGGCACATCTGATCGCGGTTCACGAGGGTGCGCAGGAGGCGCGGACACTTATTCTCAGCATCCGGACCTGGTGCGAGCGCGCCCGCGTCGCCACCGCGGGGATCAAGGGAGACAACGCTGCAAGAGTTGTTGCGGTGCTGGCATCACGGCCCCTTGTTTCGGCCATGGAACTGGAGGCGCAGGCCGTCATCAGTCGCCCCACGGCCGAGCGGATGCTGAAGCGCCTGACCGATCTCGGCCTGACGCGAGAGGTGACCGGCCACCGGCGCTTCAGACTGTGGACGATCGCGGGGCGGGGGTGATGCCCGCTTTGCGCCCTCAGGGCCATTTTTCGGAAGGGCAAGGATGTGCTCCGGTATTCTAGACCGAAGGAGGCTGATTGATGAGCGAAAACAGGAAGGCCACGACCACGGATCCATCGCCACCCGTACTGACGAGCGAAACGCGTCAGTCCGACTGGCGCCGGGCCAATCCTCTCAAATACAGCGCCCATCTTGCCGTGAAGAGGGCTTTGGATTCTGGGGACCTTGAGAAGCAACCTTGCGAGGTTTGCGGCGCCACGACTGTAGATGCCCACCACGATCGATATGATCAGCCGCTGAATGTCAGGTGGCTGTGCCGCACCCATCATGTCAAACTACACTATTACGGCGAAGACATGTTTCCGGTCGGTCGGAAAATCGGAATGGACTGAGCGCAACCAGGATTCAAGAACCGCCCGGGGCCTAGCTTCGTATACGTTCAGCTCGCCGTCGTCAGTCCTGGACTGTCGTCGGCCGGAGGGTGATCAGGAGTGCTGGGCATCACTGGCCACCATGACCATGCAGCTTCGTCAGAAATTTGCCGATGAAATGGAGGTCACTCGCGCCGTAGTCCGTGCCAATTATAAGGTAGCCGGCCCAAACCGGGGCTAAGCCATTAGGTGCCACTGGTTCAAGCCCATGGCGAAGGTGAAGGTTTTGGCCGTTCAAGAGGTGGTTTCACGACCAAGATCCACCTCCGCGTCAATGGCGCCGGCCTGCCAATGAGATAGGATATCACGCCGGGTCAGACCTCGGATTACCTATGTTTCGAATCGATCATGGACGACAACCTGCCCGAGTCTAGAGTTTTGCTGGCGGATCGTGGCTATGACGCTGACAGGGTTCGAAAAACCATGGAGGCGCGCAACATCGTGCCCGTAATCCGGTTGCGGAAATTCCACAAGCTGTGCGTGGACGTTGACCTTAGGCTCTACAGACTTCGCAATTTTGTTGAGCAGTCCTTCAACAAGCCTAAGAACGCCAGGCGCATTGCCACCCCCTACGATAGGACCGTCAAAAACTTCCTCGGCTTCACCGACATCACATCGATCCGCCTCTAACTCCCCCTTTGTCAACATGACCAAGAGGACGGCGATCCTGCGGCTCGCAACGAGACGGAGCTCGCGCCATCGGGGTTAGCGCTGCACTGGCCTTCCTTGGATGCTGATGTTTACATGCCCAGCCTCATGCAGGGCAGTTTTGGCACGAAGCGCTGGCTGGCTGCACAGCTTGGGCACAAAGTGACTTGAACAATATTTATCTGTAGGCTCTTTTACTCGCTTAGACAGCAGGTATGGACTGAAAAAAGTTGCTTCGAAGCAATTGCCCATAATCTTTCAAAATATACTCTAGTCGCCCAGACCGATCTAGGATGTCATAAAGCCGAAACCACCTTTGATCGTAATAACAACGCTTAAGACGCTTAGAACATAACAAAACAGCCCAGGCTCACTGATGTCTGTAAGCTATGGAGACTATATCATGGAAATTCCATCAATCGCCGTAATATGTGCCGCCCATCGGGGAAACGGAGGTATGTTCAGCGTCGATAACGCAGCACTTTCATATTTGAAAAATCGCCCATGCAGTTTCGATCTTATACTCACCCAAACTCCGGACAACGCGTCCACAAAGGTTCGTCAACGTCCGATTAAGATACTCAAGGATCCTAAGGATCTTGGGAGGTATACCCACGTTTTGTACTGGGGTGATTTTCTAAATAATCCTGTTTACGGGAGGGGCGATTTGACCTTGTTGCACATCTCAGTGATGGGGATTCACTGAGCGCGTCCTGAGGGTTAGGTCGAGGGCATGCCGAAGCCTTCCCCGATCCGCTACCGCACGACGAACTGGTCAGACTACAATGCGGCGCTGCGCAAGCGCGGCTCGCTGTCGGTCTGGTTCGATCCCGAGACGGTCTGGCACGCCGACAAGACCGGCAAGCGCGGGCGCCCCGAGACCTTCTCGGACGCTGCCATCCAGACCTGCTTGACCCTGAAAGTGCTCTTCGGGCTTCCGCTCCGGCAGACGGTCGGGCTGGTTGAAAGCCTGATCCAGATGGCGGGGCTTGATTGGCCGGTTCCGGACTATTCGACGCTGTGCCGCCGGCAGGCGCGGATCGCGGTGCAGGTCCCGTATCGCGCGTCCGGGCAGCCCCTGAACCTGTTGATCGACAGCACCGGTATCAAGTTCCGCGGGGACGGCGAGTGGCAGGCCCGCAAACATGGCCCGTCACGCCGGAGGCAATGGAGAAAGGTCCACCTCGCCATGGACGCGGGCACCGGGGATGTGCGCGCGGTCGAGTTGACCTCGAGCCGCCAAGGCGACAGCCCGCTGCTGCCGGAGCTTCTGGCGCAGATCCCGCCGGAAGAGACGATCGGCACGGTCACCGCAGATGGTGCTTACGATACACGACGATGCCATGGCGCGATCATCGACCGAGGAGCGGATGCCGTCATACCGATCCGGCGCAATGGCCGCGCCTGGAAAGAAGACTGTCCCGCTGCTGCCGCGCGAAATGAGATCCTGCGGGCAACCAGGCGCTTGGGCCGGGCGCTCTGGAAGAAGTGGACCGGCTATCACGTCCGAAGTCGGGTCGAAGCTCTGATGAACTGCCTGAAGCTCTTCGGCGAGAGGATCATGTCACGAGACCCCGCCCGCCAGACCGCCGAAATCCAGATCCGCATCGCCATCATGAACCGCTTCTCGGCCCTTGGCAGGGCCGAGATCGAAGCCGTCCGCTGAAGAATGGCGGGAAAGGGGGCAGTCATGCTCGGGGCTGATTTGCGCAACATCGCCG
>NZ_RQRT01000051.1 GCF_004335005.1 Paracoccus nototheniae | reverse complement strand
TGGGGGGGGGCACCTCGGATTTCTCGCTGTTCAGCTCGGGGGCGGGCGGGGTCACGATTCTGGCCAATCATGGCGTGCGGATCGGCGGCACAGATTTCGACCGTGCGATCAATATCGACCATGTGATGCCGCTGCTGGGCCGCAACACGCTGCTGCGCAAGGCGATGGGGCCGGGCCATTCGTCCACCCCCAATGCGATCTACAACGATCTGGCGACATGGGAAAAAATCCCTTTTGTCTATACCCCGCAGAATCGCCGCATGAGTGCCGAAATGGTGCGTCTGGCGGTCGAACCCGCGAAACTGTCCCGCCTGCACAAGGTGCTGGAGGATGAGATCGGCCATGATCTGGCCTTCGCGGTCGAGGCGGGCAAGATCGCCGCCAACGGGGGCACCGCCGATCCCCGCATCCTGCTGGACATGATCGAGCGGGGCTTGGCCGCCCCCCTGCCTGCCGATGCGCTGGCCGACAGCCTTGCGCGCCATGCGGATGCGCTGTCCGACGGGGCCACGCAGACGCTGCTGATGGCCGGTCTGCCGGCGGATCGCATCGAACATGTCGTTTATGTGGGCGGCTCCAGCCTGCTGTCGATGGTGTCGGACAGGATGCGGGCGCGGTTTCCGCAGGCGCGCCATTCCTTCAGCGAGGTGTTCACCGCCGTCACCGACGGGCTGGCCATCGCCGCCGCCCGATAAGGCCACCCGTCAAGACAAGACGTCATGGGCTGGGGTCGGCGGCCTCGATCTCTTCGGCGACCATCTGCTGCAGCGTCCAGATATAGGGATCATAGATCCCCAGCTGCTGCAGCCCGCGCACCGTGCGCAGCAGATATTCGGCCCCCGATCCAGCCGCACCCGCCGCGCGGGCCAGACGTTGCGCCTGTTCGCGCAGGCTCAGCTGCGCCTGTTGGGTGCCAACCGGATCGGCATAGAAGGTCAGCGCCTGTTCGCGACCGCGTTCGGTCTGAACCTCGATCCAGCAGGCATTGGCGCTCAGCTCATGGGCGACCAGTTCGCGGCGCAGGATGGCGCGCAGGGATTCGGCCTCGGCATCCTCGGCGACGTCCAGAATCAGCCCGTCGCAGCTGCCCCCCGGCGCAAGCGCCAGCATCAGGCCGGGCCGCTCCGGAGAGCCGCGAAAATGATCCAGCGAGATGGAAAAGCTGCGATGCCAGCCGATGGCCGATCCGCGCCGCTGATCCTGCACCGCAAAGCCGGGATTCCAGATCAACGAGCCATAGGCAAAGACCGGGATCGGCCGGGGCCGTCCTTCGGTCAGTCGGGCCGCCAGCAGGTCCAGATCCTCATCCTCCAGCATCCGCCACAGGGGGTCGTGCAGATGCCCCTCGGCCGGAAGAACGACGCGTGCGACGTGATCATCGGACAGCACAATCGGACAAAGATGCGACATCAGGTTCCTGCAATCGGTCTGGGGGTCATGCGCGCAGGGTTTCCGGTCGCAGACCCGGGGTCAATGGCAAAGGTCGGGCATTTCCCATCAGATTTCGGGACGGCCTGCGGATGCGCCGCGCTGATGCCCTGGCGTGCAGAACGGACCAAGATGGGGGTTGTCTGTGGTCGGGGCGATAGGATTCGAACCTACGACATCCTGCTCCCAAAGCAGGCGCGCTACCAGACTGCGCTACACCCCGACGAATGGGCTTTAGCGCAAGCGCGCGGCCAAGAAAAGCCCTAGCGACAGGGCCAGACGGCGTTTGCCGCCGGAACGGCCGGATGGGCCAGCACCTGACCGGCCTGCAGGCCAAGACGGTCAGCCTCACCCCCGGCAATTTCCAGCACCAGAAGGCGGGCGGGATCGGGATCGCCGACCGCAGCCCCCGGAACCGGGGTTTCGTCCAGAGGCCGGGCCATCCGGTGGATGTGGCGAATCACGCCTTGCGCGTCCAGAAAGACCATATCCAGCGGGATCAGCGTGTTGCGCATCCAGAAGCTGACCGGCTGCGGCTCGGGATAGACGAACAGCATGCCGCGCCCGGCGGGCAGGTCGCGGCGAAACATCAGACCCTGCGCGCGCGTCTCGACCGTATCGACAACCTCGACGGCAAAGGACAGTGCACGATCGGGCGCGGTGCGGATCAGCGCGGCATCGGCGCGGCATTCAGCCTGCACGGCGGGCGCCACGACATCCTGCGCGGCAGCGGCCTGACCCAGACAGAGGATCGCCGCAAGACAGGCGGCAAGGTGTCTATTCCGCAACCTGGGCCGCCTTGTCCTGCCGTTCGGAAACCGAACCATCCTGTGCCGTGACGGTCGCCAGACCGCTGTCCCACGCGGAAATCTGCGCCGCCATCAGGCCCCGGGGGCCTTCGACGACGCGCACACAGATTGCCTCGCCGATGGCAAGGTCTGCAAAACCGGAATGGCGCAGCACTTCGATATGGATAAAAACATCTTCAGAGTTTCCAAAGATATTCGCGAATCCGAAACCCTTGGACTTGTCGAACCATTTGACGCGTGCCGGACGCAGAGGAAGGGTGTCCAGATGCTCGATGATATCCATGTCGAGATCGGCGATCGGCGGCTGGCCATCGGTTTCGGGGGGCTTGATCGAAACCACCTCGGCCGCCTGAACGCCCCGGCTGGTTTCCTGCACAAGAACGCAGACCCGTGACTGATCGGCGATCGAACTGCGACCGAAGTTGCGCAACACATTGGCGTGCAACAGAATGTCCGTTCCACCGTCGTCATTCAGGATGAAGCCATAGCCTTTGGACGGGTCAAACCATTTGACCAACCCATTCACCAGCTTAAGGCTGTCTTCATCAGTCATTACGTTTCCGTTTTCGCACGTTCTTGCCGTGTCGCGGACATTAGTAGCGGTCTGATCCGACTACAATACAGGACGACACCAAAGCATCCTAATCTCCGACCGTGACGCTCGGTTATTCTCCACTGTGCCAATCTTGGTATCATCTGGTCCATCTTCAAGACCGTCTAAGGTTCAGGGCGACAGCCGGATGACATCCCATTGGCCACCCGGCCCACGAGACCAACGGAATCGGTCATGCAACCGGAAGGCGCCGTCCGCCCAGAACTCGATCTGCACCGGACGGATGCGAAAGCCTCCCCAGAACGGCGGTCGTTTGGGCGATGTGCCATGGCGCAGGCCCGCTTTCGCGACCTCGGCCACCAGCGTCACGCGCGCCTCCAGCGGCTGCGACTGACGCGATGCCCAGGCCCCCAGCCTGCTTTGCAGCGCCCGGCTGTCGTAATAGGCGTCGGCCTGCGGCCCCTCCTCGCGGGTGACGGTGCCACGCACCCGGATCTGGCGGCGCAGGGATTTCCAGTGCATCACAAAGGCGGCCTTGCCCGTCGCATCGATCTGGCGGCCCTTGGCGCTGTCGTAATTGGTGTAAAAGACGAACGAGCCATCACCCCCCTGCCCGTCGATATCCTTCAGCAGCACCATCCGGGCATCGGGCATCCCGTCCGTATCCACCGTGGACAGCGCGATGGCATTGGGGTCGTTCGGCTCGGTCGCGCGGGCCTCCTCCAGCCAGGCGCGGGCGATATCGAAGGGGTCGTCGCCCGCAAAGAGTCCGGTCCGGTCCGTCATGGCATCGTCCTTGTGCTTGCTGCCGCAGGGCAGTTGGCCTAATCACCGTCGAAACGGTTGAAAGCGCGGGGAACACGTCATGTCAAGCGAGCAGAGGTCAGGCCTGATGGCCGGCAAGCGCGGCCTTATCATGGGACTGGCCAATGACAAGTCGATTGCCTGGGGCATCGCCAAGGCTTTGGCCAGCGAGGGGGCCGAGCTGGCCTTCAGCTATCAGGGCGATGCGCTGAAGAAACGCGTGGGTCCGCTGGCCGCCCAGTTGGGGTCCACGCTGATCCTGCCCTGCGACGTCTCGGACGAGGCATCCATCGACACGCTGTTCGCCGATCTGGCCGCCGAATGGGACGGTCTGGATTTCATCGTTCACGCCATCGGCTTTTCCGACAAGGAACAGCTGCGGGGTCGATACGCTGAAACAACCCGCGACAACTTTATGATGACAATGGATATTTCCGTTTATTCCTTTACCGCCGTGGCGCGCCGCGCCGCCGCGATGATGACGGATGGCGGGTCCATGCTGACGCTGACCTATTACGGCGCCGAACGCGTCATGCCGCATTACAACGTCATGGGCGTCGCCAAGGCTGCGCTCGAGGCATCGGTCCGCTATCTGGCCGAGGATTTCGGCAAGGACAATATCCGCGTCAATGCGATCAGCGCCGGACCCATCAAGACGCTGGCCGCCAGCGGCATCGGCGACTTCCGTTACATCATGAAATGGAACGAGCTGAACTCTCCGCTGCGACGCAATGTCACGACCGAGGATGTCGGAAATTCGGCCCTCTACCTGCTGTCGCGCCTTGGCGCGGGCGTCACCGGCGAGACGCATCACGTCGATGCGGGCTATCACGTTGTCGGCATGAAGGCCGTGGACGCGCCCGATATCGCCACCGTCAAGAAGGACTGACCCGCGCCATGACCGCCGCGACCCTGATGGCGATCTGGCTGGTGCATCTGGCGGCGGCGATCTCTCCGGGTCCGGCGGTGGTGCTGGCGGCGCGCACCAGCCTGCGCGAGGGGTTCGGGCGTGGCAGCTGGCTGGCCGTGGGGCTGGGTCTGGGTGCCTGCATCTGGGCCTGCGCGGCGATGTTCGGGCTGGCGATTTTGTTCCGCGTCGCCCCCGCGCTGCTGTCGGTGCTGAAATATGTGGGCGCCGCCTATCTGATCTGGCTGGCATGGCGGATGTGGCGCGATGCGCCGCAGCCTCTGTCGATGGATCTGCCCGTGGGGCGCGGACGACGCGGCGCCTCGGGACTGGTTTGGCTGGGCATCGCCACGCAACTGGCCAATCCCAAACCGGCCGTTTTCTTCGGCACGATCTTTCTGACCTTTCTGCCCCCGCAGGCGCCCTTCTGGGCCTATGCCGTCATCCTGATGCTGGTCTTCGCCAATGACGCGGGCTGGAATGTCATCGTCGCGCGGCTTTTCTCGCTGGAACGGACGCGGCGGGGCTATATGGGACTGAAAACCACCATCGACCGCACCTTTGGCGGACTTCTGGCCCTGATGGGCCTCAAGCTGGCCACCACCTGAGGAGAGATCCATGTCATCCGACCGTCTGCCGCATGAAAAAGGCTTTCACGTCAGCTGGGATCAGCTGCATCGCGACGCCCGCGCCCTGGCCTGGCGCATGGAGGACCGCCCCTGGCGTGCCGTCGTCGCCGTCACGCGCGGCGGGCTGGTGCCCGCGATGATCGTCGCCCGAGAGCTGGACATCCGCACGATCGACACGATCTCGATCCGCTCCTATAAGGGCGTGGCCGCCGAGGCGGGTCAGGGCCAGCTAGAGGTTCTCAAGCGTCCCGACCCCGATCTGATGGGCGATGGCGAGGGGATTCTGGTCGTCGACGATCTGGTCGACAGTGGCCGCACGCTGGAACTGATCCGCACCATGTACCCCAAGGCGCATCTGGCCACCGTCTATGCCAAGCCAAAGGGCAAACCGATGGTCGCCAGCTATGTCACCGAGGTCAGTCAGGACACCTGGATCTTCTTTCCTTGGGATATGGCACTGCAGTATGTGCAGCCCTATCGCGGCGAAGATTGATTTAAGATCAAAGCCTTGATTGCTTTCTCCTGAATCCGTGAGGGGATTTTTCGGAACCGCCGAACCGCCCCGTGCATTGGTCATCCAGATAGCGGGGCACAAGACGACGCCCCGGACCGCATTCAGGAGGAAGACATGCGCAAGCTGCTTTTGACCACGACGCTGGCCCTGCCGCTGACCTTTGGTGCCGCACTGGCACAGGACACCGCCCCCGCTGCCGATCCGGCCATGGAGCCTGCAGACAGCGCGCCGATGGCCGACCCCGGCGCGGCCCCCGCAACCGATCCGATGGCCGAGACGACGACCGAGCCGATGGAAGAGGAGACCGACGCTGCCGAGGCCGCAGCCGCCGCTTCCGCTGCTGAAAAGGTCGAAGTCGAGCAGGCTGCCAACGAGTGGCGTCTGGACTGGATTACCGGCACCAACGTCACGTCGCCCGATGGCGAGACGATCGGCGCGATCAGCGATCTGATCATGGACGGTGAGACCGGCGAGATGAAGGCCGCCATCATCGGTGTCGGGGGCTTCCTTGGTATTGGCGAAAAGCAGATCGCTCTGCCTTGGGCTGATCTGACGGTGAACTCGGATGCGCAGGAAATCACCAGCGATCTGACGCAGGAAGAGGCCGAAGCGGCACCCGAATATGTGTTCCGCGATCAGGCCGCTGCGGCTGGCGACATGGCCGACCCGGCGATGGGCACCGCGCCCGCAGCCGATCCGATGGCAACCGGCACGGCACCCGCCGCTGACCCGATGGCGACGGAACCTGCTGCCGATCCGATGGCAACCGAGCCCGCCACCGATCCCATGGCGACCGAGCCTGCCGACGATATGGGCGCTGAAACGCCCGCTCCGGCGAACTGATCTCTGCCCCATAGGGGACAGGACGCGGCGGCCCTTCGGGGCCGCCGTTGTCGTTTCAGGGATATCGTTTCAGCCAAATCGGTTCAGAAGTGCCGCCATGGCCGGGCCTTTTCAGCCATTGCCGCGCACGAAACGGGCGGCACCTTCCGCCGCACGCTGCAGGGCGCGGCTTTTGTTGACAGTTTCCTCGAACTCGGCCTCGGGGTCGCTGTCATAGACGACGCCGCCGCCCGACTGGATATACAGGGCCTTGTCCTTGATGACGCCGGTGCGCAGCGCGATGCACATGTCCATTTCGCCATTGGCGGCGAAATAGCCGACCGCACCGCCATAGACGCCGCGCTTTTCGGGCTCCAGCTCGTCGATGATCTGCATGGCGCGGACCTTGGGCGCGCCGGACACCGTGCCCGCAGGCAGGCCCGCCAGCAGCGCCGACAAGGCGTCCTGATCCTCGCGCAGCTGACCGACCACATTCGACACGATGTGCATCACATGGCTGTAACGTTCGATGACGAACTGTTCGGTCGGACGCACCGTACCGGGGCGGGCGACGCGGCCCACATCGTTGCGGCCCAGATCCAGCAGCATCAGATGTTCGGCCAGCTCCTTGGGATCGCCCAGCAGATCGGCCTCCAACGCGCGATCCTCGGCCTCGTCCGCGCCGCGCGGGCGGGTGCCCGCGATGGGACGGATCGTCACCTCGCCGTCGCGCAGACGCACCAGGATTTCCGGGCTGGCGCCCACGATCTGAAAGCTGCCCAGATTGAGGAAGAACATGAAGGGCGACGGATTCGTCCGCCGCAGCGACCGGTACAGCGCAAAGGGCGGCAGCGGGAAATCCATCCGCCAGCGCTGGCTGGGCACGACCTGAAAGATATCGCCCGCGCGGATGTAATCCTTGGCGGTCTCGACCGCGGCCAGATAGGCATCCTTGGTGAAATTCGACACCGGTGCGCCGATCTGGGCCTCGTTGCCCAAGGCACGCGGTTCCGAAGGCTGGCGGTCCAGCGATCGCAGCGCGTCCATCACCCGTTCGGCGGCGCGGGCATAGGCCGCGCGGGCATTGTCCTGACCGTCATGCCAGGCGGGCGCGCACAGCGTCACCTCGCCCTTGACGCCGTCCAGCACCGCCACGACCGAGGGGCGCATCAGCATCGCATCGGGCAGATCCAGCGGATCGGGGTTCACATCGGGCAGATGTTCGACCAGCCGGATCATGTCATAGCCCAGATAGCCGAACAGACCCGCCGCGACCGCAGGCACGCCCTCGGGCATGGTCTCGATCCGGCTTTCCGCGATCAGCGCGCGCAGGCTGTCCAGTGCCGGGCGCGGATCATCCTGAAAATCGGGCGCGAAACGGGCCTGCCGGTTGATCCGGGCATGGCCGTCGCGGCATTCCCAGATCAGGTCGGGCTTCATGCCCACGATGGAATAGCGGCCCCGAACCTCGCCGCCGGTCACCGATTCCAGCATGAAGCTTTGCGGAGCGGCCTCGGCCAGCTTCAGCATCAGGCTGACCGGGGTGTCCAGATCGGCGGCCAGCCGGATGGTGACCAGCTGGTTGCGCCCGGCGGCCCATTCGACCTCGAAATCCGCGAAATCGGGTGACAGCTGCATCACTGGACCTGCGCGTCGATGGCGGTGATCGCCTGTCGGTTCAGCTGGACCTGAGCGTCGCGCTGCGCATGACGCGCATAATAGTCGAACAGATCGGCCTGCAGCGACTGATCCAGCCGGGCGCGCACGCCGTCAAGGATCTGGGCGGCATCGTCGGCGGTCAGATCGGCATCGTTGATCCGGTCCAGCCGCGCCAGAAACACGCGCCCGGCGGCATCGACGACATCGACCTCGCCCGGTTCGGGCAGCGCGAAGGCCTGCGCCAGCAATTCGGGCGGCAGACCGTCCATCCAGTCGCTGCGCGTCAGGTCGGTCTCGGACGTCCAGTCCAGCACATCGGGTGTCGGCGCATCGGTTGCGTCATCCGCTGCAATGACCTCGGGCGCCGCTGCGTCAGCGCCTCCTGCAGCGACGCCATCATCGCTTTCCGGCGCGGCCTCGGACCCTGCGACGATGTCCAGACGCTGTTCGGCGGCCAGTGCCAGCAACTGTCGCCGGACCTCGGCCGCGCGCCAATCGGCCAGAACCGCATCGCGGACCTCCTCGAAGGGGCGCAGGGTCGGCGGCACGATTTCATCCAGACGCAGGGCAAAGACGCCCCCGTCGGCCAGTTCGGTCAGTGTGGGGAAATCGGTCGCCGTCACGGTGGCCGCGGCCTGGGCGAATGCCTCATAGCCGGCGATGCTGCCTTCTTCGGGGACAAGATCGGCGGTCCAGTCGATCTGGCCCAGGTCCAGCTCGCTGTCCCCGGCCAGATCCTCCAGCGTGGCCCCACCGGCCAGAAGATCCTCGTAATCGGCGGCGCGGTCCTGAATCTGGCGGGCGGCGGCGCTCAGCGCAGCCTCGGCCCGCAGGCCGTCGCGCGCCTCCTCGAAGGGGATGTCCACGGGATCGAGGATCGCGTTGACGGAAAACAGGGCCGGTCCCAGATCGGTCTGGATTGGCCCGACCATGCCGGGCTGGTCCAGCGCAAAGACGGGTTCGGCGGCAGCACCCAGCTGCGCCTCGGTCACCTCGCCCAGATCGACATCGTCCAGGGTCAGCCCGCGCTGGATCACGATCGCCTCGAAGGGCACCTCGCCGCTGGCGATCTGATCGAAGGCCGCCTGAGCCGAGGCGTCGTCGGGAAAGACCAGACGGCTGACCATGCGGCGCGCAGGGCGCTGGAACTGATCGATATTCTGATCATAGACGGCGCGCAGGGCCTGTTCGTCCAGTGCGACCTCGCCCGACAGCATGTCCGGCGTCACCCAGGCATAGGTGATGGCCCGCGTCTCGGGGGCGGTAAAGCGGTCGCCATTGGCCTCGTGCCAGGCACGCAGGGTCGCCTCGTCAGGCTCGGCCACCGGGGCGGGCAGGTCATCCTCGGTCAGTTCCAGCCAGCTGAAATTGCGCGTTTCCAGCAGCCACAGCGCAGTCTGATCGACCATGGCCGCAGGCGCCGCGACGCCGCCGGTGACGGCGCGCTGCAGGATCAACCGCGCCTCGTCCTCGCGCACGGTCGCCTCGAATTCGGCCTCGGTCAGGTTCTCGCGGCGCAGGATCTCGGCATAGGCGGTGCGGTCGAAATTGCCGGTCGGCCCCTGAAAGGCCCCCGCCTGCAGGATCGTCTGTGCGACCTGTGCGTCACCCACCGACACACCGATGCGGCGCGCCTGTTCGCCAAGCGCGGCACCGGCGATCAGCTGCGCCTGCACGGCCTGCGGCACGCCCATCTGGCGGGCCTGCTGCATGGTGACCTGCTGGCCGGTCTGTCGCGACAGCGCCTGCAGCTGCGATTGCAGCGCGCGGGCGTAATCGTCGGCAGTGATCTTGGTATCGCCGACCGAGCCGATCTCGGAGCTGCCGCCCGAAAAGCTGGTGACGCCAAAGCCCCCCAGCCCCAGCACCATCAGACCCATCAGGATCCAGACGATGGTTGATTTTCCCTTGGTACGCAGCTGTGACATGGCGCGGCCTTCCTCGTGGTCGTGTCGCTGCCGTCTTTAGGACGCCCGGGGGCGCGCCACAAGTGGATCAGGCCTCCAGCAGGGCCAGCCGCGATGCCAGTTCCGCGATGCCCGCCCCGTCGACATTGGCAAAGGCCAGCCGCAGATGGCGCAGGCCGACCGGATCGCCGGGCGGGGTGAACATGGTGCCGGGCAAAGCCAGCACCCCGATCTGGGCCACCATGCGCCGCGCCAGCGCCGCCGAGCTGTCGGCAAAGGGATGTTCGACCCATGCGAAATAGGCCCCCGCACTTTTCAGCCGCCAGCCCGGCAGGGCGGTCAGCGCGTTGCGGGTGGCCGCGCGGCGGGCCAGAACCTCGGCCCGTTCGCCCGCCAGCCAGTCCTGCAGATGTTCCATCCCCCAGACCGCGCCGATCTGGCCCAGCTGCGACGGCGAAATCGCAACGGTATCGAGGAATTTCTCTACCTGAACCAGCCGCTCGGTCCCCGCCACCATCGCCCCCACCCGGTGGCCGGTCAGCCGGTAGGCCTTGGAAAAGCTGTAAAGCTGGATCAGCGTGCGGTCCCAATCGGGGCGCGACAACAGATCATGCGGCGCGCCGTCCCGGCTGTCGAAATCGCGATAGGTTTCGTCCACGACCAGCGCGATCCCGTATTCCTGCGCCAGATCGAAGAACCGCCCCACCACGCCCGCCGGGTATTCCGCACCCGAGGGGTTGTTGGGGGTCACCAGCACGATGGCCCGGGTCCGGGGCGTGATCAGCGCGCGGGCCTGATCGGGGTCGGGCAGCATGTCGGGACCGCAGGGCAAGGGCAGGGTCTGCACCCCCGCCATGTCCAGCCACATCTTGTGGTTGAAATACCATGGCGTCGGCACGATCACCTGATCGCCCGCCCCGGCCAGCGTCGCCAGCGCCGCGCAAAAGGCCTGATTGCAGCCCTGCGTGATCGCCACCTGCGCGGGCGCCACCGCACCGCCATAGGCCGCCGAGAATTGTGCAGCCACCGCCGCGCGCAGATCCCCATTGCCCAGCACTGGGCCATAAAGATGCGCCTCGGGGCGGTTCAGCGCGGCCTCGGCGATGACCCGGCGCAGGGCTTCGGGCGGCGGATCGACGGGGGCGGCCTGACTGACATTGATCAGGGGCCGGTCGGGCGGAAAGACCACGCCCTCCAGCCAGCGGCGGGCCTCCATCACGGGCGGAGCAAAGGTTTTGGCCAAGGCGGGGTTCAGGGGCTGCATGTCAGTTCCGTTCCAGTCGTCTGAGGTCGGTCAGGTCGGGGGGCAAGGACAGATCGAGGCTGGGCGACGGCAGCCCGGGCACCGGTGCGCCATCCGCCGGAGGGACGTTTGCCTCGGCCTCTGGGGTATCGGTCGGCGTTGCGTCATCGCCCGGCGTTGCGTCATCGTGCGCGGGCAGGATCAGCGGCGCCGCATCCTGTCCCGGCCCCTGATCGGGGACCGAAGCGGCCCGCGGGGCCTGCAATCCCGCCCCGAATTCCGGCGCCGTCTGCGGCACGGTCAGGCCGGGCGCGGTCCCGCCATCCTGCGGCAGGGCTTGCGCGGGCATCCGGTCATCGGCCAGCGTCTCGGGGCGGATCATGTCGGCGGTCAGGGCAACGGGGGCAGGCTCGGAGGCGGGGGCGGGCACGGCGACCGGATCGTCAAGCGTGCGTGGACTGGCCGATTGCGGCGCCGGCAGGCGCGGCGCGATATCGCCACCCCGCCCGAATTCCGACCCGACCGGCAGGCCCACCGCGCCGGATACCGGCGCCGCCCCGCCGGACAGATCGACGGCAGGGGCCGGGGCTTGCGCGGGCGGGCTGGCTTCACGGGCAGCGGGTTCGGGGGCAGCGGGTTCTGGGGCAGCGGGTTTGGCGGCAACAGGTTCCGGCCCGGGCGCAGGCGCGGCGGGCGTCGGATCGGCCGCAGCCGGGACCGAAACCGCCGCCGAAACCTCGGGCTCCGCCCCGCCATCCCGGTCCTGCGCGCCCGGCAAAGGCACCAGCAGGGACAGCCCCGCCAGCGCAACCACGCCCAGCAGACCGCCATGCACCAGACCTTTC
Organism: Paracoccus nototheniae; assembly: GCF_004335005.1. Classification (GTDB taxonomy): domain Bacteria; phylum Pseudomonadota; class Alphaproteobacteria; order Rhodobacterales; family Rhodobacteraceae; genus Paracoccus; species Paracoccus nototheniae. The sequence goes on along the minus strand of NZ_RQRT01000051.1, from coordinate 20,606 downwards.
AGAAATCCCCCGGCCATCCGCTCTCCTGCTCTGTCCCGTCCGGCCTTGACCCCCGGTCGCGCTTTGCCCCATCTATAGCGGGTGCCGCTGCGGGGGGAAACCGCCCCCTTTGACGGCCCGCCCGATGATCCTGCCTCAGCCACCCCGCCCGACCGATCTGCCCCCCAATTGCCGCAAGGTACGCCCCGATGATCCTTCTGATCGACAATTACGACAGCTTTACCTGGAACCTCGTTCATTATCTGGGCGAAGCCGGGGCCGAGGTCATCGTGCGCCGCAATGACCAGCTGAGCGTGGACGAAGCGCTGGCGATGGCGCCGGACGGCATCGTCATCTCTCCCGGTCCCTGCGATCCGGCGCAGGCGGGGATCTGCCTCGATCTGATCCGCGCGGCGGCCGAACGCGGCCTGCCCCTGCTGGGCGTCTGTCTGGGCCATCAGGCCATCGGGCAGGCCTTTGGCGGCAAGGTCGTGCGCGCCACCCGCATCCTGCATGGCAAGGTCGATGCGATCCGCCATGACGGAACCGGAGTATTCGCCGATCTTCCCTCGCCCCTGAACGCCACGCGTTATCATTCGCTGACGGTCGAACCCGAAAGCCTGCCGAACTGCCTGCGCGTCACGGCGACCTCGGATGACGGCACGATCATGGGGCTGGTCCACGAGGATCTGCCGATCGAGGGCGTGCAGTTCCATCCCGAATCCATCGCCTCCGAATACGGGCACGAGATGATCCGCAATTTCCTGACCCGCTGCACCGCCCGCAAGGACGCCGCATGACCGATATCCGCCCCCTGATCGGCATCGCCGCCACCCGCCCCCTGACCGGCCCCGAGGCCGAGGCCGCATTCTCGGCCCTGTTCGATGGCGCGGCGACGCCGGCCCAGATCGGCGGGCTGCTGATGGCGCTGCGCGTGCGCGGCGAAACCGTGGCCGAAATCGCCGCCGCCGCCCGCGCCATGCGCGCCCGCATGCACCGCATCACCGCCCCGCAGGGCGCGATGGACATCGTGGGCACCGGGGGCGACGGCAAGGGCACGCTGAACATCTCGACCGCGACGGCCTTCGTGGTGGCGGGCGCGGGCGTGCCGGTGGCCAAGCATGGCAACCGCAACCTGTCGTCGAAATCGGGCGCGGCGGATGCGCTGACGCAGATGGGCATCAACGTGATGGGCGGGCCCGCCGTCGCGCAACAGGCGCTGGACCGGGCGGGCATCTGCTTCATGATGGCGCCGATGCACCACCCCGCAATGCGCCATGTGGGCCCGCCCCGGGCCGAGCTGGGCACGCGCACGGTCTTCAACCTGCTGGGCCCGCTGACCAATCCGGCCTCGGTGCGCCGCCAGCTGACCGGCGCCTTCAGCGCCCAATGGATCCGCCCCATGGCCGAGGTGCTGCGCGATCTGGGCTCGGATGCCGCCTGGCTGGTCCATGGCGGCGACGGCACGGACGAGCTGTCGATCGCCGCCCCCAGTCAGGTCGCCCAGTTGAAGGACGGCCAGATCACCGAATTCACCATCACCCCCGAGGATGCCGGCCTGCCCCGCCACCCGTTCGAGGCGATCATCGGCGGCGAGCCTGCGCAGAACGCCGCCGCCTTCCTCGCCCTGCTGGACGGCGAACGTGGCGCCTATCGCGACGCGGTGCTGCTGAACGCCGCCGCCGCCCTGCTGATCGCGGGCCGCGTGACCGATCTGGCCAGCGGCGCCGCGATGGCCGCGCAATCGCTCGACAGCGGCGCGGCGAAAGCCCGGCTGACGGCGCTGGCACAGGTGACCGGCACCCCGGCAGCATAAGGCCCGCCGGATGACCCTGCCCCATAGCGACCCGATGACCCCGCCCCCCGCATGGGCGCATCTGCCCTTCTTTGCCGATGACTGGCCCGCCCTGCGCACCCGCCTGCAGGCCCCCACGTTGCAGGACGCGTGGCTGCCCGGCCCCGACCGCCTGTTTGCGGCCCTCGCCGCCACCCCGCCGCAAGACACCCGCGTGGTGATTCTGGGACAGGATCCCTACCCCACCCCCGGCCATGCCAATGGCCTGGCCTTTTCGGTCACGCCCGACACTCCGCTGCCGCGCTCGCTGAAAAACATCTTTACCGAGCTGCAGGCCGATCTGGGCGCCACCCCGCCGAACGGAGACCTCTCGGGCTGGGCCGCCCAGGGCGTCCTTCTGCTCAACAGCGCGCTCAGCGTCCTGCCGGGTCAGGCCGGCGCCCATGCCCGTTGGGGCTGGGACCGCCTTGCCCGGCAGGCCGTGGCCGATGCACAGCGGCACGACCCGCTGGCCTTCCTCCTCTGGGGCAACCATGCGCAAAAGACCCTGTCCGGCCTGCCCCGCCCACAGGATCTGACCATCGCCACCGCCCATCCCTCGCCCCTCTCGGCGCGACGCGGCTTCTTCGGCTCGCGCCCCTTCAGCCGCATCAACGACTGGCTCGGCACACAAGGCAGCCCCCCCATAGACTGGACCCTTACCTCTTCTTCTTCATGAAAATATCCCGGGCTGAGCCGCGTTGTAAAAAGGTCCGGTGGACCTTTTTTAGCGGTGAAGGCCGCAAGGACGGGGGGCAGCGCCCCCTTCCCCCGCCGGGCACGGGACGCTACAAAGCCCCCATGGACATCCTCGACACAATCAAGACCTACAAACTGGACGAGATCGCCGCCGCCAAGGCCGCCCGTCCGCTGGCCCAGATCGACGCGCAGGCGAAAGCTCAGCCCGCCCCCCGCGGTTTCGCGCAGGCCCTCGACCGCGCTGCCGCAGCAGGCCCTGCGCTGATCGCCGAAATCAAGAAGGCCAGCCCGTCAAAGGGCCTGATCCGGCCCGATTTCGACCCGCCCGCGCTGGCCCGCGCCTATCAGGATGGCGGCGCCGCCTGCCTGTCGGTGCTGACCGACGGTCCCAGCTTTCAGGGCGCGCCGGAATACCTGACGGCAGCACGCGACGCCTGCGATCTGCCCGCGCTGCGCAAGGATTTCCTGCACGACACCTATCAGGTGACCGAGGCGCGGGCCTGGGGCGCCGATTGCATCCTGATCATCATGGCCTCGGTCGATGACGCGCTTGCCCGCGATCTGGAAGATGCCGCGATTCACTGGGGCATGGACGTGCTGATCGAGGTGCATGACGCCCCCGAACTTGATCGCGCGCTGCGTCTGAAATCGCCGCTGATCGGCATCAACAACCGCAATCTGCGCACATTCGAGGTCACGCTGGACGTCACCCGCGATCTGGCCCCGCGCATTCCCGCCGACCGGCAGATCGTCTGCGAAAGCGGCCTGTTCACCCCGGCCGATCTGGGCGCGATGATGCAGACCGGCGCCCGGCGCTTCCTGATCGGGGAAAGCCTGATGCGTCAATCCGACGTGACCGCGGCCACGCGCGCCATTCTGGATGTCCCGTCATGAGCCTGACGCATTTCGACGCCGCCGGTCAGGCCCATATGGTCGATGTCTCGGCCAAGCCAACCACCATGCGCGAGGCCGTGGCTACCGGCTGCGTGCTGATGTCGCCGGCCACGCTGGCACTGGCGCAGGGCGGCGCGGCCAAGGGCGATGTCCTGGGCGTGGCGCGTCTGGCCGGGATCATGGGCGCCAAGCGCACCGCCGATCTGATCCCGCTGTGCCACCCGCTGCCGCTGGCCAAGGTCTCGCTGGACCTGACTCCCGACCCCGATCTGCCCGGCATCCGCGTCACCGCCACGGTGCGGACCACCGGCCCGACCGGGGTCGAGATGGAGGCGCTGACCGCCGTCACCATCGCCTGCCTGACCGTCTATGACATGCTCAAGGCCGCCCAGAAATCCATGCGCATCGAAGACATCCACCTGCTCCGCAAAGAGGGCGGGAAATCCGGCCTCTACGAGGTGCAGCCGTGATCACCGTGGCCGAGGCGCTGGACCGCGTTCTGGCGCTGGCACCGGCGCCGGTTCCCGAAACCGTCCCCTTGACCGAGGCGCATGGCCGTGCGCTGCTGGCGCCCGCCGTCTCTCGCCTGACGCAGCCGCCCTTCGACGCCTCAGCCATGGACGGTTATGCGATGCGCACCGCCGATCTGGATCAGGCGCTGGAGGTCATCGGCACCAGTGCCGCGGGCCATCCCTGGGCGGGCACGCCGCGCCCCGGCACCGCAATCCGCATCTTTACCGGCGCCCCGGTCCCTGCGGGCTATGATCATGTCGAGCTGCAGGAAAACATCGACCGGGATGGCGACCGGATCACCGTTACCACCCGGTCGCGCGGTGCCAATATCCGCCCGCGCGGCAATGATTTCGCCACCGGGCAGGCGATCGCCCCCGGCGGTCGGCTGTCGGCGGCACAGATCGGCCTCTTGGCCGCGATGAACCTGCCAGATGTCACCGTCGCCCGTCGCCCCATTGTGGCGATTCTGGCGGGCGGGGATGAACTGGTCCCGCCCGGCGCGATCCCGGCCCCGGGTCAGATCATCAGCTCGAACGATCTGGCGCTGGCGGCGCTGGTGCGCGACGCTGGCGGCATCGCCAAAATCCTGCCGCTGGCGCGCGATACCGAGGCCAGCCTGCGCGCAGGCTTTGCCGAGGCCGAGGGCGCGGATCTGCTGGTGACCATCGGCGGCGCCTCGGTCGGCGATCACGATCTGATCGGCAAGATCGCGGCGGATCTTGGCATGGATCAGGCCTTCTACAAGGTGGCGCTGCGTCCGGGAAAACCGCTGATGGCGGGACGGATTGGGAAAACGGCCATGCTGGGACTGCCAGGAAATCCCGTCTCGGCAATGACTTGCGGCGTTCTGTTCATGCAGCCTCTTATCCGCGCGATGCTGGGACTGGACCCGCAGACGATCCTGCAACAGGCAGTCCTGACCTGCGATCTGCCGCCCGAGGGAGCGCGCCAGCACTATCTGCGCGCCACGCTGCGCCCCGGCACCGGCCTGCCCGGCATCACCCCCTTTGACGATCAGGACAGCGCCCGGCTGGCGCTGATGGCGCAGGCGGATGCGCTGCTGGTCCGCCCGGCCCTGGACCCCGCCCGCAAGGCCGGCGACCAGGTCGATCACATCGCGCTTCCCCGCTGAGAATTAACCAATTTTTTACCAAACTTCGGTCATATGATTGACGGGATTCCACCCATGGGCTAGAACATAGGTGGAACAAACGACGGAAGGGCGGGCCATGCTGACACGAAAGCAGATCCAGTTACTGGAATTCATTCAAAAGCGGACGATGCGGGACGGCGTGCCACCCTCGTTCGATGAGATGAAGGATGCGCTGGACCTGCGGTCCAAATCCGGCATCCACCGACTGGTGACGGCGCTGGAGGAACGCGGCTTCATCCGCCGCCTGCCCCACCGCGCCCGCGCGCTGGAGGTTGTGCGCCTGCCCGATGCTCTGGCCCATCTGTCCGATCCCGCCCAGCAGGACGAGCCCCGGGCGACCTTTACCCCGCGTGTCGTGTCCAGTTCGCGTCCCGCCCGCCCGCGCGGCGCGATGGCGGTGGTGGACAGCCCTGCGGTACAATTGCCCCTGATGGGCCGTATCGCTGCCGGTGTGCCCATCGAAGCGATCTCGGAAATCTCGCATCACATCGCGGTGCCCGGCACCATGCTGACGGGCCGCGAACATCACTATGCGCTGGAGGTGACCGGCGATTCGATGATCGAGGCCGGGATCAATGACGGCGATATCGTGGTGATCCGCGAACAGGACACCGCCGAAACCGGCGATATCGTCGTGGCATTGGTCGACGATCAGGAAGCCACGCTGAAACGCTATCGCCGCAAAGGCTCGATGATCGCGCTGGAGGCCGCCAATCCGGCCTATGAGACGCGGCTGCTGACCGATGACCGGGTCCGCATTCAGGGACGTCTGGTCGGGTTGATCCGCAGCTATTGAGCCTGTCCGGACCGGCGGTTTCCCGTCCGGTCCGGCATGACGTTCTCAGGCCTGCAGAAAGCCCGGGCCGGCGCGGGACAACAGCTCTGCGGCCAGATCCTCGCCCATCGCGGCGCCATCGGACGCCAGCCCCTCGCGACGGCCCGCGACGACCTCGCTGCCATCGGGGCGGAGGATTTCTCCGCGCAGGATCAGGCGGTCTGCGGTCAGTTCGGCCAGCCCCGCGATGGGTGTCTGGCACGATCCGTCCAGCCGCGCCAGAAAGGCACGCTCTGCCGCGATGCGCAGGCCCGTGTCGCCGTCATGGATGGGGGCCAGCAACATCGCGGCCATGGCATCATCGGCCCGACGTTCGACCCCGATGGCGCCCTGCGCCACGGCGGGCAGCATCTCGTCGGGATCGATGGGACCGCGGGCGACATGGGCCATGTCCATGCGGTTCAAACCGGCCTGTGCCAGAAACGTCGCCAGCGCCACCCCGTCCTGCAGCTTGCGCAGGCGGGTCTGGACGTTGCCGCGAAACTCGACAAGCTGCAGATCGGGGCGACGATGGGCCAGTTGGGCGCGACGGCGCAGGCTGGACGATCCCACCACGGCACCCTGCGGCAGATCGGCGATCGAGGCCGCATGCAGGCTGACAAAGGCGTCGCGCACATCCTCGCGCGGCAGATAACAGTCGATGACCAGCCCGCCGGGTTGCAGCGTCGGCATGTCCTTCATCGAATGCACTGCCAGATCGATGGCGCCTTCGGTCAGCGCCTCTTCGATTTCTCGGGTGAACAGGCCCTTGCCGCCGATCTCTTTCAGGGGGCGGTCGGTGATCCGGTCGCCGGTGGTCCGGATCACGGTGATCTCGAACGCTTCGGCTGGCAGGCCATGCGCGGCCATGATCCGGTCGCGTGTCTCATGCGCCTGTGCAAGCGCCAGGATCGAGCCGCGCGTGCCGATCCGCAGGGGGCGGGAGGGTGTGGGCATCTGTGTCATGGGCCCCCGCATAGCCGGGGGGCGCGCGCTTGACAACGCCTGTCGCCTCGCCTTCAAGGGGCGACAGGAGGCTTCATGACCAAACTTTTGCTGCGCGCCCTGGCGGGCGAGACCCTGCCCATACCGCCGATCTGGATGATGCGTCAGGCCGGACGCTATCTGCCCGAATACCGGGCCACACGGGCGCAGGCGGGCGATTTCCTGTCGCTGTGCTACAATCCCGAACTGGCGGCCGAGGTGACGTTGCAGCCGATCCGCCGCTTTGATTTCGATGCGGCGATCCTGTTTGCCGATATCCTGCTGATCCCGCAGGCGCTTGGCGCGGATCTGTGGTTCGTCACCGGAGAGGGGCCGCGCCTGTCCACCATCACCGGCCCCGCCGATCTGGCGCGGCTGCGGCCCGCCGACCAGATCGACGCGCGCCTGTCGCCCATCTATGAGACGCTGCGCATCCTGACCCGGGAACTGCCGGCCCAAACCACGCTGATCGGCTTTGCCGGCGCGCCCTGGACGGTGGCCACCTATATGGTCGCGGGGCGCGGGACCAAGGATCAGGGCCCGGCGCATCTGCTGAAGGATCAGGACCGCGCGACGTTTTCCGCCCTGATCGATCTGATCACCGAGGCGACGATCCATTATCTGTCGCGCCAGATCGAGGCCGGGGCCGAGGTCGTCAAGCTGTTCGACAGCTGGGCAGGCAGCCTGAAGGGTCAGGATTTCGACGATTTCGCGCTGGCCCCGGCTCGGCGGATCATCACCGCGCTGAAGGCCCGCCACCCGGGCGTCCCGGTCATCGCCTTCCCGCGCGAGGCGGGCGATCGATATGTCGGTTTCGGGGCGGCGGTCGGCGCGGACTGCGTAGCGCTGGACAATTCCGTTTCGGCGGATTGGGCCGCCCGGCATGTCCAGCCGGGCGGCTGCGTGCAGGGCAATCTGGACCCGCGTCACATGGTCACGGGGGGGGCCGAACTGACCGCCGAAGCGCAGCGGATCACCCGCACCCTGCGCCATGGTCCCCATATCTTCAATCTGGGCCATGGCATCACCCCTGACGCCGATCCAGACAATGTCGCCCGGATGATCGACGCGGTACGCAGCGCCTAGCGCGCGACCGCCGCGGGATAGCCATTGCGGCGCAGGTCGTTCAGCGCCGTGATCAGGGACTGCCGGTCGCCGAAGGGACCGGCCATGATCAGCGTCAGCGCAGCGCCGTCCAAACGTCCCTGCCCGGCGGGGTATCCCTGCGCGGCAAGGCTGCGCAGGGCGGCGGCGGCCTTGTCGGGGTCCGCATAGGCGCCGATCTGCACGTAGCGGGCCGAGGGCGGGATCATCTCGGGCCTTTCTGCCGCGACAACGGGTTTGGCTGCTTTTGCTGTGCTGGCCCGGCGAACGGGGGCCGCGCGCGCCACCGGGCGGGCACGCGCGGCGACCGCAGCAGGGGGCGTCGGCGCTGCAGGCATTGCCTGCGGCTCGGGCGAGCGGGCGCCAGCGGTCAGCGCGCTGGCCATCCCCTCGGCCTGCATCCCCGGACAAAGGCCAAGGGTCGATCCCTGCGCCGCCCCGCCCGGATCGGGGCGATAGCCAAGCCGCGCACACAGATCCGGCGACCCCGACAGCCCCGATGCCTGACGCAAAGCCGGGGCCATCGCCAACGCATCCTGCAACGCTGTCTGCATCGGATTGGGCGCGCGGGCAGGCACGGGTTCGGACCGAACCTCGGCCGGGCGCGGGTCGCCCGACCATTCGCCGGGGCGCAGGTCACGGGCCAGCTGCTCCATCAGCAGGGTTTCCATATCGGGCGGCGGCGCCAGGGTCAGGGGCAGGACGCGTTCGGTGTCGGGATCGGTCCGGCGCACCCCCATGCTGGGCGGAAAGCCGCAGATCGCCTGCCGCTGCCCGTCCATGCGCGCGGCCCAAGCCCCGCCATCGCGGGTAAACACGCAACCCTGCGCGTCGATATATTGTCCACCCACAAAGCCGTCAGGGGGCGGGGGCACGGGCTGCGCCGCAGCCGCGCCCCCCCAGATCAGCATCGCCAAGACCCACCATCGTCCGATCATCTGCCACCCGTCGCGCGCCGTCATGTCCCCGACAGGACTAGCGCAAAGGGATGAAGCGCCGGTTAACGGGCGGGCTTATTTCGTGCCGAACATCCGGTCGCCCGCATCGCCCAGACCCGGCACGATATAGCCGTGATCGTCCAGCCGCTCGTCCAGCGCGGCGGTAAAGATCGGCACATCGGGATGGGCCTGCCGCATCCGCTCGACGCCTTCGGGCGCTGCCAGCAGACACAGAAAGCGGATGTTGCGGGCGCCGCGTTCCTTCAGCATGTCGATGGCCGCGACCGAGGAATTGCCCGTCGCCAGCATCGGATCGACGACGATGGTCATGCGCGCGTCCAGTTCGCGGGGCACCTTGCAGTAATATTCGACGGGCTTCAGCGTCTTTGGGTCGCGATACAGACCCACGAAACCCACCCGCGCGCCGGGGATCAGCTCCAGAATGCCGTCCAGCAGCCCGTTCCCGGCCCGCAGGATCGAGATCAGGGCCAGTTTCTTGCCCTCCAGCGTGGGGGCGTCCATCTCGCACATGGGGGTCTCGATGCGCATGGTGGTAAGCTCCAGCTCGCGCGTGACCTCATAGGCCAGAAGCAGGCTGATCTCGCGCAGAAGACGGCGGAAGCCTGCGGTCGACACGTCCTTTTGCCGCATGATCGTCAGCTTGTGGCTGACCAGAGGGTGGTCGACGATGGTCAGATGGGGCATCAGGCGAATTCCTTTTTCAGGCGGTCACGGGTGGCACTGTCGCAGAAGGCGGCATCGGCGGCCCACAGATTGATCTGTCTGAACTCGGTATCGCCCCAGCCAAACGTGGTGGCAAGCCGGTCGTATTCGGCCCGCATCGTGGTGTGAAAGAACGGCGGATCGTCGGTGGAGACCGTCACCCGCACCCCGGAATCGGCCAGCCGCGCGATGGGATGAGCCTGCCACGAGGGATAGACGCCAAGCGCGATGTTCGAGCCGGGGCAGACCTCCAGCGTGATGCCCTGTTCGACCAGATCGCGGATCAGGACCACATCCTCGATCGCGCGGACGCCGTGGCCGATGCGGGTGCAGCCCAGATCCAGCGCCTGCCGGACGCTGTCGGGGCCGCCCCATTCGCCCGCATGGCAGGTCAGGCCCAGTCCCGCCTCGGCCGCGCAATCAAAGCTCCAGCCGAAATCGGTGGCCTTGTGGACCTGTTCCGCGCCACCCATGCCGAAACCGGTAATCCAGCCACCTGCGGTTTCCGCCGCACAGATCGCGCTGCGCCGCGCCCGGCCGGGGTCGAAATGGCGGATGGCGGTGACGATGCCCCGGCTGTCGATGCCCTGCTTGCGCGCCGCATCGGCGACCTCGGTCATCGCGGCCAGATGGTCGCGCCAGGCGGACAGATCCGCGGCGCCGCAGAACTCGGGCGAAACGAACAGTTCGGCATAAATCACGCCTTCCTCGGCGCAACGTTCCAGAACCTCGGCCAGCAGGCGAGCATAGTCGCGGGGCCCTTGGATGACGGCCGTCGCGGCCTCGTAACAGCGCAGGAAGCCTGCGAAATCGTCATAGGCGTAATGGCCGCGATCGTTGAAGATGCCGGACAGGTCGGCACGTTTCTCACCCGCCAGAGAGCGGATGAAATCGGGCGGCGCAGCGCCCTCCAGATGCAGATGCAGTTCGATTTTCTTCACAGGAATGAGGCTCCGTGGTCGGGGGCGGGCAGGCCCAGATGGTCGAGGATCGAGGCGCCGATATCGCTGAAACCGACCTGCCCCACGGCGCGCGCCCCCAGACCATGCCCCAGAACCGGGACACGTTCGCGGGTGTGATCGGTGCCGGGCCAGCCGGGATCGTTGCCGTGATCGGCGGTAAAGATCGCCAGATCGCCGGGGGAAAGCGTGGCTAGAAACCGGCCCGCAACCGCATCGAACCATTCCAGATGGGCCGCAAAGCCGGGGATATCGCGGCGGTGGCCATAGACCGCATCGAATTCGACGAAATTGGCGAATGTCAGGCTGCCGGGTTCCGCCTGCGCGCCAAGCCGGATCAGGTGATCGGCCAAAGCCGCATCGCCTTCGCCCTTGTGCAGATGGGTGATGCCGCGATGGCTGAAAATGTCGCCGATCTTGCCGATGGCATGGGTCACGCGGCCCGCCTGATGCGCGATGTCCAGAAGGGTCCGGCCCGGTGGCGCAATGGCGAAATCGCGGCGGTTGGCGGTGCGGCGAAAACCGCCCGCTTCGCCGATGAAGGGCCGCGCGATGACCCGGCCCACCCGCATTGCGTGCAGCATCGGCGCCAGATCGCGACACAGATCGATCAGCCGGTCCAGCCCAAAGGCCCCCTCATGGGCGGCGATCTGGACCACACTGTCGGCGGAACTGTAGCAGATCGGCCAGCCCGTGCGCAGATGATCCGCACCCAGATCAGCGATGATCTGCGTCCCCGAGGCGTGGCAATCGCCCAGAATCCCCGCTGTCCCGGCCAGTTCGCGGATCCGTGCGGTGACGGCGGGTGGCAGGCAGGGATGGGTGTCGGGAAAGCAGGTCCAGTCCCAGGGAACCGGCACGCCCGCCATTTCCCAATGGCCCGAAGGGGTATCCTTGCCGGGCGAGATCTCGGTCGCGGCGCCCCACAGCCCCTGCGGCAGGGCGCCCAACCCCGGCGCATCGGCCCCCGAGGCCAGATGCAGCGCGGCGCCCAGCCCCAATCCGTCCAGCACAGGCAGATGCAATGGCCGCCCGCGCGCCACATGCGCCAGCGTGTTGGCGCCGGTATCGGGCAGGCGGTCGTTGAAAAACTGTGCGGCATCGGGCGCGCCGCCGATGCCGACCCCGTCCATGACGATCAGAAAGGCGCGGCTCATGCGGTGATCCGGTCGCGGATCAGCGGGCCGGGCGCGCCCTCGCCCAAGGTATAGGCGGCCTGCACGGCGGCGACGGCGATCTGGGCGGCGGTGTCATCGGCGGCATGGACCATGGCCAGCGGGTGGTCGGGGCCGACCGCCTCGCCCAGCCTTACCATCCGGTCCAGACCGACGCGGTGGTCGATGCGTTCGCCCGCGCGCACCCGCCCCCCGCCAAGGGCCAGCACGGCATGACCAAGCGCGGTCACGTCGATGCGCCCGACTTGTGCCGCAGGTTGTCCCGCGGGGATGGGCACGGGCACGATGACCGGCGCACGGGCCAGATGCGCGTCGGGCCGGTCCATCAGATCGCGCGGCCCGCCCTGAGCGGCGACCATGCGGCCAAAAATCTCGGCGGCGGTGCCGTTGTCCAGCAAAGCCTCCAGCCCGTCGGGCGACAGACCCGCCAGCTGCAGGCATTCGGCGGCCAGCGCCAGCGTCAGATCACGCAGCGCGCCGGGCTGGCCGTGCAGCACGCGCATCGCCTCGGCCACCTCCAGCGCATTACCCGCGCTGCGGGCCAGCGGCTGGTCCATATCGGTGATCAGCGCAGATGTGCGGCAGCCCGCGCCATTCGCGGTTTCCACCAGCGCATGGGCCAGCCGGGCGGCGCTGTCGGGCTTCTTCAGGATCGCGCCAGACCCCGCCTTGACGTCCAGCACCAGCGCATCCAGCCCCGCCGCCAGTTTCTTGGACAGGATGGATGCGGTGATCAGGTCGATGGATTCCACCGTCCCCGATTCGTCGCGGATCGCGTAAAGCCGCCGGTCGGCAGGCGCGACATCGCCGGTCGCGGCCACGATGGCGCAACCGACGGTCCGCACGATGCGGCGGAAATCACCCTCGGGCTGATCGCACAGATAGCCGGGGATCGCCTCCAGCTTGTCCAGCGTGCCGCCGGTATGGCCGAGGCCCCGCCCCGAGATCATCGGCACGAAGACGCCCCGCGCCGCCAGCAGCGGCGCCAGCACCAGACTGACCGTATCGCCGATGCCGCCGGTCGAATGCTTGTCGACCACCGGCCCCGACAGATCCCATTGCAGCACATGGCCCGAATCGCGCATCGCCCGGGTCAGTGCGACGCGGCCCGCAGGGCCCACGCCACGCGTCAGCACCGCCATGGCAAAGGCCCCCGCCTGCGCATCGCTGACCGAGCCATCGGCCAGCCCCTGCGCGATCAGCGCCGCCCCCGGCCCGTCCAGCCCGCGCCCGTCGCGCACCGCCGAGATCACCGGACGCGGATCGGTCATGTGCGCGCCATATGGCCCGCATCGAAACGGCCCGGCAGCAGATCGCCGACCGTGGTGCGCATTTCCGCGCCATCGGTGGTGGCCAGCAGAACCGGCACGTCCGCATTGGCAAATTCGGCCAGCTTCTGGCGGCAACCGCCGCAGGGGGGCACCGGGCTGGGGCTGTCGGCGATGACCGCGACCTCGGTCAGGCGCGTCTCGCCTGCGGCGACCATCGCGGCGATGGCCCCGGCCTCGGCGCAGGTGCCCTCGGGGTATGCCACGTTTTCCACGTTGCAGCCGCGATAGATGGCGCCCGAGGCCCCCCGGATCGCCGCCCCCACCTTGAATTTCGAATAGGGCACATAGGCCCGTTCGCGCACGTCGCGCGCCGCATCCAGCAATGACATGATCCGCCTTTCGTCACAGTGGCGCCAATCTGCGCCGGGGCGGATCGGGGCGCAAGGCGCTGGCGCGCCACAAGCCTTCTGTTCGTCGCCCGGAATATGGTTTAACGGTCAACCAATTCCGAAACCGGAGGGGCGAAGATGGAAGAACGCAGGCAGGACAGCGCACGACAGGCGGCGCTGGATTATCACGAATTCCCACGGCCGGGCAAACTGGAGATCCGGGCGACCAAGCCCATGGCGAATGGCCGCGATCTGGCCCGTGCCTATTCCCCCGGCGTCGCCGAAGCCTGTCTGGAGATCAAGGCAGACCCCGCCACCGCCGCCCGCTATACCACCAAGGGCAATCTGGTGGGCGTGGTCACCAACGGCACCGCCGTGCTGGGTCTGGGCAATATCGGCGCGCTGGCCTCCAAGCCGGTGATGGAGGGCAAGGCGGTCCTGTTCAAGAAATTCGCCAATATCGACTGTTTCGACATCGAGTTGAACGAGCCCGACCCCCATAAGCTGGCCGAGATCGTCTGCGCGCTGGAACCCACCTTCGGCGCCATCAACCTTGAGGATATCAAGGCCCCCGACTGTTTCATCGTCGAACAGATCTGCCGCGAACGGATGAACATTCCGGTCTTTCACGACGACCAGCACGGCACCGCGATTGTCGTGGGCGCTGCGGCCACCAATGCGCTGCGCATTGCGGGCAAGGCATTCGAGGATATCCGCATCGTGTCCACCGGCGGTGGGGCGGCGGGCATCGCCTGTCTGGACATGCTGCTGAAGCTGGGCGTGAAACGCGAAAACGTCTGGCTGTGCGACATTCACGGACTGGTCCATCAGGGCCGCGAGGTCGACATGAACCCGCAAAAGGCCGCTTATGCGCAGGCCTCGGACAAGCGCGCGCTGGCCGATGTGATCGACGGCGCCGATCTGTTTCTGGGCCTGTCCGGTCCCGGCGTCCTGACGCCCGAGATGGTGGGCCGCATGGCGCCGCGCCCGATCATCTTCGCGCTGGCCAACCCCAATCCGGAAATCGACCCCGACGCCGCCCGCGCCGTCGCCCCTGACGCGATCATCGCCACAGGCCGCAGCGATTTTCCCAATCAGGTCAACAACGTCCTGTGTTTCCCCTTCATCTTCCGCGGCGCGCTGGATGTGGGCGCCACAACCATCAACGATGAGATGAAGATCGCCTGCATCGAAGGCATCGCCGCCCTGGCCCGCGCCACCACCGCAGCCGAGGCCGCCACCGCCTATCGCGGCGAGACGCTGACCTTCGGTCCCGAATACCTGATCCCCAAGCCCTTCGATCCGCGCCTGATGGGCGTAGTCAGCAGCGCCGTGGCGCAGGCCGCGATGGAAACCGGGGTCGCCTCGCGCCCGCTGCCCGATCTGACCGCCTACAAGCAGAAGCTGGATGATTCGGTCTTCCGCTCGGGGCTGATCATGCGCCCGGTCTTCGAAGCCGCCGCGACCGTCACCCGTCGCATCGTCTTTGCCGAGGGCGAGGATGAACGCGTGCTGCGCGCCGCCAATGCGATGCTGGAGGAAACCACCGACGTGCCGATCCTGATCGGCCGCCCCGACGTGATCGCCACCCGCGCCGAACGCGCGGGCCTGCCCATCCGCCCCGAAGTCGATTTCGAGATCGTGAACCCCGAAAACGATCCCCGCTATCGCGATTACTGGGAAACCTATCACGGGCTGATGGCCCGGCGCGGGGTCAGCCCCGACATCGCCCGCGCGATCATGCGCACCAACACCACCGCCATCGGCGCCGTCATGGTTCACCGGGGCGAGGCTGACAGCCTGATCTGCGGCACGTTCGGGCAATACAGCTGGCATTTGCAATATGTCCGCCAGATTCTGGGCCGCGACGGATGCACGCCCACCGGCGCGCTGTCGATGATCATTCTGGAAGACGGGCCTTTGTTCATTGCCGACACGCAATGCCACAACGACCCCACCCCCCAGCAGGTGATGGAAACCGTTCTGGGCGCCGCGCGCCATGTCCGCCGCTTTGGCCTGCCGCCCCGGATCGCGCTGTGCAGCCATTCGCAATTCGGCAATACCGACAGCTATTCGGGCCGCAAGATGCGCGAGGCTCTGGCTCTGCTGGACGCCCGTCAGCCCGATTTCATGTATGACGGAGAGATGCATGTCGATGCCGCGCTGGACCCGGAGCTGCGCGAACGCATCTTCCCCGGATCGCGGCTGGAAGGCGTGGCCAATGTGCTGATCTTTGCGGGCACGGACGCGGCCTCGGGCGTCAGGAACGCGCTGAAGATGCGCGCGGGCGGGCTGGAGGTCGGGCCGATCCTGATGGGGATGGGCAACCGCGCCCATATCGTCACCCCATCCATCACCACGCGCGGCCTGCTGAACATGAGCGTTCTGGCAGGCACCCCGGTCACCCATTACGGCTGATCCTGCCGGTCTGGTTTGCAAAATATGGCGGCGCGGCAAAGATCCTTTGCGGCGCCGTTTCTTTTGCAAACTACTGGCCCTGAAAGTTGCAAAATAGTGCTGCGCCCGGCCTGGTCTGGACGCTAACAAGGTTGCGCGACGCCCCCCTTCCTGCGACACAAATCGTCATTCCTTGGAGGGGGAGCGTCATGTCCTATCATCAGATCTATGCCCGCTGGAAAGCCGATCCCGAGGCGTTCTGGATGCAGGCCAGTCAGGCGATCGACTGGACCACCCCGCCAAGCCGCGCCTTTTTCGATCAGGGGCCTGCGGGGGAATGGTTCGCCGATGGCATGGTCAACACCTGCTGGAACGCGCTGGACCGGCATGTGGCGGCGGGTCACGGCGACCGGCTGGCGGTGATCCATGACAGCCCGATGACCGGCAGCGTCACCAGACTGACCTATGCCCAATTGCAGGACAGCGTGGCGCGGCTGGCGGGGGTGCTGGCCGCGCATGGCATCGGCAAGGGCGACCGGGTGATCATCTATATGCCGATGATCCCGCAGGCGTTGCAGGCGATGCTGGCCTGCGCCCGGATCGGCGCGATCCATTCGGTGGTTTTCGGCGGCTTTGCGGCGCATGAGCTGGCGGTGCGCATCGACGACGCCAAACCCCGGGCGATCATCGCCGCAAGCTGCGGGTTGGAGCCGGGGCGGATCGTCCCCTACAAGCCGCTGATGGACCGCGCCATCGCCGAGGCCACCCACAAGCCCGACCTGACCATCGTCTTTCAGCGCCCCGAATGCGCGGGCGAGATGACGCCGGGCCGCGATCTGGACTGGGATGCGGCGGTGGAGGCCGCCTCGCCCGTGGATTGCGTCCCTGTGACGGGCAACCATCCGGCCTATATCCTTTATACCTCGGGGACGACCGGTCAGCCCAAAGGCGTGGTGCGCCACACCGCAGGCCATCTGGTCGCGCTGGCCTGGAGCGTGCCGAACATCTACGATATCGGGCCGGGGGATGTGTTCTGGGTCGCCTCGGATGTGGGCTGGGTCGTGGGGCACAGCTATATCGTCTATGGTCCGCTGATCGCGGGCGCCACCACCGTGGTGTTCGAGGGCAAGCCGGTGGGCACCCCCGATGCGGGCACCTTCTGGCGGGTGATCGCCGAACATAAGGTCAAAAGCTTTTTCACCGCCCCCACCGCCATCCGCGCCGTCAAGCGCGACGATCCGCAGGGCGATCTGGTGGCGGGTCATGATCTGTCGGGCCTCAAGGCGATGTTTCTGGCCGGAGAGCGCGCCGATCCCGACACGATCACCTGGGCCGAGGATCGCCTGAACGTGCCGGTGATCGACCATTGGTGGCAGACCGAGACCGGCTGGCCGATCGCCGCCAACCCGCTTGGCGCCGGCCTGCTGCCGGTCAGAAAGGGCAGCCCGGCGCTGCCCATGCCCGGCTATGACGTGCAGGTTCTGGACGAGGCCGGCCATCCCGTCGCCCCCGGCACGCTTGGCGCCATCGTGCTGCGCCTGCCCTTGCCGCCCGGCACCCTGCCGACGCTGTGGAATGCCGAAAGCCGGTTCGACAAAGCCTATCTGCAGCATTTCCCCGGTTTCTACGAGACAGGCGATGCGGGCTATGTCGATGCGGACGGCTATGTCTATATCATGGCGCGCACCGATGACGTGATCAACGTGGCGGGCCACCGCCTGTCCACCGGCGCCATGGAAGAGGTTCTGTCGGCCCATCCCGCCGTCGCCGAATGCGCGGTGATCGGGGTCGCCGATGCGCTGAAGGGTCAGGCGCCGCTTGGGCTGCTATGCCTCAAGAAAGGGATCACGACCGAGCCCGCGCAAATCGTGGCCGAGGTCGTGCGCATGGTCCGCGACCAGATCGGCCCGGTCGCGGCCTTTCGCACCGCCTGCGTGGTCGAGCGTCTGCCCAAGACCCGATCGGGCAAGATCCTGCGCGCCACCATGGCCAGGATCGCGGATGGAGAGACGGTCAAGGCGCCTGCCACCATCGACGATCCGGCCATTCTGGACGAGATCCGGGTGGCGCTGGCGAGCGTAGGGTATCCTGTGGAGGGCTGAGAGAAAGAGGGGGGCGCTGCCCCCCGTCCTGCGGACTCCCCCCCGGGATATTTTCATGAAGAAGAAAGGCTGGCGCCGAGGAGGGTCATCAGGGGGGTGAAGTCCGGGAAGGAGGTTGTGATGGGGCCGGCATCGTCGATGGTGACGGGCTGGTCGGTGGCAAGGCCCAGGACCAGAAAGGACATGGCGATGCGGTGGTCCAGATGGGTGACGGCATGGCCGCCGCCCGGCACGCGCGCCATGCCGTGAACGGTCATGCTGTCGGGCGTTTCGTCGACCCGGACGCCATTGGCCCTGAGGCCCTGCGCCATCGCGTCGATGCGGTCGCTTTCCTTCACGCGCAGCTCGGCCACGCCGTTCATGACCGTCGTGCCGGTGGCAAAGGCGGCGATGACCGACAGGATCGGGAATTCGTCGATCATGCTGGCGGCGCGGTCGGCGGGCACCGTCACGCCCCTCAGCGGGCCGTGGCGGACCAGCAGATCGGCCACCGGCTCTCCGCCTTCCTCGCGGGGATTGTCGAAGGTGATGTCGGCGCCCATCTCCAGCAGCGTGACATACAGCCCGTCCCGCGTCGGATTGCGGCTGACGCCCGGCACCCGGATATCCGAGCCCGGCACGATCAGCGCCGCCGCCACCGGAAAGGCCGCGCTGGAGGGATCGCGCGGCACGGCGATGGGCTGCGGGCGCAGTTCGGGGCGGCCGGTCAGGGTGACCTTGTGCCCCTCGGGGACGGTCTCGGTGCGGATCTGCGCGCCGAAGCCCGCCAGCATCCGTTCGGAATGATCGCGGGTGGGTTCAGGCTCGATCACCACCGTGTCGCCGGGGACGTTGAGGCCCGCCAGCAGGATCGCCGATTTGATCTGCGCGCTGGCCACGGGGGTGTGATAGGTGACCGGGACCGGGTCGGTGGCACCTTCGATGGTGATGGGCAGGCGCCCGCCGTCGCGCGCCGTGAAGCGGGCGCCGAACTGCGCCAGCGGGTCGGTGACCCGCGCCATCGGGCGGCGTGACAGGCTGGCATCCCCGGTAAAGGTCGCGGTGATGGGGGTGGTGGCCATCGCCCCCATGATCAGCCGCACGCCGGTGCCGGAATTGCCGCAATCGATCACGCTGTCCGGGCTGCGGAACCCGCCCACACCGACGCCATGAACCGACCAGTCGCCGGGTCCGTGCCGGTCGACCTGCGCGCCGAAGGCCTGCATCGCGCGGGCGGTGTCCAGCACGTCCTGCCCCTCCAGAAGGCCGGTGATCCGCGTCTCGCCTACCGCCATGGCGCCCAGGATCAGGGCGCGGTGGCTGATCGACTTGTCGCCCGGCACCAGCGCCTCGCCCGTCAGGGGGCCGGTGCGGCGGGCGGTCATCGGACGGGGTTCTGCGGAATGCGACATGGGCCACCCTTTTTGCGGTTTTGCGGGTCTTTTAGCCCGCCTGCCCCGGCCCTGCCACCGTGATCTTGCGGCTTGGCGATCTTGAGGCTTTGGCGGCCCGGCCCTAGAAGGGGGCCTGATCAAAGGAGATCCCGATGCAGGAACTGGACCGGCTGCGCGACATGGCCGACCCCGAACGCGCCGCCCGCGCCAGCGCCCGCCACAAAAGCGGCCGCGAAACCTTGGGCGTGCCCCCCGCCCAGATCGAGGCGCTGGCCGCCGAATGGCGCGGCGCGCTGGACATTGACGCCCGGCTGGCGCTGGCCCGCGCGCTGTGGGACAGCGACATCCACGAGGCGCGACTGACCGCCGCCCGCCTGCTGGTGCAGGCCCGGATGCGGCCCGACGACGCGGCATGGGCGCTGCTGCTGGAATGGGCGGTGCAGATCGACGGGGCCGAGATCGGCGATGCGGTCATGTCGGCGCTGGCGCGAAGGCTGGTCGCCGAGCCCGCGCGGCTGGACCTGATCGCGGCTTGGTCGGGCAGCCGCAACCCCTGGCTGCGGCGGGGTCTGCTGATGGCGACTCTGCCCTGGGCCAAGCTGAGCAATCCCAAGCCCGAGGATGTCGCGGTGCAGGAAATGGTGCTGGAACGCGCGCTGCGCCTGTCGGCGGATCGCAATGGCGCGGTCCGGCAGGCGGCGCTGATCTGGGCGCGCGATCTGGCCAAGCATGATCCCGACCGCGTCGCCCAATGGCACGGGGCGCGGGCCGAAATGGCGGAACCGGAGCCTGAACCGGAGGCCGAAACCGGGCCGGACACGGATGCAGGGCTGGACACCGAGGCCGGACCGGACACGGGTGCCGGGGATCTGCTGGATTAGCCGTCCTCAGATCCGGCGCCCACAAATCCGGCGCCCACAGATCCTGCGCCCTCGGACCAGCCCCCGGCAGATCCGGCGACCGATCACATCCCCGCCCCCGATCAGGAGCGGTAGACCTCCAGCGTCGGCAGGTCGGTCAGCGATACGCCCAGCAGCTGCAGCGCGGGCAGCGACACCTGACTGCCGCTGCCGCCGCCCGACAGGGGCCGCAGCTCGACCTGGGCGGATTTGCCGGTGGCCGGGTTAACGATGCGCCCCTGCGCGGGCGCATCGACCAGCGGGGTCTTGATCCAGAACCCGCCCTCGGACGGATTGCCAAGCGAGGCGACAGTGGTGCCAAGCCGCGTCTCGGCACTGGCGCTGGCCGGGGTCTGGGCTGCGGCGGCGCGCTGTTCGGGGGTGGTCGTGTCCAGCTGGGCTGGGG
>NZ_RQRT01000050.1 GCF_004335005.1 Paracoccus nototheniae | reverse complement strand
GCGGCGCCATGCCCGCCCCCGGCTGGCTGGCCCAGACCGGCTGGCAGGGCGTCACCCCGCTGACAGCCGCCGCCGAACGCCCGGCCCTGGGCCTGTCCCTCTCTACCGACGAGCCCGCCACCGACGATCTGCGCCGCGACCGCCTGACGCGCCTGCTGGCAGACCGAGAGGTTCATTCCCGCGACAGCTTCATCGCCGCCCAACTGGACATCGTCAGCCCGGCGGCTCGCGCGCTTCTGCCGCTGGTGGGCGCCAATCTGTGGTTCACCGGCGATCCGGCAGCACCCGGAACCCCCGAACGCCAGCGTCAGGACGCCCTGACCCTGCTGGCCGAATGGGACGGTGCCATGAACGAACATCTGCCCGAACCGCTGATCCATGCCGCCTGGATGGCCGCGCTGCAGGACCGGCTGATCCGGGACGAACTGGGGCCAATGGCCGATGACATCACCCGCCTGCACCCACGCTTCATCGATGCGGTCTTTCGCAACCGCGACAATGCCGCGCGCTGGTGCAATGTCGTGCAAAGCGCCGCGACCGAGGATTGCGCCACCATTGCCCGGCAGGCGCTGGACCGGGCGATTCTGGACCTGACCGCGCGCTATGGCCCCGACGTGACCAGCTGGCGATGGGGCGACGCGCATCAGGCCGTCCACCACCATCCCGGTCTGGGCGGGCTGCCCGCGCTTGGCTGGATCATGAACATCACCCAATCCATCTCGGGCGGTGAATTCACCGTCGCGCGCAGCGGCCTCTTCGGCGCCGGAGCCGAGCCCTTTCAGGCCGCCACCGGCGCGGGCTTTCGCAGCGTGATCGATCTGGCCGATCCAGACAGTTCGGTCTTCATCACATCGACCGGCCAGTCGGGCCACCCGCTGTCGCGCCATTACGACGATCTGGCAGGCTTGTGGCGGCGGGGCGAATATATCGGCATGTCGCTGGACCCGGATCTGGCCCGCGCCGCATCGGCCGGCATCACCACCCTGACCCCCGCCAACTGACGCGGGGCCTCCCCGTTCATCTTGGCAGAAATATCCTGCGGGGGGAGTCGCGAGAATCGCGACGGGGGGCGCAAGGCCCCCCGTCAACGCCCGCCACAAGGCGCCGGGCTCGGCAGTGGATGGTTCAGATGTGGATCGCGCGCCCGTAAGCCGCCAGCACCGATTCATGCATCATTTCGGACAGGGTCGGGTGCGGGAAGACTGTCTCGATCAGTTCCGCCTCGGTCGTCTCCAGCTGGCGCCCGATGACATAGCCCTGAATCAGCTCGGTGACTTCGGCTCCGACCATATGGGCGCCCAGCAGTTCGCCGGTCTTGGCGTCGAAGATCGTCTTGACCATGCCCTCGGCCTCGCCAAGCGCCACGGCCTTGCCATTGCCCATGAAGGGGAAACGCCCGACCTTGATGTCCAGACCCATCTCTTTCGCCTTGGCCTCGGTCAGGCCGACGCTGGCAATCTGCGGGTTGCAATAGGTGCAGCCCGCGATGCTGCCGGGCTTGATCGCATGCGGATGACCGCCCGCGGCCAGTTCGGCGACCATCATGCCCTCGTGGCTGGCCTTATGCGCCAGCCAGGGGGCGCCTGCCAAATCGCCGATGGCATAGACGCCCTCAAGACCGGTGCGGCAGAATTCATCGGTGATCACATGGGTGCGGTCGACCTTGATGCCCGCCGCTTCCAGCCCCAGACCCTCGGTATTGCCGACGATGCCCACGGCGGAAATCACCGTGTCGAACTCCATCGTTTCGGTCTTGCCGCCGGTCTCGATATGGGCGGTCACCACGGCGCCCTTGCGATCCAGCTTCTTGACCGTGGATTTCTCCATGATGGTCATGCCCTGCTTGACGAACTGCTTCTTGGCGAATGCCGCGATCTCGGCATCCTCGACCGGCAGCACGCGGTCCATGACCTCGACCACCGTCGTCTTGGCGCCAAGCGTGTTGTAAAAGCTGGCGAATTCGATGCCGATGGCGCCCGATCCGATGACCAGCAGCCGCTTGGGCATATGCGGCGGCACCAGCGCGTGGCGATAGCTCCAGACCGTCTTGCCATCCGGCTCCAGCCCCGGCAATTCGCGCGCCCGCGCGCCGGTGGCCAGCACGATGGTCTTGGCGGTCAGCTCTTCCTCGCCCTTGGCGGTCTTGACGATGATCTTGCCCTTGCCGGCCAGCCGGGCCTCGCCCATGATTGCCGTCACCTTGTTCTTCTTGAACAGATGCGCGATCCCGCCTTCCATCTGCTTGGACACCCCACGAGAGCGTTTGACCACAGCATCCAGATCATAGCTGATGTTCTCGGCCTTCAGGCCGAAATCCTTGGCGCGGTGCATCAGGTGATAAACCTCGGCGCTGCGCAGCAGGGCCTTGGTCGGGATGCAGCCCCAGTTCAGGCAGATGCCGCCCAGATTCTCGCGTTCGATACAGGCCACCTTCAGGCCCAGCTGCGCGCCCCGGATCGCGGCGACATAGCCGCCCGGTCCGGCGCCGATCACCACCATGTCGAAATTCTGGGCCATCGGGTCCCCCGCTGAAATGCATATAGTTCAGCGTTAAACCATTCGCGCCAGACCGGCAAGCCGGGCGCGCAGGCCGCGGCTCATCCCGGCGCTGCGGCCTGCTGGCTGGGCGGGTTGTCCGATTGCGCCTCGTCCAGCACCGCCTCGACGGCAAAGGGCGTCGCATTCGGGGTGATGATCGCAAAGCTGCCCTGCTGATCGGGCGTCAGCGCCCGGCGCTGCGTCGCACGCCATCCCGCATAGGCCGTCAGCAACGCCAGCAGCACGCCCATATAGACCCAGTACCCGTCCGGTCCGATCACCCCCATCAGCCAGCCGGTGATGATTGGCCCGCCCATGCTGCCGATCCCATAGATGAACAGCAGCCCCGCCGAGGCCGAGGCCATGTCCGACTGTTCCAGATAATCGTTGGTATAGGCCAATAGCAGCGCATAGATCGGGTTCGCCACGCCCCCCATGATCGCGCCGGTGATGATCAGCCCGACCGTGCCCGGTTGCGCAGCGATCACGATCAGGGCGGCCAGCCCGCCAATGGCCGACAGTATCAGGACCAGCTTTCTGCGGTCATAGCGGTCGGAAATCCAGCCGATCGGATATTGCAGCACCAGCCCCCCCGCATAGATCGCGGCCACGAACAGGCTGATCTGCGCCACCGACAGCCCGATCTGCGCCCCCCAGACCGAGGACATGCCCGCCAGCGCCGAAAACACGCCCCCCATCAGGAAGATCCCCACGCAGCCAAGCGGGCTGGCGCGGTACAGATCGCGGAACGACATCCGCTTGATCGTCTCGAATTGCGGGGCGGGCTGGGCCGACAGCAGGATCGGCGTGAAGGCCAGCGACACCAGCACCGAGGGAATGATGAACAGCAGATAGCCCCCCGGATCGCCCACGTTCAGCAAGGCCTGCGCGACCACGATCCCCAGCAGCTGCACGATCATATAGGCCGACAGCGACTGGCCCCGGTTCTCGTTCGTCGATCCGGCGTTCAGCCAGCTTTCCGCCGTGACATAGACACCGCAGAAACAGAACCCGATCAGAAACCGCAATGCCGTCCAGCCAAGCCAGTGCGGCTCGACCGCGAACAGGATCAGCGCGGCCGAGACCAGCGACCCAAGCGCCGCAAAGACCCGCACATGGCCGACATTCTTGATCAGGTCCGGCACGGTCAGGCTGCCCAGCAGAAAGCCGCCGTAATATCCCGACATGACGATCGACATCTGCAGGGTCGGGATGCCCTCGATCCCGCCCCGGATACCCAGAAGCGTGCCCTGCATGCCGTTGCCGACCATCAGCAGCAGAATGCCCAAAAGCAAAGGCCAGGTGGTGCGCAACACCGAAATCATCGCGGGTCTCGTTCTGTCAGAGGTCGGGAAGGGTCAGGCCCCCTGCCCTAGTCGCGCCGCAGCCCCGATGCCAGCCGGAATACGACCTCAGGGGATCAGCAGCGACGCATCGCCGTAACTGAAGAAACGATAACGCTCAGACACCGCATGTCCATAGATTTCCCTGATCTTTTCCGCCCCCATCAGGGCCGAGACCAGCATCAGCAGCGTCGATTTGGGCAGATGGAAATTGGTCATCAGCCCATCCGTCACCCGGAAGTGATGGCCGGGATAGATGAAGATGTCGGTCGTGCCCCGGAACGGCGCGATCCGCCCCGGCTCTGGAGCCGCCGATTCGATCAGCCGCAGCGCGGTGGTGCCCACCGGGATCACCCGGCGGCCTTCGGATTTGGCACGGTTGATGGCGGCGGCGGCGGCCTCGTCCACCTCGCCCCATTCGGCATGCATGCGGTGGGTGGTCACATCCTCGACCTTGACCGGCAGAAAGGTGCCCGCCCCGACATGCAGGGTGACATGCACGAATTCGACCCCGCGCGCGGCCAGCGCCGCCAGCAGCGGCGCGTCGAAATGCAGGCTGGCCGTCGGGGCGGCCACCGCCCCCTGGCGCGCCGCCCAGATCGTCTGGTAATCCTGCCGGTCCTGATCGTCCGGCGCCCGCAATGCGGCGATGTAAGGCGGCAAGGGCATCGCCCCGACCGTGTTCAGCGCCGCATCGAAGGCCTCGCCCGTGGCGTCAAAGACCAGCCTCAGCCCGCCATCGCCCAGATCGGCCACCGTGGCGCACAGGGCATCGCCGAACCGGATCACCTCGCCCACGCGCAGCTTGCGCAGGGGCTTGGCCAGCGCCTGCCAGCCCTCGGCCGCGGGCTCCAGCAGGGTGACCTCGATCCGCGCGGTGACCTCGCCCTGCGCGGACTGGCGGGTGCGGGTGCCGGTCAGACGGGCGGGGATGACCTTGGTGTCGTTCAGCACCAGCAGATCGCCGGGCCGCAGGATGTCGGGCAGATCGCCCACGTTCCGGTCGGCGATCGTGCCCCCTTCGGCCAGCAACAGACGCGCCGCACTGCGCGGACGCGCAGGCCGCGTGGCGATCAGGCCGGGGGGCAGGTCGAAATCGAAATCGGACAGCTTCATGGCCGGGGCTTCTGCGGCGCCGGGGCCCGCCCGTCAAGCCTCTCCGTCAAGTCCCTGTGATGACCAAGCGAAACCATCGGACTTTACAAGCCCGACAGAATCGGTCAGTTTCGCCGCGACAGGGAGCCCGCCATGATCGTTTGCCATTGCACCCAGATTTCGGATCGCGACATCCACGCCGCCATCGACTGGATGCGCATGTCGGACCCGCAAACGATCATCACGCCCGGCAAGATCTATCACGCCTTGGGAAAACGCGCCGATTGCGGCGGCTGCATGCCGCTCTTTCTGGACACCATGCGCGCCTGCGATAAGCTGGGCGTCGCTCCGCCGATTTTGCGGACCAGAACAGACAGCAAGAAGGATGCCTCCCATGAAGGGCGACGCCAAAGTCATCGAATACCTGAACGCCGCACTGCGCTCTGAACTGACCGCGGTCAGCCAGTACTGGCTGCATTACCGCCTGCAGGAGGATTGGGGTTTCGGCAAGATCGCCAAGAAATCGCGCGAGGAATCCATCGAAGAGATGAACCACGCCGACAAGCTGATCCAGCGCATCATCTTTCTGGAAGGTCACCCGAACCTGCAGAAACTGGACCCGCTGCGGATCGGCCAGAACCTCAAGGAAACGCTGGAAAGCGATCTGGCCGCCGAACACGAGGCCCGCAGCCTGTATATCGAGGCGCGCGATCATTGCGATCAGGTCCGCGACTATCCCAGCAAGATCCTGTTCGAGGAACTGATTCAGGACGAGGAAGGCCATATCGACTTTCTCGAAACCCAGCTCAGCCTCTATGACACCATCGGCGCCCAGAATTACGGCCATCTGAACGCGCAACCCGCCGACGAGGCCGAATAGGCGTCTTCTTCATAAAAATATCCCGGGGGGAATCGCCGTCAGGCGATGGGGGGCTGGCCCCCCATCCTACCCCAGCCAGGACCGCGCCAGTTCGGGCAATTCGTCGAAATGCCCCAGCATCGCCTCGGGGGCCAGCCGGCTCAGACCCTCGCCTTCCGGGCCAAAGGCCACCAGCGCGACCCTGACCCCGGCTGCGGCTGCGGTCTTGCGGTCGGTCTCGGTATCGCCGACCAGAAAGGACCGCGCGACATCGCCCCCCGCACCGTCGACGGCGGCACGGTAATGGCGAGGATCGGGTTTTTTCACCGGCAGCGTATCGGCGCCGATCATCGAGGCAAACCGATCGGCAATACCCAGTTCACCCAGCAATTGATGGGCCAGCGCCTCGGGCTTGTTGGTACAGATGGACAGCACATGCCCATCCGCCGCCAGTTGGTCCAGCGCCTCCAGCACGCCAGGATACAGCCGCGTATGCACCGCGATGGCGGCGCCGTAATGGCCCAGCAGGCGGTCGAAATCCTCATCCTCGGCACCGGGCGGCAGCAGATGATCGGGGCCCATCCGGCCGTATCCGGCCCGCAGCATGGCGCGACCGCCGTGAAACGCGGTCAGCGCATCCGCGACCGGGTCCAGCAGATCGCCCAGACCCCGCGCCCGAAAGCAGGCATTGGCCGCCGCCACCAGATCCCCCGAGGTATCGGCCAGCGTTCCGTCCAGATCGAAAACCACCGTGCCTGCCATGCGCCATCCCTTTTGGTAATGTTCGGTAAACAAAGGTGAGCGTGCCGGCCCTAGCCAGCGCGTCCTGCCCCGATTAGAACGCCAGTTAAGAAAAGCAAACAGTTCATGGGTGGTGGCATGTCGGAAAGCGCAGTGGCGGTGGTGATTCTGGCGGCGGGTCAGGGCAGCCGGATGCAGTCGGACCTGCCCAAGGTGCTGCACCGGCTTGGCGGCGTGCCGCTGGTCGGCCATGCGCTGATGGCGGCCCACAGTCTCGATCCCGAACAGATCGTGGTGGTGACCGGTCATGGCGCGGCGGCGGTGGCCAAGGCCGTCGCCCGGCTGGACCCCGATGCCGCCACCGTGTTGCAGGCCGAACAGCTGGGCACCGGCCATGCCGTCCGTCAGGCCCTGCCCGCGCTGGAAGGGTTCGAGGGTCGGGTCATCGTCCTTTACGGCGACACCCCCTTCATCAGCCCCGAGACGCTGGCGGCGCTGTCCAGCCACCCCTCGGATCTTGTGGTGCTGGGCTTCGAGGCAGCCGATCCGGGCCGCTATGGCCGTCTGATCGTCACGCAACAGGGGCTGGAACGGATCGTCGAATACAAGGATGCCGATGCCGCCACCCGCGACATCGCGCTGTGCAATTCGGGCGTCATGGCGCTGGATGCGGGCCTGTTGCGACGCCTGCTGGTGCGGCTGACGAATGACAATGCGGCAGGCGAATATTATCTGACCGACCTGCCCGCCCTGGCCCGCGAAGACGGACACCGCGCCGATGTGGTGATCTGCGACGAGGACGAAACCCTGGGCATCAACACCCGCGCCGAACTGGCCGATGCCGAAGCCGCGTTCCAGACCCGGGCCCGCGCCCTTGCGATGGCCGATGGCGTCACTCTGACCGACCCGGCCAGCACCTTCTTTGCGCTGGATACGGTGATCGGTCGCGATGCGATCATCGGCCCGAATGTCGTCTTCGGCCCCGGCGTCACCATCGAATCGGGGGCCGAGATCCTGCCCTTCTGCCATCTCGAGGGGTGCCATGTCAGCGCGGGCGCCACGGTCGGACCCTTTGCCCGCCTGCGCCCCGGCGCGGAACTGGGCGGCGATGTGCATGTCGGCAATTTCGTGGAAATCAAGAACGCCGTGCTGGACGAAGGCGTCAAGGTCGGCCACCTGACCTATCTGGGCGACGCCCATGTGGGCGAACATACCAATATCGGTGCGGGCACGATCACCTGCAATTACGATGGAGTCGGCAAACACCGCACGGTGATCGGCGCCCGCGCCTTCATCGGCAGCGACACGATGCTGGTCGCCCCGGTCACCATCGGCTCTGACGCGATGACCGGATCGGGCAGCACCATCACCGAAGATGTCCCCGACGGCGCGCTGGCGCTCGGCCGGTCGCGACAGGTGACGAAACCGGGCCTTGCGGTCCGCCTGATGGCGGCCCTGCGCGCCGCAAAGGAGACACGCTGATGTGCGGCATTATCGGCATTCTGGGCCATCACGAGGTTTCGCCCCAACTGGTCGACGCGCTGCGGCGGCTGGAATATCGCGGCTATGACAGCGCCGGCGTGGCGACCGTCGATGCCTCGGGGCAGCTGGATCGCCGGCGGGCGGTCGGCAAGCTGGTCAATCTCAGCGACCGTCTGGTGCATGAACCGCTGCAGGGTCATGCTGGCATCGGCCATACCCGGTGGGCCACCCACGGCCCCGCGACCGAGGTGAACGCCCATCCCCATCAGTCGGGCCGCGTCGCCGTCGTCCATAACGGCATCATCGAGAATTTCCGCGAATTGCGGGCCGAACTGGCCGAACTGGGCATTCAGCCGGAATCGCAGACCGATACCGAAACCGTGGCGCTGTGGACCGCGCATCATCTGGACCAAGGCCTGTCCCCGCTGGAGGCCGCCCGCGCCACGCTGGCCCGGCTGCAGGGCGCCTTTGCGCTGGCCTTCCTGTTTCAGGGCGAGGGCGATCTGCTGATCGCCGCGCGCAAGGGCAGCCCGCTGGCCATCGGTCATGGCAACGGCGAGATGTTCCTTGGCTCGGACGCGGTGGCGCTGGCGCCCTTTACCGACCGCATCACCTATCTGGAGGATGGCGATCATGCCGTCCTGACCCGCGCGGGCCTTCAGGTCTGGGACGCCGAGGGTCATCAGGCCCACCGCGCCACCGCCCGGATCGATGTCGGCGCCTCGGTCATCGACCGCGCCGGGCACCGCCATTTCATGGCCAAGGAGATCGCCGAACAGCCGATGGTCATCGGCAACGTGCTGTCCCATTACGTCAAGGAGGATCGGATCGTTCTGCCCGACGGTCTGGATTTCGCGGTCATCGACCGCATCACGCTGGTCGGTTGCGGCACCGCGCATCTGGCGGGCCATGTCGCGAAATACTGGTTCGAACAGGTGGCGGGCCTGCCCTGCGACATCGACGTCGCGTCCGAATTCCGCTATCGCGAGCCGCCCTTGTCGCCCGCCAGCCTGTTTGTCGCCGTCAGCCAGTCGGGCGAGACCGCCGATACGCTGGCGGCCCTGCATTACGCGCGCGGCAAGGTGGCGCAGACGGTGGGGTTGGTCAACGTGGGCACCTCGGCCATCGCCCGCGACGCCGATCTGGCCCTGCCGACACTGGCGGGGATGGAGGTCAGCGTGGCCTCGTCCAAGGCCTTCACCTGCCAGCTGGCGGTGCTGGGCGTGCTGGCGCTGAAGGCAGCCCATGCCCGGGGCCGGATCGACGATGCGGGACTTGCCGCCCATCTGCGCGACCTGCGCAGCATCCCCGCCCTGCTGGCGCAGGTGCTGGCCCTGACCGACGAATGCCGCACGCAGGCCGAGTGGTTGGCGCAGGCCCGCGATGTCCTTTATCTGGGGCGCGGCGCGCTCTATCCGGTCGCACTGGAAGGCGCGCTGAAGCTCAAGGAGCTCAGCTATATCCATGCCGAAGGCTATGCCTCGGGCGAGCTGAAGCACGGCCCCATCGCGCTGATCGACGGCGATGTGCCGGTGGTGGTGCTGGCCCCGCATGACGCGCTGTTCGACAAGACCATCTCGAACATGCAAGAGGTCATGGCCCGGCACGGGCGCGTGCTGCTGATTTCAGATGCCAGCGGGATCGCCGCGGCGGGCGAAGGCGTGACGGCGAGCCTCGCTTTGCCCTCGGGCGGGGGCGTGTTCCAGCCGATCCTTTACGCGGTGCCGATGCAATATCTGGCCTATCACACGGCTGTTGCCAAAGGCACCGATGTGGACCAGCCCCGCAACCTCGCCAAATCGGTGACGGTCGAATAGAAAAAGCCCGCCGGTCCGGCGGGCTTTTTGTCTGCGCCCTAAAGCCTGCGAAAGGTCACATAATGGGGCGGCCGCCCGTCGCGCAGCGCCTTTTGTTCATAGCGCGTGCTGATCCAGTCGTCCCATGGCTGGTCCGTGTCCGAGATCATCCCGAACCCCGCCACCGGCACCTCTTCGCGGGTCTGGCGGATATAATCGGGAATGTCGCTGGCCACGCGAAAGATCCCGCCCGGCGCCATCACCCGCGCCAGGGGCTGCAGATGCTCGGGCGTGACAAAGCGGCGGCGATGATGCCGCGCCTTGGGCCAGGGATCGGGATACATCAGAAAGGCGCGGTCGATGCAGGCGTCGGGCAGCACATCCATCAGATCGCGCGCATCGCCCGGATGCACGCTGACATTGCCGACCCCCGCTGCCCGGATCTTGCCCAGCAGCATGGCGACCCCGTTGATATAGGGCTCGCATCCGATGATCCCGATGTCAGGATAGGTGGCGGCCATATGCACCATATGCTCGCCCCCGCCAAAGCCGACCTCCAGCCACAGGGGCCGATCATCGCCAAAGATCGCGCGAGGGTCGATGGGCCGGCGATCCGGATTGTCATCCACGGTGATCCCGCGCGGACGAAGATCGCCCAGATCCTCGGACAGATAGCCCTTCTGGCTCTGGCGCAGGGTCTTGCCATGACGGCGGCCATAAAAGTTCCGCCGGGGCGGGTTGGGATCGAAGACGGGGGGGGATGAATCGCTCATGCCGCGCAAGTGCCGCAAGCCGGTGCCGGTTTCAAGCCCCACCGATCATTTGCGTCCCGCGAAGGCCGGGGGGCTTCGCACCCCCCGGACCCCCCGCGGGATATTTCAGCCAAGATGAAGAAGAAGCCAAAGGCGCCCTGATGAGGCATCTGGCTTCTTCTTCATAAAAATATCCTGCAGGGGGTCCGGGGGACGCAAAGTCCCCCGGCTGTCGCGGGACGCAATCCAGGGGTCAGTCGGCCATCAGGCGGCTGATGATCACCGTCACTTCGGGCTTCTTGCCGATTTCTTCCATCGTCACCTGACGGGTGATCTTGCGGATCGCCTCGTCCATCTTGCCATCGTCGCGGACCGTGCGGGCATCGGCGCGCTCCAGGAACTCGGACAGTTCGGATTCGACATGGCGGGCCAGATCGCCGCCGGCGCGGGTCTTTTCCGACAGGCCCATCAGTTCGACCCAGGCATCGGGCAGCACCTTGTCATCTTCGTCCACGATGACACTGACCATGGCATGGCCGTTCAGCGCCAGCCGGATGCGGTCGCGCACGACCCCGTCCATGGCACCGATCAGCTGGTTTCCGTCCAGATAAAGCCGCCCGGTCTCGACATGATCGACGACCTTGGGGCGGTCGCCCGTCAGATCCAGCATCTTGCCATTGGTGACCACTTCCGAAATCAGCCCCTTGGCACGGGCCAGCATCATATGCTCGCGCAGATGCAGATGCTCGCCATGCATGGGGATCACGATCTTGGGTTTCAGCAGATCGTGGACCGCCTCGATATCGGGCCGGTTGGCGTGGCCCGAGACGTGATACAGCCCGTCATCGGCATCATAGACTTCGATCCCGCCCTCGCTCAGCGCATTCATGATGCGACCGACCGACTTCTCGTTGCCGGGAATGGTCTTGGAGCTGAAGAGGAAGCTGTCGCCCTCTTTCAGCGACAGGCCCAGATAGCGGCCGCGCGACAGCTGCGCGCTGGCGGCGCGGCGTTCGCCCTGGCTGCCGGTGACCAGCAGCATGACCTTGTTGCGGGGCAGCTTGGCGGCCTCTTCCGGGCCGATCGTGTCGGGGAAATCCTTCAACACGCCGGAATCGAAACCCACGCTGACCATGCGGCGCATGGCGCGGCCCAGCAGACAGACCTTGCGACCCGAAGCGCGGGCCGCATCGGCCAGCGTCTTCAGCCGCGCGATGTTGCTGGCAAAGGTGGTGGCCACGACCATGTTCGGCTGCGCCATCACCCATTCCAGGATCGGCGTGGCCAGAACGGCCTCGGACCGGCCGGGATGGGTCGAGAAGATATTGGTGCTGTCGCAGGCCAGAACCTTGACGCCCTTGCCCTCGGCGGCGATCTCGGACAGGCCGACCGGGTCGAAGGCATCGCCCAGAACCGGGGTCATGTCGGTCTTGAAGTCGCCGGTATGCACGATCCGGCCCGCAGGCGTGTCGATGATCAGCGCCGAGCTTTCGGGGATCGAATGGCTGATCGGCACGAATTGCACCGAGAACGGGCCGACCTGCGTCACCGCCGGGCGGGGGGCGACGATATTGACCGCCTCGGCCGGCAGGCCGTGCTCCTCCATCTTCAGGCGCACCAGCGTACCGGTGAAGCGGCGGGCATAGACCGGAACGTCCAGCCGACCCCACATATGGCCAAGCGCGCCGATGTGATCCTCGTGCCCGTGGGTGACGAAGATCGCCTCCAGCCGGTGGCGGTTCTGTTCCAGCCAGGTCAGGTCGGGCATGATCAGATCGATCCCCGGGCTGCCTTCCATGTCGCCGAAGGTCACCCCCAGATCGACAAGGATCAGACGTTCCTTGCCGGGCTGACCGTAACCGTAGACATAGGCATTCATGCCAATTTCGCCCGCTCCGCCGAGCGGCAGATAGATCAGGCGTTCAGCCATTTCCCATCTCCTTGTTGTAATCGTGAATGAGCCGAAGCCCGTGCATCGTCAGATCGTCCTCTATGGCATCGAACAGGTCGAATCCCTGATCGAAGAGTGGCGCAAGCCCGCCAGTGGCTATGACTTTCATCGGGCGGTCGCGCTCGGCGCGGATTTTGTCCACGATACCGTCGACCAGACCGACATATCCCCAAAACACGCCCGACTGGATACATGCAACCGTATTCGTACCGATGACCCGTCCGGGCATGGTGATATCGACATGCGGCAGCGAGGCGGCACCCATGTGCAACGCCTCCAGCGACAGATTGACGCCGGGCGCGATCGCCCCGCCGATATAGGCGCCATCCAGATCGACCACGTCAAAGGTCGTCGCGGTGCCGAAATCGACCACGATCAGATCGGGCCCGTGGCGGTCATAGGCGCCGACGGTATTGACCAGCCGGTCGGGGCCGACCGTCGTGCCCTCATCCACGCGGGGCGGGACGGGCAGCAGGCAGTCCGGCTTGCCCACGACCAGGGGCCGCGTGTCGAAATAGCGGTTGCACAGAACCCGCAGGTTGAAGACCACGCGGGGCGCGGTGGCGCTGATGATGCAGGCGTCGATCTGCAGCGTGAATTTCTGAACCGCGATCAGAGTGGACAGCCAGACATAATATTCGTCCGCCGTGCGGCGGTGGTCGGTGCGAATGCGCCAATGCGCCAGAAAGCGCGTGCCGTCCCAGATGGAAAAGACCGTGTTGGTGTTGCCGGTGTCGATGCACAAAAGCATGGCTCTATCCGCCGAAATGAATGTCGGCGGCGGGGATCGACTGACGCCCGCGCGGGGTGGTCAGGATCAGCGCGCCGGTCTGGTCGATACCCTCGAAGCGGCCCGTCGCCTCGGTCGTGCCCATGCGGGCGGTGATCGTCTCGCCCAGCCTTGCGGCGCGGGCCAGCCAGGCGTTGCGGATCGGCTCGAACCCGTAGGTCTGCATCTGGCGCTGCCAATGGTCGAAGCTGGCTGCCAGCGCGTCCAGCAGATCGTCGGGGGCGATCCGCAAACCGGTCTCACCGGCCAGACTGACGGGACGCAGGGCGTGGGGTTCGACCTCGGTCGCCTCGGGCGCCTGCGCCAGATTGATGCCGATACCGATGGCCAGCGTCGCCACCTGCCCGCCCGCACCGCTGCTTTCCAGCAGAATACCCGACAGCTTGCCGCCGTTCAGCAGCACGTCATTGGGCCATTTCAGCGACAGGTTCAGGCTGGGACCACACAGGCTGTGCAGCGCGTCATGGACGGCCAGCGCCGCGACAAAGGACAGGCGTGCGGAATCAGCCGCCCCGCCCGTGGGCCGCATCACCAGCGTGGCCGCGAAATTGCCGGCCGGATCGGTCCAGGCGCGCCCGCGCCGGCCGCGCCCGGCCTCTTGCCGCCGTGCCATGATCCAGGCGGGGCCGCTCAGGCTGGGCGCCAGCCGGAAGGCTTCGGCATTGGTGCTGTCCACGCGGTCGAGGATGTGGCGCGCCACCCCCTCGGGCCAGTGCGGCGGCAGGTTATTCACCCGCAACCATGACATCGCCGACCAGCGATTGCGCCGCGACCGCCGCCGCATCGTCCACGCCCAGCATGGTGACCGCGCCCAACAGCAGCATGGCGGCAGGCACCAGCAGGGCCATATACTGAACGGCCCCCATACGGCTGGTCACGCCTTCGGATTCAGCCCCGAAGAACATGTAATAGACGATGCGAAGGTAATAGAACGCCCCGATCACCGATGCGATCACGCCCGCGACCGCCAGCCATGCCATCCCGCCATCGACCGCTGCCGTCAGCACGCCGTATTTCGCGAAGAAGCCAAGGAACGGCGGAACGCCCGCAAGGCTGAACATCAGGAACAGCACGGCGAAGCTTTTCAGCGGCTCGGCCTGCGCAAAGCGGTTCAGGCTTTCCAGATCGGTGACCGGCCGCCCGTCGCGTTCCAGCGACAGGATGAAGGCGAAGGTGCCGACATTCATCACCGCATAGATCGCCATATACAGCAGCATCGCCTGCACGCCGTATTCGGTGCCCGCAGCCAGACCGACCAGCGCGAAACCCATATGCGCGATCGAGGAATAAGCCATCAGACGCTTGATGTTGCGCTGCCCGATGCCCGCGATCGAGCCCAGAAACATCGACATGACCGCCAGCGCCGCGATGATCTGCGACCAGTCGGCGGGCACATTGCCAAAGGCGTCGAACATCAGCCGCGCGATCAGCGCCATCGCCGCAACCTTGGGCGCGGTCGCCAGAAAGGCCGTCACCGGCGTGGGCGAGCCTTCGTAGACGTCCGGCGTCCACATGTGGAAGGGCACCGCCGAGACCTTGAAGGCCAGACCGACCAGCAGGAAGACCAGACCGAACAGCAGCCCCAAAGGCAGGTTGCCCGCCTGAACCGCCCGCATGATCCCGGCAAACTGGGTCGTCCCGGCAAAGCCATAGACCAGCGAGGCACCATAGAGCAGCAGGCCGGAGCTCAGCGCGCCCAGCACGAAATATTTCAGACCCGCCTCGGAGGATTTGACGCTTTCCCGGCGCATGGCGGCGACCACATAAAGCGCCAGCGATTGCAGCTCCAGCCCCATATACAGCGACAGCAGATCGCCCGCCGACACCATCAGCATCATGCCGATGGTCGCCAGAACGATCAGGATCGGATATTCGAACCGCATCAGCCGCTGGCGATCCATGTAATCCGCGCTCATCGCCAGAACGGCAGCCCCGGACAACAGGATCGTCACCTTGGCAAAGCGGCCAAAGGCATCATCGATGAACATCCCGAAAAAGGCGGTCTGCTGCGGGCGGTCGGCCATTCCGACATAAAGCCCGGCCACCAGCAGCGCCAGAACGCTGACCCACAGGATCGGCCGCGCGATCCGGTCCTGGCCCAGATAGGCCCCGGCCAGCAGCGAGGCCAGCGCGAAGATCGCAAGCCACAGTTCTGGCAGAATGGTCGAAAGGTCCAAACCGGTCATCTTGCGTTCCTCAATGGCTGGCGGTGGCCGCAGCCAGCTCGCCCGTCGCGGCCTCGATGGGCAGCGCGTCGTGGAAGTTCACCAGCAGCGCCTGGACCGAGGGGCCGGTGATGTCGGTGACAAGGCGCGGATAGACGCCCAGCAGCAGGGTCATGGCGATCAGCGGCGCAAAGATCCAGCGTTCGCGCGGGGTCATGTCGGTGATCGTGCGCAGGCTTTCCTTGATCAGCGCACCCATGGTGACGCGGCGATACAGCCACAGCGCATAGCCGGCCGACAGGATAACCCCGGTCGCGGCGACCAATGCCACCCAGGTATTGGCATGGAAGGCGCCCATCAGGGTCAGGAATTCCCCGACAAAGCCCGAGGTGCCGGGCAGGCCGACATTGGCCATGGTAAAGAACATGAACACCAGCGCATAGACCGGCATCCGGTTCACCAGCCCGCCATAGGCGTCGATTTCGCGCGTGTGCATCCGGTCATAGATCACGCCGACGCACAGAAACAGCGCACCCGAGATGAAGCCGTGCGACAGCATCTGAAAGATCGCCCCGTCCAGCCCCTGCTGGTTGGCGGCAAAGATACCCATCGTCACATAGCCCATATGGGCGACCGACGAATAGGCGATCAGCTTTTTCATGTCCGACTGCGCCAGCGCCACCAGCGAGGTATAGACGATCGCGATGGCCGACAACCACAGCACGAAAGGCTGCATCAGATCCGAGGCGACCGGAAACATCGGCAGGCTGAAACGCAGAAATCCATAGCCACCCATCTTCAGCAGCACCGCCGCCAGCACGACCGATCCCGCAGTGGGCGCCTGAACGTGGGCGTCGGGCAACCAGGTATGGACCGGCCACATCGGCATCTTGACCGCGAAACTGGCAAAGAAGGCCAGAAACAGCAGCGTCTGCATGCCGCCGACCACGGTCATGCCCATCAGTCCGAACGTCTCGGACGGAAAATCAAAGGCCAGCAGTTCCACGATGTCGGTGGTGCCTGCGGTGCGGGCCATGGCGATCATCGCGACCAGCATCAGCACCGATCCGATAAACGTATAGAGGAAGAACTTGAAAGAGGCGTAAATCCGGTTCGCGCCGCCCCAGATGCCGATGATCAGGAACATCGGGATCAGACCAGCCTCGAAGAACAGATAGAACAGGATCAGATCCAGCGCAGTGAAGACGCCGATCATCAGCCCCTCAAGCACCAGAAAGGCGATCATGTATTCCTTGACCCGCACCTTGACGTCCCAGCAGGACAGGATCGTGATCGGCATCAAAAAGGTCGTCAGCATGACGAACAGGACCGAGATGCCGTCCACGCCCATCTTGTAGCGCAGGCCCATGATCCAGGCGTGATCCTCGACGAACTGAAAGCCGGTATTGG
This sequence comes from Paracoccus nototheniae, assembly GCF_004335005.1. Classification (GTDB taxonomy): domain Bacteria; phylum Pseudomonadota; class Alphaproteobacteria; order Rhodobacterales; family Rhodobacteraceae; genus Paracoccus; species Paracoccus nototheniae. The sequence goes on along the minus strand of NZ_RQRT01000050.1, from coordinate 16,821 downwards.
CCGGATCAAAGCCCGCCAGCAGGAACAGCGAGATCAGGAACGTGGCCGAGGTGGCGATCAGCGCCAGCCATTTTGCGTTCTTCTGCGAGGCGGCATCGTCGCCCCTCAGGAACAGCGCCAGAATGCCCGCCGCCACGATGGGCAGGAAGGTGATGATGGAAAGAAGGTTCGTCATGTTATTGCGCGCCCCGCATCATCACCCAGATCAGCAAGCCCACGATGCCCAGAACCATCGCGAAGGCATAATGGAACAGATAGCCCGACTGCACCCGCCCGGCAAAGCGGGTCAGGCGCGGGATGATTCCCAAAGCCAGCCCGTTGATGGCGCCGTCGATAACGGCTCCGTCGCCGCGCGTCCACAGGCTGGCGCCGATCCAGCGCGCCGGGCGCACAAAGATCGCGTCATAGGCCTGATCGAAATACCACTTGTTCAGCAGGAACTGATACAGCCCCCGCTGCTGGGCGGCCAGCTGGCCGGGCAGTTCGGGACGGCGGATATACATCAGCCAGGCCAGTCCGAACCCGATCAGCATCGCCACGAAGGGTGAGACCTTGACCCAGGCCGGGACGTAATGGGCGTCATGCATGACATGATTGTCGGGATGCATATAGATGGCGCCCTGCCCCACGGTGACGCCCTCGGTCCGGATGCCGCCCTCGGCCGCATCTGCGGCTGCATGGCCTGCATCAGCAGGGGCAGCCTCTCCGGCCGGGGCGTCGGTCGCAAGGGCCTCGGTTCCGTCGGCGGCGCCTTCGGTCGCATGCTCGGCTTCGGCCACGGGCAGGCCGAAGAAGCTTTGCACGCCCTCTTCCTCGAAGAAGCTGTTATACCAGATCATCCCCGCAAAGATCGAGCCAAAGGCCAGCACGACCAGCGGTGCGGTCATCACGCGCGGGCTTTCATGAGCATGGCCATGCGCATGGTGATCGCCGCGCGGCGTGCCAAAGAACGTCATGAACATCAGCCGCCAGCTGTAAAAGCTGGTCATCAGCGCCGCAATCACCAGCATCCAGAAGGCATAGGTGCTGCCGACATAGGCGCTTTCGATCACCGCATCCTTGGACAGGAAGCCCGCAAAGCCGATATGGGTCAGCGGAATGCCGACGCCGGTGATGGCCAGCGTGCCGATCATCATCGCGGCAAAGGTCAGCGGGATCTTTTTCCGCAAGCCGCCGTAATTGCGCATGTCCTGTTCATGATGCATCGCATGGATCACCGAACCGGCGCCCAGGAACAGCATCGCCTTGAAAAAAGCATGGGTCAGCAGGTGGAACATTGCGACCGAATAGACACCGACCCCCGCCGCCACGAACATATAGCCCAGCTGCGAACAGGTCGAATAGGCGATCACGCGCTTGATGTCGTTCTGCACCAGACCCACGGTCGCGGCAAAAAATGCGGTGGTCGCGCCGATATAGACGATGAACATCTTGGCTTCGGGCGCGAATTCATACAGCGGCGACATGCGGCAGACCAGAAACACGCCCGCCGTGACCATCGTGGCCGCGTGGATCAGCGCCGAAACAGGCGTCGGCCCCTCCATCGCATCGGGCAGCCACGTGTGCAGGAACAGCTGCGCCGATTTGCCCATCGCCCCGATGAACAGCAGGATCGCCAACACATTGGCGGCATTCCAGTCGCGCCACAGGAAGGTCATCTGCGTCTCGGCCAGCATCGGAACCTGGGCCCACAGCTCATCGAACTGGATCGTGCCGGTCATCCACCAGAGGCCGAAGATCCCCAGCAGAAAGCCGAAATCGCCGACGCGGTTGACGATGAACGCCTTCATGGCGGCAGCACCCGCCGACTGTTTCTTGAAATAGAAACCGATCAGCAGATAGGAAGCGACGCCCACGCCCTCCCAGCCAAAGAACATCTGCAGCAGGTTGTCGGCCGTCACCAGCATCAGCATCGAGAAGGTGAAGAAGGACAAATAGGCGAAGAACCGGGCGCGATAGGGCTCGTCATCCGAGAAATTCTCGTCATGCGCCATGTAGCCGAAAGAATACAGGTGAACCAGAGCCGAGACCGAGTTGATCACGACCAGCATGATGGCGGTCAACCGGTCCAGCCGGATCGCCCATTCGCTGGTGAAATCGCCCGAGACGATCCAGTCCATGACCGGAACCTGACGCAGCTGCCCGTCAAAGCCAAGGAACACCAACCAGGACAGGGCGGCGGCGGCGAAAAGGATGGCCGTGGTCAGGATCTGTGCACCGCGTTCGCCGATCAGGCGCCAGCCAAAGCCCGCGATCAGCGCGCCCAGAAGGGGCGCGAACAGGATGAATTGCAGCATGGCCTTACCCCTTCATCACGTTGACATCTTCCACCGCGATCGTGCCACGGTTGCGGAAGAAGACGACCAAAATGGCCAGCCCGATGGCGGCCTCGGCGGCGGCGACGGTCAGGATGAACAGGGTAAAGACCTGTCCGGCCAGATCCCCCAGATGCGCCGAGAAGGCGACAAAGTTGATGTTGACGGCCAGCAGCATCAGCTCGATCGACATCAGGATGACGATGACGTTCTTTCGGTTCACGAAGATGCCGAAGATCCCGGCGACGAACAGGATCGCCCCCACGACAAGGTAATGTGTCAGTCCGATCATCGTCTTACGTCCCTCAGGGCTTTCGCGCACCCGTTGATATTCTGTTGGCTTGGGCGGGGGCCTTAAAGCCCCTGCCCCGGCTTGACGTCGCGCAGCTGCATGGCCTTGGCCGGATCGCGGTGCATCTGGGCAACGACGTCCTGACGCTTGATGTCCTTGCGGTGACGCATGGTCAGGGTGATCGCGCCGATCATCGCGACCAGCAGGATCAGCCCCGCGATCTGGAACGGCAGGATATAGCGGTCATAAAGCACCAGACCGATCGCGTTCGTATTGACCTGATCGGCCACCATCGGCACCGATCGCAGCGTCGCCGACTGATCGCTGCTTTCCCATGCGCCATAGGCGATGGCCAGCTGCGCCAGCAGAACCAGTGCGATCAGCCCCGCCAGCGGCAGATAGCGGGCAAATTCGCCCTTGAGATTGCCAAAATCGACATCCAGCATCATCACGACGAACAGGAACAGCACCGCAACCGCGCCGACATAGACGATGACCAGCAGCATGGCCACGAATTCCGCGCCCAGAAGCACGAACAGGCCCGCCGCCGACAGAAAGGCCAGGATCAGCCACAGCACCGAATGGACCGGGTTGCGCGCCAGCACGACCATGAACCCTGCGGTACAGACCGAAATGGCGAACAGATAAAAGGCAAAGGTCATCATGTCGGGGACTTCCCTTCGGATTCGGCAAAGACGCCCTGCGCGATCTCCAGCGCCTTCTGCATCGCGGGAAGGCCGCCGAACATCCCCATCTGATAGATCACCTCGGCGATCTCTCGCGGTGTGGCGCCTGCCTGAATGGCGTGGCGGATGGTCAGACGCAGCTGCGGCTCTGCAAGTGCGCCCTGCACCGTCATTGCGGCGACGGTCACCAGCAGGCGGGTGCGGGCATCAAGCCCCTCGCGGTTGAAGGTCTTGCCGAACCACATCTCCAGCATGTCCGCGGGCATGGTCGGGAACATCTTTTCGACCGCCTTCAGGTCGAAATGCTCCAGCGCGGGGTTGAAGGTGCGGGCCATTTCCTGGCCCTGGCTCAGCATCTGCTGAAACATCTTGGTGAACGGATCGGTCATCTGTAGGGCGCATCCATGGCAAGGTTGCGGGCGATTTCCGATTCCCACCGGGCGCCGTTATCCAGCAGCTTGGCCTTGTCGTAGAACAGCTCCTCGCGCGTTTCGGTGGCGAATTCGAAATTCGGCCCCTCGACGATGGCATCGACCGGGCAAGCCTCCTGACAGAAACCGCAATAGATGCATTTCGTCATGTCGATGTCATAGCGCGTCGTGCGGCGCGAGCCGTCATCGCGGGGTTCGGCATCGATGGTGATCGCCTGCGCAGGGCAGATCGCCTCGCACAGTTTGCAGGCGATGCAGCGTTCCTCGCCATTGGGATAACGGCGCAGCGCGTGCTCACCCCGGAAGCGCGGCGACAGCGGCCCTTTTTCATGGGGATAGTTGATCGTGGCCTTGGGGGCGAAGAAATAGCGCATCCCCAGACCGAACCCTTTGATGAAATCCACCATCAGGAAGTATTTGGTGGCGCGGACAACGTCGAAAGCCATCTGTTACACTCCTGCCCAACGGGCCCAGAAGGTCCCGAAGACTTCGAATTTCGCAAGGAACGCCACGATCACAACCCAGCCCAGTGACAGCGGCAGGAAGACCTTCCAGCCGATACGCATCAGCTGATCATAGCGATAGCGCGGCACGATCGCCTTCACCATGGCGAACATGAAGAACCAGAAGACCATCTTCAGGAACATCCAGATCGCCCCGTCCGGCAGGCCGGGGATGGGCGACAGCCAGCCGCCGAAGAACAGCAGGCTGATCAGGGCGCACATCAGCCACATGGCGATATACTCGCCGGCCATGAACAGAAGGTAAGGGGTGGACGAATATTCGGTCATGAAGCCCGCGACCAGCTCCGATTCCGCCTCGGGCAGATCGAAGGGCGGGCGGTTGGTCTCGGCCAGTGCCGAGACGAAGAACAGCACCAGCATCGGAAAATGCGGCAGCCAGAACCATGACAGCAGCCCCGCGCCGCTTTGCGCGTCGACGATGGCCGACAGGTTCATCGAACCCGCCGAGATGACGATGCCGATGATGATCAGGCCCAGGCTGACCTCGTAGGAAATCATCTGTGCGGCGGAGCGCAGCGATCCCAGGAACGGGAATTTCGAGTTGGACGCCCAGCCCCCCATGATCACGCCATAAACCTCAAGCGAGGAGACCGCAAAGATGAACAGGATGCCCACGTTGATGTCGGCCATCACCCAGCCCGGCGCAAAGGGAATCGCCACGAAGGCAAGCAGCGCCAGCATCATCGACAGGAAGGGCGCCAGGAAAAAGACGAACTTGTCGGCCCCGGCAGGCACGACGATTTCCTTGACCACGAATTTCAGCGCATCGGCGAAGGTCTGCAGGATGCCCCATGGCCCGACCACGTTGGGGCCGCGCCGCATCTGCACGGCGGCCCAGATCTTGCGGTCGCCATAGACCATATAGACCAGCGACAGCATGACAAAGACGATCAGCGCCAGACCCTGCGCCAGCAGGATGATCGCGATGCCCCATGAGGATGCCCAAAAATCAGCCATGATGCCCGTACCTTTGCCCTACGCCGCGGGAATGCCGCGTGCCCCGCATTCGCGCAGGGTCTCTTCCGTTTCCATCACCCGCAGTCCCAACGGCCTGTCATCCGACAAAAGAAAGGCCGATCCGATCAGCAGCTTGCCGTTGCGTTCGGCCTGCAGCGTGCGGATATGCCTGCCGTAGGGGTTGCCGTTGTCCCGGGCCCAACCGGCCAATGCGCAGGTGGCATACGAAAACGCGATGTCCGCGTCCACCCCCTGCCGCAGATTGGCAGTCACCTCGACCAGATCGGCCCCGGCGCCGCTGTTCAGGGCATCGACCTTGACGGCGATGAAACTCTCGGGGTCGATCTCGGTCCCTTCGGCCAGAACCGGCAAAGCGGGGCGGCTGAGGGCTGCAAAAGCCTCCAGCGCCTTTTCCTGCGCGGTCTTTTCGCGGGGCCGGTTGGCGGCGACCAGTCCGCCGAAATCCAGATCCAGATTGGCGTTCAACGCGGCCAGATCGGCCTCGCTGACCTCGAAGGCATCGCGACCGCCGGGGCTGTCCAGATCCATCGTGGTGACCGAGCCGTCCTCTTCCAGAATCAGGATCTCGCCCGATTGGGTCGAGACCCGCGCCCGGCCAAGCCGACCGTCGCCCGCCGCGCCCGGGGCCATCGCCACCGGGGCGGCACTGGGGCGCGCGGTGCCGGTGCCCTCGCCCATGAAACAGCCGGGCAGCACCAGAAGGGCGCCAAGGGCCGACGCCGTCGTCAGGATCCGTGATGTGCGCATGGCCATCATTCCGCCGCCAGCGCGGGCGCATGGCGCCCCGCTGCCATCCGCGACAGCTCGCCCATCAAGGGCGAGGACCGTGCGATCGGGTTGGTCAGATAGAAATCGCGGACCGGGTTCACAAAGCTGGCCCGCCCCAGATCGGCCAAGGGCAGCGCCGCCCCCTGATTTTCGGAGATCTGGTCGATGCGGGCCAGATGCGGCACAGCCTCGACCATCTTGCGACGCAGTTGCGCCAGACTGTCCCACGGCAGGGTCCGGCCCAGCTCGCCGGACAAGGCGCGCAGGATGGCCCAGTTTTCCTTGGCCTCGCCCGGCGCGAAATTGGCGCGCAGCGCAAGCTGCGGCCGGCCCTCGGTGTTCACGAACAGGCCCTGCTCCTCGGTATAACAGGCGGCGGGCAGGATGATGTCGGCACGATGCGCGCCCCGGTCGCCATGGCTGCCCTGATAGATGACCGTCGGGCCTGCCGCGATCTCGACCTCGTCGGCGCCCAGATTGAAGATGACCTGCGCGCCGTCCAGCGCCGCCGTCATGCCGCCTTGCGTCACCGCACCCACATCCATGGCGCCCACGCGCCCGGCGGCGGTGTGCAGGATCAGCAGCTTGGAGTTGCTGTTTTCCGCCAGCTTGATCGCATGGGCCAGAACAGCGGCGCCATCGGCCTCGCGCAGCGCCCCCTGCCCCACGATCACCAGCGAGGGTGTCTCGCGCGTCTCGTCGCTGATCTGGCGCGAAGACAGGCTTTCCAGCGCCGCCCGGTCCGTGCCGACATGGTGGTAATCATAGGTCAGATCGACCGCCTCGCCGACCAGCGCGATCTGCGCCCCGCGCGTCCAAGCACGGCGCAGGCGGGCGTTCAGGACCGGTGCCTCGTCGCGGGGATTGGTGCCGATCAGCTGGATCATCTCGGCGGTGTCGATATCGGCAATGGTCGCGGTACCGACATAGGCCGCGCGGTTGCCCTCGGGCAGTTTGGCGCCATCGGTGCGGCATTCGACCGAACCGCCCAGACCCTCGATCAGGGTCTTGAGGCTGAAGGCGGCTTCGACAGGGGCCAGATCGCCGACCAGACCGGCCAGTTTCTTGCCCTGCATCGCGGTGGCGGCGGCGGCCAGCGCCTCGGGCCATGTGGCCGGGCGCAGGCGTCCGTTTTCACGCAGATAGGGCTGGTCCAGCCGCTGGCGGCGCAACCCGTCCCAGACAAAGCGGGTCTTGTCGCTGATCCATTCCTCGTTCACGCCATCATGGTTGCGCGGCAGGATGCGCATCACTTCGCGCCCCTTGGTGTCCACGCGGATCGCACTACCAAGGGCGTCCATCACGTCGATCGTCTCGGTCTTGGACAGCTCCCACGGGCGGGCGGTAAAGGCATAGGGTTTGCTGACCAGCGCGCCAACCGGGCAGAGATCGATGATATTGCCCTGCAGGTTCGAGGCCAGTGTCTGGTTCAGATAGCTGGTGATCTCGCTGTCCTCGCCGCGTCCGGTCTGGCCCATCTGGCTGATGCCCGCGACCTCGCTGGTGAAGCGCACGCAACGGGTGCAGCTGATGCAGCGGGTCATGTGGGTTTCGACCAGCGGACCCAGATTCAGTTCCTCGGACGCGCGCTTGGGTTCGCGATAGCGGCTGAAATCGACGCCATAGGCCATCGCCTGATCCTGCAGGTCGCATTCGCCGCCCTGATCGCAGATCGGGCAATCCAGCGGATGGTTGATCAGCAGGAATTCCATCACGCCCTCGCGGGCCTTCTTGACCATCGGGCTGTTGGTGCGGATTTCCGACGGCGCACCTTCGGGGCCGGGCCGCAGATCCTTGACCTGCATCGCGCAGCTTGCGGCGGGCTTGGGGGGGCCGCCCACGACTTCGACCAGACACATCCGGCAATTGCCCGCGATGGACAGCCGCTCGTGATAGCAGAAACGCGGAATCTCGATCCCGGCCTGTTCGCAGGCCTGGATCAGCGTCAGGTTGGGATCGACCGCGATCTCGGTCCCGTCGATCTTGATTGTCCGCAGTTCGGCCATGATGTGTTCCTTACCTGGCACTCAGCAACGATCCCGCGACCGTCTTCCGTGCGATTTCGTCCCGCCCGAGGCGGCAGAATGTCTGCGGATCGCCGTTCACGACGCCGCGTTCGACCATATAGCGGTCGGCCTGTGCATAAATCCGTTGCCGGTCGGGACGGCTGTCCAGAAACGCGTCGATCTGCGCCTCGGAATAGCCCTTGTCGCGGGCATAGCGTTTCAGCGCCCGCGCCTCGTTAAAGGCGCGGACCAGCCGCGCGTCGATGGTCGGACAGGCGCGACGAACAAGATCGGCCACGCGGGCCTGCACAAGGCGGTCGTTGACGTAAGCCTCGGATGACAGAGGTTCCAGCGCGGCAGCAGGGGTGGCAGCCAGCAGGGCAGCGACGATCAGGGGGCGAAACATGGCACGATCCTTTGCATGGTGATGTGTTTCCACATAACCATGCGCCGGGCGCTTTGCCCGACACGAGCCCGTGCGGGCCCCGTGATATGCCGCGCCTGCGATCATTCTGCGGCCAGCGCGCCCATGCGCCCGGTCTTCTTGGCCTTCAGCCGATCCTCGATCTCGCCGCGGAAATTGCGGATCAGGCCCTGGATGGGCCATGCGGCGGCATCGCCCAGGGCGCAGATCGTGTGACCCTCGACCTGTTTGGTCACGTCCAGCAGCATGTCGATTTCCTCGACCTCGGCCTCTCCGGTGACCAGACGGTGCATGACGCGCATCATCCAGCCTGTGCCCTCGCGGCAGGGCGTGCATTGCCCGCAGCTTTCGTGTTTGAAAAAAGCCGACAGCCGCCAGATCGCCTTGATGACGTCGGTCGACTGATCCATCACGATCATGCAGCCGGTGCCAAAGCTGGATTTCAGCTCTCGCATGCCGTCGTAATCCATGATGGCGTTTTCGCACTGTTCCGCAGTCAGCACCGGGCAGGAGGCGCCGCCGGGGATGATCGCCTTGAGGTTCTTCCACCCGCCCCGGATGCCGCCGCCATGCTTGTCGATCAGCTCTTTCATCGGAATCGACATGGACTCCTCGATGACGCAGGGGGTGTTGATATGGCCGGTCAGACCGAACAGCTTGACGCCCGCATTGTTGGGACGGCCAAAACCCGCGAACCATTCCGGGCCGCGCCGCAGGATCGTCGGCACGACGGCGATGGATTCGACATTGTTCACCGTGGTCGGGCAGCCATAAAGGCCGGCGCCCGCCGGGAAGGGCGGCTTCATCCGGGGCATGCCCTTCTTGCCCTCAAGGCTTTCCAGCAGCGCGGTTTCCTCGCCGCAGATATAGGCGCCGGCGCCGTGATGCAGATACAGATCGAACTCCCAGCCCGAGCCCGCCGCATTCGCGCCCAGCATCCCCGCATCATAGCATTCATCGATGGCCGCCTGCAGGGCCTCTTTCTCGCGGATATATTCGCCGCGCAGATAGATATAGCAGGCATGGGCGTTCATCGCGAAGCTGGCGATCAGCGCGCCTTCGATCAGGGTATGCGGATCATGACGCATGATCTCGCGGTCCTTGCAGGTCGCGGGTTCGGATTCGTCGGCATTGATGACCAGATAGGACGGCCGCCCATCGGATTCTTTGGGCATGAAGGACCATTTCAGGCCGGTCGGAAAGCCCGCCCCGCCCCGTCCGCGCAGGCCCGAGGCCTTCATCTGTTCGACGATCTTATCGCGTCCACGCCCGAGGATTTCGGCAGTGCCGTCCCAATGGCCGCGCGCCTGCGCGCCCTTCAGGCTGCGGTCGCCCATCCCGTAAAGGTTGGTGAAAATGCGATCCTGGTCTTTCAGCATCCGTCAAATCCCTTATTCCCGGCGTCACGCATTCCTGCGCCGCCAGATACGCCAGGTCACGATCAGCGACCAGACAAAAGCACCGATGGCGGCAAGGTCGGCCAGAAAGGCCCACTGCGCCGCCCAGTCATATTCCCGTCCGATCGCCTGTATCGCAAGCCAGCCCAGCATGGCGACGGCGATCACGATCGCCACCAGCCGCATCTGTCTTGCATCGCGATCGGGCGCCGTCATCGTGCCGTGCCTGCGCGTTTGCGTTCGGCCAGCACCTGCGCCTGACCGACCCAATTGCTGGCCCGGATGCGCCCGGCCGCATAGCCGATCTGGGCTGCGACGCGGTCGATCTCGGCATCGTCCCAGGCCGCGATCTGTTCATACTGCGTCACGCCAGCGGCATGCAGCGATTTCTCGATCGGCAGGCCAAGCCCCCGCATGGCGCGCAGCTTGTCCGGTGCGCCAGTCTGGTTGGCCGCCGTCCGGACGGTCGCGGCAGGCTGCACCGGCTGGACATCGTCGGGCTGCTGGGGCGTGACGTCGTCTGCCATGGCTTCTGCCACCGGGTCCGGGTTAGCGACCGCATCCGGCACCGCATCGCCATAGATGCTGCGCGCGGCCTCGGGGATGTCACGCTGCACGGGGGCCGGAACGGCATCGCCCGAGGGCGCGATCCGACGCTCGGCTGCCGAAAAACGGGCGACCTCGGGCGCGGCATCGCCAAAGCCGGGGGCTGAGAACAGCGGCGGGCGCGAGGCCGCATCGCTGTCATCGTGCCGGCCATGATCAATGGTCGGGGCCTGATCGTCGACGGGGGCCTGATCAATGGCCGGGGACTGATCCATCACAGGCGCCGGGACCGGCGCCGCAGCGGTCTCGTGCCGCACGACCGGCGTGGCCACGGGTTCGACCCGGCGCAGCTCGGGCTCGTTGCGGATGGTGGCGGGCGCCGCCTTGCCGCGCAGAAAGCCCATCAGCAGACCACCCACTAACGCTGCCACGACCAGCGCCACCAGCCACCCGGCAATGCCGGACAGGGTCAGGCCCAGAAACACCAGCACTGCGGCGCCTGCTGCGGTCAGTTTGCTTGCACCTTGCATCGCGGCCATCCTTTTTCTGCACCGTCGACCCTGCCCGGGTCAGTCCTGATCTTTGCCCGTCACGGCATCCGTCTCATCCGCCCGCACATTGGCAGGTTCGCGCTTTGACACCGGGCGCCCGGCAGAACTGGCCTGCGCCTCTTGTTCGGTCACGCCCGTCGCATCGGCAGGGGCGCCGTCCGAGGGGCGCGGCTCGACCTCGGGGGCGGTGTCGATGCCGGTCTGATCATCGCTGGCCGCCAGCGGGTTGCGGCGCCATTTGGTCAGGATCGGCACCTCGGTCCCGTCGATCCGCTTCAGGGTTTCCCCCAGATCCGAGGCCAGCGCGACGCTGGCATTCGCCGCCTCGCCGCCCTTGGCCGCCAGCAGGCTGGTCAGCCCCGAGGCGGGCTCGGAGGCAAAGCGCCCGGTCTGCGGACCCGGCACCGGAACCTCGCCCGCCGACATGCGGTCGATCAACGCCTCAAGGCTGTTGGCAGACAGATCCTCGTAATAATCCTTGCCGATCTGGGCCATCGGCGCATTGGCGCAGGCACCCAGACATTCGACCTCTTCCCAGCTGAACTTGCCATCCGCCGACAGGGTATGCGGGGTGGGCGCGATCTTGCGTTTGCAGACCGCCACCAGATCCTCGGCCCCGCAGATCATGCAGGTCGTGGTGCCGCAGATCTGGATATTGGCGACAGTCCCGACCGGTTGCAGCTGGAACATGAAATAGAAGGTCGCGACCTCCAAGGCCCGGATATAGGCGATGCCCAGCAGGCTGGCGCAATATTCGATGGCCGGACGGGACAGCCAGCCTTCCTGTTCCTGCGCGCGCCACAGGATCGGGATGATCGCCGATTGCTGGCGACCCTCGGGGTATTTGGTGATCTGCGCCTGCGCCCATTCAAGGTTCGCAGGCGTGAATTCAAAGCTGTCCGGCTGGACGGGGTGCAGGCGGCGCAGCATCAGCGGTCGACCTCTCCGAAAACGATATCCTGGGTGGCGATCAGCGCGGGCACATCGGCCAGCAGATGGCCCCGGGCCATCCAGTCCATCGCCTGAAGATGCAGAAAGCCCGGCGCGCGCAGTTTCGCGCGATAGGGTTTGTTGGTGCCGTCGCTGACCAGATAGACGCCGAATTCGCCCTTGGGCGCCTCGACCGCGGCATAGACCTCGCCCGCCGGAACGCGGAAGCCCTCGGTATACAGCTTGAAGTGATGGATCAGGCTTTCCATGTCGCGTTTCATGTCGGCGCGCTTGGGCGGCGTCATCTTGCCCCGGGCCATCACCTCGCCCGGCCCTTCGGCTCGCAGCTTGGCGATCGCCTGCAGCATGATGCTGGTCGATTCGCGCATTTCCTGCATCCGGCACAGGAAGCGGTCATAGCAGTCGCCATTCGTGCCGACCGGGATCTTGAAGTCGAATTCGTCATAGCATTCATAGGGCTGGCTGCGCCGCAGATCCCAGGCCATGCCCGATCCGCGTACCATCACGCCCGAAAAGCCCCAATCCAGCGCCTGCTGTTCGGTGACCACGCCGATATCGACCAGCCGCTGCTTGAAGATCCGGTTTTCGGTCAGCAGCGTGTCCAGATCGTCCAGCACCTTGGGGAAACGGCCGCACCATTCCTCCATATCGTCCAGCAGATCGGGGGTCAGATCCTGGTGCACGCCACCGGGCCGGAAATAGGCCGCATGCAGACGCGCGCCGCTGGCGCGTTCGTAAAAGATCATCAGATCCTCGCGCGCCTCGAACCCCCACAAGGGGGGCGTCAGCGCGCCCACGTCCAGCGCGCCGGTGGTCAGGCCCAGCAGGTGGTTCAGAATGCGCCCCACCTCGCAGAACAGCACCCTGATCAGGCTGGCGCGGCGCGGCACGGGCGTGCCGGTCAGACGCTCGATCGCCAGACACCAGGCATGTTCCTGATTCATGGGCGAGACGTAATCCAGCCGGTCGAAATAGGGCAGGTTCTGCAGATAGGTCCGGCTTTCCATCAGCTTTTCGGTGCCGCGATGCAGCAATCCGATATGCGGGTCGGCGCGTTCGACGATCTCGCCATCCAGCTCCAGCACCAGACGCAGCACGCCATGGGCTGCCGGGTGCTGAGGGCCAAAGTTGATGTTGAAATTGCGGATGCGCTGCTCGCCGGTCAGCAAATCCTCGCTGCCGTCGTCATAGTGGTTGGTGCGGATATCGCCGTCCATCATTTCGCGGCCCCCTTTTCATCGCCGGGCAGGGCATATTGCACACCCTCCCACGGGGACAGAAAATCGAACTGGCGGTATTCCTGCACCAGCCGGACGGGTTCATAGACGACGCGCTTTTCGGCATCGTCATAACGAACCTCGACATAGCCGGTGGTCGGGAAATCCTTGCGCAAAGGATGCCCCGAGAACCCGTAATCGGTCAGGATGCGCCGCATGTCGGGATGGCCGGTGAACAGAATGCCGAACATGTCGAAAATCTCGCGTTCGAACCAGTTCGCGCAAGGGTGGATGCCGGTCAGCGTCGGCAGCATCTCATCCTCGCGGACGGCGACCTTCACGCGGATGCGGTGGTTCTGATACATCGACAGGAAATGCCAGACCACGTCAAAGCGCTGTGCGCGCGACGGATAATCGACCGCCGTGATGTCCACCAGCGTGGAAAAACGGCAGGAACTGTCGCTGCGCAGAAAATCGATCAGGTCCAGAATGCCGCTGGCCGTGGCGGTCACGGTCAGCTCGCCATGCGCGACCGAGGTGCCGACCACCTCGCTGGCGCGGCGCAGCTTGATATGCTCGGCCAGCTGGTCCATCGCGTCGGTGTCTTGATACTGCGTCATGATCACCTCACCAGCGTGCCGGTGCGCCGGATGCGGCGCTGAAGTTGCAGGATGCCGTACAGAAGCGCCTCGGCGGTCGGCGGGCAGCCGGGGACATAGATGTCCACGGGCACGATCCGGTCACAGCCGCGCACCACGGAATAGCTGTAATGGTAATAGCCGCCGCCATTCGCACAGCTGCCCATGCTGATCACATAGCGCGGCTCGGGCATCTGGTCATAGACCTTGCGCAGGGCGGGCGCCATCTTGTTGGTCAGCGTTCCGGCCACGATCATCAGATCCGACTGGCGCGGGGAGGCGCGCGGCGCGGTCCCGAACCGTTCCAGATCGTAACGCGGCATCGACACCTGCATCATCTCGACCGCGCAGCAGGCCAGACCGAAGGTCATCCAGTGCAGCGAGCCGTTGCGCGCCCAGTTGATGATGTCTTCGGTGGTGGTCAGCAGGAATCCCTTGTCCTGCAATTCGCGGTTCAACGACGCGGTCGCGACCTCGCGGTCGGGGCCTGCGGTATTGGCTCCGGTCATCACGCCCATTCCAGCGCCCCCTTCTTCCACTCATAGGCAAAGCCCACGGTCAGCACGCCCAGAAACACCATCATCGACCAGAAGGCCCCGGTGCTGAGGTATTGAAAGCTGACGGCCCAGGGAAACAGGAACGCCACTTCGAGGTCGAAGATGATGAACAGGATCGCCACCAGATAGAACCGCACGTCGAATTTCATCCGCGCGTCGTCGAACGGGTTGAAACCCGATTCATAAGAGCTGACCTTTTCCGGGTCCGGATTGCGCACCGCGATGATCATCGCCGACAGCAGCAGGATCAGGGCAAGGGCCGAAGCCATCCCCGCAAAGACGAGAACGGGCAGATAGTCCTGCGCTAGGTTTTCCACGGGCAATGATCCCCTTGTCGGTCGCGGGGATCACGGCTCACCTCGCGACGGGTTGGCTGTCTGCGGTTTAGACCCGGCGCGTGCCGGGGTCAACGGGCGCTCCGCGCCCAAAGCGCGGCGAATTGTTGCAATTGCCCGACATGCGGGCGGCAGGAAGGATCAGAGCGCAAGCCGACGGGCAAGAGGATGACGTCACCGCGCGGCCTGCCCGGACGGCCGGGCGATTCGTCGCGCCAGGGGGCCGGAGCGGCCGCAAAGCCGCTCCGGCCCCTGTTCCTATCCGATCTCGACCAGCAGATCCTTGGCGTCGATCTGCTGGCCGGGGCTGACATGCAGGGCGGTGATGGTGCCGTCGCGGTCGGCATGCAGGCCGGTTTCCATCTTCATCGCCTCGATCGTCAGCAGCAGGTCGCCCTGCTTGACCGCCTGCCCCTGCGCCACCCCCACGGATGCCACGACGCCCGGCATCGGCGCGCCGACATGGCCGGGATTGGCGGCATCCGCCTTGGGGCGGGCGGCCTGTGCGCCGGTGGCCTTGCGGTTCGGCACGCGGACCTGACGGGGCTGGCCGTTCAGTTCGAAAAAGACCTTCATCTCGCCCTTCTCATCCGTCTCGCCCAAGGTCAGCAGGCGGATCTCCAGCGTCTTGCCGGGATCGATCTCGACGCTGATCTCGTCCCCCGGCTCCATCCCGTAAAAGAAGGTGCGGGTGGGCAAAGTGCGGACCGGGCCATAGGTCTGGTGGCGGGCCATGTAATCGGTAAAGACCTTGGGATACATCAGATATCCGTTCAGATCCTCATCATCAATGGCCTTGCCGTCCAGCTCTGCCGACAGCTTTGCGCGGACCTCTTCCAGATCGACGGGGTCCAGATGCGCGCCGGGGCGGTCGGTGATGGGGGTTTCGCCCTTCAGCACCTTGGTCTGGATCGCCTGAGGCCAGCCGCCGGGGGGCTGGCCCAGATTGCCGCGCATCATGTCCACGACGCTGTCGGGGAAGGACATGTCGCGGTCGGGGTTCATCACGTCGTCCGGTGTCAGGTTCTGCGACACCATCATCAGCGCCATGTCCCCCACCACCTTGGAACTGGGCGTGACCTTGACGATATCGCCGAACATCCGGTTCACATCGGCATAGGCCTGCGCCACCTCGTGCCAGCGATCCTCCAGCCCCATCGACCGCGCCTGCGATTTCAGGTTGGTGAACTGCCCGCCGGGCATCTCGTGCAGATAAACCTCGGAGGCGGGCGATTGCAGGCCCGATTCGAAGGCGGCATAGCTTTCGCGGACCCGTTCCCAGTAATTGCTGATCGCCCGGACCGCGCCGATGTCCAGACCGGTGTCGCGAGAGGTCAGGGCCAGCGCCTCGACCACGCTGCCCAAGGTCGGCTGGCTGGTGTTGCCCGACAGCGCATCCATCGCGCAATCGACCGCATCGACGCCCGCGTCCGCCGCGGCCAGGATCGTCGCGCCGCCCATGCCGCTGGTGTCATGGGTGTGGAAATGGATGGGCAGGCCGACCTCTTCCTTCAGGGCCTTGATCAGGATGCGGGCGGCGGGCGGCTTCAGCAGCCCGGCCATATCCTTCAGCCCCAGCACATGCGCGCCCGCGGCCTTCAGATCCTGCGCGGTCTTCAAATAATACTGCAGGTCGTATTTGGACCGGTCAGGGTCCAGCATGTTGCCGGTGTAACAGACCGTGCCTTCGCAGATCTTGCCGCTGTCGATCACCGCATCCATGGCGACGCGCATGTTCTCGACCCAGTTCAGACTGTCAAAGACGCGGAACACGTCCACCCCGGTCTCTGCGGCCTGTTTGACAAAGAACTGCACCACATTGTCGGGATAATTCGTATAGCCCACCCCGTTCGAGGCGCGCAGCAGCATCTGCGTCATCAGGTTCGGCATCTTGGCACGGATGTCGCGCAGCCGCTGCCACGGGCATTCCTGCAAAAAGCGGTACGCCACGTCGAAAGTCGCGCCGCCCCAGCATTCGACGCTGAACAACTGCGGCAGGTTGGCGGCATAGCTGGGCGCCACGCGGATCATGTCGATCGACCGCATCCGCGTCGCCAGCAGCGACTGGTGGCCGTCACGCATCGTGGTGTCGGTGATCAGCAGTTGTTTTTGCGCGGCCATCCAGTCGGCAACGGCCTGCGCGCCCTGTTCCTCCAGCATCTGCCGCGTGCCGGGCGCGGGCGCGGCCTTGGGGGCGGGGGCGAC
>NZ_RQRT01000004.1 GCF_004335005.1 Paracoccus nototheniae | reverse complement strand
CGGGTAACCGCCCCCGCCCGCGCGGCGGCAACCGACTGGTTTGCCCCCTTGCCGCCCAGCCCCTGCGCATAGCGTTGCGCGGCCAGCGTCTCTCCGGGGTGCGGCAGGCGGTCCAGATGATAGACGTGATCGATATTGACCGAACCCAGATTCCAGATTGCCATGCGCCGCGCCTCCCTGTTTGCGGGCGCCATGTGACCGGGGGCGGGTGGGCTTGTCCAGATGTGAAAAAACGCGCCCGTTGCCGGGCGCGTTTCTGTGTCAGACCGGATCGCGGCGCGATCAGCGATGCAGGGGCTTGCCCTTATGCGGGGCCCAGAGGCGCTTGTTGACCAGATACAACAGCGCGGTCAGCACCAGCAGGAACAGCACAGACACCAGACCGACGGACTTGCGGTCCATCAGCTTGGGTTCGGCCGTCCACATCAGGAAGGCGGCGACATCCATCGACATCTGATCGACGGTGGCAGGGGTGCCATCCTCGTACGTCACGCGGTCGTCGGACAAAGGCGCGGCCATGCTGATCCAGCCGCCCGGAAAGGCGGTGTTTTCATGCAGCAGCGTGCCCGCCTGTTCCTGATCCTCGCCGGTATAGCCGGTCAACAGGGCGTGGATGTATTCCGGCCCGCCCATGCCGTTCACCAACTGGCTGAGGCCGGTGCCATAGGGTCCATGGAACCCGGCGCGCGCCTTGGCCATCAGCGACAGATCCGGGCCCATGCCGTCACCGGACACGGTGGGGAAATGGTCCGTGATCTCGCGGTCGCGTTCCTCGCCGACGGCGTCGTCGAAGATCGGCAGAAGACCCGTGGCATAGGCGCGGACCTGATCCTCGGGCAGGCCGGGGCCGCCGTCATCGGACAGGGTGCGGATCGGCACATAGCGCAGCCCGTGGCAGGCCGAGCAGACCTCGGTATAGACCTGCAACCCGCGTTGCAGCTGAAACTGGTCGAATGAGCCGAAGGGACCCTCGAACGAGAAGTCCACATCCTCGATATGGCCCCCCTCGCCTGCGGCCATCGCGGCACCGGACAGGCCAAGCGCCGTGACGGCAGCGATCGCAAAAGCTTTCAGCATGATCTTGGACCCTCTCACTCGGCCGGCTGCGTCTGGCCGGGGGTGCCGGCCTTCTGCGTATAATGTGCGTTGAAGTCTTCCTCGATGGTGGCAGGCATCGGGTCCGGCTTTTCGATAACGCCCAGAAGCGGCAGGATGATCAGGAAATATCCGAACCAATAGGCCGAGGCCGCCAGCGCGATATAGGGATACGGCCCCTCGGTCGGCATCGCGCCCACCCAGGTTAGGATCACAAAATCGGCGGCCAGCAGCCAGAACCACCATTTGAACTGCGGACGATAGCGACCCGACCGCACGCGGCTGGTGTCCAGCCAGGGCGCCAGACCCATCACCACGATCGCCCCGAACATCGCCAGCACGCCGAAGAACTTGGCGTCGATGATCCCGAAGCTGACGAAATCGACCAGCTGGACCAGCCACACCTCGGCATCGAAGGCCCGCAGGATCGCGTAGAAGGGCAAGAAGTACCATTCAGGCACGATATGCGCGGGCGTCGCAAGCGCGTTCGCCTCGATATAGTTGTCGGGGTGACCCAGATAGTTCGGCATAAAGCCGACGATGGCAAAGAACACCGCCAGAATCAGGGCCAGCGCAAACAGATCCTTGATCACGAAATAGGGCCAGAAGGGCAGCGTGTCCTTGGCCGCCTCTTCCTTCGAGGTGCGGCGCACCTCGATCCCGGTGGGGTTGTTGTTGCCGGTCGAATGAAACGCCCACACATGGACGATCACCAGACCCGCGATGATGAAGGGCAGCAGATAATGCAGCGAGAAGAAGCGGTTCAGCGTCGCGTTGCCGACCGCCGGTCCGCCCAGCAGCCAGGCCTGCAGCGTCTCGCCCACGCCGGGCACGGCGCCGAACAGGCCCGTGATCACGGTCGCGCCCCAGAAGGACATCTGACCCCAGGGCAGCACATATCCCATGAAGGCGGTGGCCATCATTAGGATATAGATCAGCATCCCGATGATCCACGTCACCTCGCGCGGGGCCTTGTAGCTGCCGTAGTAAAGACCGCGGAAGATGTGCAGATACACCGCCACGAAGAACAGCGAGGCGCCGTTCATGTGGATATAGCGCAGCATATAGCCGCCATTCACGTTGCGCATTATATGTTCGACGCTGGCGAAGGCCAGATCGACATGCGGCGTGTAATGCATCACCAGAACGATGCCGGTGACGATCTGCAGCACCAGACAAAAGACCAGAACGATGCCCCAGATCCACATCCAGTTCAGGTTCTTAGGCGTGGGGATCATCAGCGTGTCGTACAGCATGCCAGCCACGGGAAGGCGGCGGTGCAGCCAACGTTCGAACCCTGACTTGGGCTCGTAGTGGTCGTGCGGAATTCCGGCCATAATACCCTCCTTATCCCAGCTGAATGGTGGTGTCGTTCACGAACGACGCCAGCGGAATGTGCATGTTCTGCGGCGCAGGCCCCCGGCGGATGCGGCCAGCCGTGTCATAGTGGCTGCCGTGGCAGGGGCAGAACCAGCCGCCGAAATCGCCGGCGCCATCGCCGATCGGCACGCAGCCCAGATGGGTGCAGACGCCGATCTGAACCAGCCATTCGCCGGTCTCGTCCAGCGCACGGTTCTGATCGGTCGCGGGCGCCGCGACATCGGGCAGGTTGGGGTTCTGTGCGTTCTGATCGGGCAGATCGTTCAGTTCGACCGCGCGGCCCGCCTCGATTTCCTCGGGCGTGCGGCGGCGGATGAAGACGGGCTTGCCCAGAAACAGAACGGTGATCTGCGATCCCGGACCCACGCCGCTGACATCGACCTGGATGGAGGCCAGCGCCTGCACATCCGCCGAAGGGTTCATCTGGTTCACAAGCGTCCAGGCGGCGGCTCCGGCGGCCACCGTGCCTGCGCCCGCCGCGGCATAATAGAGGAAATCCCTCCGGGTGCCTACGTGGTCATCTGCGTGGGACACGGGTCATACTCCAATTCGGGCCGAAAGTGCAGGCCGATACGACATTCCGGGCCGCGTCCGAACGCAGCCTTCGCGGAGGCGGTTCTAGCCCTCAATTCCTCGTCAGTCCAGATGATAAGCCGTAGAGGCCCGCCGCAATTCGACGCATCTGTCTGAATTGGGCAACGCTGGTGCGGCCTTGCAGCCCCCTTGGCCGGGGGCCGGTCACAGCAACCCTTCCGAACGAAAGCTGAGTTCGCGGGACTTTCCGATGATCAGATGGTCATGGATGGTGATTCCCATGCTGTCTGCCGCCTGCGCGATGCGCGCCGTCATGGTGATGTCGCTGTCCGAGGGGGTCGGATCGCCCGAGGGGTGGTTGTGGACCATGCCTTCCAGAATTCTAAGCCGTTGATATAAAAGCGTTAAATGGAAATATAGCAGGGACTGGTGCCGGCGACTGGGGGTGGTTGATCATGCCCGATCGTGACCATCACGCCTGATCACCCCTAGGCTCGCGGTGCCCCTTGGATGCACGGCACTGTACCTTATTCTTTTCATCCCACGCATCAAGCTCGTCGAGGGGGTAGAGCACGGCCTTGCCAATTTTGACGAAGGACGGGCCGAGACGCATCGCGCGCCAATTTCTAAGAGTCCCAACCGAAACACCGCCTCGGTAGCGTTCAGCCACCTCGTCAGGCGTAAGGAATCTGCTGTCTGGCACTACCGCCTCCTTCGGCAGAACGACCAAAGCCGTGCCGCCAAGTCTTGAGTTGATCATCGCGGCTGTCCGTCAAGCATCGCTTCCGGCTATGTTTGAGCGCCCAGGACCGGTGCCTCACGCGTCCGCACGGACATACATGCTGCGCCATTCACCGCCGCGAAAGTCGCTCCAGGCGGGTGTCGGAGAAACGGATACTGTAGAGGCCACATAGGCGGGGTGGCCGCGCTGTCTTTCGTCGATGGCGCTGGGTTTATTCCTTAGCTGAAAGGCGCCCGCTCATCCGCCCAGGGCAGCCGTAGGCGCGCAAAAACACATCGACGGCCAATCTCGCATCGGCGCGGATTTCGTGGGCTTCTACGTTCTTGCTCAGTCCGAATGCAACGCTGCGAAAGCAATTTCCATGGCAGATGGACGTTAGGACCTGGGCGGCCTCCAAGGCATCGGCTGAGCGTAGATTGCCGTTCCTCATGTGCGTCTCGAGGATCGTAGCTAGCAGGCTATGAAGGCGTGCTGGTGCGTTGCGGAAAAAGATTTGGGCCACCTCGGGGAATCGTACGGCTTCGGCGGCGACCACGCGGCGGAGCGCAAGCGCGCGTGCGGACACAACGCTCTCGATTAGCTGCCGACAGAACCGGAGTAGCGCGTCCTCAAGGATGTCATTTTCCTTGAGCCCTAAGGTCAACTCACGCTGCAATTCCATTGATGCAGCATTGACGACATGTCTGAAGAGATCCTCTTTCGAAGAAAAGTAGGTCCAGAGCGTCGCCTTCGACCCCCCGAGGCGCTCGGCGATTTGAGACATGGACGTGCCGGAAAATCCATTCTGCAGGAACTGCTCCTGCGCCGTCTGAATGATCGTTTCACGTCGTTCAAGCCGTCGTGACTCTCTGCGACCGGCCTCTCGTCTGCTCATGGCGGCTCAGCCGACGATCCAAAAGATCGTGCTGAACGCTGCGCAGACTATCGCCACCCCAAATACAAGCAGGAGGGTAGCTCCGATACTGTTGCGCGGTGAAATCAAAACTAGGAGCTCCGCCCACTTTTGGATCTGGCGAGAGTTCATTCGAAAGCCTCCTACTTCAGTGTTAGGACCGTCCAAAATGCGACGGTCAGGACGGCGGAAATCGCGAACGTCGCCAAGGCGCCTCGCTGAGCGGTCTTAAGCTCGAAGCCGGCGCCGATATCCATGATGAGGTGGCGGATGCCCGACGCGAGATGCTGGAAGAAGCACCAACTCAAGCCGAACAGGATGAACGTGCCGAGCCAACTGGAGGCGAAGCCGGTGAACTGTTCGTAGGTACGCGGCCCCTCGGCGAGCGACCACAGCCACCAGACCAGCATAGGCGCTCCGATGAACGACATCGCGCACGCCGAGATGCGATGCATGATCGACGTCATCATCGCCGCGGGAGGACGGTAAATTGAGGCATGTGGTGATAACGGACGTTGCTTCTTCTCGGGCATGCTTCCTCCGTATTTCGCAAGCCGCGGCACCTAGTTTGAACGGCGGCATCGGCCGGGCTTAGGACGTGAGCGTAGCCTCCACATTCTCCCAGCCGCCTCCGAGGGCCTTATAGAGAGCCGCAAGCTGCTGGAGCTGTGCGGCCTTGGCCTGGAGAGCGAGACGGTCGGCGGCGCTATAAGCGGACTGCGCTTGCAACAGCACCGTCAGGTCGTCCTCGCCGGCGGAATAGCGGGTACGAGCGAGCTGGAGCGCCTCACGCGCGTCTTCGCGAGCCTGGTTACGCTCGCTGGTGGTGCGTTCGGCCGACGCGAAGCGATTGATCGCCGTTTCGCTATCAGACAGCGCATTCAGGACAGCGCGTTCGTAGCGGATCGCTGCGGCGTCTGAGCGGGCGTCGGCAGCGCGAATCTGAGCGCGAATGCGACCCGCCGAGAATATTGGCCAACGAAGCGAGGGACCTACCTGGAAGCGCAGGCTGTCGCTGGCGAACAAATCCCCCGGAGTTCTGGCTTGTTGTCCGATTGCTCCGATAAGAGAGAAACGCGGAAAGAGTTCGGCCGTGGCGACGCCGACATCGGCGGTGGCGGCCGCGATCTCGCGTTCGGCCTGCCGGACGTCAGGCCTTCTGCGCAGGAGATCCGAGCGCAAGCCCACCGAGAAATCGAGGTCGCTTGTCGGCAAGGCAGTCGGGGCGGAGAGCTGCTCGTATCGAGCTTCTGGGGGCTCCCCGACCAGAACTGCGAGGCGGAAGGCGGCCGCGGTGGCGTCCGCCTCCAGACCCGGGATGGCACCCGCCATTGTCCGCGCCTGGGCCTGAGCGCGTGTGAGATCGAAACGCGAGGCCGCACCGACGCGTAAGCGGTCCGCGACGATCTGGGCAATGCTAAATTGAGCGTCAGCGTCCTCGCGCACGCTCGCCCGGAGGGCCTGCGCGGTGCGAAGGTCTATATAGGAGCGAACGACTTCACCAATGACCTGAAGGATGACGCCACGCCGCGCTTCTTCGGCCGCCTCGACGCGAGCGTTGGCACTCTCCACGGCGCGCCGCGTGCCTCCCCACAGATCGATCTCCCAGGAGGCGTCGAAGCCGATGTCGTAGATGGAGAACTCCGGTTCGAGCGCCGGGATCTTGCCTACCGGCAACTGCCCATTGGAGCTGAGACGATTCTCTGTGGCCACCCCCGCCGCCCCGACTTGGGGGAATTGGCGGCCGAGAACGGCGTCCCGGTTGGCGCGGGCCTCGCGCAGGCGCGCTGCGGCCTCGTCGAGGTCCTTGTTGTTGGCAATTGCCGCGTCGACCAATTCGATCAGAATGGGATCGTTGAGCTTGCGCCACCACGCGGCGTCCACTTCGGCTGTGTTGACCGGCGAAATCCAGGCCTCGCTAACGGGTACGGCTGGCGCCTCGAAGTCGGGCCCAACAACACAGGCGCTTAACAGCAGGCACGGGATGGCCAGCCCAAGCGGCAGGCAGCGACTGCTAATGCTGGGAAGTCTTTGCACTGGCTATTGTCCTTCATTGACGGGCGCCGTCGCCCGGCCAGCGGTCATGCCGTCTAGGAACAGCTTCACCGCAGTGCGCGCGCGGAGGTCTATTTCGGAGGGCGTGGGCACTTCACCGATTTGCAGGATCGCCTGCAGGTGAATGTCGCCGTGGAGCATGGCAAGGAACTGCCTTGCTCCCGCATCGCAATCGGAAAGCTCGATATGGCCGTCGCGAACAGCCTGCTCGAGAATCTTGGAGAGAACCGCGATCGCACGCTTGGGGCCGTGTTCGGCGTATACCCGCGTGGCCGCTGGATATCGCTCGGCCTCGAGAACGGCGGTGTAGCAGACCTCGAGAAGCGACGGCGTCATCATCGCCTCAAGTAGATTGCGGCCGATGATGGTCAAAAGCTCACGGAATGGCAGGGAAAGCTGATCGGCGCTGACCGCGAGGGCGCTGTCGGAATGCTGGCTCACCACCTTGGTGAACTGCTCGACCAGAAGAGTCTCGACACTTTCGCGACTGGTGTCCTTCTCTCGCAGCAACTGAAGGTACAGCCCGTGCGGCGTCCAGGTGAAGCTCCGTCGGCCGAGAACGAAGGCCGTAAGGACGGCGCAGTTTGACCAGCCTCGGACCTGGCTGGCGTGGCCAGGCACGGCTTCACGCACTCTCAGGATGTCCCCCGTGCCGCCCCAGCGCAGGAACTTGACCGCATCGGCCGGCGGCAGGACCGTGACCATCATGCGCGACCACCAAGGCTCAACGAGAATCCAGCTTCCCGTGCTCGTCGGTCGCATCGCAAACACGTGCTTGTGTTTGCTGAACACGAAGCGGTGCCACCATTGCGCTTGCAGTCCAGGGACGAAGCAGATGATCCATTCGACCGGGTCGAGCGTGACGAGAGAGCCGTTCTCGTCAGCGCTGTTGGCAAGGTCCGCCGGAACGGCGGACACGACTTTTTGGTCGACGCCGGGGCTGTTCCTGCGACGGAGCCAAGCGGCGCGGATCTGAGGGGTGTCGTCGCGGTCGAACATCACGCCTGCCCGCGCGCGCAGCCGTTTAGAACCAGATCGATGCTCGCGGCGACGGGCTCTACGGCGTCGGCTGCTGTGGCTGAGCCTGCGGGATGCAGCATAAGCGCCTTGTATAGGGGTTCTCGAAGCATCCCCATGAGCTGTTCGGCCGCGAGGTGCGCGTCGGATACCGACAAGACGCCTAGGCCATGCGCTCGCGAGAAAAACTTCCGAAGTTCGAGGGCAACCGCAGCTGGGCCCGCGTCGTAAACCCGTTTGCGCAAATCGGGGCTGCGCGCGCCTTCCGCCATCATCAGCCGCACCAGCGCGATGATGGAGCTTGAATATTCCCGCCACGCCAATGTGCCGAATTCGGTCAGCACACGCCGCACCAAATCCAGGTCGGCGATCCGTTGAGCCCCGGTCAGGGGCGTGATGAGGTAGGCGGCTTTGCGCTCCGCGATCGCGACGAGAAGGTCATCGATGCAGCCGAAGGCGGAGAGAATTTCGTCGTGCGAATAGCCTTCGCGTTCGAGGACAGGATCGAGACCAAGCAGCGTGCCGTGTGGATCTTCGAGGCTCAGGGTAAGCGTCTGCAGCATCGCGTCGCGATGCTCAGGACCGTTGGCGGAGTTGGTGGGGTTGCCGATCATGCTAGACGCCTTCCTCTGCTGAGATCTGCGCACGACGCGCCTTTCCCGCGCGCGCGAGAGCGATCTTGATCGCGATGAGCACCGGCGCGGCGATCACGAAGAGCAGGGCTACTGCATTGAAGGCCGTGTTGAAGGCGATGACGGTGGACTGTCCGCCGACGGCCCGCCCTAGAAGCAGCGAAGCGGCCTGGTTTGCTCCGGCGGCATCCATGCCCCGTCCGATCAGCATCGCAGTCGTGGTCGCGAGGCGCTCGGCAACGGCGGGGGTGCCTGCGCTGATGGAGGCTCCCAAGACCGCCTGATTGCCGACTACCTGATGATCGATGAGCGTCTGCAGGGTCGCGACGCCTATCAACCCGCCCAGTTGGCGGCCGACGTTAAATAGTCCGATACCGGACGCAACGAGATGCTTTGGCAGGCCGCCGAATGCGATGAGGGTGATCGAGAGAAACAGGAACCCCAACCCGAGGCCCCGCAAGAGGATCGCGGGCATCATGTCATCGGAGCCGCTCTGGCTGGTCGACCATGACAGCATCCACATCGCGACCATGATCAGCAGAATACCAAGGGGGACGGTGGCGATCGGTGGAATCTTACGCGCCTGCATCAGGAGCGCTGCGAGAAGAAGCGCCCCAACGAAAAGTCCGCCGCTTGGAAGAAGGAGTTGCCCTGCGTCGGTCGGCGTGAAGGCCAGAACGGAAACTGCGAAAGCGGGTATCAGAAAGGCGCTTCCAAAGAGTGCGGCCCCTGCGACAAAGCTGACAACGAAAGCAAAAGCGAAGTCGTCGGTCTTGAATGCGCCGAACTGGAGCAGGGTTTGCTGACGCGTCGTGATTTGGCGCACGACAAAAGCACCGAACGCGGCCACGGCTCCGATCGTCAGCCAGACGATGCGTGGCTCATCGAACCAGTTCCAGCGGCTTCCTTGGCTGCAGATGTAGGTCACGCAGCCGAGGCTCGTCGCGAAGAAGGCAAAGCCGATCCAGTCGAATGGGCCGGTCTGCGATGCTTCGTCCGGTCCCGCATTCGACATGAGGAGAAGGCCGACGGCCCCTATCGCAATCGGAGCGTTCCCGAAGAAAATCCATGTCCAGGATTGATTGTCGAGCAACCAGCCCTGCAGTGCCGGAGCAATCGTCGCCGGCGCAACCACGGACCCCATTGCGAAAAGCGCCTGGACAATGGGCTGCTGTTCTCGAGGGTAGGAAAAAAACAGCAGCGTTTGGCCGGCCACGAGCAGGACGCCGCCTGCGAAGCCTTGAACGACGCGAAGGGTCGTGAGCGCTCCGAGATCGACAGTGACAGCCGCAAGCGCACAGGCCGCGCCCATGATGACGGTAGCCCAGAGGATCAGCTTTCGCGGTCCGAAATAGGAGATCAGCCATGGTGCTGCGACAAAGCCCATCAGCTTGAGACCGGTATAGCCCATGTCGAGCCACGCGAACTCGTCGGGCGTGGCGTAAGTGTCACCGAGGATGTCGCCGCGTCCGAGCGAAAGAACTGTGCTCGCCACAGCTTCCGTGACCGATGCAAGGAGGACCGCAGCGATGAGGATGCCGCCGTGAGTCTGTACAGATTTGCGTTCAGAGGTCGTTATGGCAATCATGAGCCACTTCCGCGCTCGATCTCCACTCGCGCGGAGAGACCGGGGACGATCCTGCCCGGCAGTGGATTGTTCACCAGCCGGATCTTGACCGGCACTCGCTGGACGACACGGATGAAATTCCCGGTTGCGTTATCGGCGGGGAGCAGGCTGAAGGCCGAGCCGCTGCCCGGTGCGAAACTGTCCACAACGCCTTCAAAAGTACGATCCGGGTAGCCGTCGATCGAAATTCGAGCCCGCTGTCCTGGCCGGATGTTGGCGACTTGGGTCTCCTTGAAATTCGCGACGAGCCAAACGTCATTCACGGGAACGATGTCGAGAAGCGGCGCGCCCGGCGCGACGAGACGACCGACGCGGACCTGTCGATTGCCCACCACGCCTCCTACCGGTGCGCGCACGACAGTGCTCTCAAGGTCGAGCCTTGCAAGGTCGCGCGCAGCTTCGGCCTGCGCGACGGCGGCCGCGGCGGCTTCGCGCTGGGTGCCGAGTACGGTGATCCGTTCCTGCTGAGCATCCACGGTTGCAGAGGCGGCGGCCACACCAGCTTCCGCGCGAGTACGGGCCGCGTCGCTTTCATCGACCTGCGCTTGGCTGACCGCGCTCGACCGGATGAGTTCTCGGCGGCGGTCGCTAGCCTTCGTGGCGAGATTTAATTCAGCGAGTGCGGCTTGCCGCTGCGCCGTCGCTTGGCGGATCGTGGCACGTTGCAGCGTCGTGTCTGCGGCGGTGTTTGCGAGGCGAGCCTTGGCTGCCTCGACATTAGCATCTGCTTGCGCGAGGCGGGCCCGGTAGTCGCGATCGTCAATTCGAAACAGGACATCGCCCGCTCTCACGGTCTGATTGTCGGCGACCTCGACGCTCATCACATAGCCACCGACTTTTGGAGCGAGCGAGGTGATGTCGCCACGCACAAAGGCGTTGTCGGTAGAGGTTTCGCCACTCGACTTGGCCCAGGTCCATGCGACCGCACCGAGCACGATCGCGGTGAGGCACAGCACTACGCCGATAAGCTTCTTGTTGGGCCGCGCCATGCTCCGCCTCCGGTAATTGGTGTTACCATTGACCGGTACGGTAATGGACGTTACCAGTCAAGGGGATTTGACGAAATGAGGTGACGGACGCGATGGTTGCAGCGAAATTGGATCGGACCTTGGGGCGACGTGAAGCCCTGCTGGCAGCGGCTGCCGAAGTGTTCTTCGAGCAGGGCTACGCGGCAACCAGTATCGATGCGATCATCGAGCGCGTGGGCGGATCGAAGCGCAATATTTACAATGAGTTTGGAAGCAAGGAGGGCATGTTCACAGCGCTCGTCAGCAAATTTGCCGAGGAAGTCCTATCTTCTCTAGTCATCGATGAGATCATGGGACGGAATTTGCGCGAAACTCTGATCGCCTTTGGTGAACATCTAATGGGCGCCTATATGTCTCCGGCCCTGATTGGCGTGTATCGGACGGTGGTCGCGGAGGCCAATCGGTATCCCACGCTCGGAAAGACGTTCTATGAGAATGGGCCCGCGCGGGCGACCGGGCGACTTGCCGAGGTGCTAGAAGCGGCAAAGGCGCGTGGTGAAATTCATGCCGACGACTGCCTCCGAGCCGCGAGCCATTTTGTGGGGATGATCCGCGACAACCTCCACCTTCAGGTGGTTCTCGGGCTGCGGTCGCCCCCAGATGCGGAGGAGGCACGCATCGCCGTCCTTTCGGCCGTCGACGTCTTCCTAGGTGGAGTGGCATCACGCCGATAGCGCGAAATCGGATCCAGAGCTCGGTGAGCGCGGCTCTTCTTTATTCGTGCAGTGGGCCTGGCGAGCGCGATTGACGACCTCCCGAACATCTTCTGGTGTTACCCCGTCGCGCTGCATGACCAGCTGCACGATGGGATCGGCCAGAAGTTCGTCGAGCGTGAATTCCTTGTTTGCTTCTGCCATGGGGCCGCCATACTTGTTCTACAGGCTGCAGCGCGAGGGGGGAGCCAAATTTGACTCTCCCCCTCAGTAGTTCTTCTGGACAAGTTAGCGGCCGTGGGCTGGACGGTCGTGGGTGATGCCCTGCGACCGCCGCGCCGACATGAGTTGCACGGTCGCGATAGTGGCGACGCAGATGCCGATGAGAATATGCGTCCACATCGCCGTCTGGGCGGCGCCGAAGCCGAGCATGAACGGCGCGGCGATCGCCCAGCAGCCTAGTGCGATGTTAGACCACTCCGCCCACGCGCCGTAACGTCCGAGGGCGACCGCCGAGCAGCAGACGACGAGCAGACCCACAATGCCGGCGTTCCACGCCGCTGCAGGTAGGGCGCCGAACGCGAGTGCTGCGCAGGCGAGGCCGAGCCCGAGGAGCAGATTGGTCCACTCGAGCCCCTTGCTTGGTACTTCCGTTTTCATTTCCTATCTCCTTTGGTACAGGTCCGGTAATGTACCGTACCATCCCTTAAACCTCGCAAGGCCGATGGGGTTCCGGAGGAATTTTGGTGGATTGTATGGAAGTGACCCGGTGCCTTCTCGGCACCTGACTGAAAAGCTTCGGGCAAACGCAACGCGGGATACGGAACCGTACCGTCTCCTGTAGATTCAACGAATAACAAAAGGAGATCAGATTTGTCGGAAAACGGTCACGATCGGCGAGCGGCACAGCGACGCGAGGAAATTCTAGCCATTGCTACCGAAGTCTTCTTCGCGAAGGGCTTCTCGAGGACGTCGATCGACGACGTGTTGGAGCGTATTGGTGGGTCCAAACGCACGCTGTACAGGCACTTCCCAGGGAAGGAGGCGCTATTCACTGCCATTGTCACCACGTTCTCGGATCGGGCTTCAAATTTTGCACCCACCACGAGATCGGGCGAATTGCGACCCCTGCTTCTTGAGTTGGGAGAGCACTACCTCGAAAACCTCCTCTCAAAAGACGTTGTCGCAATGTTTCGAATGGCGGTCGCCGAGGCACCCCACTTCCCGGAAGTGACAAAGGTTGTCTACGAGAATGGGCCAAAGCGCGCTTGCGAGCTGCTGGCGAAGAAATTCTTTGAGTATAACGAGAGCGGCCAGGAGAAGATCGACGATCCCGCGGAAGCCGCGCAGGCCTTCCTGGCGACACTCAGAGGCGACTTGTTCTTCAGGGTACTCTTGACTGTATACAAGCCAACGCCGACCCAAGTTAAGAAAAGCGTCGCAGCTGCCGCCGATTACTTCTTGAAGGCGCATGTGAGCAGTAGAATGTGATTGTCTGTCACGCGGATTCGGGGCGAACCCAAGTCTAGCGACCAGCCTCTCTATGGGCGTTGGAGGGCGCCAGGAGCGCAGTCTCATGCCGCTGCGCATGGCGTTTGACCTCCTTGCGGGCGAAGACAAGCGTCACCGCGACCAGCGTTGCGAAAACGGGTCCCGTTGCTACGTGGATGGCAGCAAGAACGATGGTATTGTCGGCGACGTAGAATACCGCTTGTAGACCGAAATTGACGATGTTGATCGCGACTGCGGTCGCCGTGGTGAGAGCATACACACGGAGCAATGGGCGTAATTCGTACCAGTTGCCGGGACCACCGACGACGCGGTTGAGCAGGACGCCCGTCAACGGCCTGCGAACTATCAGCGAGCCGATGCAGACCAGCATCGCCGCTACGGGAATGAGCGCCGGTGCGATGAAGAAATCCCGCGCATCGCCGGTAAAAGCTGCGACACCGGCGCAGGCGGTCGCGATTGCCAAGCCAATCAAGGCCTGTTTGAGCGGCTGCTTGCGGATGAGCCTGTAGAGAAAGATGACGACTGCGGACGCTGCGGCAGCGCCTAATGCCGGCCAGAGCGTGCATGCTGCGTTGACAGCGACGAAGACGACGGACGGAACGGCTGTCACGATAATGCCCACGACGCGGGACAGCGGAGATTTTTGCTCAGACGACATCGAAGCGCGCCATCATATCATGATCCTCGTGTTCAAGATTGTGGCAGTGGAGGAGGTATCGGCCACGGTAGCCGTCGAAGCGCATGATGACCGTGACGGACTGGTCGAATTCGAGCGCGGCGGTGTCCTTCCATCCTCGTTCGTGCGGCAAGGGCGGCTTGCCATCCCGTTCGAGCACCTGGAAGTTGACCAGGTGCACATGGGGCGGATGGCACATCGTCGGGAAAATCGTTTTCTGACGGATGAACCGCCAGATTTCGATGTCACCGTACTTTGGCGCGGCATCAACCCGTTCCGGGTCGAAACGATTGCCGTTGATCGTCCAGTAGATCGGAGGAAACCGGAGAGCAAAGTAGGGCTTTGCTCCGAAGACAAACTCGCGCACGCGCACAGCATCTTCTGGCCGTAAACGTTCGATCTGGCTGAGCCTGGCCGGCACGGTGGCTTCATCACGGACGGAATCACCTACGACGTCGAACCGCATGACCTCACTAAGCGGTCCTTCGCCGCGCAGATTGCGCACAATAATGGTCTCGCCAGCTCGGCAAGTTGCGAAGTCGACCACGATCTCGACCCGTTCGGCCATCGCTAGGGGCAGGCGCGTCAACGTCACAGGCGCATCAAGCAGACCGCCATCCGTCGCGATCTGGACAAAGGGGCGGTCGCCTTCGAGCGCTAACTCAAGCGGCTCCGAATTGTCGGCGTTCAGGAGTCGAAAACGATATTTCCGTCGCTCGACAGCGAGGCGAGGCCACGGAGCCCCGTTGGCGAGCATCATGCCACCACCAGCGCCTAGATGACCGTGATGTTGATATTCCAACTCGCCGGTCCTGGTGAGACGGCGCGTGGCGATCATGATGGGAATGTCCTGAGCGCCGCGGGGCAGCGACAGGCCCGCTTCTTCTTCGTCCTCGAGGATGTAAAAGCCGAGGAGGCCCATATAGGTGTTGCGACCGGCGCCACCCATGCAGTGATCGTGATACCAAAGCGTGGCAGCTCGCTGGTCGTTAGGATAGATGTAGGTCCGCGTGTTTCCAATCGTTGCCTGAATCTTGGACAGGTCCGTCCCGGGTCCGCAGAGTGCGGCCAGATTGTCGAAATTCTTTGGAAGGATGACGTCCATGGGGAAGCCGTCCGACTCGGACGGGACCCGGCCGCCATGGAGATGCACGACCGTCAGCGTATCGAGATTGTTGGTGCAGCGGAGGATCGTCGGTGTGCCGCGTTTGGCCCGGATCGTCGGGCCGGGGAAGGTGCCGTTGTAAGTCCACGCCGTGGTCTCGACACCGGGTAGAATGCTGACCTTCGCTTCGCGCTGCTCGATTTCGTAGTGCGCGCCTGATGCGTCGACTTTTTTTGGCGCGAGAACCGGCGAAATCGGCAGGTCGCGCCTGAAGCGGATGTCCGGCGCCGCAGTTAGCTCGGTCGTGCTCACGCAGCCCCCGACCGTCGCCGCAACGCCGAGCGCGCCCATGGCCAGCGCTTCGCGGCGTGAAAGCATTGGTTCGGATGGTCGGGTCATAAAGGCGCCTCTATTCGGAGGGCGAAGCGCCTGAGTGACGGACTTCGCTGCCTGCCGGTGTCGCAGGGCTAGCGCGAAGCTACGTAATCCGTCCAATCGATGATCAGTATACTTAGATATCGCCTCAACAAATACTGGCCCTCGGCTCGGAAGGGGCAGTCACAGTTCTCCGAGATGTAGTCCTTGGATCGTGGAGCGGACATGCTGCACGGCGACATCGACATCGTGTCGGGCGTGCCAGGCGATATGGATCGGGAATTCTTCCAGTACGATCGGAGGCTTGAAGATGGCGAAATCTTCGATCGACGCCAAAGGCAGGCTGAGCGTCGGTATTACACTTAGGAAGTCAGAACGTTGGACGAGCGGCGCCACCATCAGGAAGCTGGGAACCACGAGGGCGATGCGACGGGTCCGCTCGAGGGCGGCGATTTTGTCGTCCAGTGCGGCTCGTACTTCCCCCCTGCCGGAGACGTTGATGTGCGGGAAGGCTAGCCACTGATCGAGGTCGAAGTTCGTTGCGGCGGGGTGATCCTTTCGCATGATCACCCGCCAACGCTCGCGCATGAATTCCTCCCGCGTAATTGGGGGGGCAGCGGTTGGAAGAATCGAGATGGACAGATCGATTGCGCCTTTCCCGAGCGCCTCCAGCGCACCGACGGCGCCGTGGTAGGGCTGGAAGACAAGATCGATACCGGGTGCTGTTTCTGACAGCAGTCGATGTAGCTGGTCAGCGATGCGGATCGCTAGATGATCGGCGGTAGAGATGCGCACCACCTTCTGGACCGTTCGCAAAGCTTCCGGCTGCAAATCGAGAAGAGCATGGGTGTCGGCCAGCAGGTCCTTGAGGCGGCCGCGAAGAGCCTCAGCGACCGGTGTCAGGCGCATCGCGCCTTCTGCGCGCTCCAGCAGCGGGTCACCAAAAAGCTGCCGCAGGCGGGCGAGACTCGCCGATGTTGCCGGCTGTGACAGATTCAGACGGTTCGCGGCACGCGACACATGGGCCTCATCCAAGAGGGCGTCGAGGATGACGAGGAGGTTCAGGTCGACTGCGCGCAAGTTCATGGCGGATAGTATAATCTAAACAAATGAATTGTCGATCAAGATATCCGTAAGGGAGATACTCCCATCCGGCGCTCGGGCCAGCGCCGCGCGAGTGGTCGGCAACTCTCATCGCTGCTGCAGATGGGGCCATCCTCGCGTTATTTGTCCGTCAAATGTCGCTTCATAGCAAAAGCCGATTGGGAATTGGCCCGGCTCTTCGAGAGTAAAGGGTCGCTCGACCGTTTGACGTTTCTCGACTTGGTCTGAAGTCACCGAGGACAGGTATAATGAATCAGGAAATTCTCGAATCTACAGCAAGTGCTGCGGAACTTATCCGGTTGGTTCGTGCAAAGGAAATCTCGCCTAGCGAGGTTCTCGGTCAGACGATCTCCAGAATCGAGCGGCGCAATCCATCTCTGAACGCGATCATACACCTTGATGCCGACGCCGCTCGTGAGAGGTCTCGTAGCGTCGAGGCGCGGCTTCTCGCGGGCGACGGGACCGTACGCCTTGGCGGCGTGCCGACGGTCACCACGGAATTGTTCAGTAGCTATCCGGGTTGGCCCAACAGTCTCGGTGGAATTCCATCCGTGAAGCACGCCAAGGGAGCGAGCCGTTCCCTCTATCCCCGGCGGATGGAAGCGTCCGGCGCGGTGCTCCTAGGGTACACCAATTCGTCCCCGCTCGGCTTTACCAGCGTCTGCGACAACCGCTTGTTCGGGCCGACCGCCAACCCGTTTGATCTGGCGAGGAACAGCGGCGGCGCGGCGGGCGGCAGCGCGGCGGCCGTGGCAGACGGCCTAGTGCCGATTGCTGGCGCGCTCGACGGCGGCGGGTGGATCCGAATTTCGGCGGCATGGTGTGGGGTCTTTGGATACCAGTCTTCGCACGGGCGGGTCGCGCGCGTCACACGGCCGAGCGCGTTCGAAGTTTCTCCGTTCGCCTACGACGGCGCGATCAGCCGGACTGTGGAAGATGCAGCTCTCGCGCTGAATGCGCTGGTCGGGTACGAGCCGGACGACCCCTTCAGCGTCCCTTCCGATGTTGATTGGACACATGCGCTGATCAATCCGGTACGCGGATGTCGGATTGGCTTCGCCCCGCATCTTGGCGGGTTTCCGGTTGCACCGGAGATCGTCGAGGTTCTGACCGCGTCTGTCGCCGCGTTCGAAACGCAAGGTGCGCACGTGGTGCCGTTCAAAATTCAATTTCCGCATTCAGCCGAAGAGATCAGCGCCGCATGGCGGCGGATGGTGTCGATGCGAATGGCAGGCGCGTTCAACGGATTGAAGAAACGCGGCATCGACCTGTGCAATGACTTCAGAGACGAGATTCCGGAGGAGGTCTGGGTCTCGATCGATCAGGCGCAGTCGCTCGGCTCAGCCGGGATGCAACGTGATCAGCAAATCCGCACCACCGTGTACGACGGCATCAATCGCGCTTTGGCTGAAGTGGACGTGATCGCCTGCCCGGCAACGGGTGCGCTGCCTGTGATGAACGGCGTAGCCGGCGACACCAGCGCCCCGAGCGCGATCGACGGCGTGGCCGTCGATCCAGTCGTGGGCTGGTGCCTCGGCTTCCTGACGAACCTCTCCGGCCACCCTTCGGCGTCCCTACCAGCGGGATTTGCGAATGGTCTCCCGGTCGGTCTGCAACTGATCGGGCAGCGACATGGGGATTTTGAGCTCCTCTCGCTCTGCGCCGCGTTCGAAGCGGCGCGACCCTGGGCGGCTTCCTACGACCGATGTGCGGCCAGAGTGCTGGCTCCCGCATGAAGCAATCGGGGCTGGTGCGAAGTGCCGAGGGCGCGGACGACCGCCTCGTACTGTACGCGCCAGCTCCTTCAACCAGGAGAAGAGATGTGAGGGTGAAGAACGCGTCAAATCAGAAAGGTATTCTTCGATCGAAAGCGCTGTGGCTTCACGTCCCCCGCCTTCTGCTCGGGCTGCAGTTTGTCGTGAGCGGCACTGACGGCTTTTACTTCCTGGCGACCGGCGAAAATCTGATCCATCCGCCGGCGACACCCGACGCACGCGCGTTAGAAGAGGCGATGCTGGCGAGCGGATTCATGTGGCCACTCGTGAAGGCCGTGAATCTTCTCGGCGGCATGTCGCTGTTGCTCAACTTCAGGCCGGCCTTCGGGCTGGCGATCATCATGCCTGCCATCACGGTGATCACCCTCTATCACCTGACTCTCAATCCGGCCGGCGTTCCCGCAGCCATCGTTATGGACCTGTTGGCGGGCGTCCTCGCCTACGCTTACCGGCGCAACTACGCGCCAATGCTCGCCTAGGCCAACGGGGGCTCCCACGAACATCCAACCGTCGCGCAGCGCTAGAAGCGACGCACGATCATGCGAAGAAGGTCATTTGCCATGCAGAGACAGCTAATTCCTGCAACATTGTTGTTGCTGATCGCCGGAGAGGCGCGCGCGGACGACGTCCAATCCGGCGCCGGGGACAAAGAGTACAATCTGAGCGTCGGACCCGGGGCTGCGATATTTCCGACTTATCAGGGATCGAACAAGTCCAGGGTGATCCCGCTTCCTGTCATAGAGGGGCGGTATGGCCGGTTCTTCGTCGACACGTCGGAAGGCATCGGGGTCGATCTGTATCGCGACGACATCTTCAGGCTGGGGGCGAGCGTCACATATGTCGCGGGGTACGATAGCGGTGATGTTCCGAAAGGCATCAACGGGATCGACGATACCGCTGGCGCGCGGGTCTTTGGAAGTGTTCGGCTCGACCGCTTCACCTTCTCTGTCGGAGCCGTACAGTCCATCGGTGGAGCCAAAGGGCTGGTGGCCGACGCGGGACTTTCTTACTACCTGCCGCTGACACCGAGTTTCGCGCTTGTACCGTCCGTCAGTACGACCTGGGCCGACGGGAAGTACATGGACAACTACTTCGGGATCAGCGCCGCGGAGTCGGTGGCTTCCGGGCTTCCGTCGTTCAAAGCCAAAAGCGGGTTTAAGGACGCCTCGCTCTCGCTGACCGGGATCTACCGCGTCTCCGACCGATGGACAGTCACTGGCAACGTGGGCGCGACAATGCTGTTTGGCGACGCCCTCGATACGCCTCTGAACCAGGAAAAATGGAATCCTACGGGGTTCCTCGGGTTGTCGTATCGGTTCTAGTCGATGGCGAGGCCGTGCGGAGAGCCGGATCGACCAGCACGTATATCCGCCGAACAAATACGTGGGTATATGAATCATCAATTGTACGGATGGCGGCGCCAGTTTTACAGCTCTGCTGCCAATAACGCGCCCGATGGCGAGGTGGAGTGATGCGAGTTCTAATCATTGGTGGAGGCCTTGGCGGGCTTTGCCTCGCGCAAGGCCTTCGTAAGGCCGGGACGGACGTCTCGGTGTTCGAACGGCAGGCGAGTGCCTCCGAAAATCTGGCCGGCTATGGCATCCACATCAATCGCCACGGTCAGCAAGCTCTGAAGGCGTGTTTGACACTGGAGGGCTGGTCGCGATTTGTCGACCTCAGCACCCAGGCGGGCACCGAACTGCATTTCCGCGACGAACAACTCCGCCGGCTTGCAACGCGCGACGAAGCGGCTCTCTCGGGCAAACCCGCGAGCGAGGTTGGACTGCGCGGCGTCGGGCGCATCGAACTGCGGGAGATTCTTCTCGATGGGCTGACGGATGCCGAACGCCCTGTGGTTCAGTGGGACAAGACCTTCATCCATTATGAGCAACTTTCCGGCGGCGGCGTCCGTGCTTACTTCGCGGATGGCAGCAGTGCTGAGGGCGACTTGCTCGTCGGGGCGGACGCGAGCCATTCGAAAGTACGCCAACAATATCTTCCGGATGTGCATCGTCTGGAGTTGGGCATCCTGGCGATCGCAGGCCGGTATGTTCTCGACGAAACACGGGCGCGCGCCTTGCCGCGTGCGCTGACGGATGGCTCCCTCAACAACATCGTCCCGGCGGGTCCAGGCTGGATGTTCGTTGCAGCCTGGCGCTCGCGCTCGGCTGATGTGGACGGACACCGCCAAGCTGCGCAGAACTATGTGATGTGGGCCTATGTCACGCCCCGGTCGCAGCTCGGTCTCGCTCCTCTGGACGGTGGGGCATTGGCGCTGCAGGAGTTCGTGCTGCGGCGGATACAGGATTGGTCGCCCGACCTAACCACCCTCGTTCGCGACGCTGACCTCGAGACGGTGGCTCCCGTCCTGCTCCGATCCATGCCGGAGCTTGAACCATGGCCGCCCAGCAACGTCACGCTGATCGGGGACGCGATCCATAACATGACGCCGATGGCCGGCATTGGTGCGAACACGGCGCTTCGCGACGCACGCATCCTGTGTGACGCGCTGGTCGAGGCGAAAGCCAGCAACGGACCGCTGGTGCTGGCCGTGGGCGTCTATGAAACGCAAATGCGTGAATACGCCAACAAAGCAGTCGGCCTTTCCAGGCGAAATGCCGAGAACGCCAGTTCCGACGCGCCTTTTCCGAGGCGCATGTTTCGGCTGGTCCTCCGGCTCGCGCAAGCCTTCCCGCCGGTCATGCGCGCAACCTTGGGTCGGAGTTCGAGGGAACCCTGACGAGCGGCACCAGTGGGCGCCTCATTGATGGAGCGGCCTTCATTTTCCTACGAGGAGGCCATGCCCGATCTGTCGCTGGATTTGAGAAACTTGAGATACGCGATTGCGGCAGCGCAGCACCGAAGCTTCAGGCGCGCCGCGGCGGCACTCAACATCTCGCAGTCGACGCTTACGCGTCGAGTGCAGCTGCTCGAGCATCGTATCGGGTTTTGCATCTTCGACCGCGGGCCTGATGGGGTCCGCCTAACCCGTGCCGGCAAGTTGTTTCTGGAAGAGGCATCGACGGGCATGAACCAGCTCGGACATGCGGTGCAAGTTGCGGCATCGGTGCAGAACGGGGAACGCGGTGAATTGCAGGTCGGCGTTCTCGTGCCGCTCACGGAAGGTCGTCTACACCTTGCTCTCAAGGAGTTTCACAGACGTCATCCCATGATCCGTGTTCGGTTGCGCGAGGGCTCGTCGGAGCAGAACCTCGCGCGTGTCACGACGGGAGAGCTGGACATCTCGTTCCTCCCTGGGCGCCCACGGCTGGCTGAACACGAGGCGATGCTGCTTTGGACCGAGGGTATCTTTGTCGCGATGCCCCAAGATCATCGACTTTCGGAACGGGAGGAGCTGGTCTGGCAGGATCTGCGTGACGAGACTTTCTTGGTCACTCAGAGGGGGGTCGGTCCGGAGATCCATGATTATGTTGTGCGGAAGCTGTCCGCGCCAGGCTTCAGTCCGCAGATCGACGTCCACGACGTCAGTCGAGAAAGTCTCCTGAACATCGTCACCATGGGTTATGGGATTACCCTCGCAAGTGCTTCATTCCTCGGCCGCGGCGCGGCTGGCATCACATTCCGACCGATCGGCGGAGATCCAGAGCAACTCCCCTCTACAGCCGTGTGGTCGCCGAGCAACTCGAACCCTGCGCTTTTTCACCTGTTGTGTCTCGTCAAGGACGTGGCTGCCGGGCGAATGCCCCAGATAGGTGGAAGCCAGGTTCGAAAGGTCCTAGTGTTCCTGATTAGCTTCCAGGCGTTCGCTCAGTCCTATCTCGGCGCGCCCGTGCAAATCCTCGATCCGTTTGTATGAAGCGTTGAGCCATCGCCAGGATGAGCTTTTCAAGTTCGGCGACAGCAACGCCTTCTTGTTGAGCTAGAATCTCTGCATATTGGCGCAAGTCTCGATGGAGAGCCGCAGGCAATTCGAGCGAAACCTTGATAGGCTTTTCGTCGATGACGGCGCCCAGTTTCAACTTGCTCATCGGTCAACCTCCGTAAGGCTCGAGCACAACGTCTCGGGTGACGATCACGCGGACGGGGAACCCCGGACGAATCGTCAGCGTCGGCGCGACGTTGAGCTGTCGGCGGATGATTTGCTGGCCGGCGTTATTGATGGTGTCCTGGCCTCCGTTGCGGATCGCTTGGATCAGGCGGTCATCGTCATTGGTAGCGAGTTCGGCGCCGACACTGAGCAAGGTCGAAAGCCCCGCTGCCTTGGCGAGATCCCACCAATGATAATCGACGCCGTCCTGCAGGCCGGCATAGCCCTCGGCGTCTGCGCCGGGTTGGCGCTCGAGCACGATCGAGCGACCATTCGGAAAGATGAGCCGGTTCCAGACCAGCAGCACGCGACTTTGCCCGAACTGCACATTGTTGTCGTACTGGCCGATGACGCGCGTACCCTGCGGCACGAGAAGGATGCGGCCGGTCGGACTGTCATAGATGTTCTCGGTCACCTGCGCGGTTATCTGGCCTGGCAGGTCCGAGCGAATACCGGTGATCAGCGCAGCGGATATGACCGCTCCGGCCTGCAGGATATTGGGCGAGGCCGGTGCTGCGACGCGATCGGGTGAGACAGTGCGGCGGTCGGCGGCCGCGTTGAGAAAGGCGTTCTGGCGGTCCTGCGCCGTCGGCGTGGAGGGCTGCGGCGCCAGTCCGAGACTGGTCAGGTCGGGTAGCTGTTGTGTGCTGGGCGTGGTCGAGGATGGCCCTGCGGCGGCGGACCGGGTTTCAGTACCGGCGAACAGCCGCGCCGTGCGGGCCGCCTCAAGCTCCTGAATGCGTCGCTGCTCCTCCGGACTGAGACCGGGATTAGCGGTGGCCCCGCCGGGTGCGGGAACGGGTTGGCCGCGATTTTGTGCCCCCAGCATCGGGCGGCCGAGGTCGCCGGGGAGCGGCGGACCAAGCTGGGGCACACCGCTATAGTCGCGCGGCAAGCCCGCAATGCCGTCGGCGGTAGCGCGGTTCTCGGTCGAGTAGAGCTCCTCGTTCGGGCGGCCACCGTCGCGGGTCTGAAGTGCATAGACAAGCGCGCCACCGATCCCGACGCTGGCGACGAGGCCAATTCCCGCGAGGACCTTGCGCGATAGCCGGGTGACACGCGGCGGCTCGGCGCGGAGCCGCATCGGCGCCGGGCTAGCCGGCTCGCCGGTCAGGGACTGAGCCTCGTCGTCGGGCACTTCCTCGTTTCGGGGGTCGCGCTCGCTCACGACGCGGGCCTCCCATCGGTGCGGGTGATGCGGACGCGCTTCTGGTTATCGCCCGAACCAAAGCGCAGTTCGGCGGCGGCGAAGAGGCGGTCGATGATCATGTGGTGACCGCGGACGCGATAGTTCACCAACTCGGAGGTGGTGCCTTCCTGTCCAACGACGAACAGCGGGGGCATCTCGCCCTGGCCGATGCCCCGCGGAAATTCGATGAAGACCTGACGGCCGTCGTCGAAAGCGCGCAGCGGTCGCCAAGGTGCGCGATCGCCGTCGATTGCATAGCGGAAATTGACGTTGGCGAGATCGACACCCCTCGCCACGGGCTGGGCGGCTTGCGCCTCGGCGTTCTGCCGACGGAGTGCAATGAGCTGGTCTTGTGGATACTGCCAGGAAACCGACGCCATATAGGTCCGCTCGGTCGAGCGCAGTTCCATATGATAGGTGCGCAGATTGGTGTTGATGACGAGGTTCGTCATCAGCTCGGCGCGGGTGGGCTTCACCAGAATGTGAATCTGACGGGTCGCGCCCGAGCCGCTTTCGGTATCGCCGATGATCCAGCGCACGGTGTCGCCGGCGGCGACGGGGCCCGAGCCGACGAGTTGCTCGCCTGGCTGCAATGCGATGTCCGTGATCTGCCCGACGGCGGTGTAGACCTGATAGAGCGCCCCCTGGGTGAAGGGATAGACCTGCATCGAGTTGATGAAGCCGTCCCGCACTGGCTGGATGCGTGCGGCAGCGTTGGCCTGGTTCACCCTCGCGGTCGGATCGGTTGGTTCAGGCGCGAGCCGGGACGGCTCCACCCGTTGCAACTGTCCGGGTAGCGGAAGTGGACGCGGCAATTCGACCACGGTAACCGGCGCGGGCGGATCGACTGTCTGCACAGCCGGCGCAGCGTTGTCGTAGGAGATCTCCGGCGGCGGCGTGGTGGTCGCGCATCCGGCGAGCGCCGTCGTCGCCAGCAGCACGAACGGCATGGCGTATGCGCGCAGAGCCGGAAATGCGGTGATGTGTGAAGCCGGGTTTCCGGCTTTACGGAAAGACGGCCTCATTGCCCAAGCTCCCGTGACCAGTTGATGGCGTTGACGTAGATGCCGAGCGGGTTCGCCCTGAGCCGGT
The DNA here is from genome assembly GCF_004335005.1 of Paracoccus nototheniae. Classification (GTDB taxonomy): domain Bacteria; phylum Pseudomonadota; class Alphaproteobacteria; order Rhodobacterales; family Rhodobacteraceae; genus Paracoccus; species Paracoccus nototheniae. The sequence goes on along the minus strand of NZ_RQRT01000004.1, from coordinate 152,532 downwards.
CGGCGTTGCGGGGAATCTGCACCACGATCGTCAGGATCGCGGTCCAGCGTGTGGTCTCGGCGAGCTGCCCGTTCTCGTAGCGGCGCTCGACCCAGGCGACGCGGAAGCTGTCAGGCGACGCGCGGATCACGCTGGAGACGTCGACGGCGACCTGCTGACGGCCGACCCGTGTGAACGGGTCGTTGGACCGTGCGTAGTCGTTCAGCGCCATCGCTCCGCGGTCCGTCGTGAAGTCGTAAGCCCGCAGCCAGTTCTGGCGCACGATGATCGCGTCGGCGGGGATGGAGCGGACCTGTTCGATGAAGCGAGCCAGGTGGAAGGCGATTTGCGGGTCGGTCGGACGATAGTCTGCCTCGGCTGGCGCTACGGCCTGGGCCTGACCGACGCGATCGACCTGCACCACCCAGGGAACGATCGTGCCGCGCGCCGACTGCACGACGAGAGCGGTGGCGAAGCCGGCCGAAAGGATCAGCGAACCGAAAGCCATCAGCCGCCAGTTTTTCGCCTGAACGCGCGAAGCGCCGATGCGCTCGTCCCACACCTGGGCGGCGCGCTGATAGGGTGTCTCGGGCTCGGCGGCTTTGCCGTAATGGGTGGAGGGTCGTTTGAACATCAGCGATCGCCTTCGGAAAGATTGATGGAGGAGCCGCCGCCATGGGCATCGCCGGAGCGGACGGCATGTGCCGTGGCCTGGACGGCGTGGGTCATGTGTTGGGAGCGGCGCAGCCGCTGCGCCCAGGCGGGCGGCCCGCCAGCGTTCGCGGAGCCGCTAGATTCAGCGCTGCCGCCGGCTGGATCGCTGCTGGTGGAGCCCATTGTGGAAGAGCCGCCGGTCGCCTCGAACGCTGCCTTGCCGCCAGCGTTGAAACTGGACCGCATGCTTTCGGCGGCGCGCGATGCGGCGCGCCGCAGCGGCGAGACGGCCGCGCTACCGCCGGCTCGTGCCACGCCGCCAAGGCCCGAAGCGACACCGGCCGCGCCAGACTGGCCGGCGGCGCCGAGGCTGTAGGCGGTGGACGCTCCACCAGCCATAGCGGCGCCGCCACGGGCAGCGGCGGCCGCGCCGCCAGCCAAGGTCGCGCCACCCGACGCCACCGCGCCAACCGCGCCAGCACCGAGCGCGACCATGCCACCAGCGGCCATGCCGGTGCCGACCGCAGCGCCAGCGCTGAGCTGCGGGCCGCCGGAAACGATGCCGCTGGCAATGCCGGGCCCGAAGATGCCGAGGCCGAGTAACGACAGGGCGGCGAGCACGATCGCCATGGCTTCGTCGATTGTCGGGGTCGCGCCGCCGAAGCCGACCGTGAATTCGGAGAACAGCGTCGAGCCGATGCCGATGATCACGGCCAGGACCAGCACCTTGATGCCGGAGGAGATGACGTTGCCCAGCACGCGCTCGGCCATGAATGCCGATTTGCCGAACAGGCCGAACGGGATCAGCACGAAGCCGGCGAGGGTCGTCAGCTTGAACTCGATGAGCGTGACGAAGAGCTGGATCGCGAGGATGAAGAAAGCGAGCAGCACCAACGCCCAGGCCAGGAACATGCAGGCGATCTGGATGAAGTTCTCAAAGAACGACCAGTAGCCCATCAGGCTGGAAATCGAGTCGAGCAGCGGTCGGCCGGCGTCCAGTCCGGTCTGCGCGACCTTACCGGGGCGTAGGAGATCTGCCGTGGTGAAGCTGGTGCCGCTGGCTTTCAGGCCGAGGCCGGCGAAGCTCTCGAAGATGATGCGGGCGAGGTTATTCCAGTTGCCGATGATGTAGGCGAAGACGCCGACGAACAGCGTCTTCTTCACCAGGCGCGCCATGATGTCGTCGTCGGCGCCCCATGACCAGAACAGTGCCGCCAGAGTCACGTCGATGACGATCAGCGTCGTCGCAATGAAGGCCACTTCGCCACTGAGCAGGCCGAAGCCGCTATCGATGTAGCGGGTGAAGACCTCGAGAAAATGGTCGATGACGCCTGTGCCGCCCATGATGTTATCTCGCCTGGTCGAGCTGCGGCGGCGCGATCGGTGCGGGAGGCTCGAAAGCCGGCTGATCGGTGCGGCCCGGTTGGGGGATGACATTGACCTGCGGAGCCGGCGGCATGTCCGGCAGTCGCTCGGCAGGACGCGCGCCGGGTGCGAGGAAGCGGTTGCGGTTCTCCGCCCAGGCGCGCAGGCAGGCCGGATCGCGCGGTCCGGCCTCGCCCAGGGACTGACACCGGATCAGCGCGTCTCGCAGCGGATCAGCTTGCACCTGCGTCATCCGACCGGAAGGCCACGCCTCCGGCGCTTCCTCCTTCCGGTTCATCTCGATTGCGGTCGCGGTGATCGCGACCGCCACGAACACGACGGCGCCGAGCCGGGCGAGCATCTTGCCGTCCATCGTCGCGTCCTCAGTTGCCGTTCGGGAACATGCGGGCGTTGCCGGGCTGATAGCCGGCGCCCGGCGTCAAGAACCGGCGGCGCTGCTCACGGCCCTGTTCGGCGGCGGCGGAGCGCTCCGCTTCGGATAGGCTCTGGGCCCGGCCATTGGCTGCGACGACAGCCGTGAGGTCAGCGAGTTGCTGTGCTTGCAGCGCAAGGAGCTGGTTGCCCGCCTGGGTCGCCTGCAGCGCGCCGGTCGCGCCTTGGCTCTGGCCAACCAGCGCCGACATCTGGGTCCGGTTCGTGTCGATGTTGCCGACCACACCGGCTTGGACGCGCATGGCGTCCTGCAAGCCGCCGACGGTGTTTTGCCAGCGTTCGCGAGCGCCGGTGACGAGCTGCTGGTCCGAGGCCGATATCGACGCATCGCCGTAGGTCGTGCGGAAAGCCTGGTCGATGTTCTGGACGTTATAGGCGATGCGCTGAGCTTCGCCGAGAAGTTGCTGGGTGCGCTGGACGGACTGTTGGAGCTGCTGGAGAGACGAAAATGGCAGGCTGGTGAGATTGCGCGCCTGATTGATCAGGCCCGTCGCCTCGTTCTGGAGCGACGTGATCTGGTTGTTGATCTGCTGTAGCGAGCGCGTGGCGGTCAGAAGATTCTGAGCGTAGTTCGTCGGGTCATAGACGATCCCTCCGAACTGCGCGTGGGCGGGCGGCGCCATAAACGGCATCGCGGCCACGGAAGCCGTCAGCAGCGCGACGGTCATGCGCAGCATGCGCGAGCGGGAACGAACGGAACGTGTCATGGGCGTGCCTCCGGGTCAGTTTGGGGGGTGACGTTGGTGAGGTCGGCGACGAGGTCGGCGGCCCAGGCAAGCCGGTTTTCGGCGAGCCACTCGGCAAGGAAGCCGTCCGTGCCGCTGCGGGCATGGACTTCCGCGATGAGCGCCTGATGCTGCTTCGATGATGCGGCGCAGAGCGCCAGTGCGACGTCGGACAGGCCGAGCTCAAACAGCCGGTTGCCGCGCCGGGACTGGCAGTAGTAATCGCGTTTGGGCATCGCCCGCGCGACGATTTCGATCTGGCGATCGTTGAGGCCGAAGCGGCGATAGATGGCCGTGATCTGCGGCTCGATCGCGCGCTCGTTCGGCAGCAGGATGCGGGTCTGGCAGCTCTCGATAATGGCCGGCGCGATCGCCGAGCCGTCGATGTCCGACAGAGACTGCGTAGCGAAGATGACGCTCGCGTTCTTCTTGCGTAGCGTCTTCAGCCACTCGCGGAGCTGACCCGCGAAGCCCTCGTCGTCCAGCGCCAGCCAGCCTTCATCCACGATCAGCAGCGTCGGCCGGCCATCGAGGCGGTCCTCGATGCGGTGGAACAGATAGGCGAGCACGGCTGCGGCCGCGCCGGTGCCGATCAGCCCTTCGGTCTCGAAGACCTGAACATTGGATTCGCCAAGATGCTCGGCTTCGGCGTCGAGCAGCCGACCATAAGGACCGCCGACGCAATAGGGCCGCAGCGCCTGTTTCAAATCGTTGGATTGAAGCAGGACCGAGAGACCTGTCAGCGTCCGCTCGACGATTGGCGCGGAGGCCAGTGACGAAAGCGCCGACCAGAGGTGCTCCTTCACCTCGGGCGTGACGGGGACGCTCTCGCGCGCCAGGATCGCGACAAGCCAGTCGGATGCCCAGGCTCGCTCGGCGACGTCGTCGATCCGGGCTAGCGGCTGAAGCGACACGCTGTCGTCGGCGCCTTCAGTGAGGCCACCGCCGAGATCATGCCAGTCGCCGCGCATGGCGAGCGCGGCGGCGCGGATCGACCCGCCGAAGTCGAAGGCGAAGACTTGGGACTGCGGATAGCGCCGGAACTGCAGCGCCATGAGCGCCAGCAGCACCGACTTGCCGGCGCCGGTCGGCCCGACGATCAGCGTATGGCCGACGTCGCCGACATGGATGGAGAGCCGGAACGGGGTGGAGCCTTCGGTCTTGCCGAACAGCAGTGGGGGTGCTGCAAAATGCTCGTCCCGTTCCGGTCCCGCCCACACCGCCGAAAGCGGGATCATGTGGGCGAGATTCAATGTGTTGATGGGGGGTTGGCGGACATTGGCGTAGACATGGCCGGGGAGCGAGCCGAGCCAGGCGTCCACCGCATTGATCGTCTCGGCCATCGCAGTGAAGTCGCGGCCCTGGATGACCTTCTCGACCATCCGCAGCTTCTCGGCGGCGACGCGCGGATCATCATCCCAGACAGTGATCGTCGCAGTCACATAGGCTTGGCCGGCATAGTCGGCACCCAGCTCCTGCAACGCCATGTCGGCGTCGGCCGCCTTGTTGGACGCATCTGTATCGACCAGCGCCGACGCCTCGTTGGTCATCACTTCCTTGAGGATTGCGGCGATCGACTTGCGCTTGGCGAACCACTGCCGCCGGATCTTGGTCAGCAGCTTGGTCGCGTCGGTCTTGTCGAGCAGGACGGCGCGCGTCGACCAACGATAGGGAAAGGCCAGGCGGTTCAACTCGTCGAGGATGCCGGGAGTGGTCGCGGTCGGGAAGCCGACGATGGTGAGGATGCGGACATGCGCGTCGCCGAGCCGCGGTTCGAGCCCGCCGGTCAGTGGCTGATCGGCCAGCAGCGCATCGAGATACATCGGCGTCTCGGGCACGCGGACGCGGTGCCGCTTCGTCGAGACCGTCGAGTGCAGATAGGTCAGCGTCTCGCCGTCATCGAGCCAGGCGCATTCCGGCATGAAGGCGTCGATGAGCTGGAGGATGCGGTCGGTACGGTCGCTGAAGCTGCGGAGGATCTCGTGCGCATCGACGCCGGCATGATCGCGACCCTCATACAGCCACGTCTCCGCGCGCGCCGCGTCCTCGGCCGGCGGCAGATAGAGGAAGGTCAGGAAGTAGCTGGACTCGAAATGCGCGCCGGCCTCCTCGAAGTCGGCCTTGCGCTCGGCATCGACCAGCCCGGAGGCGCTGTCGGCGAACATGCTGGCCGGATAGGTGGCGGCGCCATGGCGCTGCGCCTCGACGAAGATCGCCCAGCCGGAGCCGAGGCGCCGGAAGGCGTTATTGAGCCGGCCGGCGACAGCGACCAGCTCGGCCGGCACTGCGCTGTCGAGGTCGGGGCCGCGGAAACGCGCCGTGCGCTGCAGGCTGCCGTCCTTGTTCAGGACGATGCCTTCGCCGACCAAGGCGACCCATGGCAGATAGTCGGCGAGCCGGGTGTTGCGGTTGCGATATTCAGCAAGGTTCATCATGGACGTCGCTCCTCAGACCGACAGGTGGCCGGGGATGCGCAGATGCATGCGCACGACGTCGACGAACTGCGGATCGCGCTTGGCCGCCCAGACGGCCGCGAAATGCCCGACGGCCCAAAGGCCCAGGCCGACCAGCCAGAGGCGGAGGCCGAGGCCGAGCGCGGCCGCCAGCGTGCCGTTGAGGATGGCGAGCGAACGCGGAGCGCCGCCAAGCAGGATGTGCTCGGTCAGCGCCCGATGAACCGGGACGGAGAAGCCCGGCAGCTCGCCGCCATGATCCGCGCCATCGGCCATCAGACGAGCGCCCCGCCGCCGAACGAGAAGAACGATAGGAAGAAGCTGGACGCCGCGAAGGCGATCGAGAGACCGAAGACGATCTGGATCAGCTTGCGGGCGCCGCCTGATGTGTCGCCGAAGGCGAGCGTCAGTCCGGTGATTATGATGATCATCACGGCGATGATCTTCGCGACCGGTCCTTCGATGGATTCGAGGATCGACTGAAGCGGCGCTTCCCAGGGCATCGACGATCCGGACGCGTGAGCGGCCGGTGCGAGTGCCAGCGTGAGGAAGGTGACGGACACCGCCGTGGCGATGTGGCGGCGGATGCGCAGGGCATGCTTGATCATGACGGGTCTCCTGTGAGGGGCTGGCTTGCGGGGGTGACGCGGTAGTCGCCGTCGAGGCCGAGGCCCTCGATGCGGGCGAGTTCGGCTAGGCGGCGCGATGCGCCCCGACCCGAGAGGACGGCGACGAGATCGATCGTCTCGGCGATCAGCGCGCGCGGGACGGTGACGACGGCTTCCTGGATGAGCTGCTCCATGCGGCGCAGCGCGCCGATGGCTGTCCCCGCATGGATGGTCCCGACGCCGCCGGGATGGCCGGTGCCCCAGGCCTTCAGCAGATCGAGGGCCTCAGCCCCGCGCACCTCGCCGATCGGAATTCGATCGGGGCGCAGGCGAAGCGAGGAGCGAACAAGATCGGAGAGCGAGGCGACGCCGTCCTTGGTCCGCATGGCGACGAGATTGGGCGCCGCGCATTGCAGCTCGCGGGTGTCCTCGATCAAGACGACGCGGTCCGAGGTCTTGGAGACCTCGGCCAGCAGCGCGTTGGTGAGCGTGGTCTTGCCGGTCGAAGTGCCGCCGGCGACGAGGATATTGCGTCGGTCGGTGACGGCCTGGCGCAGCGTCTCGGCCTGACCCGCCGCCATGATCCCGGCGGCGACATAATCGTCGAGCGTGAAGACGGCGACGGCGGGCTTGCGGATCGCGAAGGCCGGCGCGGAAACGACGGGCGGCAACAGCCCCTCGAACCGCTCCCCCGTCTCGGGCAGCTCGGCCGAGACCCGCGGGGCGCCGGGATGCACTTCGGCGCCGACGTGGTGGGCGACCAGGCGGATGATACGCTCGCCGTCGGACGGCGACAGCAGCTCACCCGTATCGGAAAGTCCCTCGGAAAGCCGGTCGACCCAGAGCCGCCCATCGGGGTTGAGCATCACCTCTACGATCGCGGGGTCTTCCAGATACCGAGCGATTGCGGGGCCGAGCGCGGTGCGCAGCATGCGCGCGCCGCGAAGGATCGCCTCCGATTTCTGGTGATTGGCCGCCACGTCGTCCCCGTTCTTTTGCGGGTCCGCGAAGCGCGGCCCTGGATCGGGGATGAGTAGAAGAGGCAGAAATCATGGCCTGACAACAACCATGAAGTGGTCGTCGTACTGTGGCGTACAAAGACAGGGAAACGGCGGAACGCAGGAATACTTGCGCTGAACGCCGTCGTGATTATTCCGCGTCGCGCGCGGGCGCGATGTCCTCGGAAATCTCCTGCCTGAGCTTCGGACCCTGCGCGAGTCGCCGGCCGAGTGCGGTGACGAATGCTTCGTACCGCTCGCCAGCTTTGGCGCGCGCCGCAGCCTGGGCGGGCTCTGGTAGCGGCGGATTTGTCGTCAGCCAAAAGCGGACGAACACCGCCAGCGTCTCGACCGCTATGCCAAGGTCGCGTTCCATCCGCGCCATGCGCCGGTCGAGCTGGTCGAGCCGTTTGGTGGTGGCCGCCTCCTGCCGTTCGGCGGCGTCGGGTGACAGGAAGGAAGCGATGCCGGCTTCCGCGATCAGCGAGAGGGATTGATCGCGGCGGGCGGCATGCGCGGCTAGTGCCTTCATAACGTCCGGTTCGAGATACACCGACAGCCGCCGCTTCTTTGGAGGCTTTGCCATGATCGCCACCTAAAGTTCTATACCGTCGCCGGGATCGAGCGACGCTTGGCGCGCCACCTGGCGCATGGTCTGGTTCATGCCCGATAGGCGCGCGGCCTCCTCATCGGCGTCGTCACGGGGATCGATCTCGAACTCATTCTCGATCGGCTTGGTACGCTCGACCGGCTTCGCGCGGCTCAACTCCGGCTGGTGCCGTCGCTCGGAGTCGGTCGTATCCTCATCTCCGGACCCATGCTCACCGCCTGGCGCGACCGACAAGATCGGCTTCGACGGAAGCGGTACGGTGCTCCAGTCGTCCGGTCGGGCGGTTGTCGGCTTCACAGCCTTCGGGGGCGCCATGATCCGCTCCTGAAAGCGGCGATCCTCATAATAGCGGGCCTTCTTCGCCCGGATCGGCGGCGTGCCGGCGACCATGACGATTTCGTCGGCCGGCGGGAGCTGCATGATCTCGCCAGGCGTCATCAGTTGCCGGGCCGTTTCCGAGCGCGAGACCATCATGTGACCGAGCCAGGGTGACAGGCGATGGCCGGCATAGTTCTTCATGGCGCGCATTTCGGTCGCGGTGCCGAGCGCATCGGACACGCGCTTGGCGGTCCGCTCGTCATTGGTCGCGAAGCTGACGCGCACATGGCAGTTGTCGAGGATCGAGTTGTTCGGCCCGTAGGCCTTCTCGATCTGGTTCAGCGACTGGGCGATCAGGAACGCCTTCAGGCCGTAGCCGGCCATGAAGGCCAGCGCGCTCTCGAAGAAGTCGAGGCGGCCGAGCGCTGGAAACTCGTCGAGCATGAGCAGCATCCGATGACGGTTCCCCTTCGCCTGCAGATCCTCGGTCAGGCGCCGGCCAACCTGATTGAGGATGAGGCGGATCAGCGGCTTGGTCCGGTTGATGTCCGACGGGGGCACGACGAGGTAGAGCGTGGTCGGATGTTTGCCGCCGACGATATCGGCGATGCGCCAGTCGCAGCGGCGCGTGACCTCGGCAACGACGGGGTCGCGATAAAGGCCGAGGAACGACATCGCGGTTGACAGCACGCCCGACCGCTCGTTGTCGGATTTGTTCAGCAGCTCGCGCGCTGCACTGGCGATCACCGGATGCGGGCCGACCTCGCCGAGGTGGGCCGTCTTCATCATGGCGGCGAGGGTCGACTCTATCGGCCGCTTCGGATCGGAGAGGAAAGCGGCGACGCCCGCCAAGGTCTTGTCGGCCTCGGCGTAGAGGACGTGAAGGATCGCGCCGACCAGCAGCGCATGGCTGGTTTTCTCCCAGTGGTTCCGCTTCTCCAGCGAGCCTTCCGGATCGACCAGGATATCGGCGATATTCTGGACGTCGCGGACTTCCCACTCGCCGCGGCGCACCTCGAGCAGCGGATTATAGGCCGCCGACTTCGTATTGGTCGGATCGAACAGCAGCACGCGACCGTGACGCGCGCGATAGCCGGCCGTGAGCGTCCAGTTCTCGCCCTTGATGTCATGGACGATGGCGGAGCCCGGCCAAGTTAGCAGCGACGGTACGACCAGGCCGACGCCCTTGCCGGACCGCGTGGGCGCAAAACACAGCACATGCTCTGGCCCGTCGTGGCGAAGATAGTCGCTGTCGAACTTCCCCAGGACGACGCCGTCGGCGCCCAGCAGGCCGGCGGCGCGGACTTCTCCGGCGTCGGCCCAACGGGCGGATCCGAAGGTCTCGGCATTCTTGGCTTCACGCGCGCGCCAGACGGACATGCCGATCGCGACGGCAATGGAAATGAAGCCGCCTGACGCGGCGATGTAAGCGCCCTCGATGAAGATCGGCGGGGCATAGGCGTCGTAGAAATACCACCACCAGAAAAAGGCGGGCGGATAGTAGATCGGCCAGCCCGCCACCTCGAACCACGGGACGCCGAGCTGCGCCTGGAAGCCTAGCCGCCACGCGGTCCACTGCGTCGCAGCCCAGGTCGTCATCAGCACGATCAAGGCGACGGTGAGGATCTGTCCCCAGAGGATTTTGGTCGCCGACATGGCGGGCACTCCGTTCTTGATTGCGGCTACACGCCGAGGCCGCGGTTGCGGCCGAAGCTCCAGTCGACGCCGCCGCCGCCGCGCGAGACGCCAGAGACGTGTTGACCGAGCTGGCGATCGAGGGACGGCGACCAGGGCACGAGCTGGAAGCCGAGACCGTCGTCGATCATGGCGAAGCGGCCGGAGGCGAGCGTAAAGCGCTGGCGGTAAGTGCCCGCCACATACTCGCCCGTTCCGGCCTTCGAGAATTGCCGGCCGGTCTCGGCCGCGAGCTTTTCGCCAAGGGCTTCCACCTCGCGCTGGCGCATCTTGTCGATCAGCCCCGGTGAGAAGCTGACGCCGCGGGATTGCCGCTCGGCGAGGCCCTGGCCGACGAGATGTTCGGCGCGGCGGTCCATCGCGTCGCGTACCTCGGCGCCAAAGCCGCCACCGCCGAGCGCCACCGGCTCGCGGGCGATCGCCTGCCGGTCGAGCCAGGTCGCGCCGGTCGCGGTGACCTGGGCGGAAATGTCGAGATCCGAGCGGACGGCAAGCGCGACGCGCCGCTGCCCTCGCGCATCGTCGAACTTGCGCAATTCGACGATCGAGCCCGGCGCGCTGTCGCTGGCTGCATCAAGGTCGGGCAGCTTGATGTGATGGGTCCGCCCGTCGGTGCCATCGACGACGGCATAGGCTGTACCCTTCAGTTCATCGTCGAGACCACGATCAACCAGCCGGCCGACGACGGGATCGTCGAGGCTTTCGCCGGCGAGCACATAGCTCGCCGCGCCGCGCTCGATACCGCGCTCGGTCAGGCCGCGATGAATGCGCTTGATGATATCGCCGCGCTCGCCCAACTCGCGTAGCGTCGCTTCGGCGTTCTCGGATACGACCCATTGGCCGGGTCCGACCTGATCGGCGAGGCCGAGCGTCTCCAGCTTCCGGAGGCGGCCGACCTTCATCGCATGAAATTGGTCGGGCTGGCGGTCGGGGTGCGGCGCGAGATCGACGACGCCGGTGCGATAGCTGTCGCGGGCAAGTTGCCGGTCGAGGTTGGTCCAGCGTTCCGCCCCGATTTGCCGTTCGAGGTTGCGGTGGATCTCGTGATCGGTGCGCGGCCCCAGCTCCTGGGTGACGAGATCCTGAGCGCGGGCGCGCATGCCTTCCTTGATATAGTCGCGGGAGATGACGAGGTCCTGGCCGTCGTCGGTACGGCCCCGCAGGATGATGTGGACGTGCGGGTTGTCGGTGTTCCAGTGATCGACGCCGACCCAGTCGAGCTTCGTGCCGAGGTCCTTTTCCATCTGCCCCATCAGATCGCGGGCGAAGGTCTTGAGGTCGGACATCTCCGTCGCGTCTTCGGGCGAGACGATGAAACGGAAATGATGGCGGTCGTCCTGGGTGCGCTCGGCGAAGGCCTTCGGATCGGCGTCCTCGGTCTCCGGCCCGAACAGCCTGGCCTTCTCCCCGTCCCGGGTGACGCCCTCGCGCCGGAGATAGCTGAGGTGGGCAGAAAGCGGCGCGGCCCGTGCCATGTGGCGAACGACGCGGGTCTTGATCACCGTGTTGCGCGATCGGCTGGTGAGCAGCCGGTTGGCCTGGACGGTCGCGCGCTGGCCGCGCCCGAACCGCGAGCGGTTGCCCGAGCTGATCTTGCCGGAGCGCGAGACGCTGCCGCCGGCGCGCTGGGCCGCCGCCAGCGCCTGGGCGATGAAGGGCCGCGCCTGTTGTGCGCGGGTTGAGCGGATGCGGCCTGGCCGGATGCGGAAATCGTCCTCGCCACTCATGACCGCGATCCCGCACATCGCGCAAAGCCGAGGAAATCCTTGCAGAAATCGCGACAGCGCAGGCTGCGCCGATCAGGTGCACCTCGCGCAGATGCGCCATAAGTCCCTGAAAACACACGACCGCACCAAGCCGCACATCGCGCGCTTTTATCTCGCCATCGTGCGGTTGTGTTGCCTGCTCCTCCTCCCCGGACCGCCATCTGTCCGCCAGAGCCCGCCATTCCCCGATTCGGTGCGAACGCCGTCATCGGGGGCTTCCTGATGCATTGCGAGCCACGAACAGCCCATCGGTGCGTGGCGCAATCGTGTTTGGATCGCGCGCCGGGGCTGGCGTTGTTGCTTCATCCGGCGCGCTTTCACGTTGCTCCGGAGCGACGGTCATGCTGCTTGATGGCTGCACGACGAAGAGCGGCGCACGGGTCCAGGCGAGCGGATCGGCGGCCGCCACCACGACGGGGGAGACCATCTCGCCGCCGCCGACGACGGGTCCGAGCATGGCGACATAGGTGCGCGTTTCAGCGGGCAGCGGACGGCCGGCGAGAGATTCTTCGTAGCGACCGGGACCGGCATTGTAGGCCGCGAGGAAGCCCGGCGAACCGTAGCGGTCGTGCATTTCGCGTAGATACGCCGCGCCCGCCAGGATGTTGTCGCGCGGATCGTAGGGGTTCGCGCCGAGGCCGTGACGGGTACGAAGGCTGGCCCAGGTGGCGGGCATGATTTGCATCAAACCCCGCGCGCCGGCAGACGAGATGGCGCGCGCATCGCCACGGCTTTCGACGCGCATCACGGCGCGAATCCACGCCGCTGGCACGCCGAACCGTTGCGCCGCCTCTGCGATGAACGTTGCATAGGGATCGACGCGTGATGGGCGATCGGCGGGCATCTCCTGTGCAGTGGCGGCAGGCGCGAGCGGCGCGGTGAGAAGCAGGCCGGAAAGGAGAAGGAAGGCTGTGCGTCGGAGGGCGATCCTCCCTCCGACGACAGTTTGCGAGCGAATGACGGGCATCGCTCAGTCCCGCTCGCCACGCTTCGGCGGGCGATTCCAGTGCAGGCCCCAGGCGGATTTGTCATCAGCCGACTGGAAGAGGTTGGCGCGGATCGGATGATCGAAGGTTGGATCGTCGATCTGTAGCGAGACGTAGTCGCCGGCCTTCTCGCCGGTGCGCTTCCAACCCGCGCCGATCTCGGCGCCAGGTTCGTTGTTCATACCGTCGAAGACATGAACGCGGAAATCCGGCGCATTCTCGGCATCGGAGGCCTCGGCCGGAATGATGATGATGTCCTGCTGCAACAAGAGCGTTTGCAAATGGCCGATGAAGCCGGAATCGTCGCGCGTGAATTGACCGATCAGGGACATGATTTTCTCCGTGGCTGTGCGGTGGACAAGGTCATGGGCGTGCCGTCACCGCGTCGGCGCGCGCCAGACGAAGCGGCCATCGCCGTCCTCGTCGGTGTAGAGCGGGGTGGCCCGGCCAATGACCGAGCTGGCGGGGAGCGGACCGAAGTAGCGGCCGTCGAGGCTGTCGCGGACTTCCCAGTTCATCAGGAACAGCTCACCGTCCGCGACCACGCGGCAGCCTTGCCAGATCGGCAATGTTCGGCCGCGACGGTCGTGGTCCAGCGCATCGCCCATCGGCACCGCATCGACCGTGATGGCGAGCCCTGTTCTGCACACGCGCTGCCCGGGAAGCGCCGCGACGTGCTTCATGAGAGGCACGCCGCGCGGCAGATATCCGCCGTCCGAGAGGAAGGTCGCGAGCGGCTCGGGCGCGCGGACTGCGACCAGATCGGTAACATCCAGCCGGCCAGGTGCGCCGATCGCGTACAGGCCGATCGGCGTGCTCGCCGAAGCATTCCAGATCAGCTTCGGCGCGAACGAGGCGATCGACGCGATGCCGAGCAGCGACACGGCTGCCGTCGTGACCAAGGCATAGGCGAGCCGCGTCATGCGCCAATCTCCCGGCGCAGAATGAAGGCGCGGTGCTGCTGCGCATCGTAGGCGCGCGGGGCTTCGCCGACGGTCAGCCGGTTATGGACATGACGCCAGTGATCCGGTGAAACCTCGATCGCATCGATGCCGCGCGCCTCAATCGCATCGATGAGCTGGAGCACGCGCTCGACCTTCGGCCAGCCATCGGCGCGCAGCAGGATGTCGCCACCGGGGCGCACGAATGGCAGGGTCTGACAGTACTCACCGGCATTCACGGCGCGGACGATGTCGAGGCGCGACAGCGCGGTGCCGTAATCGTTGGAAGTCCAGCGAACGAAGGCGAAGACGCTGTTCGGTGCGAACGACACGACGCGCCGGCGGCGGTCGAGGATCTGTTCGGCGGCCTCGCGACCGAACCTGATCCAGAACTCGATCTTCTTCTCAATCCACGTCAGCTCGACATGGGTCAGGGCATCGGCGGCAAGCGCACGCGGCAAGCCGCTGCGCACCGATGCGTCGGCGACGCCGATCATCGTGGATCTCCTTCGCTGTGTGGGAATTCGCGCTCGAACAGGGCGCGCAGCATGTCGGCGACGGTCTGTCCGCGCTGGAAGGCTGCGATCTTGATCCGGCCGCGCATGTCGGCGGTGACGTCGATCGTCAGTCGGGCAGCGAAGTCGGCCGCGGGCTCCGCGCGCGGCGATGGCCGGTCTGGCGCCTTGATCCAGCTTTCCGGGTCCGCCGGCCGAGCGGCGAAGCTGTGTTTCGGGGACCGCTCACTCATACCCGATCCTCGCGACTTCGGCGGCGAGTGCGGCGATCTCCCGCGCGGCAGGCGAGGTATCGTCCTGCTCGGCGGCGAGCCGTCCGGTCTGAACGACATCGGCAAAAGCGATGCGCTGGCCGATGGTTGTCAGGAGCGGCGGCGGGTCATGATCGGCCAGCGTCTCGGCGGTCTCCCGGGCGAGCACTGTACGCGCCGCGCAGCGGTTCAGCACGAACCGGGCTTTCAGGTCAGGGTGGTAGATCCGCGCTTCGTTGAGCAGCGTCAGCATCTCGGCCGACGCCCAGCCGTCGAGCGGCGATGGCTGGACGGGGATCATCACGAGGTCGGCGGCCAGCAGCGCCGAGCGCATTAGCCCGGCGACACGCGGCGGTCCGTCGATGACGACGTGATCGACGTCGCGCGCCAGCTCCGGCGCTTCGCGGTGGAGCGTATCGCGCGCCAGGCCGACGACACCGAACAGCCGTTCCAATCCCTCCCGGCTGCGCTGCTGCGACCAGTCCAGCGCCGAGCCTTGTGGATCGGCGTCGATCAGCGTCACGCGCTTGCCATTGCGCGCCCATTCGCCGGCGAGATGCAGGGCGAGCGTCGTCTTGCCGACGCCGCCCTTCTGATTGAGGAGCGCGACGATCATGACGGTCTCCCGGCGATCGGGGACTCGTCCACAGCGGCGGAAAAACGGGTTTCCGTTAGAAAGATTCCGTAGGAATCTAGGTTAGATAAGTTACGGGGCTCGCAAGACGCTGATTTAGCGCGATGAATCGGCGATTTCGGTCCCCGATAGCACGAGAGTCCGGTCCCCGATGGCACGATAGTGCCGGTCCCTGATAGCACGAGATGATTCACAGCTTATCCCCAGGGCGAGTTGTCGAGCGGCGACGGCGGCGCGGGATGCCGAGAGCGTCGGGATCGGTGGGTACGAAGGACAGGATTTCGGGGCCGCCGACGCATTGCTCGATGGTCAGGCGGTAGCCGGGCAGCGGCTGGCGGCGGACGATGTCCCGCAGGTCGTAGGCGAAGTGCTTTAGCGGCGAGAGGCTGCCGGACTTGGCGTGGAGATGCGGGAAATCGAAGCTCCAGCCGAACTCCTGTTTGCCGCCATGCTTGCGCACGAGGCGATAGAGCCAGCGCTCCAGGCCGCCGGTCAGCCCGAAATAGTTGCGGTCGATGGTCAGCACCAAAGCATCGTCGAGCACCGCGCCGTAGAACCAGTCGGGCAGGATCAGTTCGAGCCCGAGCGGCCGGCCGCGTTGATCGGCGCGCTCCTTCCACTCGTTGATCCAGGAGAAGCGGTGCATCCGCCGCTCGGTCGGCTGGCGGATCGAGGTCGCGATGGTGGTGGATTGAAGCCGGTCGAGCGCGGCCTTCAGCCGGTCGTAATCGCGCAGCGAGACGCCGCGTCCAATGAAGTTCAGGATCTCATAGGGCGTCGTCGCCATGAGGCGAGACGGGCGCAGGCCGACGTCGCGCGCTTCGACGATCTGCGAGGCCGCCCAGATGAGCACGTCAGCGTCCCAGATGGTGGCCATGCCATGCTCGGCGACGGCCTCGACCCTGATGACGACCGAGCCCGCCTTGAAGTCGATCGGCGCAAGGCGCTTCGACTTGGCGAGCGAGAAGAACGGATAGGCCATCAGGTCCTGCGCATCGCGTGGCGCGAGATCGCCGGGGAGCGCTCGGAACAGATCGAGCTGCGCGCGTTCGTCGTGGTGATGCGGGCGGGACGACATGGCCGGACGCCTCAGCGCGGCTGCCGGCCGACGAAGCGGCGGTCCGCAGGCTCTTGCCTCTTGGCGGGCAGCACCGTGCCGCGCGGATCGGATGTCGAGCTGACAAGGCCGCGATCCGCCCAGGTCTGGAGATCGTCGATGGCGTAGACGACTCGGCCGCCGAGCTTCCGGTAGGTCGGGCCGGTGCCGTAGGTGCGGTGCTTCTCAAGCGTGCGCTCGGACAGTCCGAGGAAGCGAGCGGCTTCCTGCGTTCGCAGGTAGCGTGGCGGAATGCCGGCGGTAGTTTCGGCCATTGTCGAGCCTCCGTGGTCTCGTTGGGGGCCGCTGCCGTCAGGCGGCGGTTCGAGAGCACGGTGGCGTGAAGACGGTGGGTCGGACGATGTCGAAGATAGAACGCTAATGTCGACACGCCCCAGCCGGCCGAAGGCAGGCTATGATCGGCGGGGTCGGCGCAGGAGGGAGCGGTAACCGCCTTCGACGAGTTTCACGCCGTCGCGCACGAGCCGGATCGTTGTTTCACGAACCGAGTTTCCGACCCAGGATTGCGCGTCGATCTGGTATCCAAGGAAAAGGGTTTCGCCGATGGCGCGATAGGTCTCACCCGCATAGTGCGCGTCAACCGCTTGGAGCATCCTTCGCATTCGCTGGCGTCGTGGCGTGGTCAGGCGATCGTCGGGTGGGGTTTTCTGCCTCCACATCGTCGACCAGAAACGGTCGATCGCCTGGAGCCGATCCGGCGTGATGTCGTCGAGTATGACGACGACGGCGAGCGGTGCGTGGCCGGCTTCGCCATGAAAAGCCATGTCGAACGTCTCGCCACCGGCGGCGAGACGAAGAGTCCCGTCGGCAGCAAGAGGAGTAGAGGAAATTTGTTCGCTAGTTACCCCTGTGCCAGCGGGCGATGCTGGTGACGGAACGAGGAGAAGTTTGAACGGATCGGCGGTAAGGGTCCAGGAGATAGCCGTAGTCAACGCACTGAGGGCAGGGTCTATAGCGAAAAGATAACCCCCAGCGATCGGATAACGCCTGCGCTTTGTCCGGAGCGAGATGCCCTAAGCGCTGAAGTTCTGAATATTCCCGTCGGTAGTCGTGGTTTCTCCGCAGAAACTCCCACGCGATATCTGGCGCATTCAGGCCATCAATATAGTCATACGCCGATCCAGTTCTCCAACTTCCTTCCTCAGACATGCTTTTTCTCTCCCGTCGCGCCTCTCTGGGGCGAGCAATGCGGAGAGCACGATTCCAAGTTGTCTTTGGCTTGGGAAGTTCGAAGGTGGCGCAACGTGATGCAGCTTCCGCATCACAGTCGGATCAGTGGTAGCTCGACCGGACCAGATGGCGAAAGCCGTTCTCGGTCATCCATTTCGCGCGGGCCAGGTGGGTGGTGTAGACGCGCGCAGCCCGCTGGGCATCTTTGTCAGGGTCGAGGCCGAATATAACGGTCACCGCTTCTTCCCAGCACGCACCGTCGGCCTCGGCATCCAGCAGTCGCAGATAGGTTTTCAGGTGCTCGCGGTCATAGGGCGTGAGCACCGAGCTATCGGGCGGCTGGTCTAGGAAAACTGTCTTGGTCACACCGGTCCCCTGAAGTCATTCTTATCCATTCCGGTGGAATTTGTTAACCGTGTGTCGGGTGCATCGCAGCAAAATCGGCACTGGTGATGGCAACGGCGTACCGAAGGCATGCGGTTAGCAAGGGAGACGCTATCGCTTGTCGATTTTTCCACGAACCACCATCACACCTTCGCCTTGGTCGGTGGTCAGGAGGAGGATGCCGTGGCCTTCAAGCGCCCGACGCACCTGATCGCGCGTGGTCTCATACACCTCGAGCCCGCTTGCGGATTCGAGGCGCTTCAGCGCGGTCAGTGATACCTGGGCCTTGTCAGCGAGCGTCTCCTGATTCCATCCAAGCAACGCGCGTGCGGCCCGCGATTGTCGGGCGGTGATCATGCATGATCACCTCCCACTCGGACATACGCGCACACCAGAACTACGACTATAATAGTCGTTCTTTCGGGCCGATGCTACCTCATACTGCCTTTGCGGGGTGGCCTAGCAGTCAGTGGAACGCAAACTGATTCGGTCGCCCGACAAGCGATCGGCCCCGCCCGGACTGTCCGGGCGGGGCGTCGCGCTGGCCTCACTCGCCGTTGCGGCGGTTCGGGCGGGACCAGATGAGGCTGAAGCCTTCACTTTCCTCGTCGTCGAAGAGGTTGGCGTAGATCGGGGCGTTGAAGCTGGGGTCGTCGAGCTTCAGGCCCAGATAGGCGCGGCCCTCGTTGGAGGTCTTGGACCAGGCGGCGCCGATCTCGGCGCGGCCGACGAAGATGCGGTGGCTGGGGGCGTTCTCGCCGGTGGCGCGGGCATCGGGGACGATGCGGACGTTCTTGGTCTGGAGGCTGAGGGTAACGATTTCGCCGGTGAACTCGTTGTTGCCGGTCTTCTTGAAGGTGCCGATGGTCGCCATGGTAGTTCTCCTTGAACTCTGTTCCGAGCCCGCACCATTGCGGCCTCGATGGCGATCGACAGGCCGGAGGCGATTGACGGCGCACCCCGCAGGGGCCTGACAGCAAAGGAGGGACTTTCTTGTCTCGCGAGGAATGACGGCGCAGCCGGCAGGGGATGAAAGTTTCGACGCCGCTGTTGCGGCATAGGCGATCGAGGCGCAGCCGACCTTCGGCCAGATCAGTCCATTGAAGAGGCCGTGTTGGAGCGGTCGACCTGACAGAGACGCATTACAGGAGAACGTGGCGCCCATCTTCGACCGACATGACCGTGGTCACATCGAGCGATCGCAATGTCACCCGGCAACGTCAAACCAAATGTCCGCCGGCTTCCGCACGGACGCGCGAGATCGCACGCTATCGCCACTCGCAACGCTGGCAGTGCTGTCACCGCGCCGCTTCCAGTACCGCTTTTCGAGAGGATGGCACCCCGGTCTGGGCTAGCCGTGGACCCCAGCTTCAACGCCATGCAAGCGCACCCTACAGACGAGGAGCGCGAGCGAGAGGTAAGCATGAGCTCCTGTCCTGCAGCCGCGGGTGACGATATCAGGCGCGCGCGATGTTTTGCCCGGTCGGCCCGGGCGGGGCCATCGCTGTCACCCGGATCAGCGCCGTGATGCCAACGGCGATTGCGCCGATGACGGAGAAGACGATCTGCCAGGCGTCGGAGGGCATGGTGTGTTTCACGATGCCATGCGTCGCGTGGTAGCCGGCGAGCGCCGCGGGTGCGACGAACGCCAGGGCGATCGCGAGGCGTATCCAGAGCGGACGGATGAAGGCGAGCAGAAACTGACCGAGGCCCAAAGTCAGTGCGGCGGCGGCGAGGCCGACGACGATCGCGCCGAGCCAGCCGGCGCCGGTCTGATAGGCCCATGTCCCGGCGCTGACGCCCGCGAAGAACGGCAGCGCGAAGACAGCCAGCGTGAACAAAAGCCAGCACAGGCCGCCGATCGCGGCGATGCTGGCGAGGATACCGATAAAGATCATGGCGGTGGTCTCCGTGAGATAAAGGTCTGACGGTCGCGCCTCCACCACCACCACGGCGCGATCTAAAGTATAGCGGAAGATGACCGTCGACGGGAGCGGAAATCGGTTCGATTCCCGCGTCCTCGACTGGCGATCGCCCCGATCAGGGGGCGAAGGGATCGATCTCCGCCACGATCTCGGCGTCGCCGTCGAACTCGGTGATGGGCGTGACAGAATGGGTACCGTCGCCTGCCTTGAAGATGATGATCGCGACCATAAGGGTGGTGGCGAGGCTGAAGGCGTAGGCGTGTGCATCGTTGAGGGACATTGTACCGGCTCCTGTCTTGGAGGCGGGGGACCATCCCCGCGTGACAGGCGCCCGATGTGTCCGGCTGAGGGCCGCAATCACCGCGGAGGCGAAGCTGGAGCGGCGGCATGCTCGCATAGCCGACCCTTCACGGGTTGATGGCATCAGGCCTTCGGCTGGACCAAGGATCAGCGAATGGATGCGGGGGTGGTTTTCCGTCGGTCAGAGGGGCAACCAGACAATTGGACATCGATGCATCTGCCGTGTCCGCCAGGCGTCCAACCGGTCGTGATGCCGTCGACATCAACCGCTATATTGCGGCACGAGTAACTGCCTGCGAGGTCGCTACATGACGAAGGTGCCGAAGAAGAGCGATTTCCCCGTTGGTCAGGTGCGCCACTATCTGGAGCCAGGCCCGATCGTGCTGGTGTCATCGAAATGGGAGGGCAAGACCAACATCATGACGCTCGGCTGGCAGACGATCCTGGAATTCTCGCCGTCACTCGTCGGCCTGATGATCTCGGGCGGCAATCACAGTTTTGAGATGATCCGCAACAGCGGCGAATGCGTCATCAACCTGCCGACGACGGCGCTGACCGACACGGTGGTCGGGATCGGCAACACGTCCGGGAGCGAGATCGACAAGTTCGCCCATTTCGCGCTGACGGCCGAAGACGCCACCGAGGTCGATGCGCCGCTGATCGGCGAGTGCCATGCGAGCTTCGAATGCCGGTTGCACGACGGTGCACTGGTTGAGAAGTACAATTTCTTCATTTTCGAGGTGGTGAAGGCGCACGTCGCCTCGTCGCCGAAGCATCCCGAGACGCTGCATTATACCGGTGACGGTGTGTTCATGGTGTCCGGCAAGATCATCAGTCGGCGCTCCCAATTCCGGCCCGAGATGTTGGGATAGTGGATGGCGCTCACGCGCCACCCGTGCCGAACTTCCAGACCGGGATGCCGAGCTTCTTCGCCTTGTCGGCGAGGTTGTCCTGAATGCCGGTGCCAGGGAAGTGCATGACCCCGATCGGCAGGACGTCCAGCATCTGATCGTTGCGCTTGAACGGCGCGGCCTTGGCGTGTTTGGTCCAGTCTGGCGCAAATCCGACCTGCGGGACCTTGCGATGGTCGGCCCAGCTGGAGGCGATCTTTTCTGCGCCCTTCGGCGATTTTCCGTGGATCAGCACCATGTCGGGGTGCTTCGCGTGGACCTGATCGAGTTTGGCCCAGATCAGCGTGTGATCGTTGAAGTCGAGCCCGCCGGTGATGGCGATCTTCGGTCCTACCGGGAGCAGCACCTCGTTGTCGGCGCGCCTCTTCGCGGCGAGGAAGTCGCGGCTGTCGATCATCGCCGAGGTCAGGTTGCGATGGTTGACCATCGATCCGCTGCGAGGACGCCAGGGTGAGCGCGTGTGCCGTTCGTAGTGCTCGGCGGCCTGGTCGCGCATCAGCTCGAAGGCGTTGCGGCGCTCGATCATCGTCTGGCCTTCGGCCGTCAGGCGTTCCAGCTCGACCGCCTTCACTTCGGAGCCGTCCTGTTCGCGCTGCCCGCGGCGCTGCGCCTGCTCGTTGTCGTCCAGCTCGCGTTCGATCCGGTCGGTGGCGCGGTGGAAGACGTTGACCGTCGACCAGAGGAGATCGTCGAGGTCGGGCTCGAGGCGAGTGTCCTCCAGGGTGACGATCAGGGCGTCGAAGATATCGGCGATCGCACCTGCGACGTGGTTGCCTTCGGGAAGCGGCCTTCCATCGGGTTCATCCGCAAAGGGACGGTAGCCATAAAGCTGAAGCTCATTGAGGACGTGGTCGGTGGGGGATGATTCGTGGTGCGGCTCGTAGCTGTCGTCGTGCTCGCTCATCGGGATGCTCTTTCATCGGCGTGACCGCGACCCTCGCGGCCTTCTGGCGACGAAAGCCGGCGGGCGGACCGGACCTGCACCCGGAGCGGAGCGAGAGGGCCGGAGCGCAGCGGAGGACGGCGAAGGCCGGCTATTTTGTTTCGCGATGGAAAGGCCCGACGGGCCGCCGGAAAATAGTCGGGCGCCGACGTTGTTGGTCCGGGCCGTTTGCTGGCCGATCGCCCTCTCGAAGGCCGGGTTGCGGCTCTCCTCGACCCTTGGGAGCATCCGAGCGAGTGCTAAGCGACGGCGTTGCCGTCACCATCACTCCTGCCGGCTATGCCGCCAGTGCCATGAAGCGCGCGACATCCTGCGGTGCGATCTGCACCCGCGCCGCTGCCCGCAGGCTTTCCATTCCCAGGCTGCGGAGATCCTCGTTGAAGTCGCCCAGTCTCGGAGACACGACGATCGCCTCGATCCCGGCCGCGCTCGCCCGTTCGATCAACATCGCCATCGCTCCATCGCCCGCCGGATCGTTGTCGCGCGCGATATAGAGCCTGCGCAGCGTCTCGGGGAACTCGATGGCGGAGAGGTGTGCTGCCGAGAGCGCCGCCGCCATCGCCATGTCGGGCAGCACGCATCGCAGCGACAGCACCGTCTCGATGCCTTCGCCGGCCGCCATCACCTCGCCCGGTACACCGAAGCGGACCGCGTGCCCGAGCAGATCGCCCATCGCCCGTCGCGGGGTGTCGATCGGCGCCTTGTCCGAGCCGTCGGGAGCAAGCCAGGTGCGATGTGCGCCGGTGATCCGGCCAGCCAGATCGGTGACGGAGGCGATCATCGCCGGCCAGGTCTCGGTCGGGGAATGTTCGTCCGGGCGGTAATAGCAACGCGGGTGGAATCGCAGCGATCCGGTTCCGTGCAAAGCCGTAATCGCACGTTCCCGCAGATACGCTTCCACGACAGTGCCCAAAATCGGCTGCGACATGCCGACGAGCCGCCGCGCCGCTTCCGGCGATCCGGTTGGCGCTGGTGGTTTGCGCTCGCCACCATGCGGGTGGTCAGGTTCGGGATGTGGCATCGACAGGAATGTGCGCGCCTCGTCAGTGACGTCCTTGAAGTCGATCAGGCCGCAGCTCTCGCGGATGACGTCGAGGAGATCGCCATGTTCGCCGGAGGCGGCGTCGGTCCATTTGCCGGCCGCACCCTTGCCGGTGTCGCCGCCCTTCAGCCGCACGAACATCGAGCGCCCCGGCGTGTTGCGAACATCGCCGACCAGCCAATAACGGCCCTCGCGACGTCCGGCCGAGAGGTAATGACGGCAGACCGCCTCGGCCTGCCGGCCGAGATGTTGCGCCAGTTCGGAAGCATCATGACGCGCCATCACGCTGCCTCCCGCTCGCCGATGCGCTCGACCGGGAAGCGTTCCAGCACCTTGGTGAGGATCGCCGGGCCAGCGGCGTCGGTCGGCACGAAGAAGCGCAGCTTCCACGAGATGATCTCGCTGAACAGGCCATAGGCGCGCAGGCGATCACGCATCGCGTCGGTGAAGCCCGACAACTCTATGCGGTTGGCGCCCATGACGCGGACGCGGCGAAGCTGCATGCCCTCGGCGAGGTCGAGGATGGTGCGGCCGTCGATCAACGCCGTGAACGCGTCGTCTGGGGTCAACGTGCTCGCTCCCGTCGCCAGTGCGCCCGCGACCCAGGCCGGCGAGACGCGGCGGCCGATGATGCGCTCGCCCGCATCGGTCTGGAGCCGATAGACCCGCGTTGACTCGTTCGGCAGTCGCTTCCAGATCGGTAGGAGAAGCCCGGCGACGATGTGGATCGTGCTGTCGGCGAACTCCGGCACCTCGGCAATCTCGGCGGTCCAGGCCTCCGCGAAGCTGTTCCGATCGGCTTCCTCCCAAAGGCTTTCGTCCATCGAGCGGAGGGTGGCGTGATGCTGTTCCATCGGCCGGATCAGCGCCACGCGCCGTTCGACCTCGCCATCGTCGAGCATGATGGACGATGCCGGAACCTGTACGGCTGCGCGACCGGAGCGGCCGTTGACCAGGAGCTTCGCGTGGCGGTCTGCGAGAAGATCGAACGCACCGTCCAGCGTAGTCGGCCGGTTGCGTTCGCGCCGGGTGATCGTGAGCAACTGCGTCTCGGCGCCGGCGCCCGGATGGACGTGGATGGTGCGGCGGTCGGTGACGACGAAGCTCTCGGCCTGGAGCGTCTCCAGCCCGAGGTCATAGACGCCGCTGGCGATCGCGCCCTCGATCTTGGCGTTGAGGAGCTGCTCGAACGCCATGAACAGGATGCCCTGCAATCCGATGGTCAGCGCCAGCAGCCGGTTGAGGAAGGTGGTGATCGGCGGCAACTCGTCCTTGATGCCGTTGTCGTCCATCAACTTGAGGCCGGTGGCGTCCTCGAACATCTGCAGCGAGCACCCCTCGACCTTGCCGCGGACCAGCAGCAGGTAAAGCTGGCGCAGCGCGTCGCGCGCATAGTGCGATTCCAGATTGTCCTCGGGCCGGAACAGGCCTTGGCCGCCGGTCTGGCGCTGGCCGCGTGTGATCGCGCCCAGCGTGTCGAGCCGACGGGCGATCGTCGACAGGAAGCGCTTCTCCGCCTTCACATTGGTGGCGATCGGCCTAAACAATGGCGGTTGCGCCTGGTTGGTGCGGTTGGTGCGGCCGAGCCCCTGGATCGCGGCGTCGGCCTTCCAGCCCGGTTCGAGCAGGTAATGGACGCGCAGCCGCTGGTTCCGCACCGACAGGTCGGCGTGATAGCTGCGGCCCGTGCCGCCAGCATCCGAGAAGATGAGAATGCGCTTTTGATCGTCCATGAAGGAGGAGGTCTCCGCCAGATTGGCGGAGGCGGCGCGGTTCTCGACGGCGAGGCGCTCGCCTTTCCTGACAATCCGGCGGGACCGGCCGGTGACTTCCGCGACGATGTCGGTGCCGAAGCGCTGGACTATCTGGTCGAGTGCGCCGGGCACCGGCGGCAGACTGGCGAGCGTCTCGATCAGGCCATCACGGCGTGCGACGGCCTCGCGGCTCTCGACGGGCTGTCTATCGCGATAGACCGGGCGCGACGACAAATTGCCCTCGCTGTCGGTGAACGGCTCATAGAGCTGCACCGGGAAGGAATGGGCGAGGTAGTCGAGAACATATTCCCTCGGCGTGATGTCGACGCGGACGTCGTTCCATTCCTCGGTCGGGATCTCGGCCAGGCGGCGTTGCATCAGCGCCTCGCCAGTTGAGACGATCTGGATGACGGCGGCGTGGCCATCGGCCAGGTCCTGATCGATCGAACGGATCAGGGTCGGCGTCTTCATGCTGGTGAGGAGATGGCCGAAGAAGCGCTGCTTGGCGCTCTCGAAGGCCGAGCGGGCGGCGGATTTGGCCTGACGGTTCAGCGTCCCGGTATCGCCGGTGATGTTGGCCGCCTGCATCGCGGCGTCGAGATTGTTGTGAATGATCGAAAACGCGCCGGCATAGGCATCGTAGATGCGTGTCTGCTCGGGGGTGAGCTGGTGCTCCACCAGTTCATATTCGACGCCATCATAGGAGAGCGAGCGAGAGGTGTAGAGGCCGAGTGAGCGGAGATCGCGGGCCAGCACTTCCATCGCCGCGACGCCGCCGTCCTCGATTGCCTCAACGAACTCAGCCCGTGTGGCGAAGGGGAAATCCTCGCCGCCCCAGAGGCCGAGCCGCTGCGCATAAGCGAGATTGTGGACCGTGGTGGCCCCGGTTGCCGAAACGTAGACGATACGCGCATTCGGCAGGGCGTGCTGGAGCCGCAAGCCTGCACGGCCCTGTTGCGAGGCGGCGACATCGCCGCGTTCGCCCTTGCCGCCAGCGGCGTTCTGCATGGCGTGGCTCTCGTCGAAGATGATCACTCCATCGAAGTCGGAGCCTAACCATTCAACGATCTGCTTGACGCGCGAAAGCTTCTCGCCGCGATCGTCGGACCGTAGCGTGGCATAGGTGGTGAATAGGACGCCTTGGCCGAGGGTGATCGGCTTGCCCTGCGGGAAGCGCGACAGTGGCGTCACCAGCAAGCGTTCCATGCCGAGCGCCGACCAATCGCGCTGCGCATCCTCGAGCAGCTTGTCGGATTTGGAGATCCAGACCGCCTTGCGGCGTCCGCGCATCCAGTTGTCGAGGATGATGCCGGCCGACTGGCGGCCTTTGCCGGCGCCGGTGCCGTCGCCGAGCATGAAGCCACGGCGAAAGCGGACGGCGTTCTGGGCATCGTCGGGCGCTGCCGAGACGAGATCGAAGGTCTCGTCCACGGTCCAGGCCCCGGCGAGGAATTCGCCATTGGCCTCGCCGGCATAGATCACGGTTTCGAGCTGGGCGTCCGACAGGATGCCGTCGATGACGATGCTGGCGGGGAGCGTCGGCCGATAGCTCGGCTTCGGCGGTGCGACCGAGGCCATGGCTGCCGACTGGACCAGCTTGGTCGGGTGCGCCTGAGCGCCGGGAATACGGATCGCCTGAAGCCCGTATTCCTCATAAATGGCATCGGTCAGCCGGCCGCCTTCGGGCGGGGTCCAGTCGACGGTCTCATAGGCGAGTTCGATGCCTTCGGGTTCGGCGATGGTGCGGGCCGGCGACGACGCGGCGCGAGCGAGATAGCCGTGCACGGTCCGAGGCGCCGAAGCCGCAGATACCGTCTGCGGCAGTGTGACTGGCAGGCGCGGCGGGACCTGGGCTTCGATCCAACGGAGCAGTGTCACGACATCGGGTGCAATGCCGGCCGACGGCGGAAACGCAGTGGGGTCTTCGGCGGGCACCTTGTCGATGACTGTCAGTCGGGTCTCGATGGTCGTGCCATGCTTGGCATAGACCGCACCGTCGATCGCCGCCGTGAACACGACACGTCCGCGCTCCTGCAGCCGCGTAAAAGCATCGCGCCAAGCCGGTGGCTCCGGTGCGAAGTTTGCGCCCGTGATCGTCACAAGCCGTCCGCCATCGGCCAGACGCGCCAGCGCCGAGGCGACATGGCGATAGGCGGCGTCGGCCATGCGGCCGGAGACATTCGCCATCACCGAGAAGGGCGGGTTCATCAACACGACGCTCGGCACGGCGGTTGGATCGAGATGATCATCGATCTGGGCGGCGTCGAACCGCGTGACGGGGATGGCCGGAAAGAGGGAGGACAGAAGCGCTGCGCGGGTGTCAGTCAGCTCGTTGAGCATCAGCGTAGCACCGGCGGCTTCAGCCAGGATGGCGAGCAGCCCGGTTCCGGCCGAGGGGTCCAGCACACGGTCGTCAGGTGTGATGGCGGCGGCAGCGAGCGCAGCGAGGCCGAGCGGCACCGGCGTCGAGAACTGCTGGAAGGCCTGCGTCTCCTCCGAGCGGCGTGTATGCGTCGGCATCAGGCCGGCGATCTTGGTCAGCATGGGCAGACTGGCGGCCGGAGACCCGGACTTGCGGAAAACCGCTTTTCCGTATTTGCGCAGAAACAGCACCGTCGCCGCTTCGCAGGCCTCGTAGGCCGTCTTCCAGTCCCAGGCGCCCGACGTGTCGGAAGCGCCGAATGCTGCCTCCATCGCGCCGCGCAAGGTCGCGGCATCGACGGGCTGGCCCCGCTCAAGATGCGGAAGAAGATGGTGGGCTGCGGCGAGAATCCCGGCCGGCGCCGGACTTGCGGCAAGCGGAGACGACGCGGCCAGAACGGCTGCGGATGAGGAAGCGATGGTCATGGAGGGCACCTCGGGAGAGCGGAAACGGACGAGCCGGCAGGCGCTCTCTCTCGACCGCACCGGCTCGAACCCGTCCCGGCCAACCTCTCGCTCTGGCGCGCGCTATGACCTTTTGACCGCTTCGTCTTCCGGGGTCGGCCGCGCGCCGCTACACTTCGTCATCCAACAGATGGCGGGCAGCGGCCTCGACAATCGAGGGCGCGTGACCGCTTCACCAGCGAGGTCAAGGGAGAGACGGAGATGAAGGGAAGCGCGATTGGCATGGTGGCGGCGGGATGCCTGGTGCTGGGGTTCGGCGCGGGGTTCGTGGCGCGACCCATGATTTCTCCGGGCGGCGCGTCTGCCGCGGCCGTCGCCGGTGTCGCGCAGCCGAGCGAGGAAGAAGCCATCGCCGCCCTCCGCCGCCACCGGCTCTTCACGGGAACCTCGCTCGCCAATGCGACGCTGAAGCTTGGCGATTGTTCTCCCGGCGGCGTCGGACCGGGCGTGACGTGCATGACGCAGCTCACGATGGACACGACCAGGGCCAACGCCACACCGCAGAACCGGCCGATCGGCTTCGCACGCGTGAACGGTCAGTGGGAGGTGGCGGTCTGGTAGCGCATCAATCTGTGATGCCGGGACCGCCATTCGGAGGCGTGTAAGCCTCGTCACGCGCATGGTCCGGGATGCTCATGACGCACCTCCCGCAGCGAGGCGATCGGCAAGCCAGCGGCCGCTGCTCATCCATGCGACGGTCTGCCCGGTCGTCAGGTCGAGGACATGGGCGCCGCCGGAGAAACCGTCGATGTGCGGCTCGGAGGCGACGCCGGCCCATTGGAAGCCCCAGCGTCCGGCGAGGCCAAAGGTCTCGGCGCAGCGTGTCACGAAGGTGACGAGGAGCTGGGGGTCGGCGGTGCCCGGATCACGCATCCACAGGCGCGTGGGGCCATGTTCCGGTTCGATCGAAAGCAGGAACGGCTCGGCCGGAGGGTCTTCTGTGGCGTTCTGCACCATTAGGTCATTGTAGATGTCGAGCGCGCGCGCGGCGTTCTCGACCGTGCCCACGTCCAGCAGGCAAGAGAAGCGTGTGAAATACTCCGCCATGGCGGTCTCCTGAAACAAAAAGAGCCCGGCGCGGGGCCGGGCTCGAGGTGGAATGATGGTGTGGGTTCGGCTCAGTAGCCGAACTGCCAGGACGGCCATGGCTGGCCGTCGTCGGAGGCGCGCAACGCCTCGTCGAGATAGCTGGCGTCGCCCTCGACGACGGTGGGGTCGCGCACGAGCGTTTCGTCGATCACCGTCACTTGGGCGACGAGGCCGTCTTCGACCTCGACGTGAACGGGAACGAGATATTGGAAGACGACGCGGCGCGGCGCGTCGGTGTCGGGTGTGTCCATCGGAGGATTCCTTGAGAAAAGGCGGGGAGCGATCGGCGTCGCTCCCCGCCAACGGGCCTATTCGGCAGCGATGAGGTCGGACGCGTCCTCGTCGGTCTCGACCGCCTCGTCATCGTCACCGGCGAGGAAGTCCGGCAGAGCCTCGGCGTCACCGGCATCAGGCTGATCGGCGACATCGGCGAGGCGCAGCGGTTCGGGCAGCCAGCCGCAGTCGGCCAGCAGCCGTTCGGCCTCCTTGGCCATATCGCCTTTCTTCAGATGGTCGATGAGCTGGGCGGCCTGTTCGCCCTTCGCCTCGCGGACGGCTTCGAGGATACGCGGCTTGGTCACGCGATTGAGGTAGTTGCCAAACGTCGGACGCCAGCCAGCCTCCACCATGTCGAGACCGGTCGCGCGCGTCAGGCGGTCAGCCTGGGCCAGCCGCATATCGAGCGTATGCTGGGACACGCCGCTGGAGCTGTGCGGGTTAGGCCGCTCGTAGAGCGCGTTGACGCCGTAGCTGATGCAGTGCGCCAGCAGCGCCATGCGACTGGTGTCGTCGAGGCCCGCCAGCCAATCCCAAAGTGCGTCGTCGTCTTTCGGGATGTCGGCGGCCCAGGCGTCGTGCCGCTCCTGCACCGCCCGCACCGAGGGGCTGTCCTTCAGTTCTTCGTCCTGAACGGGGAAGTAGATGTGCTTCACCCCCGCTTCCATGGCGCCGTTATACATGCGGGTCATGAACCGGTCCGAGACGAGCTTGTGCAGTAGCGCCGTCATGGCGACGTGCGGGTTGTTCGCGACGGCATCACGTAGTGCGAGCGTGCGGTAGGCGGTCAGCTCGATGAGCAGGCGTTCGGGCAGAGGCTTGATGGCGTCGTCTTCGTCGTCATCTTCCGGCTCGGTGGGCTGCCCGCCGATGGTGATGACGGCGCGCTGCACCGTCTGGCCGGTGGGTTCGCGCGATGCGCTATCGGTCTCCGACCCGGTGTCACCTTCGCCGTCGACCGGAACGACCGGAACGTCCTCGGGGCGCACAAAGCCGCGATCGGCCGTGAGCGTGCCGTCGGCGTCGATGCTGACGAACACGCCGGCGATGGCGATATCGGCCGGCTCGTAGTGGACCGGACGATCCTCGAAGCTCGCAAGCGCGGCCTCGATCTCGCCGAGGCGCTGATCAACCTCGTCCGGCAGCTCGTCGGCGTCCTGATACTCGGCTTCCAGCTTCGCCATCTCGGCATTCAACGCGTCGATGGTCGCCTGCTCTTCGGCCGAGAGGTCCAGCGCCGTGCCGGTGATCTCCTGCAGGCCGCGTGCCGCGTCATACGGGAAGCTCACGGCCACCTCGATCCACTTCCAGCCTTCGGCGGCGATCGTCTCGGCTTCGGCCTTCAGCTTGTCGCCAACGAGGCGGTCGAGAAGGCCTACGTCCTGCAACCAGCCGCCATCGTCGGACTGGAACAGGTCGCGCATGACGATGCCGCCCGCCGCCTCATAGGCCTCGATGCCGACGAAGACGGCACGCTTGTCGGAAGCGCGCACCGTCGTCTCGGTCAGCATACGCCGGATCTGATAGGGCTCCTTGGACCAAGCGTCCTTGATCGCGTCCCAGACCTGCTGCTGGCGCGCATGGTCTTCGGAGACCGTGAACGCCATGAGCTGCTCCAGCGTCATGCCATCCTCGGCATAGACGTCGAGGAGCGTTTGCGAGACCGACGCAAGGCGCAGCCGCTGTTTCACCACATTCACCGGCACGAAGAACGCAGCGGCGATTTCCTCCTCGGTCATGCCCTTGCCGCGCATGTCCTGAAAGGCGCGATACTGATCGAGCGGATGAAGCGGAGCGCGCTCGATATTCTCCGCCAGCGAGACTTCCTCGGCGAGGATCTCACTGTCGCGGTTCCGCACCACGCAGGGCACGGGCGCGATCTTGGCGAGGCGCTTCTGCTTCACTAGAAGTTCGAGGGCGCGGAAGCGCCGGCCACCGGCGGGGACCTCGAACATGCCGGTCTCGACGCCCTCGGCGTCAACGACGGGCTGGACGCTGAGGCTCTGGATCAGGCCGCGACGGGCGATCGAGGCGGCCAGTTCCTCGATCGAGACGCCGGCCTTCACGCGCCGGACGTTGGACTGGGACAGAACCAGCTTGTTGAAAGGGATGTCGCGCGAGGACGACAGGGTGATCTTCTGAACGGCAGTAGCCATCGGGGTAGTCTCCGCGACGGGCGCCGAGAGACTCTCTCTCAGCCCTAAACCCGTCACGAAGCGAAGCGCCGCCCTCTTCCTCTAAAGGGGGCAGCGCCAGGCAACGGAATTGGGACACGCGGAAGCGCAAAGCCGGAAACACGGAAAACCGCATTTCCGGCTTTGCTGAGGTCAGGCGGCTCGATCGAGCAGCTTCTTCGCCTTGCCCTCCATGTCGAGGCGAGCGTCCTGGTGCGGCTTGTCGCGCGCGACGGCGGTGATGCCCTGCACGAAATCGAAGATACTCTCGGGCGGGCGACCTTCCTCGGCGAGCACCGTGTCGATGATCTTGCTGGTCTCGGCCTTCGAGAAGCCGCGGCGGCGCAGGAAGTCGGTACGATCCTCATCGGTGCGCGCCACGATCCGCTCGCGGGCCATCTTAATGCCGTTGACGAAAGGCAGGGCTGAGGAATTGGCGAAGTTCGCCAGTGCCGGTGCGGCCTCATGGGCAAAGCGGTTGGCGGCATATTTGGAGTGGCGGATGGTGATCTCCTCGAAATCCTCCACGCCCCAAAGATTCCGGTTCTGGCAAACCGCGCGCAGATAGAAGCTCGCCATGCCGAGCGTCTTGGCGCCGACCTCCGAGTTCCAGCAGTAGAAGCCCCGGAAGTAGAGGTCGGGCGAGCCATCCGGCAGACGGCCGGCCTCGATCGGGTTCAGATCATCGACCAGGAACAGGAAGACGTCGCGGTCCGAGGCGTAAAGCGTTGTCGTATCGTTGGTAATGTCGACGCGCGGATTGTAAATGCCGGTCGACCAGTCCAGCACGCCGGGCACTTTCCAGCGTGTGTCGCCCGTGCCGTTGCCGGCAATGCGCTGCACGGCCTCGACCAGCTCGTAGTCGAAGATACGGCCATAGTCCGGGCCGGTGACGGCGCGCAGCTCGATGCGGCCGTTATCGGTTTCGAGCGTTTTGATCTGCTCGGCCCGTTTGGACGTCAGGCCATATTGCAGATTGATCGCGGCGAGCGGTGCTGGGAGTTGGCGTAGATAGGCGGCCGGCGCGCCGACCAGGCTGGCCAGTTGGCCGAAGCTCCAATGGGTTGGGGCGATGGGCGTATCCGTGCCTGGCAGGATGAGCGCCAACCGCTCCGGGTCGCTGCGGTTCGCCTCCACATGGATGAGCGCGCTTTCCACCACGCGCGTCCGGCTGTGGTCGGCACGGTCGCGAACAGCCCGAGCCAACTCGGATAGAGAAAGGTAGCGCTCGTCGGCCGGGCGCGAAAACCATTCGGACGAAACGCGGCCGATCCGCTCGCCGCGGCCGACATCAACCTTGTAGCCGCCGCTGGTGTCGCGGCGCGCGTCGAGAACTGAAACCTGGGTCATGGGACCAATCTCCATGACGGGCGCCGGAGACCTCTTCTCCAGCCCTCAACCCGTCACGGAAAATCCCTCCGCACTCTCACTCTCGGGGGGGGCGTTGCGGGGTCTCCCCGCAGAAGGGGTCGGACGAGACGCTAGGCTCGGCCGCAGGGGAAGGCTTTCCCCTCATCAAAGCGAAGTTTAACTCGAATTTTAGTATATCAATTACGCCGCCATTTACCGGGCACGGCTATTATAGTCGCACCTCTCGTCAAGTATGTTGTCAGGCGGATCTTCTTTGCTGCGCATCCAGAATGAAATACTCCGGATGATAGCAAACGGCGAACCG
The DNA here is from genome assembly GCF_004335005.1 of Paracoccus nototheniae. GTDB lineage: Bacteria > Pseudomonadota > Alphaproteobacteria > Rhodobacterales > Rhodobacteraceae > Paracoccus > Paracoccus nototheniae. The sequence goes on along the minus strand of NZ_RQRT01000004.1, from coordinate 119,935 downwards.
CTGACGGATACGGCGCGGCGGATCTGCGAACTCGTCGAAACCCAACTTCCCGGCACCGTCTGTTCGATCTTAACCGTCGACCGAGCAGGCCTGCTTCATCCCTTGGCGGCTCCCAGTCTTCCAGACGACTATTCCGCCGCGCTCGACGGCATGGTCATCGGCCCCGAAGTCGGCGCCTGTGGAACTGCTGCGTATCTTCGGCAGACCGTGGTGATCGAGGACATGGCCATCGACCCGCGCTGTGCGAAGTTTGCATCGCGTCTCGATGGTCTCGGCGTGACAGCCTGTTGGTCCATGCCGATCGTGAATGACGAAGGCAATGCGGTCGCTGTTCTGGGGCTCTATCACCGTGACGCGCACGTGCCCGACAGCACGGAACGGGCGTTGGCCGAGGCCTGCGTGGACCTCTGCACAATCGCACTTCGTCGCAACGAACGGATTGCGGCCCGGGAGCGGCGGGCGAATATCGACGCCTTGACTGGCCTGCCAAACCGGTCGGCCTTCGAGGCGGCGATGGCGAACATTCCCTGCGACGATGTCGGTTCGTGGGGGCTGTTCATCCTCGATCTGGACAATCTGAAGGTCGTGAACGACACGTTCGGCCACCTCGCTGGCGATGCGCTGATCCGGACCGCAGCGAGCCGCATCGCGCGCGTAATGGCGCCGGACATCACGTTCCGGCTTGGCGGCGATGAATTCGCCGTCGTCATGCAGGCGCCGGACGTGCTTAGCGATCTCGACGCGGCCGCAGCACGCATTTTCGCGGCGCTCGAGTTGCCGGCGCCGTGCGCTGGCCATATGGTGGTGCCGCGCGCGACGATCGGGGGAGCTGTGCTCGCGAAGGCTGAAGCGACGGCAATGGCCGTGAGCGAAGCCGCCGATTTTGCGCTTTACCACGCCAAGGAGACCGGACGCGGCGGCTTCGTCCGCTATTGGCCGGGCATCGGTAGTCGCATCACGCGGAGGCGGGATGCCATTCGAGATGTTGCCGAGGCGCTTAAGGACGATCGTATCGAGGCGCACTACCAGCCCGTGGTGCGCTTGGACACCGGCGAGATCATCGGTCTCGAGGCGCTTTGCAGAATGCGCACGGTCGAAGGTGAACTAATTACCGCTAGCGACTTCTATGAGGCGACGACAGACGCCCATGTCGCCGCAGAACTGACAGAACGGATGCTGGCCGCCGTTGCCGGAGATATCCGCCGTTGGCTGGATGGTGAAATTCCGGTCCAGCATGTCGGTATCAATGTTTCGATGGCCGATTTCTACACGGGCAGCGTGGCGAGAAAGCTTCAGGCCGCGTTCGGGCGCGCCGGTGTCTCGCTGAACCACATCATCCTTGAGGTGAGCGAAGACGTGTATTTTGGGCGACGTGACCGTGTTGTCGCGAAGGAGATCGAGTCCCTGCGCGCAGCCGGCGTGCTCGTCGCGCTCGACGATTTCGGAACCGGCTACGCATCGCTCACACATTTGCTGAACGTGCCGGTCGACATCATCAAGATCGACCAGGCGTTCGTTGCCCGGCTATGGCCAGATGACGCCAGCATGGTGATCGTTGAGGGCCTCATCGAGATCGCGCGCCGCCTGGACATTCGCGTGGTCGCCGAGGGCATCGAGACGGAAGTGCAGGCTAGCCAGCTTTGGGCGATGGGCTGCCAGCTTGGGCAGGGCTTTGCCTTTTCTCGCGCGGTAGGCAGCAAGGATATAGAGACGCTGCTGCGCAGACATGCGCAGGGAATCCCCGGGGTTACACCGTTGTTTGCAGGACAAGGGGCCGTGCTTAAGCAAACCGGTTCGGAATTACCCCTGCAACGCCGCGCGGCGGCAAGCTGAGCTTAGCGATCTGGCGTGACCGACGCGCCAAGACTCGCGTCGGCTGGGTCGGCCTGCCAGTGGACAGGAGCCGCTGACAGGCCGCAAAAGCCTCACGGCATGGCGACGTGCCAGGCGCCATTCAGAAAGCCGTCGCCGGTGATGTCGCCCGGCTTGGCGTCCTTTACCCAGGTATAGAGCGGCCGACCGCGGTAGGCCCACTGACGGGACCCATCATCGCGGGCGATGACTGTGTAGCCGCCACTTGCCTGCGCATCGCCGGGCGCGGACAGAGGAGGCCAGTTGGCCGCGCAAGGGCCATTGCAGGCGGACTTTCCGTTCGCATCCTTGTCGAACGTATAGAGCGTCATGCCCTGGTCATTAGTGAGCGTCGGTCCCTTGGCGCTCTGGCCGGTCTTGGCGGGCTCGGCAGCGAAGGCCGCGCCGGACATGGTGATTGCGAGTATCGCGGCGAGTACGGTTTTAGTGAGCATGGTTGTCTCCGTGGTGAGGTCGTGACCGCCGAGAGACAATCGGGAAGCGCAATTATTCCCGCGCCGCCAGAATTCTTGTCGTGGATTTTTAAGGGGCAAGAAATTTTTCGGTCCGTTGGAATAAATCCGCCGCGGCGTTGTCTTCCGCTCCAACCCGGTAGACGGAGCGAGAAAGCCATGAACAACCGAACACGAGCGATTGCCGCCTTGGCGATCGTAATGGCATTCCCGCTTTCGGCGGCCGCGCAGCACGCTCATCACCAGCGCCCCGCAGAGGCCGCGTCGGCGCTTTCGGAGGAAGCCAAGACATTCGTCGCCGAGAACGACGCGGCGATGGAGCGGATGATGGCGGCGATGCATGTGGCCCCCACTGGCGACGTCGATCGGGACTTCATCGCGATGATGATCCCGCATCATCAGGGCGCAATCGATATGTCCCGGGCCGTGCTGCGATCAAGCCGGAACGTGGCCGTGCGGCGGTTAGCGCAGGAGATCATCGTGACCCAGGAAGATGAAATCCGAGCGATGCGTCTCGCGATCGATCCTCCGGCAGCTGCAGCGCTCGCTGACGTGAAAACAGAACAGGATCGTTGATCATGAACCATCGTTTGCTCGCCCTCGTACTCGCCGGCTGCTCGCTCTTGTCGCTGGCGCCAGCACTGGCTGGTCAAGCTCCACGCGCAGCGTCAAGCGCCGACATCCCGATCAGTCGCACCGACCGGATTTATGCCGCTGACCAGTTCTCCAATACCGTCTCGGTGATCAGTCCTGCCGACAATCGCTTGCTCGGCGTCATCCGGCTCGGCGATCCGCAGCCCGCCAACCTAAGCCCACTCTATCGGGGGCAGGTTCTCGTGCATGGTCTCGGCTTCGCGCCCGATGGGAAGACGCTCGCCGTCGTGTCGATCGGCTCCAATTCCGTCACATTCATCGACACCGCCACGAACGCGGTGAAGGCCACGACCTATATCGGCCGCTCGCCGCACGAAGCCTTTTTCACCCCGGACGGGCGCGAACTCTGGGTTACGGTACGGGGTGAGGACTATATTTCTGTAATCGATGCGGCGACCTATGCTGAGAAAACCCGCATTCGCGTTCCCGCCGGCCCCGGCATGCAGATCTTCTCGCCGAGCGGGGAATATGGATATGTTTGCTCGTCGTTCACGGCCGAGACGGTCGCCATCCGACTGGGCGATCATCAGATCGTCGGGCGGATCAAACAGGACTCGCCGTTCTGCCCGAACATCGCTGCGAGCCCCGACGGCCGGCAGGTCTGGCTGACGTTGAAGGATATTGGCCGTGTCATGGTCTTCGACGCCAAGCCACCATTCAACGTCATTCGCACGATCGACACCGGGCCGCTCACCAACCATGTCAATTTCGCGCACACGATGACGGGCGACTTTGCCTATGTCACGGTCGGGGGCCTCAACACGGTCAAGGTCTTCCGCACCGACAATTTCGAGGAGGTTGCAGCAATCCCGGTTGGTCAGCTGCCGCACGGCCTTTGGCCCTCCGGCGACGGAAGCCGCATCTATGTCGGCATTGAAAACGGCGACGCGGTCGCGGCGATCGACACGGCGACCAACCGGATCGTCGCGCAAATTCCGGTCGGCCAGGCCCCTCAAGCCGTGGTCTATGTCGCCAACGCAGTGCCCCAGGGCGATGGAACGACCGGGCTCCAGCCCCTCGGTGTCGCGGCGCAAGCAACCCATCTCACGCTCAGTCCAGTTGACGCCTCTACGGCTTCACGCGGTCAAACGAGCGTCTCCCTCTTCGATCAGGGTCTGACCCAGGTTCTTCAAGCCGCAGTGGCTGGTTTGGAGCCACGCAAGCCCTATATCCTCGGGCTGGCAGAACGGGCCGATGGTTCAGGACCGATCGAGCCGCTCGCCAGCTTCAAGACAAATCCGGCGGGCTCGGCGGTTGTGAACGCGGTGGGGCCGATTCGGCAAGTGGTCAGGGACCGAACAGGCGGGCAGGCTCGCTATCTGGTCATTGTCCCCGGCACGGTTTCAGAGCATGGCGACCCGGTCCAGGTCCAGTCGCGAGCCTCCTGAATCGGGCGATCGGAGATAGCCATGCAGGACATGATGGCCCTGGTTGAGCCGCTGATACCGTCGCTGCGGCGCTACGCGCGCAGCCTGCTGCGCGACCAGGCGGGGGCCGACGACCTGGTGCAGGATTGTCTCGAGCGCGTGATCAGTCGTTGGCATCAGCGCCGCGCCGATGGCGACGCCCGTACATGGGTCTTCACGATCCTGCACAATCTCGCACTCAATCGGCTGAAGCAGAAGACGCGTCGCGGTCCGCATATACCGGTCGAGGACGTGAGCGAGGCCCTGTTCGCGACCGCTCCAGCGCAGGAAGATCACCTCCACCATAGCGCGGTTCTCGCCGCCCTCACGAAGCTTCCGGATGATCACCGCAGTGTGCTCCTCCTAGTTTCTGTTGAAGATCTTTCATATGCGGAGGCGGCAGCCGTGCTCGGCGTCCCGTTGGGCACCGTGATGTCGCGCCTCTCGCGGGCGCGGCACCGACTTGCCGAAATCATTGAAGAAGGCCCGGGTCGATCAGCGACGACGGGAGCCACGCTCAGGAGGGTCAAATGAGCCGTCCGATCTCCGAAGACGATCTCAACGCATATATCGACAATGCGCTGCCCTTGGCCCGGCGCCTTGAGGTGGAAGCCTATCTGGAGCGCAATCCGGATGTAGCCGCCCGATCTGCGGTGTTCGGAGTTCAGAGAGAAGCGCTCCGCTCGGTATTGGGGCCGATCGCAGCCGAACCTGTGCCCCCACAACTCAATCTCACGCACCTGGCCGCTTCGCGACGCCGCCGCGACTGGGGCGGCTGGCGAGCCGCGGCAGCGGCCTGCCTCCTCCTTCTTGTCGGGGGCGCAAGCGGCTGGATGCTGCGGGGCGTCGGAACCGAACAGCGTGTCGGCATCAATGCGTTGGCTCAGGAGGCCTCATACGCCTACGCCGTCTTTGGACCGGATCGCGGCCGCCCTGTAGAGATCGCTGCGGCAGACAGCGCCGCCCTGGTCCGCTGGGTCGAAAATCGCTTGTCGCGCCAGATTGCGGTCCCGGATCTCACCGCGGCCGGATATCAGTTCATGGGCGGCCGGGTCGTCGCAACAGGAAACGGACCGGCGGGCCTGCTGATGTATGACGATGCGAAGGGCGGTCGGATTGCAATCCTGATGCGGCCGATGGTGCAGGACCAGAATGCATCAATGGCGGAGCATCGCGAAGGCGACGTCTTTGGCTACGCCTGGGCCGACAACGGCATGGGGTACAGCCTCGTTGGCGGCAGCGACAATGCGAGCCTGCTTCATCCCCTCGCCGACGAAGCGCGCAGGCAGTTCCGAGCGAGGACCTGATCCGCATTTTTACGGGTGAGATTCCGGCAGGCAGCCGGCAAATCGGCCAGACTGCCGCACGACGATTGAGGAATAGGAAGGCCGCGTCTACGGATCACCTATGGCCAAGCCTGTGTCGACGACTGCCTCCACTGACCGCCTCCTCGAGGCGGCGTTGGACCAGTTCTCCCGGTTGGGGTTTGAGGGCGCGAGCACGCGCGCGATTGCTGAAGCCGCTGGCACCGCGATGTCATCGATCACTTACCACTACGGCGGTAAAGACGGGCTGTATCTGGCGGTTGCGGACCACATCGCGTCGCAGTGCGGCGTATTGTTCGAGAACGTCCTGATTAGCGGTTCTGCCAACGCAATGAGCGACCACGATATCCGTGAGGGCATCGACGAGCTGGTTTCCATCTTGGTGCGGCTGATGCTGAATGATCGAAGCGCGCCTTGGGCAAGCTTCATCGCGCGCGAGCAGTTGAAGCCGGGCCCTGCTTACGATGTTCTCTATGACCGGCTGCTGGTGCGCGTTTGCGGCCGTTTGATCGACTTCATTCTGCAGCTTGGCCGTGGGCGTTGGACGAGCGCTGAGGTCAGGCTGAAGGCGTTGGCTGTCCTTGGGCAAGCTCGCATGGTCTGCACGGCAGCAGAGATGTCGAAGCGCGTGACGGGGCGCGACCCTGGAAACGCCGATGACATGGCGGCCATAGAGCACGCCGCGCGTCAGAACTGGCGAGTCATATTGGCGCTTGGGGAGGAGATTCAGCCCGAACTTGTTCGCGCGGCATCATAACGCTTTCAATTATTGCACTATCCTCAAATCGGATTGGACAAGGTGCTGACGTCGGTACGTCGTGGCCGGTCATGGATGACCAGAGTGTATCGGCGAAAGTGACGAGAAGCCGTAGTCTTCGCAGGGCTGCGATGCGCCTGCTGTCGGTGCTTAAAGCGGGATTGGTGGCAGGCTGCACGACGATGGGAATTCCGGCCAAAGGCGACGTACCGCTGGCGAATGTCGACCTCGAATGGATCTATGGTGCCTGGTATATCGTAGGCACCATCCCGAACTTTCTGGAACGCGGCGTGGTCGGTGGATATGACGTCTACGGCCCGGGACGAAATGGCCGCATCCGCGAAGACTTTCACATGCGTCGCGGCGGGTTCCACAAAAAGCAACAACACTACACCGTCGCCATCGACGTCCTTCCCGATACCGGGAACGCTGATTGGCGGGTCAAGCCCATCTGGCCGTTACGGCTGCCGTTTCTGGTGGTCTATGTCGATCCGGATTATCGCTACGTACTGTTCGGCGAACAGAACCGGAAGTGGGGATGGATTTACTCGCGTACCAAGCAGGTATCGGATGCCGATTATCAGATGCTTCTCGGTCGGTTCGCGGCGCTCGGCTGGGACAGTTCGCTTTTCCGTAAAATCGTACAGACGCCCGATCAGATTGGAGCTCCCGGCTTCTTGAGCGACGGCATCAAACCGTCGCCGGTCGAGTAAGCTGACTGCAGGCGAGACCGATGCCGCGGGTATGGGGAGCGCAAGTTGCGACGCTATCGGAAATCCCGCGTTTTCTCGTGTGTGCGCAGTCCTTTGGTCGCTACGTCGCGCGGATCGGGCGTCGGGGAGCCATGATGAACTTCGTCCCCGCATGCTGAAGCGGAACGTGGCGTCCCGATTACCGCCGCTGGCCAGATCGGCCGCAATATCTGACCGGCGCGGGGCCACGAGATGCACCACCCTCACGCTGGACGCGCCTGCGCACAGCGAAGCGAACATGCCTGCCGATAGGACGAAGGGCGTGTCGGCGCGGGCCCCTACGATTGGCGCCGGCATTGGCGTTTTCCAGCATCTTGACCATGCGCAGACCGAGACGGCCGGCGGGCGGGTTGTCGCCGGCGGCAGGCTTCAGGGTGGAGTGTCGAGGCCCCCGGTACGTCCACCTGCCCTCAAAGGGGCGTTGAGAGACCTCGCAGGGGGGGCGGCCGAGCAAGTCTCGGGCACCGGAGGAGGCTGTCCTCTCTTGGTGGTCCCTATACTTCGGACGTTCAGCGCGAGAAAGAGTACGGACGAATGGCCGTTGAACCTGCTATCAGTATTTTGAGCCATTCCGCGATGAAGGACGATTACTCTCGGCCCATCAGCTACGCTAACGGCCGGGGAGGATTGTCATGGATTTCGAGGATCTTGTTACGGCGCTTTCGCCGCCGCCAAACCGGGTCGGAAAATCCGACGGCGAGCACGAACACCATCTCTACGAAGGCGCGGTCATGGTCGCCTATGCCATGCACCTGTTGCGGACGCAGGATACCCAACACGTGCGTGTTCACCCGGATGGAGAGCACGGCAAGCAATTCGACTTCGCGGCCTGGCTGCTTCGACGCGACTTCATCAAGATCTCCAGCGTCGGCACCACCAGCTATGGCGGCACCTATCGGAACGCTGCGGGTCAGGAGGTCACCGTCAATCCAAAGTCGGGGCTGGGGGATGTGGTCGCAGAGGTCGGCAACCACGTCATCTCCGCCGAATGCAAAGGCGGGATCATCAACACGAGGCATTCCGGCCAAGTGTCCCGGCTCTACAAGGGCTTGTGCGAGACCGTCGGTATGTTGATGGCGACGCCGTCGCAAGGACGGCAAGTGGCCGTCGTCCCTTTTACGGAAGGCACCTTGCGTCTGGCCGAACGACTGGCACCGCGTTGCGCCCTGGCCGGCATCGAGATTGCCCTGGTGGGCAGGCGCGGCGAAGTCAGGGATGTGCAGCCTGGGTCGGCTGGGGGTTGAGATGGTGAGACACTCCGCACGCTCATCTCGCGGCAAACGCGCGCTGTCCATCGAGCCCACATTGGGCTGGACCTATTTGTCCCGCGAGGCGCTGGCCCGCGCCAAGGCGCAAATGGATGAGGAATCCATGGGCGTACGCGACGAGATCGGATTCTTGACGATCCATCAACGCTACGCCGATCGCTTCTTTCCGGGCACTTCCGTACTGCATACCCGCGCTCGCTACGCCCTCTTCGTGCCATGGCTATTCGAAGATCTTGCCGGGATGACGGGACCCGCGGCGCAGCGCGCCTTGCGCGAACGCGAACGGCAGCTTGCCGGCCGGCTAAGGGAGATGGGAGAATCCCAGGTTATCGGGGGACGTGTCTTCCCCAAACCGTCGAGCCAGCCGCCTTCAACCGTGTATTGGAATGCGCTTGCGGTGTGGGGAATCTTGCGTCCGCGATTGAATGAGCGGACCGTTTCGCGCGGTCAGGCTCACAGGCTGCTCAGGACCGCCGGCGCGACAACGGACGACGATGGTCAGCCGCTTCTCAGTTTCGATCCGCCGTTCGTGCCGCTTCCAGAACGCCCGGAAAATTGGCAGGGCGGCGACATCACGCTTCGGCTGACGGCTGAGGAAGCCGAGTTTCTACGCGAGCGACTTGTTCAGTTACGTCGCAACGGCGGCAACGAACTGTCTCTGCTCGCGCGGCTGATTAAAACCGAGACGGAAGCGCCCGCTGAAATGTGGGCGGACGAGACACAGGCAGTCGCTGGACCCGATCAGGCTGCGCTCATGCGAGCGCAGCAGGCGGCCAGTCTCGCGGGCGTGGGTCGTGCCGTCTACGATGCATTGCTGGAGCGCGTCGTTGAGGTCGACGACAAACGGGAAATCGCGAACCGTCATCGCGATCACTTGGCGGCAATCATCACAACGCACGGTCGCCTCGCGGCCAAGCTCGATATCAGCGCGCTCGAGGCGGATATCGGCGCTCTGCCACCCAAATTGCTTGCTGTCGTAACGGCGACAAGGGACTGGATTGCTTCGAGATCGGGCAATCCCACCGCGCTATTCGATGTCTATGCCGCGGCTGAAGCCCGCAAAGGGCCACGCGCCCGGCTTGCTCCGACGCCCAATGGACGTGCTCGGCGCCTCGAATGGTCGAGCGACGAACATGGCTTGGCAAGCCCGCTCCACTATAGATGGGAGCAAGTCAGCACGCTTCTCAACGACCTCGCGGAGGCTGCATGAGCGGCGAGGTCGAGAACTGGCCAGCCCTCTCATTCCTGGAGGGCTTGCGACCCGGTCCCGATGAAAGCGTGGATCTGGCCCTGCTCGCGTCCTACTCGGCAGATCTAGGGACGATCGGTGCAACCTTGCTCGCCCTGGCGGGTAAGGACAGCGATGCGGGTCGTGGCAGCCCGTCCGACTTCGCCGACGCGGTCGAGCAGTTGCGGGGTAAGGTGCGGATCATCATTCAGCGCGGGCGTCTTGCGAAGATGCGGCGGACACCGCGCATTGCGGCGGTGCTGGACCAGTTCGTCCGCGAAGTGGATTTCGACGAAGCGACGCACAGTTGGCATCCCAAGGCCGCATTGGTCCGAACACGCAGTGAGGAAGGCGACATCGGCTGGCGCTTATGGATCGGGAGCCGGAATCTCACAGAGTGCGTCAATCGCGACATCGGGCTCCTGCTCACCTCGGGGGCGAAGGGCGGTTCTCCGATTCCTGGGGCAGACGAACTGGCGCGTGCGTTGGCTGACCGGGCCGCACTCAAGGGCGTGCGCTCGGCTGCCCTTGCAACGACGATTGCGAAGGTGGCGTGGCGAGCGCCGGCGGGTGTCCGCGTAGAACGGATCCACTGGTCGGCGGGCAATGGAGGCCAGATCGCGCCCATCCCGCCAACCGGAACCGATGAAGTCGTGATCGTGAGCCCCTTCATCGACAAAACTTTCTTGGCGCGTCAAACGCCAAAGGGCGGGAAACCAGTGCGGCGCGTGCTGCTGACGACGATGCGCGAGATCGAGCGGGTCGGACCGTCGCTGGCGGCGTTCGATGATTTGCTGGCGCTGGACGCACCAGATTATCCCGTTGGTGATCCCGAGGCTGAATCTGTCTCCTTGGCTTCCGCGACCGATGGTGACGAGGAAGAACAGATCGGCCGGGGCCTTCACGCAAAACTGTTGTTCATTCGCGCCGGTCGCAAGCGGACACTGTGGTTGGGAAGCGCGAACGCCACCATGCGCGCTTGGACTGGACGCAACGTCGAGGTGACAGCCGAGCTGCTCATCACGGACGTAGTTGAAAAAGGCCTGAAGGCGCTCTTGGGATCGGCCCGGCTCGTTCAAGCGCCGGATACAGAGTATGCGCCCGATGCGGCGCTGCTGGAGGAAGAGGCGCTCGAACGGGCACGGGCGCAGGTGGCGGCGCGTTGGGCCGCGACGCTCGGGATCGACGGAGATGAGGCGTCTCTTACCCATCGCTCAGATCTCTATCCGGGCGGCCCGCATCCGGACGAACCCGATATCGTGCTGGAAGTCGGGGCACTTCATGGCGAGCTTATTATCTGGCCCGCACAGCAAGATGAGGTGAGGTTGGGGACTGTGGTTCCCGCTGAGCGCAGTGAGTTTGTGCGTTTACGCGTCAGTCGCGGTGACAAGGGGCTCTCGTGGTTGCAACGGGCACCGGCCGAACCGCCGTTCGGAGAGGATCGCGACCGCGCGGCCTTCGTGCGGTTTCTCGGGGCCAGAGGATTCCTTCTCTGGGTGGCCGGCCTGCTGGCCGATGACGGTCGGCTCAGCGAAGGCGATTGGACGGATGAAAAGCAGTTAAACCGGAAAGGCCTGGGAGCAAATCCAGCGCTCGATCTCTCCCTGCCGACGCTGGAAGAGATGTTGGCGGCGTGGGCGCGCGACCGGGACAATTTCCGCGAGATCGAGCGAAGAGTCTCTGATTACCTGCCGGCCGTGCTTGAACAGGCAGCCCAGGAAGATCCGCAGACGGCGGCGATGCTGAGGCGCTTCAATGATCTGTGGAGCAAGCTTCGGATCGGTCTGGGCGCTAACATCAGGGGCACGCATCCGTGAGCGAACCCAAACCGTTTCAGGAAGCAGCGGTCGATGCGGCGCTATTGGCTTTCGCGAACCAGACGGGGCGGCGGCGCTTTCTGGTGGCCGATGAGGTTGGTCTGGGCAAGACCGTCGTTGCAAAGGAAGTGGCGCGCCGCATGGCCGACGATGGCCACCGGCCTTTGGTGATCTATTACGTCGCCAACGGCCACGCGGTGTCCCATCAGAACAAAGGCCGTGTCGTAGGTTTCCTGGACGATGGGCCCTTGGAAAAGGCAACCAAAACGCCGGATAGGCTTTCGTTGATCGCGGTCGCGAAGCGACCAGACAGCCCGGTTTTGATCTATGCGCTGACCCCTGCGACTTCCTTTCCCGGCGCGCGCGCGCGTCTAACGGGCGGACGCAAAGAAGAACGCGCGTTCCTGAAAGTGTTGCTCGAGCGGGCCTATCCCGCATTCGCACGGGATCTTGATCCGGACATCCTGCGGCTGAGTGCGCGGGGGTCCTGGGACTGGACTGTCAAGGACGCTGAGACGAAATTCGCGACTTCGCCCGCCCACCTCACACAGCGGTTTCGCGAAGCCCTTGCGGCGGAGTTTGGCGAGCCGGTGCGCGCGAAACTGGAGCTCGCGGTGCTGGGTGACGCCGAGAAGAAGATCAAGCCGCTGAAGCCGACCACCTTCGTTGGCCATCTCCGTCGCGCGCTAGCGCTGGCGACACTGCGCCATCAGCCGCCCGATCTTGTTATTCTCGACGAGTTCCAGCGCTACCGCCAGATTCTGGAAGAGAAAGACGCCGATCCGCTTTTGAAGGCGCTTCTCGAGCCAGCAGGCTCGACCGTTCCGCCTGCAATTTTGTTGCTTAGCGCCACGCCTTACCGACTTTTGAGCACTCGGTGGGAGGAGGCCAAGGGTGCGCTCGCTCACGCCGAGCTCCTCGAACTGATCGAATTCCTTGCGGGCCGGGGGGTTCGTGAACGCGCAAAGACGCTCTTTTCCGGTTTCGGCGACAAGTTGCGTGACATCGCGGCAAATGCCGATGCCAGCCGCCCCGACCTAGCGCACGACGTGGCCGAGGCTGCCAAGCTCAGAGACGAACTCCGTAGCCTGCTGACCCCTGTGATGTCGCGAACAGAGCGGGACAGCGTGGGGTCGACCGATCCGCTGGCCGGAACACAATTCCTCAACGCAGATCCTGAGCCCGAGGATTTTCAGGTCTATCGGCATCTGGTGGACAGCTTCACTGAAGATGTGCGCTATGAGGCGCTGCCCTATTGGTCGTCGGTTCCGTTGCCGGCCCAATCCCTGGGCCCGCGATATGCGGCGTGGAAGCGCGCAAAGATCAAGGCCGCGCCCAAACTCATACGGATGACGCGCGAGCGCCGGAACAAACTCAGCGCGCCCGTGGCCTGGCCGGATGCGAAGCTCCGGGCACTCAGCGGCGTCGCTCCGCCCAAGCTCCTGTCGTTGCCGTGGGTCGCGCCATCCCTGCCGTGGTGGTCACTCGGCGGAGGCTGGAAAAGCGGAGAGGCCGACCCCAAACTCTTGATGTTCAGTCGCTTTCGCGCAACGCCGCCAAGCGTTGCCGCGCTTCTGAGCTTTGGCGTCGAAGCGCATTGTCTTCCGAAGAACAAAGGCGGTTATGAGAAGGCTTATAGGCGACGGCGCTTCAAATTAGCGGCGGTTCCGGGCCCGGTCATGGCCGTGTTCCATCCGTCACCATGGTTGATCCGTCACACCAACCCGCTTGTGAAAGCGGGTGAGCCGCTCAGCGTCATTCGTAAGCTGGTGCGGCGACAGATCCTCTCGGCCCTGCCCAAAGGGATTGTCGAACGGGACACCTCGAAGGCCCGGCGTCGGCATCGATCCATTGGACAGGTCATAGCCGCGATTGAACGACGCGCCGGTATGGCGGAACAGTCAGCCGCTGGTTGGAGCAGTGCAATCGGCGATGATCGCGCCGCTCGTTCTGCCGTCCAGAAGTGGCGGCAGGTACAGCCGATCGAGAGGCTTTCCCCGATCGAACTTGAGGACCTCGTCGACTATGCGATCGGAGCGCCGGGTGTGGCGCTTGGCCGGGCATTGCTCCGGCATGATTCGACGATCCTGGATTCGACCCGCTATCCCAGCTTGGTCCAGCTCAGTTGGCAGAGGCTGCGCCCCTATCTCGACAACCCGGTGATACTGTCTTCGTTGCCGGGCAAGACTGCGGTCGAACAGGTCATGGGCGCGGTCGTGGATGGCGGCTTTGAAAGCGTCCTGGACGAGCATTTCTGGCTGCGCGCGCAGAATCTGCCTGAAGGCGTTGTGGGTCTCGCCAAGGATTTGGCGTCATCGCTCGGACTGCGCGCCGGTAGCTTCAGCTTCCACGGAATTGGCGGTCAGCCGCACAAGATATCAGTGCGCTGCCACGTAGCCGTACCGTTCGGGGATGCCGAGGCCGAGCCCGCCGTCAAAATGGAAGGCGGCGTCGTGGAGACCGCTCCAGCGCGACCCGATGAGATTCGCCGAGGCTTCAATACGCCCTTTTGGCCGCATGTGCTGGCCACGACGTCTGTCGGCCAAGAAGGGTTGGATTTCCATCCTTGGTGTTCGCATGTGGTCCACTGGGACCTCTCGTCGAACCCTCTTGACCTTGAACAGCGCGAGGGTCGCATCCAGCGCTATGCTGGATTGGCCGTCAGGCGCCGGCTCTCCGTGATGTTGCGCGACGATGTGCTGAGAGACGTCACCGCCGCAGAGGGCTCGCCGTGGCAATGCTTGCAACGTCATGCCGAGCGTTTCGGCGATACCAGCGGCCTCCGTCCTTGGTGGGTGCTCGAAAAGGCGGAAATCACCCGGCACGTTTTTGAGCGACCTTTCGGCCGGGATGTGGCGCGCTTCGCTCAACTTCGCGAACAGCGCATGATCTATCGACTGGCGCTCGGCCAGCCCAATCAGGAGGACTTTATCGACGTGCTGTCACGCGGGGGTGAGGCGACTCGTGCGCTCCTGCAGCCCCTCGTTCTAGACCTGTCCGCCATGGGGCTTCGATCGACGATGCCACCCACGCTGGAAGAACTGGATAGGAATCGCCCGGCTGTGGAAGCTGTCGTCTAACGGGACTGACGGCTTCCCTCTTCATCTTTCAAGGCTCACGTCGCAGGCTTGGCCGGTTCCGACCTCACGTTCGGACGTTGAGTTGTGTGGCGGTGAAACTATTGGCTGACGCCTCCTGATAAAGCGCATCAAGCGTCGGCCCCAGCGCGAGCAACGCGGCAATACGTTGGACCATTTGGCGCAGCCAACGCCGCTCATCATCGGTCAGCGGTTTCCCATCGCGCCGATCGGACTGACGATAGCCGAGCCATTTTTTGAGCACCGGATATCCGCCAAGCTGATACTGCCAGACGGCTTCCGGTACGTGGCTGAAGTGGGCTTGGCCGTTGATGAATAGGTCACCAGTACGTTCACCCCATGCGTCAGCGCTGGTTGGGCTGGGCATCTCATCGTCTGTAAACGGCCTTGGAATCCATTTACCCTTGCCGCCGCCCCAGTATGTTACGGTAACGATTAGGTCATCTGCGTTGATGACCTTTCCATCCTCGCGGCGAAATTGGGCAAGATGCTTGGCTCGTTCTTTTGTCAGCACGGTATCGATGACGCTACGAGCGTCGCGATTAGCGTCAAGCAGTTGGGCGACTTGCTCACCAGCAGCGGCCAGCTTATTCAGGAGTCCCGCGTCCTTCGGGATTGGAAGATGGGCCCAGTCGCTTGAGAGGGCGCTTTTGTTCTCAGCCTGGTAGCTCGGAGCGTGTAGCAGCGCGAAGGCTGATCGAAGGATTTTGCCCACGAATGCCCTAGCGTCGTCGCCCGTGCGATCCCCTTTTAAATCGAAATGTGCGCGCAGGACCCGCCAAGCCGGTTCCGCGATGTTTGCTTCTCGGTTTGCCAGCAGGTCGTCGCTAACGATCTCTCGCGGAAAAACTACCGACCCCCGTTCGTGGACGTGGAGACCAACCAGCGTCGTCGAATAAACCGGCGAAGTTTCACTGGCCTTTCGAGGTTCCGGAACGGTGATCAGAAATTCATTTCCATCCTTACTCTTCGAGAAATCGGGACTATGCCGATCTAAGAGATGAGGATGATCCGAATAGTAGATCCACCGACGATCAAGTGGGAAAGTCAGATATGGACGGATGCGCTTTTCCTCATAGCCAATCTGGCGCATTTCCGACCATACTTTCGGCGGATCATAGTTCGCACGGCTGATTGCAAAACCAGGGTGGGCAGTGGCTACCTCCGAGAAGTCGTCAGCCGAAAAATAAGTTTTCATCCGTGCGATTAGATCGGCTTCCGATGTGTCCACAACGGTACCCTCCAGGCCTCTGCTGGGATTAACCGCCTGGAAATTAGCTAAGAAAAACTCATCGAGGGCTACCCAGGCCTCAAATCCTGCTTCTACGAAGCGAGGCGCCAGTCGCCAACGTCCTTCGGCGGTCGGTTGGACGCCTTTGTAGACGGGAGAATTTCCAATTTCAGTGGGGGTCCCGCTAGGAAGGCTGGCGATCAGCTCCTGACGCTTTGTCGATGCTGGCCCCCAGAAATCTCGATAATTGACCTCTGTTGCGCTTGGAGAAGAAGCTACTCCTATTCGCTTGATCCAAGTGGTTATCGCCGTACCGGGTTGGATGCCACGCGGATCCATTTCGGTTGTGAAGACGCTGTCGCCACGCGTGCCGGCACCGGACAGGTCCTTCGGAATCATCTTGCCGGTGCGATATTTGTCGCCGTTCAGATTATCGACCCAGACGGCGTGAAAACTAGAAAGTAGCGATCTGCGCATTAAAGGATGCGACCGGCCAGTAAGAAAGGACGAATTGGATATGAAAGAAACGACGCCGTAATCTGCGGCAACTCCGATTCGCTCTTCCGCCAGGCGAAAGAAGCGCACATAGAGATCGTCCAGGAGCTGCTTCCGAACTCCAAATTCTTCATAGAGCTGACTGCTGCCACGTTGTTTCATCAGAGGCTGGCCGAATCCGTCCCGCTTGACCGTACCATTTTTTGTCTTCTGCTCGACTAGCTCTATGCCTTTGTAGTGAGCAACCAGCTCTGCCTCCTCCGCTTGAGCTGCGCCGGTGAACCGATCGTAAGGCGGATTGCCAATCACTACGATGATCCGCGCGTCGCGCTTCACTTGCTGGGAGGCATCGAACTCTTCACGCATTTCAGGGAAGTTGAGTTTGATATCGCCATGCTCCGTCCATCCTGAGAGGGCATTCGTCAGAAACACGGCCAAACGGCGTGTGGGATCGGGTTTGGCGCCAAGCTGCTCAAGTAGGAGGTAGAGCTGAAGCTGGGCGATAGCGAACGGCGCCGTCAGAATTTCGAAGCCCATGACACGGTTCTGGAAGGCGCTTGTAAGCTCAAGCCCGACTGTATCGGCATCGCCTTCGGAGACTAGCTCCTCAGCGATACACCGCGCGACCTCGAGCAGATAAGCGCCGGTGCCGCAGCACGGATCGAGCACGATGACATCCGGATCGGCCAGACCCCTGGCTCGGCCAAGCTCGGTCTTTAGAAGGTAATGAACCCTGCGAACCTGATAGCGAACGATCTCGGGTGGAGTGTACCAGACGCCCAGATCTTCACGTAGTTTGGGGTCAAAGGCCTCGAGAAATGGTTCATAGAAATAGGTGATGGCCGCGATCGACGTCTCGCCATCAATCGTCGGGAACGTCATGCGCGACCGGAAAAGGGGTCGATCTACACGGTTCAGAGTAGCGATGGCCCGCAACAGGTGAGGCTCAAGTCCTAGGTGCTTCATGCGAGAGGGGTGGCGGATGTCGTGCAGCAAGGCGTCCAAGAACGGAATTGGCAGGAACGTATGCGCGTCGTCGACGTCGAACTGGGCGCCATCATCCGCTTTCTTGTCCCAAAGAACCCAAGCAGCAAACAGGGCGTAGATGACGGATTGAACCAGCGACGATCGGAAGAAGCGCGCACCCTTTTCGTCATCAACGTCGAACGCGAGTCCGAGAGCTTGACGGTAATCGTCAAGAAGCGGCTTAAGCGGCTTAAGGTCATCAGGCAGCGCTTCCTTGGCGTCGCGGGCCTGTCGTGCGAGGACCTTGGCGAGATCGGCCGGCGCTGCGATGCGGGCCAGATCCGTAACTGCCCGCGTGATGATTTCGACGAGGGCGACAATCGCTTCCGGATCAACCTTGGCCTTGGTGCCGCCGGTAGCGGCCGACCAAAGATCGACGGTTTTTTCAAGCAGGCGATGGGCTGGCGGTACCGGCGTCACACCGTCTCTAACATAGGCCGGATCGCAGACAAGAAGCCCAAAGCCGCGCACATTGCATAATAAGACCACGCCGGTTTGTGCGAGATAGCGGCCGATTTGATCCTTCTGTTCGGTCGATACCGCGAGGTCCTGCAGACTGGTGTTGGCTCGCTTCACTTCTCCATACACGCCTACGAATAGAGCACCGTCGCCCAACACGAAGTCTGGCATGTCGTGGCTTGATGCTCCCTTTTCCGACGTGCCCGTGCGGACGTCGAAGGGCAGCTTTTCGTGTCGGAGAACGCTGGTGAGGAGCGTGCGGACATCGGGGTAGAACGTCGTCTCTGTGGACGTCGGAAGCGCCTCGAGGTTCCGCGTATCGGAGCAGTAAATAGTAATGGTTTCGGATAAGGTAAGGGCCACGCATTTAGTCCTTCACGTGTCTGTACTGACAAGAGTTTGCAGAACGCGAGGCAGCAATGCGTGGCGTATCTCTATCTCTAAATTGGAAAATCGACGGTGACGCGTTCCAAATCTTGAGGCGGTCCCGACCGCCGCTATAGAATTGGGGCCGTCTAGGAGTTGCAATGGCGGGTGGACACCAATTGCATCCTGAACGCGTGCACTCGCAAAAGCTATGTCGCCATCCAACACGTAGCCAAGCATGCAGCCGATAGGCAAACCTTCAGCATACTGTTCAGTGAGAAAGCGCATCATGCCCTGAGTGACGTACACAGTAGCCAAGGAACTGCGGCTTCCGCCGTTGGTCACGTTGAGCCGCTTGCACTCATAGGCCAGGTATCGCTCTCGGTTCCAGTCGAAGAGCACGGCGATGTCGATGATGCCCTTGCTGTATTTCGACCCGTCTGCAGCAAGACCGAACGGCTCGAACTGATATTCGACCCAGTGGCACAACCGACGCACCACGACGTCCTTGGCGAGGCGATCAACGAGGTTGATGGTGATGGCATCTTCCCCTGGCTGTTCGGGAAGAACCGCCATGCAGGCCGGCCACGCCGCCGCGATCCTCTCCAGGAAGCGATCATCAAACGAAATGAAATTATCGACCCATCCCTGCACATCGCCGATCAGCATCAGTCCGCGCCCCGCTGTTGGGGCAGGGCGGCGGCTTGCTGGAGGTCGAGCGCTATCCCATCGGCATCGGCGAGCGCGGTGGAGCGCAGCCAGAAGCGCATCTGCATAGGCTTGATGAGGTAGAGACAGTCACCGACGAAAACGCGCAGGTCCGGCATGAGCTGGAAATTGCCGTCCAGGGGCCTGTGGATGTGGGCTGCTAGTTGCTCAAGTACGTCGCTGAGCTCGCCGGCCGCATCTTCGGCATAGTCCTCATGGCCGCCCAGGTGCAGGCGAAGTATCGCAAGGTCAGCGCCGCGCGCGACGAGGCGCGCATCGATCTTTTTGCCCTTGAACCAGTCCGCTAGGCTGGCCGACAATGTGTGTGCGTACTGAGCCCGTTGCAGCTCGTCGGGCGCGCCCCAGAGTTTCGGAAAGTGGCCTTCATGGGGTTGAAGCGCAGGAAGGATCGCCTCGACGGTATCGTCAATCAGCGCGATTTCGTCGGGCGACAGGCAGAAATATTGGTACGCCAGCCGGTCGATTGTTCGCAAGATCTCGCCGTCATCAACCTGCATCGAGAACGGCTCCTTGGAGCGTTGGCGTGCATCGTCCACAATCGCAATCAGCTCAAGGGCGGCTTGTGCGGCTGCGGCGTCATCGGGGACATCGTCGGGCGACGGGAACGGCAAGTGGAGCAGGTCGGCCTGCTGGACCTCGGGTCGATCCGAACCGAACGAGGCGGTGCCATGAAAGGCGTACCAGACCGCCACGCGGCTATTGAGGATCGCCGTCAGGACCTTGGCGCGGTCGCTCTGACCGTCCGGCACCACGATCGCCTGGAAGATATGCTGGAACGTAAGCGGTTGATCGCAATAGGCGGCCCGAAGGCGGTTTTGCGAGGTCTCCACCCCCCGCGGGATTAGGATGCGTGAGCCTTCGAATCCGGCCTCAAACCCGCGGCGACGAACCGTCAATGAAGGGGCCGGCAGCAAGCCTTCCACCGCCTGTGCCAGGCGTGAGTAGGCTGCAATGGGCAGGTCCGGCAGGCGGCCGACATACGTGCTGTCGAGTGGAGGCGCATCGCTATCGCTGTCTTCATTGAACGGCTGATAGCCTTGCCCGATTACCCATCGATCGCCCGGCTGTTCGCGGCGACGGCTTAGGCCGCCAAAATCATGGACGAAGGCCTGTAGCTTGGGAAGCCTTGCGAGGTAGCCGAAGAGTTTGGCGTCCGGCTCGCGCATCCAAAGGCGCTGCTTGAAGATGAGCGGGTTATCGAGAACCGCGCCCACCCCGAGCGCGGCCTTGTCCGTACTGCTCAGCGTGATGACGCGCTTGATGCGCAGGTTGAGGTCGGCCTTTGGCGCCCAGTAGTCGAAGCGATACGGGAAATTATCCGGGTTCGCGTTGCCGTAGATGATCAGAGCTGCGGGGCGATGGGCTTTCTCGAAAAGCTGGAACCGAAGATCAGCGAAGTTGATGACGCGGCGGACCTGGGATTTTCGGAAGAACGCATCACGGGCATCGACCGTTTTCTGGGCGTGGTTGTGCAAAAACCCCATTGCCGGCAGCAGGAACGCGATCAGTCCGCCGTCGGCGAGGTGCGACAGGGCCTTCCAGCTGAATGCCCAGGCGTCTTCGCCACCGGGCATGGGATGGCCTGTTTTCTTGCTCCATTGCACGGACGAACGCGCCGGACCGCGGCGGCTAGTCCATGGCGGATTGCCGATGATGACCTCGTATCGGGCGCCATCCGGCGACACTTCGAAAAAGTCACGGCATACGAGGGTCTTGCCCCAAAGCTCCGGGAGCAGTTTCCCCCGGGTGATCAGTTTGCGGATGTCGCGCGGTGAAACCTCCTCAAGGAGGGCGACGTAGAGTGAAAACACGGCTACCCGAACGGCGCCGCCATTCAGATCCCAGCCATGGATCTGACTCAGCAACGACAGCAGCGTCTTCCAGGAAATCGTCTGCGTCTTGTGTTTGGCGCGCCAGTGTTCGCAGAGCCGCTGGAAGGAGCGGACGAGGAAAACCCCTGAGCCGCAGGCGGGGTCGAGGAAGTTTCCTGTCGTCCTTGTCGCATCCGGCAACATCTCCCAAGCTTGGGAAACGACCGTGTCGGCGAGGAACATGGGCGTGTAGTAGGCGCCGTTGGCGCGGCGTTCGGCCTCGCGTTCACCGAGGAAACGGTCGTAGACGGCGCTGACGAGCTCGATCGGGATATAGCGGAAGTCATAGCCCCAGAACCGCTGCTGCCCGGAATGCGCCATTTCTTCGCGGCCTGACCGGAACCGGGCCAGGATCGTCAGATGGGCGGGCGTGACTTCCGGCGCCTGGCCCATGGGCTCGAACGAGCACGGCGCGACGAACAGATCGCCGTTGAAATCCGCATGGAGCGTTCGAAAGAAGGACCGGAAGAGATTGACGTCGCCTGTTTCCAGCAGCGCCGAGAAACTCTGGGCGCTCTTCTTGGAGACGGCCGCAAAGTAGGCGGGCGTTACGATCTCCCGGTCTTCGAGGTAGGCGATAAACATCGCCTGGATGAGCAGGGCCTGCGCCGCATCGGGCGCGAGCGCGGCCTTTTGCAGGAGGTCGTGGGACGCATTCAGATTGTCGAGGAGAACCTGGTCAATGCGCTCCTTCGGGGAGAAGTACTCGCCATAGTCTTTCCAGAGGCGTCCCGATTCCGCGCCGTAGATGAGATTCTGAAACCTCAGCGCTTCGGTCGTCAGACTGAGGCTATCGATGAGGCAGCGGGCCTCGAAGGCGTCGCCTGGATCGCTCAACGGAGTACGGGCGAGTGAAAACGCTCTGAGCGTATCGTCGGCGATAACTAGCAACAGGCTGGCCAAGCCCTGATTCCAGAGCGCGCCGTGAAGATCGATGATCGCGGCGCGGTCGTAGTGATCGGCTTCCAGGATCGCGACAGTCGGGACGCCCTGAACGCAGAAGATCGCCGATACGCCCATTTCAGTGAGGGCGGCTCGGATAGCCGGCGCGTGCGGCACGTCGCTGACGGCTTCGGCTGACTCGTAGAGTTCAGGCGAGCGCCGGTGTGTGAGCCCCAAGCGGTCTTTCCACTCCGGCGCCAATGCGGATGCCCGGGTGGTGGTCATGCTCGTTTGCTGCGCGGTTCAGGCTGCATGCCCACGGAGGTTGGGGGGAACTGCAGATGGCCCTGCACTTGATCCATTTCGGTTGCCGTGAGCGCCGCGCGCAAGCGCGCTATGATCGGCGCGCACGGTACGCAGAGGGTGGAAGCGTCCGGCGAGCGGCGATGGGCAAGGCTTGCATCGACAAGGCGGAAGTTGTCGGATTCGATCAAGGCGACGCAGTTTTCTAGTGAGAGCCAGGATTTTCCCCCGCATTCCTTAAAGAGCTGATCGAAACGATCGCCCACCGTCCCGACGCGCACGCCGAAATCCCGGACAAGTTCGGCGACGATCGCCATGGCCACGACGTCGCCGGGGGTGAAGCTGGGGGCATGCCCTTTGTGCAGTGCCAGGGCGGGGATGGCGTCCCGCCACGTGCGAAAAGCATCCACCGAGATGGAAAGCAGTTCGCGAATCTGGCTCTGAGTATAGCGCATTAGCCTATACTAGTTCGGAACCTCCCCCGGATCAACACGGGGTCAACCCCGGATTCGTTCGATTTATGTTCTTTTGCGGACGGCCTGATCTGACCGGCGGGCATAGGGGTGGGTAGCGCTGCAATGATGACTTGTGACAAAACCTCTGATAAGAGCGCGATCTCTTAGAGGATTAGTCACATGCCTCCTTCCCCGGATTCGCAAAGGGTCCAGCTCAGAAACCTGCTCGATGGCCGTAGCATGATGCGCGCGCAAGAACTGCGTGAAGCTGGCATCAGCGCGCAAACGATCGCGCGCGCCGTCGAGACCGGGGAAATCGAACGTATCTCGCGCGGGGTTTACCAGAAGCGTGGATCCGAGATCGAGGAGAATCAAATCCTCGCGGAGGCGGCCATACGCGTCCCCAAGGGCGTGATCGCTCTTGTGTCGGCGCTCGCCTTTCACGGTCTGACCGATCAAATGCCGCGCCGCATCTGGATGGCCATAGGCGCCAGCGACTGGGCGCCGGTGCAGTCCTATCCCCCGATGCGCATGGTGCGGTTCACCGAGCGTTATCTGCGCCAGGGCGTCGAGAACCATATGATCGCTGGCGTTGAGGTCCCGATCTATTCTGTCCCGAAGACCCTTGCCGACCTCTTCCGCAATTCCAAGCTGGTTGATCGATCGGTCGCCGTAGAAGGCCTGCGCGCCGCCATCGAACAACGCAAGGCGACCCCAAGCGCGATCGCTCAGGGCGCAAAAGCGGGCGGCGCGTGGAAGATCATGCAACCCTATCTCGAGGCCCTGACGTCCAATGGCTAAAACGCCGACCAACATGGCCAAGTCCGTCAAGGATCGGCTGCTCAACATCGCCCGTCAGGAAGGCCGGGTGTTTGACGTTCTGTTGGTGCGGTTCGCGCTGGAACGTCTGCTCTACCGGCTGTCGATCTCAGAGCATCGTGACCGTTTCGTCCTGAAGGGCGGGATGTTGGTCACGGTCTGGGTCGAGGACGACAATCGGGTGACCCGAGATGCGGACTTCCTGGGCCATGGCGACCCCAACCCCGAACGCTTGGCCGCCGACTTCCGGGAGATCATGGCGATCGAGAGCGAGGACGGACTCGTCTTCGACCTCGACGCCCTGGCCGCGACAGCCATCCGCGAAGAGATGGAATATGGCGGCACCCGCCTCAAGACTGTGGCCTATCTCGAAAAGACGCGCATCCCTGTGACGATCGATATCGGCTTTGGCGACGCCATGGCCGATGCGACCCAGAAACTCGACTACCCGACCTTGCTGGATCTGCCTGCGCCCAACGTGCGTGCCTATCCGCCCGCCACTGTGATCGCCGAGAAATTCCAGGCGATGGTTGCGCTGGGCGTCCTGAACGGACGGATGAAGGACTACTATGATCTGTGGGCCATCCCGCGCGCGCTTGAGATTAGCGACGCTGATCTGGACGCGGCGATCACCGCGACGTTCGATCGCCGCCAGACGGCGATCCCGACGGAGAGGCCGCCGGGGCTTTCGGCCGAGATGGTCGATGACGAGGTCAAGCAGCGCCAATGGCGCGCCTACGCGGCGTCCGTAGAACTCGAGAACGTGTCGCTGGAATCGATCATCGACAAGGTGTGGGGACTGGTCGGGCCGTCGTGCGCGCGGATCGTGGCAAAAGCAGCGGAGACCGCATGATTTCCGCCAACGGTGCGGCCAGCGACGCCGGGATCATCGACGTCTGGAACATCGATACGTTCGACATCGAACTGCGTGGCGATCTCGACGCTCACGCCGATCTCATCCGCGACTACATGATCACCTCCCGACGCCAGTCGCGCGAACATGAGGCCTCTGACCATAAGACGCCCTATCCCGAGAACCCCCATGCGGGTGAGTTCCTGGCGTTGAACGAGCACATCATGCGGCTGATGGAGGCCCGGACGATCCGGGCCTGGCACTATACGCGCATGACTGACGCGGAGATCGACGCCGTTCGAGAGAAGGGCATCTATCCGTCGAGCCTCGACAACATCCGGTCGCGCTTCGACGCGCAGGTCGTCGCGGGCGCCTTCAGCCAGGAAGTCGCCGACCGCTTGTTCGCCGACAGCCCTTACCAGCGCCAGTTCGAAGCCCGCGCAGGCATGTTTTGGATGACCTCGCATCCGATCGACATCGAATACGACGGGGTGGCGGTTTTCCTGGAGAGTTGGGGCGGGGAGGCGGCCCATTTCTGCCAGGAAGATGAGGCCATTCGGGACACGCTGAAACAGATCGGCCGTCCCCGTGTCCTGGAGATCGCCATGCCGCTCAGCCATTCCCGGCGTAGCTACTCTGCGGCCGAAGCCGTGGTCGCCACCTATGGCCGCACGCTCGGTTGCCAGCCGGATAAACAGGACTTCGACCTCTACAGTGAGCAGCCACTCAGCCCCGCCCATATCCTCGCCGTCCATAGCGAAGGGGAGCCGGCTTTCAGCGCCATCGCTCGGGGTTATCCAGTCCAGTTCGTCGACGTGAACCTCGGTCGCTGGGGTGAAGAATGAGCGAAGCGGACACCTCGCGGGACGCCGTCAGTTTCCTGCGCGGAATCGCCAGCGAACTCGCCGAAATCCATAGCGGCAGCGACTATTCGCAGTGGCGCGGTGAAGCGAAACATCGTGTAGCCCAGCACCTATCGCGCGCTGAACCCTTCGCCGACTTCGCGACCGCTTGGGTCTTTATGGGCGACGGCGCCGGTGCACTGGTCGGCGGCAATTTCGGCGGCTGGGCGATTGATCGCCTTGTCGAGAAGATGACGCCAGAAGACATCATCACCGTCTTCCACGAAGAAGTGGCGCGTAACGCGGCTGTCTATGAAGACGTCTCGCCTGTGCTCGGTGTCGAGATTACGGAGGCCCGTGACCTCGGCGGCGGCGTTCGCCTCGCGCCGGCCTCAACTGACATCTTCAGCGGCTTCGACTATCCTTGGCGATATGCGTGGCCGAACCTGCCAACTGGAACTGGTTTCCTCGTCCAGTCCTACACTGTCACGCCCGCCTTCGAGCGTTTGGCGCCAAGTGCGCCCGGACCGGTCGGAACCAGCACAACACAACCTCAATTACCGGCGCGGGACGCCGTGCGACGTCGTTTTCGCCTTGCCTGCCTGATCGGGTCCCTTGGCGCGGTTGAACTTCCGATGTCGGTCATCCTTGCTGACCGACGCGCCTCGATGGCGGTTGGCGGCACCCTGTCAGCGCGTCCATTCGCATCGCACCCGGTCGTGGCCTTTCCCGCTGATGTTGATGCCATCAGCCTCGCATTTGGCCAACTCTCGGCGTTCGCCGAAGGCGACAGCCTGACGCGGGCGATCGACAGGCTCGGGCGCTCTCGGCTCGCGGTCCATCCTGTCGATCGCGCCCTTGATCTGGGTATGGCGGCGGAGATCGTGCTGATGCACGACAACGGCACGTCGAACACGGAGATCACTCATAAAATCGGTAGCCGCGCCGCGTGGCTGCTGGGCAAGGATGAGAGTGAGCGAGGGGCGATCTTTGACGAGATGAAGCACCTGTACAAAGCTCGCTCTGACGCGGTCCATTCAGGCGTGCTTCCATCGAAGTCCAAGGTCGACCTCGATGTCGCCGATCAACTTGTCGTTCGGGTCGTTCAGGCCATCCTCGAACGCGGGAAGTTTCCGGGCTGGGCAAGTCTTACGATGGGTGGGCAAGGCTGATAGCGCGCGGCGAGGTCGCGGCCCGATCGACCCTGCAGTGCAATCTCGGCGCAACCTCCCGGCACTTCGCCTTTTCGTCTCAGCGGCTTGGAAGGTTGGCGACGATGGTCGTCAGCATCTGTTCAATCGCGCCCATCGGACCCGCCATGCGACCGTCGATGAGGTGCGCGTGCCCTTCGCTGGCTTCAAATTGGTACGAGGTCTCGAAAGCTTCCACTGAAGCCGGATCTGGCGTTACGCCGACAGCGACGAGTTGTTCGTAGGCGTGAACCATGAAGTTGAAGAGGCAGGGATTGATGTTCACCGCCTCGCCATACCAGTGGAAGCGGCTCTCGCAGGCGGCGCGTGTCTTGGCGCGCCACTTCTCGTCCACCGTCTCGATCGCCTGTTCGACCTGATCGCGTCGGACCAGGCAAAGAA
This sequence comes from Paracoccus nototheniae, assembly GCF_004335005.1. Lineage (GTDB taxonomy): Bacteria > Pseudomonadota > Alphaproteobacteria > Rhodobacterales > Rhodobacteraceae > Paracoccus > Paracoccus nototheniae. The sequence goes on along the minus strand of NZ_RQRT01000004.1, from coordinate 93,383 downwards.
AGGCCAGGTCGCTGACGGCGGGCGAGGGGATCACCCGCACATTGGCGTCGATTTCGTCCTGATGGTGCGCGAAATTCCGAAGCGCCTTCAAAGCGGTGAACTCTTCCAGATGTTTGAAATCCTGGACCTCGGCCTTCTTCAGTCTGTCGTCGAGGCTGTGCATCGCTGTGAGCGTGTGGAACAGGGTGTCCGGCCCTGGAGCCACGCTGTGCGCTTCGTAGGCGCGGAATAAGCGGGCGGCTGCGCTAGCGGCGGATTGCATGGCGGGAGATTCATTGGGCGTGGTCATGGGCGCAGCTAGACCCCACAGGTGTGCCGCCTCAAGCTCAATCGGCAGGCGTCAGTTTCCGCCTTCCGGCGCATGCAGTGCACGCAACAAGTCGCCGATGGAGCGGCCGCGGACGCGGCACACAGCGATGACACGGTCGAAAACAATCACACGTCCGCTGCGGCCGCGGCGAGCTTCGCAGGCTACGATTTGCCCAGAAGCCACCTGTTGGAGAAGCGATTTTGAAAGTCGGCCGTTCGCTGCGTTAAGCTCGGGCGCGTCGAAGTCGGCCAGGCGTACTTCGATCCACGTCGCAGGATCATTGGAAGTGCCGACGCAAAGACTGTCCCCATCGCCCACGTAACGCACCGTGCCGGTGAACTGCTGCCCCGGTTGACCGGGGAGGCGGCCCTCACACGGATCAGCTCGCGCTGATGTCGCCGTTCCCACTAGCAGGAGGGCGCCCAAAGGAAGGCTCGACGCGCGGATCAATCGCCAAGTTGAAATCATGCCGCCAGCCTCATGAGCTTTTTGGCGAGCATGGCACGGACAAACTTGTCCCACTTCGCCATGCCGGCGCGCTTCTCGGCCATGTAGTTCCAGCGGTCGTAGTGCTTCGAGCTGACGTCCTGAAGTGCGTGGTTCTGCAGGCGGTCGCGGATTTCCTTCGGAACTCCAGCCTTGCCAGCCAAAGTCTTGAACGTCCGGCGGAGGTCGCGATTCGTCGCGTGCGGGATCACGCCACGGTCCCGCTGGCGCCAGACAAAGCTATAGAGCGTCCCATGGCTCACAGGCCTTGAAGGATCCTTCGCGGAGGGGAAGTACCATCCGAACTCGTTCGGCGTGATCGACTCGATCAGTTCGGCGGCAAGCGACGGCACCGGGACCGCGTGCGGCTGAAGATTTTTGGTCTTCGACCAGTCGATAATCTTCTCCTTGGCCTCCCATTGATCGACGTGAAGACGTGCGATTTCCTCGACCCGTTGGCCGGTCAGCATGAGAAGTTGGACGGCGCGAAGATAGGAAGGCGTAACCGGCGTGTCTGGGCATTCCAGCCAGCGATAGAGTTGCACGAACTCGTCCTCGCTGAGCCAGCGCGTGCCTTGGACCTTGGGTTCGGTCGGAATGCCGGTAGCCGGATTGAACGGAATGCGGAAACGGCGGGGAGAGGCGTTCCGGTAGTCGTTGTCCGATTTCATGCCCCAGCTGAAGGCGGCGTGGATGTAGCACCGGACATGGTCCGCCATCGATCGCGCGCCGCGCTCATAGATGGGGCGGATCAATTCGACGACTTCCTCTGACTCGATCTCCCGCGCGAGGCGATTGCGTCCCAAGGTGTTGGCGATTTTGTTCAGGCCCTTTTCGGTTTCCTTCCAGGACGGTTTGCCGGCCGACTTCAGCGAGGCGACGTAGCCCTCGAACAGATCGGCGACCGTGCCGGGTCGCGTGTCAGTGGCGATCTTGATGCTTCGGCCCTTCTGGATCACGTCGGCAAAGTCACGCTTGAAGACCTCGCGAGCTTGTCCGAGCGACATCGACGGGTAGGCGCCGAGCTTCTTCTTCGTCCGCTTCCCGTCGCGCCACTGCTGGGCCATCCAGTCAGCGGTAACGCGCTTGGGCATGGGTTTCAGAACGAGCACGAGCCGGCCAGTGCCTCGCCCTTCACCGTCGGCGAGGTTTTCTTGCTTCTGGCTGGCTTCGACGCGCTTCAGCGCGTGGCGAATCGCGGTGTCGGTCAAGCTGGGCATCGCATTCCTCCTCTTTCCCTAACTGGGATCGGTTGAGGAGAAACGGGGATCGTTTGCTGGGAGCGGAAAGCCGTATTCTACCCCTTCAACCGCCCCCAATATGCCGTAACCGCCCCCTGTACGCAATTGCCAAATAGCCGCCAAATCATTGATGTTTCAGTGGTACTGAGCGTGATCCAGCGTGATCGAAATAGGGGTAGTGGGGTGGTTGTGGACCAAAATCAGCGCCGAGGCGTTCACCTCCAGCGCGCGGCGGATGATCTCTCGGGGATAGACGGGGACGTGATCGACCGTGCCGCGGCCCAGTTCCTCATCCGCGATCAGGACGTTTTTGCGATCCAGATACAGCACGCGGAACTGTTCGATCTCGCGATGCGCCATGGCGGTGTGGCAGTAATCCAGCAGCGATTGCCAGCTGGACAGCACCGGGCGGTGCATGATGCGCGCGCGGGCCAGACGCTGCGCCGAAGCCTCGACGATCTTCAGTTCCACGATGACGGCGGGCCCCACGCCGGGCACGGCCTGCAACCTGGCGGGCGGGGCGGTCACCACACGGTTGAAATCGCCGAAGGTTTCGATCAGCAGCCGCGCCAGCGGTTTCACATCCTGACGCGGGATGGCGCGGAACAGCACCAGCTCCAGCAATTCGTAATCGGGCATTGCCCCGGCACCACCTTGCAGGAACCGTTCGCGCAGCCGGGCGCGATGATCGGCCAGATACGAAGGCGCGGCCTTGCCCGGGGCGGGCGGCGCCACGACCGCATCGTCCGCCGCAGGGGCAAACAATGGCAGGGGCATTTCGCGGAAAGATCGATTCGGGTCCATGCCAGCAGCATGATCCCGAATCCCTGAAGAAAGGGTTAAGACCGCCTCAGCGCGTCATCCCGTCCCAAAAGCTTTTCACCTTGTCGAAAAAGCTGTCTGATTGCGGGCTGTTATCGGCCTTGACCGCCTCGAATTCGCGCAGCAGATCGCGCTGGCGCGGGGTCAGGTTGACGGGCGTCTCGACCGTCAGTTCGATCAGCATGTCGCCGAAATCGCCGCCCGCACCGGGGCCGTGGCGCAACGGCGGCATGCCCTTGCCGCGCAGGCGCATCTGGCGGCCGGTCTGGCTGCCGGCCTGCACCTTCACGCGGGCGCGGCCGCCGTCGATCGTCGGCACCTCGACCTCTCCGCCAAGGGCGGCGGTCGCCATGCTGACCGGCACCTGACAGGCCAGCATCTTGCCGTCGCGCAGGAAGATCGCGTGTTCCTGAACCTCGACAAAGATGTACAGATCGCCGGTCGGCCCGCCACGCAGGCCCGCCTCGCCCTCTCCGGCCAGACGGATGCGTGTGCCGGTCTCGACCCCGGCCGGGATGTTCACGGACAGGGCACGGTCATGTTCGGTGCGGCCCGCGCCATGGCAGACCTTGCAGGGATTCTTGACGATCTGGCCCGCGCCGCCACAGGTCGGACAGGTCCGTTCAACGGTGAAGAACCCCTGTTGCGCGCGGACCTTGCCCATACCTGCACAGGTCGGACAACCGGCGGGCTGGGTCGCACCCTCGGCGCCCGTGCCATTGCAGGCCTCGCAAGAGACCGAGCCGCGCACGTTGATAGGCTTTTGCACCCCGGCATAGGCGTCTTCCAGCGAGACCCGCAGGTTATAGCGCAGATCCTGCCCGCGCTGCGCCCGCGTCCGTCCGCCGCCACCGGCAGCGCCGCGGCGACCCATCATGTCGCCGAACAGATCCTCGAACACATCGGCGAAGGCTGCGCCGAAATCGCCCGGATGCCCGCCCCGCGCGCCACCGCCGCCGCCCATGCCACCTTCGAAAGCGGCATGACCAAAGCGGTCATAGGCCGATTTTTTCTGGTCGTCCTTGAGGCAGTCATAAGCCTCGTTCACTTCCTTGAAGCGCGATTCGGCAGTCGCATCACCCTGATTGCGGTCGGGATGCAGCTCTTTGGCCTTGGTGCGGTAGGCCTTCTTGATCTCGTCCGGCCCGGCCCCGCGCGTGACCCCGAGCACCTCGTAATAGCACCGCTTGCTCATGTGTCATCCTGTTCAGCTGGTCCAGAAATCAGGCCGGCCCGCGATGGGCCGGCCCTTTTTCCGGTCAGCGGCTCTGATCAGCCGCGCTTCTTGTCGTCGCCGAGATCCTCGAAATCGGCATCCACGATGTCGTCATCGACGTCACGCGGGCTGTCGCCATCGTCACGACCGCTGTCCTCACCCGGCGCCTGCGCCTTGTAGATCGCCTCGCCCAGACGCATGGACGCGTCCATGACGTTCTGGATGCCAGCGCGGATCTTGCCCGGCTCTTCCGATTTCAGCGATTCTTCCAGCGCGCCGACGGCCAGTTCGATCGCTTCGACGGTCGAGCTGTCGACCTTGTCGCCATGATCGGCCAGCGACTTCTTGGTCGAATGGATCAGGCTTTCGGCCTGATTGCGGGCCTCGACCAGTTCGCGGCGGGTCTTGTCGGATTCGGCATTGGCCTCGGCATCCTTCACCATCCGCTCGATATCCTCGTCGGTCAGACCGCCCGAGGCTGCGATGGTGATGTTCTGTTCCTTGCCGGTGCCCTTGTCCTTGGCGCTGACCGACACGATGCCGTTGGCGTCGATGTCGAAGGTCACCTCGATCTGCGGCATGCCGCGCGGCGCGGGCGGAATATCCTCGAGGTTGAACTGACCCAGCATCTTGTTGTCGGCCGCCATCTCGCGTTCGCCCTGGAAGACGCGGATGGTCACCGCACCCTGATTGTCCTCGGCGGTCGAGAAGATCTGACCTTTCTTGGTCGGGATCGTGGTGTTGCGGTCGATCAGGCGGGTAAAGACCCCGCCCAACGTCTCGATGCCCAAGGACAGCGGCGTCACGTCCAGCAGCACGACATCCTTGACGTCGCCCTGCAGAACACCGGCCTGAATGGCAGCGCCAAGGGCCACCACCTCATCGGGGTTCACACCCTTATGCGGCTCTTTGCCAAAGAAATCGGTCACTTCGGCGACGACCTTGGGCATGCGGGTCATGCCGCCGACCAGAACGACCTCGTCGATGTCGCCCTTGGTCAGACCGGCATCCTTCAGCGCCTCTTGCAGCGGCTTGATGGTGCGCTTGATCAGGTCCGACACCAGGCTTTCCAGCTTGGAGCGGGTCAGCTTGACGACCAGGTGCAGGGGCGTGCCGCTGTCCTTGTCCATGCTGATGAAGGGCTGGTTGATTTCGGTCTGGCTGGAGGAGGACAGTTCGATCTTGGCCTTTTCAGCGGCCTCTTTCAGGCGCTGCAGGGCCATCTTGTCCTTGGACAGATCGACGCCATGTTCCTTTTTGAACTCGTCGGCCAGATAATTGACGATCCGCATGTCGAAATCTTCGCCACCCAGGAAGGTGTCGCCGTTCGTGGACTTCACCTCGAACAGGCCGTCGTCGATTTCCAGAATGGTGATGTCGAAGGTTCCGCCGCCGAGGTCATAGACCGCGATCGTCTTGGTTTCCTTCTTGTCCAGACCATAGGCCAGTGCGGCTGCGGTCGGCTCGTTGATGATGCGCAGAACTTCAAGACCGGCAATCTTGCCCGCATCCTTGGTCGCCTGACGCTGCGCATCGTTGAAATAGGCCGGAACGGTGATCACGGCCTGCGTCACCGGCTCGCCCAGATAGGATTCGGCGGTCTCCTTCATTTTCTGAAGGATCATCGCGCTGACCTGAGCGGGGGAATACTTCTCGCCCTGAACCTCGACCCAGGCGTCGCCGTTGCCACCATCCGCGATGGTGTAGGGGACCATCTTGCGGTCCTTTTCGACGGCCTCGTCGCCCATGCGGCGCCCGATCAGGCGCTTGACGGCAAAGACGGTGTTGGTCGGGTTGGTCACGGCCTGACGCTTGGCGGGCTGGCCGACCAGACGCTCACCATCCTTAAAGCCGACGATCGAGGGCGTGGTGCGTGCGCCTTCGCTGTTCTCGATGACCTTCGGCTGGCTGCCGTCCATGATCGCGACGCAGCTGTTGGTGGTGCCGAGGTCGATGCCGATGACTTTGGACATGTATCTATAACCTTTCTTGCGGCGATATTCGTGGCTTCGGGTCCGTTTCGGCCCCCGCGGCCCGATCCCTTGCTTGAATCTGGCCCGGCGCCGCCGGACCGCTTCGGGGGTGTATATAGGGATGCAATTCAGGCCCGCAAGCACTGCTACCGTTCAAAATCCGCGCTTTTCGGCCTTGATGGGCAGGCAAGGGGCACAGCCCGCCCTATTGCCCGGCGCTCCAGCTGACGGATTCGTATTTGCGCGTGGTAAAGTTGATCAGCAGCCCGATCATCAGCGCCCCGATAGAGATCCACAGCGGGTAAAGCAGATCGGTCCGGTGCGGGGAATAGTTGATGAAGATGTATCCCCGGGTCTGATCGATCAGGTGAAACAGCGGGTTCCACGAAAACCACGGCAGCAGGAAACCGGGCATCGCATTGGCGACGAACATCTTGCCGGACGCGATCATGTTGATCCGCTGATAGATGTTCGTGATCATCGTCGACGCCTGCGGCGACCATGGACGAATGCCCAGAAACACCAGCCCGACGCAGCAGCCCGAAAACCACGCCAGCAGATACAGCATCCCCGCCCCGACGGGGTCCTCAATGGTGATCTGTTCGAAGGTCAGGTGATAGACCGACAGGATCACGATGCAGCTGAGGGTCTGGCGATACAGGACCGCAAGCGCCGCGCCCGAGATCAGGATCGCCGCGTTCAGGGGCTCGTGCTTGACGATGCCCGCCGACACCGAATGGCTGCTGGACACCGCCGAGGCGGTCTGCACATGCGTCATGAACAAGAAGATGCCCGACATCACGAACAGCATGAAATCGCCCCGGATCGGCGATCCCCGGATCCCCACCAGCAGATACAGAGTCATTAGCAAGATCACCATCAGGGCGCTTTGCATGATGGTCAGAAGCAACCCGATCACCGCATTCCGATGCGTGGTCCGCAGATTGTAGACGCTTTGGTGATAGATCAGCGCCAGCGTCTTGAAGGCGGCCTGAAACAGGTTGTTCGTCTGGCGCTGCTTGAACACGTTTTGCGCTCTCCATCTTGGAACGAGGCGGTCATGGATGGGCAAAGCTGCCAAGGAACGCGGCAGTTCATCTCCGGACGCTTGCCCATGACCCTTGGCCGCATCATAAGAGGGGCCGGACCCCCGCACAATCCGGCAGCGGGCACCGGCCCCCTGCAGGGAAAGGAAAACCGATGCAATTTGACCGATTGACCACCGAGATGCGACGCCTTGCCCTGCAGGCAGGCGAAAAGATCATGCAGATCTATCAGGCCGACGATTTCGACATCCGTTCGAAATCAGACGATTCGCCTGTCACCGCTGCGGATGAGGCTGCCGATGCGCTGATCTCGGCCGGTCTGCGCGAGGCCTTTCCCGATGTCGCGCTTGTGACCGAGGAACAGTCCGACACCCATACCCAGACCCTGCGCACCTTCCTGATCGTCGATCCGCTGGACGGGACCAAGGAATTCGTGCAGCGGCGCGGCGATTTCACGGTCAACATCGCCTATGTCGAAGATGGCATCCCGGTGCGCGGCGTCGTCTATGCCCCGGCCAAGGGTCGGCTGTTCTATACCACCGCCGACGGCCGCTCGGTCGAAGAGCAGGGGCCCTTCGGCGACACCCCCGGAGAGATCGCGCCGATCGGCGTCAACGCGACCCCCGACAACCGCGCGCTGATGGTCGTCGCCTCGAAATCGCATCGCGATGCGGCAACCGACGCCTATATCGAGAAATATGGCGTGCGCGACATGACCAGCGCCGGCAGCTCGTTGAAATTCTGTCTGGTCGCCACCGGAGAGGCGGATCTGTATCCGCGCCTTGGCCGCACGATGGAATGGGACACGGCGGCAGGCGATGCCGTCCTGCGCGGCGCCGGAGGAGAGGTCGTGCGGTTCGACGACCACACCAAGCTGGCCTATGGCAAGCCGGGCTTCGAAAACCCGTTCTTCATCGCCTATGCCCCCGGCGTGCTGTTGGTGAAGGAATAGGATGTCGGTCGTCATCGTCATTCCGGCGCGGTTCGCGTCGACGCGCTATCCCGGCAAACCGCTGGTCGAATTGCGGGGTGCCGATGGGCAGGCCCGCAGCCTGATCCGGCGCAGCTGGGACGCGGCCATGTCGGTGCCCGGTATCGACCGGGTGATCGTGGCGACCGATGACGACCGCATCCGCGACCACGCGGCAGCGTTCGGGGCCGAGGTGGCGATGACCAGCCCCGATTGCCGCAACGGCACCGAACGCTGCGCCGAGACCGTTGCGGCCCTGTCCACCACCCCCGAGATCGTGGTGAATCTGCAGGGTGACGCACCGCTGACCCCCGCCTGGTTCGTCACCGATCTGGTCGCGGGGCTGCGGGCCGCGCCCTGCGCGCAGGTGGCCACGCCGGTCCTGCGATGCACGGGCCGGATGCGCGCCGATCTGATTGCCGATCGCCATGCGGGCCGGGTCGGCGGTACCACAGCGGTCTTTGGCCATGACGGGCGGGCGATGTACTTCTCGAAAGAGGTGGTGCCCTTCGTGCCGGGACAGATCGCCGATGATGCACCCAGCCCGGTTTTTCATCACGTCGGCGTCTATGCCTATCGCCCCGAGGCGCTGGACGAATATTCCGGCTGGCCGGAAGGCTTGCTGGAACGGCTGGAAGGTCTGGAACAGCTGCGCTTTCTGGAACGCGGTCGCCATGTCCTGTGCGTCGAGGTCGAGGCCCGCGGCAGGCAGTTCTGGGAACTGAACAATCCCGAGGACGTTCCGCGCCTTGAAGCGATGATGGCCGAAATGCGGATGAATTGATCTTTCCTGCATCTTAAGACAGGTCCGATATGAAATATTTGTATAATTCAACGGAATGTCTTGGCGGCAAACTGCCCAATGAATAACCTGCAGTTGAAGTCTTGGCCGATACATGAAGGTATCGGCGCCAATATGGCGGGAAATGTCCCGCCGAACCACCAGAGGTATCCGACATGGGTCGCAAGGTCACAAAAGCCATTTTCCCCGTTGCGGGCTTGGGAACGCGTTTCCTTCCCACCACGAAAAGCATCCCCAAGGAAATGCTGTCGCTGGTCGACAAGCCGCTGATCCAATACGCGATCGACGAGGCCCGCGCCGCCGGGATCAAGGAATTCATCTTTGTGACCTCGCGCGGCAAGGGGGCGCTCGAGGATTATTTCGACCACGCGCATGAGCTGGAATCCAGCCTGAAGAAATCCGGCAAGACCGAATTGCTGGAGATCCTGCGCGCGACGAACATGGAATCGGGCGCCATCGCCTATATCCGCCAGCACAAGGCGCTTGGTCTGGGTCATGCGGTCTGGTGCGCCCGCCGCCTGCTGTCGGATGACGAGCCCTTTGCCGTCGTCCTGACCGATGACGTCATTCAGGGCGAACCGCCCTGCCTGCAGCAGATGATCGAAGCCTATGACGAGACCGGCGGCAGCATGGTCGCGACCATGGAAGTGGCGGCGGACAAGGCGTCCTCCTACGGCGTTCTGGACATTGCCGAAGACATGGGCGCCATCGTCCGCGCCAAGGGCATGGTCGAAAAACCGGCCAAGGGCACGCAGCCTTCGAACCTGGCGGTGATCGGGCGCTATATTCTGGCACCCACCGTGATGACCAACCTCAACAAGCTCAAGCAGGGCGCGGGCGGCGAGATCCAGCTGACCGACGCCATCGCCGAGGAAATCGAAGCCGGGCGCGACGTGTTCGGCCTGCGGTTCCGGGGCCAGCGCTTCGACTGCGGTTCCAAGGCGGGCTTCCTGCAGGCGACCGTGGCTTTCGGGCTGGAGCGCGAGGAGCTCAAGGACGAGTTCGTCGAATACCTGCATCAGGTCACGGCGATGCGCCGGGCTGCCGAGTAAGTCATGTCGGGCAATGTATTGGTGACGGGGGGTGCGGGCTATATCGGCTCGCACGCGTGCAAGGCATTGGCGGCGGCCGGGTTCACCCCGGTCACGCTGGACAATTTTTCGACCGGTTGGCGCGATGCGGTCAAGTTCGGTCCGGTGGTCGAAGCCGACCTGATGGACCGCGCGGCGCTGGACGCGGCTTTTGCCGAACATCAGCCGGTCGCCGTGCTGCATTTCGCGGCCCTGTCCCAGGTGGGCGAGGCGATGGCCGAGCCCGGCAAGTACTGGCGCAACAACGTCGCGGGTTCGCTGAACCTGATCGAGGCGGCGGTCGCCGCGGGCTGTCTGGATTTCGTCTTCAGTTCGACCTGCGCGACCTATGGCGACCGCGACGGCGAGGTCTTGGACGAGGATACCCCGCAGGCGCCCCTGAACGCCTATGGCGCCTCGAAACGCGCGATCGAGGATATTCTGGTCGATTTCGAGGCCGCCCACGGGCTGCGCCACGTCATCTTCCGCTATTTCAACGTCGCGGGCGCCGATCCCGATGGCGAGGTGGGTGAATTCCACCGCCCCGAGACGCATCTGATCCCGCTGATTCTGGATGCGGTGGACGGAAAGCGCGCGGCGCTGACCATCCACGGCACCGATTACCCGACCGAGGACGGCACCTGCATCCGCGACTATGTCCATGTGATGGATCTGGTCGATGCGCATGTGAAGGGGCTGGAATGGCTGCAGGCGGGCAAGGGCAGCCGGGTGTTCTGTTTGGGAACCGGTGACGGATTTTCGGTCCGCGAGGTCGTGGACGCGACGCGCCATGTGACCAACCGGCAGGTGCCGATGGTCGATGGGCCCCGGCGCGGCGGCGATGCCGTCAAGCTGGTCTGCGGCAGCAAGCGCGCCAAGACGGATCTGGGCTGGACCCCTGATCGCTCGACCATGAAACAGATGATCGCGGATGCCTGGCGCTGGCATCAGTCGGGCGATTATCAGCGGTGAGCCGCCTTTTGGCGGCGTGGCAGGCCTATCGCCTGCGCTGGAAACGCCGTGAACTGATCTGGCGGGCGATCCGCGCCCGCCATGTGCTGCGCCCGGTGATGGACCGCACGGCGACCATCCGCCCCGGCGACGTGCTGGCCGTCACCACCCTGCGTAACGAAATCGCGCATCTGCCGGGGTTTCTGGACCATTATCGCCGCCTTGGCGTCGCGCAATTCCTGATCGTGGACAATGACAGCGATGACGGCTCGGACCGCTATCTGGCGGATCAGCCGGATGTGTCGCTGTGGCGCTGCGGCGCCAGCTATCGCGCGGCGCGTTTCGGGCTGGACTGGGCCGGCGCGCTGCTGATGCGGCACGGGCACGGGCATTGGTGCCTGACCGTCGATGCGGACGAACTGTTGATCTATCCCCGGCACGACACCAGACCCCTGCCCGATCTTGTGGCCCATCTGGACCGGATCGGACAGCCGGGGATGGGGGCGGTGATGCTGGACCTGTACCCCTCGGGTCCGCTTGGCACGGCGGACGCGCCCGAGGGGGCGGCCCTGACCGAGCGTCTGCCATGGTTCGATCCGGGTCCGTGGCGGGCCCGCCGCGTCCTGCCCAAGCGCAACCTGTGGCTGCAGGGCGGGGTGCGCGACCGGGTGTTCTTTGCCGGCGAACCCGACCGCGCGCCGACCGTGAACAAGCTGCCGCTGATCCGCTGGTCCTGGCGGCAGGCCTATGTCAATTCGACCCATTCGATGCTGCCGCCGCGGCTGAACGATCTTTATGACGGGCCGGGCGATCCGCGCCTGTCGGGCGCATTGCTGCATGGCAAGTTCCTGCCCGACATCGTCGCCAAATCGCACGAAGAATTGACCCGCCGCCAGCATTTCGCAGACCCCGCGGCTTATGCCCATTATCACCGCGCCGTCGCGGCGGGTCCGGTGCTGAGGGGGCCGCAATCCCTGCGTTTTCAGGGCTGGCAGCAGCTGGTGGACCTTGGCCTGATGGGCACAGGCGAGGCGTCCCTTTACCAGAACCGCTGAAAGCCCTTGCCAAAAGGCCGCTGTCTGCACATTGCTAGGCCATGATGTCGCGTCCTCAACCCCCTGCCCCAGACCGGTCGTTCTGATGCGTCTTGGCCGCATCCGCATTCCCGACCGGCTGCGTCGCAGAACGGAACGTCAGTACCTGATCGCGCGCGCTTTCAACCGTCGCCGCGCGCTGAAACCGGTCGTGAACCGCACCGCTCAGATCCGCAAGGGCGACATTCTGGCCTTTGTGACCCTGCGCAATGAACGGGTCCGCCTGCCCTATTTCATGGATTATTACCGCAACCTTGGCGTGAACCATTTCCTGTTCGTGAACAATGACAGCGACGATGGCAGCGGCAACTGGCTGGCCGAACAGCCCGACGTGTCGTTGTGGTGGACCAATGCGGGATACAAGCGGTCGCGGTTCGGCATGGACTGGGTCAATCGGCTGCTGATGAAATACGGGTCCGGGCATTGGTGCCTGACCATCGATCCCGATGAATTCCTGATCTATCCGCATTGCGATTCGCGCCCCTTGGCGGCGCTGACCGACTGGCTGGACGCCTCGGGGCGCAACAGCTTTCCGGCGATGCTGCTGGACATGTACCCGCGCGGCGCGATCGAGGATGAGGTCTATGAAGAGGGAACCGACCCGTTCCGCATTGCGCGCTGGTTCGATCCCGCCAATTACACGATCAGCAAGAACGAGTATTACGGCAATCTGTGGATTCAGGGCGGCCCCCGCACCAGGCGCTTTTTCACCGCCGAGCCGCTGGCCGGTCCGGCGCTGAACAAGACGCCGCTGGTCAAGTGGAACTGGCGATATGCCTATGTCAGCTCCACCCATATGCTGCTGCCGCGACATCTCAATCTGGTCTATGACGAATCCGGGGGCGAACAGGCATCCGGGTGCCTGTTGCACGCCAAGTTCCTGTCCACCTTCGCCAGCAAATCCGCCGAGGAACTGGATCGTCGTCAGCATTATGCCAACAGCAAGGAGTACCGTGCCTATCATGCGGGGCTAAGGCGCGGGACCACCTTGTGGTGCAGCGAATCGCGCGAATATGGTGACTGGCAGCAACTCGAAGATCTGGGCCTGATCTCGCGGGGGAACTGGGCATGACACGCGAGGTCCAGATCGGTGTCGTTCTTCTGTGCCACGCCCGGCTGGACGTGGCCGCGCAGATGGCCCGCATCTGGGTCGATGGCGGCGCCCGCGTCGCCATCCATGTCGATGCCAAGGCCTCGGCCCGGTCCGTCGCGCGGATGAAGGAACAGCTGGCCGATCTGCCGGGTATCGTCTTTTCGCGCCGCCACCGCTGCGATTGGGGCCGCTTCAATCTGGTCCGCGCCACGCAGGATGCCGCCCGCGCCCTGCTGGACAGCTTTGAGGGGATCACCCATGTCTATCTGGCGTCCGGGTCGTGCCTGCCCCTGCGTCCGGTGTGCGATCTGGCGGCCTTTCTGGCGCTGGACCCCTATTGCGACCATATCGAAAGCGTCAGCGCGCTGGATGTCGGCTGGACCGTCGGCGGGCTGAACGAGGAACGCTTTACCCTGTATTTCCCGCTGGACTGGCGGCGGCAGCGCTGGATGTTCGACCGGCTGACCAGCTGGCAGCGCAGGCTGGGCATCCGCCGCCGCCTGCCCAAGGGACTGGCGCCGCATCTGGGGTCGCAATGGTGGTGCCTGACCGCCACGACGCTGCGCGCCATTCTGGACGATCCGCGCCGGGCGGAATTCGACCGGTTCTTCCGGATGGCCTGGATCCCCGACGAAAGCTATTTCCAGACGCTGGCGCGGCGCCATGCCGTGCGCATCGAAAGCCATTCTCTGACGCTGGCCAAGTTCGACCATGACGGGCGCCCCTATCAGCTGTACGACGACCACACCCTGATGCTGGAGGAATCGCGCTGTTTCGTGGCGCGCAAGGTCTGGCCGCATGCGGAACGGCTGCTGACCCATTTTCCCGTGGTCCCGGCGGCGCAGCCCGATGTCAGCCCGCCGCAGCCGCAGCGGATCGAACGGCTGATCAACCGCACCGTGCGCCGCCGCCTGCTGGGGCGGCCCGGTCTGTACATGCAAAGCCGCTTTCCCCGCAAGGATTCCGAAAACGGCAAGACCTCGGCCCCCTATGCGGTCTATCAGGGCTTTTCCGACATCTTTCCGGGGTTCGAGGATTGGCTGGCCGGCAATGTCGAGGGCGATGTCCACGGCCATCTGCTGGGCCCCGAGATGGTCGAGTTTGCCGGCAGGCCAGAGATCGGGCCCGGCGCCATCTCATCCTCGACGCTGATCCGGGACCGCGATCCGACCGGATTTCTGACGGCGCTGATCCGGATTTCGCCGCGCATGCAGATCTTCCAGTTCAGCCCGCGCGACAACCAGACCCTGAACTGGTTCATCGCCACCGATCCCAATGCGCAGATCCATGTGATCACGGGCGCATGGATGCTGCCCTTGCTGGAATCGGGTATGCCCTTCGACGACATCCGCCGCGTCACCGCCCTGTTGCAGCGCGCCGAACTGCATCAGCTGGACGTGCTGAACTCGGTCTGGGTCAAGGCGCGGGTGCATGTCCACGAGCTGAACGATTTTCTGGCCCGGCCACAGGCGATGCTGTTCCAGTCGGTCCAGCAGCTGCCCTTGCATCCGGGCGCCCCCGGCGACGCGCCGCCCATGCGCGACATGCACGGCCTGTCCGAACTGTTGCGCAAGCTGCGCAATTCCGGGCTGCGCCCGCGCCTGACGGGCGATACCCTGCCTTTGCCCGAGATTGTACTGACCGAAAGGACTGCCGCCGAATGACGTCCCCCTTCCGCCGCTTTGTCATCTTCGCCGAGATGCGCACCGGGTCCAACCTGCTCGAGGCGACGCTGAACGCGCTCAAGGGGGTCACCTGCTATGGCGAGGCGTTCAACCCCTATATGATGGGCTGGCCCGACAAGGACGAATTGCAGGGCGTCACCCGCGAGGAACGCGAGGCCGACCCGATGCGGCTGCTGAAACTGCTGTTCGACCGCCCGGGCCATCTGCCGGGCTTTCGCTATTTCCACGACCATGATCCGCGCGTCTTCGATGCGATCATGAACGATGCCGATTGCGCCAAGATCATCCTGACGCGCAATCCGCTGGACAGTTATGTCTCGACCAAGCTGGCATGGGAAACCAACCAGTGGAAGCTGAACGAGACCGAGACCCCGATCCCCGCCGCGATCAGTTATGACGGGCCGGAATTCCGCGACATGGTCTCGGCCGTGGAACGGTTCCAGCTGCGGGTGATGCACCGTCTGCAGGTGACCGGCCAGACCGGATTCTGGCTGGGATACGAGGATCTGCGCGATGCCGAGGTGATGACCGGGCTGGTTCACTGGCTGGGCCGCACCGATGTCGCGCGGGTCGAACCGGCCAGCGATCAGGTGCCCCAGAACCCGCGCGAGCTGGCCGACAAGGTCCGCAATTTCGACCAGATGCAGGAAGACCTCCACCAGATCGACCCGTTCATGCTGCGCCGCATCCCCAATTTCGAACCGCGTCGGGGGCCGTCGGTGCCCAGCTTTTCGACCTGCGATGCGGGCAGCGGGCTGATCTATATGCCGGTGCGCTGCGGCCCCGGCCCGGCCATCCGCGCCTGGATGGCGGGCCTGGGGCCGGTGACCGGCGATCTGACCCAGACCAGCCTGCGCCAGTGGAAACGGCAGCATCCCGGGCATCGCAGCTTTACCGTCCTGCGTCATCCGCTGCACCGCGCGTGGACGGCCTTTCGCCAGCTGCTGGACCATGGCTCGCCCGAGCTGCGCCAGCTGATGCGCAGCGTTCACCGCGTGGCCCTGCCTGCGGATGATGCGATCGCGGGCCTGTCGCTGCCCGACCAGCTGGATCTGTTCGCGCAGTTCCTGTCCTTCCTGCGCCGCAATCTGAACGGTCAGACGACCCTGCCCACCCATGCCGGGTGGGCCAGCCAGTCCGAGGTCATCGCAGGCTTTGCCCGCGTGGCCACCCCCGACATCCTGATCCGCGAGGACCGGCTGATGCAGGATCTGCCGCTGCTTTGCGATGGTGCGGGTCTGGACGACGCGGGGCTGGCGCATCTGGATCTGGCGCCGATGCCGGAATTCCTGCGTGAAAAATCACTGCTGCAGGCGGCGAAACAGGCCTATCTGCGCGACTATATCGCGTTCGGCTTTGCCGACTGACCCCGGGCCACCGATACCGGCAGAGGCCGGCGCGCTTGCCGCATCGAAAGCCGCCGCGCGGCACGGCATGCCGCCCAGCTGATCCAACCGTGGTTGGACTTGGCGCCAGACCAAGGGTATAGCACCGCAAATGGACCCGAGCGGTGGCGGCGCGGGCGGGATCGATGGGGATCAAGTGATGAAGATACTTCTGGTGGGGGCGGGGCTGTCGGGCGCCGTGATCGGGCGCGAACTGGCCGAGGCCGGGCATGACTGCCGCATCATCGACGCGCGCCCCCATATCGCCGGAAACTGCCATACCGAACGCGATCCTGATACCGGGGTGATGATGCATGTCTATGGCCCCCACATCTTTCACACCGATGATCAGGGCGTGTGGGATTACGTCAACCGCTTTGCGACCTTTCTGCCGTTCCAGAACCGGGTCAAGACCACCGCGCAGGACCGGGTCTATTCGCTGCCCATCAACCTGCTGACCATCAACCAGTTCTTTGGCACCACCCTGCGCCCCGACGAGGCCCGCGCGCTGATCGAAAGCAAGGCCGACACCACCATCACCGACCCCCAAAGCTTCGAGGATCAGGCCCTGCGTTTCGTCGGCCCGGAACTGTACGAGGCGTTCTTCAAAGGCTATACCGAAAAGCAATGGGGCTGTTCACCGACCCAGCTGCCCGCCTCGATCCTCAAGCGGTTGCCGGTGCGCTTCAACTACGACGACAACTATTTCTTTCACCGCTTTCAGGGGATGCCGCGGGACGGCTATACCGCGATGGTCGCCGCCATTCTGGATCACCCGCGCATCACCGTCGATCTGGACACCCCCTTCACGCCCCAGATGGGGGCCGCGGCCGATCACGTTTTCTGGTCGGGGCCGCTGGACGGGTATTTCGACTATCGCCTTGGTCGGCTTGGCTATCGCACGCTGGATTTCGAACGCTTCACGACGCAGGGCGATTATCAGGGCTGCGCGGTGATGAACTATGGCGACCGTCAGGTGCCCTTCACCCGCATCACCGAACACAAGCATTTCAGCCCCTGGGAAACGCACGAGGGCACGGTCTGCTATCGCGAATATGCCCGTGCCGCCGAGCCGGGCGAAACCCCCTATTATCCGATCCGTCTGGTTCAGGAAAAGGCGCTGCTGGAACAGTATGTCGATCTGGCGCGCGGGACACCGGGCGTGACCTTTGTCGGACGGCTTGGCACCTATCGCTATCTGGACATGGACGTGACCATCCGCGAGGCGCTGGAGACGGTGGCGGTCTTTAACCGCAATTCCGATCCCATGCCCGCGTTCACAGTGACGGTTTGATCAGATGTTGAAAAGTTTCTTTTCGCGCAAGCGTCCGGCGCCGCCGATGGCGCGGCCAGAAACGGCCTTCAGCCACGAACTTGGCATGCACCGCCTTCAGTTCGAGCCGGGCAACGGCACGCTGGTCGTCAGCTTTGACAATGCCGCGCGACCGGGACACGAGGCCTATGACGGTCGCCCGACATGGGGCGACGCGTTTTATCGCGACGAAGGCTATTCCCTTCTGGGCGTGATTGCCCGGCAGGCGGTCTGGTATCGCGACGCCGATCTGATCCGCGCCCTGAACAAGATGCGCGATGACGGGTTCTTTGCGTCGTTCGACCGGGTCGTCATGACCGGCGGCTCGATGGGCGGATTTGCTGCGGCGGCCTTTGCCGGGCTGGTGCCGGGCGCGGTCGTCATCTCGTTCAGCCCCCAAAGCACGCTGAAAAAGGGCACCGTCCCGTGGGAATGGCGCTTTGCGGAAGGCCGGGCCCAGAACTGGCGTCTTCCTTATGGCGAGGCTGCGGACGGGATCGGCCATGCCCGCCATTGCTATGTTCTTTACGACAGCCTGGATCGTCTGGACGCCCGCCATGCGGCGCGCTTCGGACAGGGCGCCACCATCACCCATCTAAAGCTGCCCGGAGGCGGGCATGGCGTTTCGCGGCTGCTGTCGCAGATGGGGATCCTGAAACAGATCACGCGCGAGATGATCGACACGACGCTGACACCCGACCGCTTTCAGACGCTTGCGCGACGGCGCAAAGGGTCGGCGCAATATCATATCGTGATGGCCAGCCACGCGATGGCGCGAAAGCGGCCAGAGCTGGCCGGACGGATCTGCACCGCCGCCTTGCCCCGGTTTCCGCAATCCCCCGATCTTGAAAGGATCCGGAACGAGGCCGCCAAGACCATGAATACGCCTGATAAGACCGGTCAGTCTCGCCCCCCTGCACCCCCGATGCCAACGGACCCTGCCATGACGCCCACCCCTTCTCACCGGTTGACGGCGCGCTTTCCCCAGCTCAAGCGCAACATCTTCATCATCACCTATGGGCGGACGGGATCGACCCTGCTGCAAAGCCTTGTCCAGACCCTGCCCGGATGCACGATGCGCGGCGAAAACCACAACGTGATCGAACCGATCTGGAGCGCGGCGATGCGCGCACGCCTGACGCGCGGCTCATGGGGCAAAGAACAACAGCCCGAAAATCACCCGTGGTACGGCGCCGATCTGATGCGTCCCAGCATCTTCGGGGCGGGGATGATCGATGCCCTGATCGACCATGTGCTGCAGCCGCCCAGAGACGCAAAATATTTTGGCTTCAAGGAAATCAGGTACAACGCATTGGGTGATCGCTTTCCCAATCTTCTGGAATTCATGCGCTATCATTTCAAGGATCCGCTGTTCATCTTTAACACGCGCAATGTCAGCGATGTCGCGCAATCGGCATGGTGGAAAAACTGGAAGGAAGAGGATGTCAAAGCGCTTGTTCACGACATGGACAAGCGCTTTGCCGATTATCATGCGGCCCATCCGGACCATTCGATCATGATGTCCTATGAAAGCTTTTCGCGCGACCCGCTGGCGATGAAACCCCTGTTCGACAAGCTGGACGAGCCCTTCGATCAGGCGCAGATCGAGGCGGTTCTGGGGGTCCGCCTCAAGCATTAGGCGATCTGCCAGCGGTCCTCAGGCTTTCTCGATCACCGGCCGGAACCCCAGCCCCTTCAGGATCGCGCCATAAATCTGGCGACGCTGGCGGGCGGGGACATTGCCCTGCCGCATCTGGCCACGCACGCCATAGGCATAGGCCAGCACGCTGATCAGCCCGCCCCGGCTGCGCCGCCACGAGGCTTCGTTTCGGGCGCCATATTTGAATTTCCACAGGCTCTTGTCATCGACCAGCCCGAAATTCACGCCGCGATTGTCGGGCGTGTCATGGACCACGACGCTTTCGGGCACAAAGATGCCGGGATAGCTGCGGGCGATCCGGCGGGTGTATTCGGCATCGTCGAACCAGATGAAATAGTCGGCGATGGGCAGCCCGTGTTCGCTGACCGCCCAGCGCGGGATCATGACCGACACGAAAGAGCAGCTATCCACCAGCGGCCATGCGCGATCCGGGCGCACGAAGCGCGCCCAGTCCCAGACCGTGCGGGGGCAGTTCATCTCGCACAGGGTGCCGTCGATCCATTCGACGCGCGAACAGGCAAAGCTGGGGCGCCAGCCATTATCGGCCTGGAACCCGGTCAGGGCGTCATGCAGAGCCGCGATCGCATCGGGCCGCGGATAGGCATCGTCGTCCGAGATCCAGAAATACTGCGCGCCCATCTGATAGGCCGCCTTGATGCCGGCATGAAAGCCCCCGGCGCCGCCGACATTGGCGGGCAGCCGCAGATGCCGGATCGTCGGATCGTCCGCCGCCCGCGCGGCGACCAGCGCCGCCGTGTCATCGGTCGAGGCATTGTCCACGACCAGCACGATATCGGGCCGCAGCGTCTGCGCCGCCAGCGCGTCCAGCACCTTCATCAGCTTGGCCGAGCGGTTGAAGGTGACGATGACGGCCGCCGTCTTGTTCAGCGGGCTCATCGCACCTCTCCTGCGGCGATGCGGCGATACAGGGGGGTCAGCACCTCTTCTGCGGTCGGATCGGCGGACAGGCGTGCCCAAGCGGCGGCCAGCCCGTCCTTTTGCCTGGTCATGAAATCCGCGTCGCGCCACATGCGGTCCACCGCCGCCACCGTGCCCTTGACCGAGGCAAAGGGCGCCAGCGGCACCAGCAGCCCCTCGGGCAGAACCTCGTCCTGCGAACCCACGCGGGTGGATATGGGGATGCAGCCCTGCGCCACGGCCTCGTAACAGACCAGCGCCAGACCTTCGTTGTTCGACGGCAGCAGCAGGATGTCAGAGCGACCCAGCAGCGCCGGGACATCGGTGTTGCCGGGCATCTGGGTGATCTTGCCGCCCAGACCATGGCGGCGCAGCAGGCGGGTGACGGTCGCCTCGAACGGGCCTTCACCGACCATCGTGCCGGTCAGGGTGACGCCGTTCTTTTGTGCCCATGCGTCCAGCGCCCGCAGGATCGCGACCACGATGACGGGGCGTTTCTGGTAATACATCCGCCCGACAAAGCTGACATGCAGGGTCTTTTGTCCCGGCTGCAGCCGCAGCGGCGGCAGGCTGGCAGCATCGTCGTTCCGGTCCAGCATCCGCCCCAAGACCACCCGACCCGCAGGCGGCTGAACGGCGCGCTGAAAGTAATCGGCCAGCTCCTTGCTGATCACATGCTGCATGTCCAGATAGTTGGACCACACGCCCGAAATACGGGGATAGCCGCCATTGGCGTATTCGATGATATGCGTGCTGTCGATCGTGGTGATCCAGGGCAGCCGCATGCGCAGCATCGGCAGGCTTTCATACAGCGGCACGCAATGGTGGATGTGAACCGCCCGGATGTTTTCCGCCAAGGCCAGCTTTTCGACATAGCGCGGCCACAAAGGCGCGGGCAGATACTGGTCCAGCCGGATAAAGGTGACATCGGGATGATCCGGCAGCCGGTCCGCCAATCGCTGAATCGCCGGGACCGAGGCCACGACGAACACCCGCAGCCCGGCCTTCAGCGCCCAGTGCACCGTGTCCATGCCCAGCTTTTCGGCGCCGCCCAGTTCCAGCCAGTGCATGCCGATCAGGATGGCGGGGCGCCGGTCGCTGTCCGGGGCCTTGGGGCGCGGGAACAGGGCCGAGCCTTCGCCCAAGGGCAGGGCGGCCTTGTCATGCCGGGCCTCGGTCCGGCGCTTGCGCAGCATCTCGGCCTGATAGCGGACGACCTCATAGGCCATCGGGCTGGCACGGAACAGCGCGCCAAGGCGGCGGATGGGCTGCCATGGAGCCTCGGTCTGCTTCAGCTCTCCGGGCAGGGGCGGACGGGGCAGCGCCAGCCGGATCGTCACCTCGGGGGCGTCCGGGTGATGACCGGGCCGGGTGATCGTTCCCAGATAGTCCGGCCCCAGATCGACGGGGCGCGGAATATGCGTGCCCTCGATCACCTCGGGACTGGCAGATATGGGGCTGTGGCCCATAAAGACCACGAAATGCAGGGTTTGGGTCGGGAACAGCGTTTCATAGATCCGGCGCGCCTCGGCGATGCAGGCATCCAGATGGGTGACCGTCGCAGGTTCGGCGGGCTTCAAAGAGGCAAATTGGGACATCGGCAACATTTCCATCTGTCAGGGCGACCGGTTACGACACAAGCCGCATCAGATAGGCACCATAATCGTTCTTGGCATATCGTTTGGCCTGTTCGCGCAGCTGGTCGGGGGTGATCCAGCCTGCATCAAAGGCGATTTCTTCAGGGCAGCCGGTCTGCAGGCCCTGACGGTTTTCCAGCGTGCGCACGAAATTGCCCGCATCCAGCAGGCTGGCATGGGTGCCGGTGTCCAGCCAGGCAAAGCCGCGCCCCATGCGTTCGACCGTCAGCACGCCATCATGCAGATAGCTTTCCAACAGGGTGGTGATCTCCAGCTCTCCGCGATCCGAGGGTTGGACCGCGCGGGCGCGTTCGGACGCGGTGCCGTCGAGGAAATAGAGGCCGGTGACGGCATAGTCCGACGGGGGAACCTTGGGTTTCTCGATGATCGCGCGGGCGCGCATCTGATCGTCGAAATCCACCACGCCATAGCGTTCCGGGTCCGAGACGCGATAACCAAAGACCGTCCCGCCGCTGTCGCGACCGTCGGCGGATGCCAGCAGTTCCGGCAGCCCGTGACCAAAGAAGATGTTGTCGCCCAGCACCATCGCGGATGGCGCCCCGTCCAGAAAATCCTCGGCCAGGATATAGGCCTGTGCGAGCCCGTCGGGAGAGGGTTGGATGATCCAGGTGAAGTCGATCCCCCATTGGCTGCCATCGCCCAGCAGGCGCTGGAACTGGGCCTGATCCTCGGGCGTGGTGATGATGGCGATCTGGCGGATGCCGGCCAGCATCAGCACGGTGATCGGATAATAGATCATCGGCTTGTCATACAGCGGCAGCAGCTGTTTCGACACGCCCATGGTGATCGGATACAGCCGCGTGCCCGATCCCCCGGCCAGAATGATACCCTTACGCGTCGTCATGGCTTGTCCTTCAGTTGATCCAGAACGCGGGCCAGACCGGCCCGCCAGTCGGGGCGCGCGATCCCGAAATCCTGCGCGATGCGGCTGCAATCCAGCCGCGAATTCAGGGGCCGGGCGGCGGGGGTCGGATAATCGCTGGACGGGATGTCCGCAATCTCGGCCCCAAGGCCCGCCTGCGCCATGATCTCGCGCGCAAAGCCCGCCCATGATGTGTCGGGCGCACCGGCAAAGTGATACCTGCCGCCCTTGGCCGGGTCGCCCTGCATGGCGGCGGTGATCGTCAGCGCGGCGCTTGCGATGTCGGCGGCGGGCGTCGGCCCGCCGATCTGATCGGCCACCACCGTCAGTCGATCCCGCTCGGCCCCGAGGCGCAGCATGGTACGCACGAAATTCGCACCATGGGCCGAGAAGACCCACGAGGTCCGCATGACCGCCCATTGCCCACCGGCCTGCGCCACGGCCTGTTCACCCGCCAGCTTGGTCGCGCCATAGGCGCCAAGGGGGCCGGTCGGCGCATCCTCGGCCCGCGCCTCCTCGCCCGATCCGTCAAAGACGTAATCGGTCGAGATATGGACAAAGGGGATGCCCAGCTCGGCGCAGGCCCGCGCCATGGCGGCGGGGGCGTCCGCGTTGACCAGCCGGGCAGCCTCGGTGTCGGTTTCCGCCCGGTCCACCGCCGTATAGGCGGCAGCATTGATCACCGCCTGCGGACGGGCGGCGATGATTGCCGCCGCACAGGCCTGGGGGTCGGTCAGATCGGCACCCTCGCGCCCCAGAAACACCGCATCGGGGGCCAGCAGCGCCAGCTCCTGCGCCACCTGCCCGGTGCGGCCAAAGACCAGAAGACCCGTCACGCCGCACCCAAGCGTTTGCCCACGCCGTCGCGCGCCAGCAGCGGTTCCCACCAGTCGCGGTTGGTCAGATACCATTCGACGGTGCGCCGCAGCCCCTCATCCACGGTGACCGAGGGGCGCCAGCCCAGCTCGGTGCGGATGCGGGTCGGGTCGATCGCATAGCGGCGGTCATGGCCGGGGCGGTCGGTGACAAAGGTGATCAGATCGGCATGCGGCGCACCTTCTGGGTGCAGATCGTCCATATGCGCGCAGATGGTGCGGACCAGATCGATGTTCGTGGCCTCATTCTCGCCGCCGATATTGTAGCTGCGATTCAGCTGACCCTTTTCCAGAACCAGCAGCAGGGCATCGGCGTGATCCTCGACATACAGCCAGTCGCGGATATTGCCGCCGTCGCCGTAAACCGGGATCGGCTGCCCGGCCAAGGCCTTGAGGATCACCACCGGCACCAGTTTTTCGGGGAAATGATAGGGGCCGTAATTGTTCGAACAATTGGTCAGCACCACCGGCAGGCCATAGGTCTCGGCCCAGGCCCGGACCAGATGGTCCGATCCGGCCTTGCTGGCCGAATAGGGGCTGCGCGGGTCATAGGGGGTGGTTTCCGTGAACTGCCCCGTCTCGCCAAGCGAGCCGAACACCTCGTCGGTCGAGATGTGGTGAAAACGGAAAGCCTCGGGCTTGCCTTCGGCCATCCAGTAAGCGCGCGCGGCCTCCAGCATGTTGAACGTGCCGATGACGTTGGTTTCCACGAAGGCGGCGGGGCCGTCGATGGATCGGTCGACATGGCTTTCGGCGGCCAGATGCATCACCGCATCGGGGCGGTGGGCGGCAAAGATGCGGTCCAGCGCCGGACGGTCGCGGATATCGGCCTGCTCAAACGCATAGCGGTCGGACTGCGCCGCATCGGCCACGTTTGCCAGATTGGCGGCATAGGTCAGCGCGTCAAGGTTCACGACCTCATGCCCGCGCGCGACGGCCAGCCGGACCACGGCCGAGCCGATGAAGCCCGCGCCGCCGGTGATCAGGATCTTCATGCCGGTTCCTCGAAGCTAAAGGGGGATGTCCAGTCGCCGAAGGCGGGCGCCGCGCGGTCCTTGTCCGACAGCAAGGGCTCGCTGACGTTCCAATCGATGCCCAGACTGTCCCAGGCCACTGCCCCGTCCGACGCCTTGTCGTAATGATCGGTGCATTTATAGACGATCTCGGTATCGGGTTCGCGGGTGACGAAACCATGCAGAAAGCCCGCCGGGATCCACAGCTGGCGGCCGTTCTGAAAGCTCAACTCGGCCCCGAACCACTGCCCGTAAGTCGGGCTGCCGCGCCGCACATCGACCGCCACATCGAAGAGCCGCCCCCGCCCACAGCGCACCAGCTTGCCCTGCGCATGCGGTGGCGACTGGTAGTGCAGCCCGCGCAGCGTGCCCACCTGCGACGACAAGGAATGGTTGTCCTGCACGAACTCGGGCAGATCCACCCCGGCGTCAGTCAGCGTCTTGCGGTTCCAGCTTTCCGAGAAGAAGCCCCGCGTATCGCCATGACGCGCGGGCGTCAGGATCAGGACGCCGGACAGGGGAGTGTTCTCGATCTGCATGGGCACCTCGGGGTTCATGTTCCCGTGCTGTTTATGGGGAACCGGGGGTCTTGTCAGCCCGTATCGGCAGGAAAAGCGGGGTCCGCGCCGGTTGCCTGAACCCGCGCGTCCATGGTAACGGCGGCAGGTCCGCCGCGCCTCTGGTCCGGCCCCCGCCTCGGAAGGCCCCGCGCGAATGGTCCCGACCCTGCCGACCCTTGCCGCCGTCGTCGTGACCCATGACCGGCTGGATCAGTTGACCGCGACGGTCGGGCGCCTGCTGGCCGAGCCGCTGGATCATGTGATCGTGCTGGACAATGCCTCGACGGACGGCACCGCATCCTGGCTGGCGACGCAGGACGACCCCCGGCTGATCGTCCACAGATCCGCCGACAATCTGGGCGGGGCGGGTGGATTTTCGGTCGGGGTGCAGCTGGCCCGCGACCGCACGCAGGCAGACTGGTTCGTGCTGATGGATGATGACGGGCGCCCCCGGCCCGGTGCAGTGGCGGCCTTTCGGGGTCTGGATCTGACAGGGTGGGACGCGATCGGCGCGGCGGTTCTGCACCCCGACGGGCGCATCTGCGAAATGAACCGCCCCTATCGCAACCCGTTCTGGCATGCGGACGCCTTCCTGCGCACGCTGGCCCGCATGCCGTCAGGGCGCGGGCGGACGGGCTTTCATTTGCGCGACGCGGATTATCACCCCGATGCCCCCATCCACGCGGTGGACATGAGCAGTTTTGTCGGGCTGTTCGTGTCGCGCGCGGCGGTCGAACAGGTGGGTCTGCCCGATCCCCGGCTGTTCATCTATGGGGATGATCAGCTGTATACGCTGCAGATGCGCCGTCAGGGGCTGAGGATCGGCTTTGCCCCGCAGGTCCGGTTCGATCATGACACCACCGCCGTGCAGGGCAAGACAGGGGTCGTGCTGCGCCCGATGTGGAAGGTGTTCTACATGTATCGCAATGCGCTGATGGCCTATCGCGTGGCGGCGGGGCCGTGGTTCTGGCCGCTGGTGCCGGTGCTGGCGCTGAAATGGCGCGGCAAGGCGGGCGATTACGGCCCCGATGCGGCGCTGTTCCGGCGCCTGCTGGCGGTTGCGCTGCGCGACGGGTTGGCCGGGCGGCTGGACCGCCCCCATGCCGATGTCGTCAGGCTGGCCGAAGGCCGCTGAGCCGCCCCGTCAGTCCAGATGGGTGACGATGGCCCGGCCAAGCGCAAAGACGCGCTGCTCCAGAATCACCGGCGTTTCGCAGACATAGGTCAGCGACTGACCGCGTTCGGTAAAGATCCGCTGTTCCCAGTCCAGCGTGGTTTCAGCGGCGTCGATGGCGTCGAAATCGGGCGGCTCGGCGGCCTCCAGCGCGGCCATGGCGGCGCGCTGATCCTCGATGCGCTGCGACATGTCCTGCTGGGCCTGACCATAGCGCGCGATGCCCGCGATCAGGGCGCCCCGGTCGCGTTCGATCCGCTCAAAGATCGCCTGCATCAGGGCGGTCAGCTCTGCATTCCCGGCAGTTTCGGCAAATTCGGCGATCGCCGCCTCGGCATCGGGCATGGGCAGGCGGCGCTGTTCCAGACGTTCGGCCAGCTGGGCGATCTGCGGATCGCGGGCCAGCTCCAGAACCGCCTCGTCGGGGATGGGTCCGGTCCAGACCTGCCCCATGGACAGATGCGGCTGCTTGCGCTGGATGCAGGGCCAGTCGGGATCGGTGCCGGTCGCCCCAAAGGCGGGGCCGGTCGCCAGAACGGCCAGAACAAAGGTCAGGCGAATCATGCAGGGCCTCCTTTCCTGCGGGCCCAAAGGCCCTTTTGCGGATCATACATGAAAGCGGCCGCCCCAAAGAACCCCGCCAAACATCCCATGACCACCGCAAGCGAGGTCCAGTTGATCTGCAGATACAGCGCGAACCGGATCAGTTCGACCGCATGGGTAAAGGGGTTGAAGGCGCAGATGTCATGCAACAGCGGCGAGCTTTCCTGCATCCGCCACAGCGGATAAAGCGCCGAGGATGCGAAAAACATCGGGAAGATGACAAAGTTCATCACCCCCGCGAAATTCTCCAGCTGGCGGATGGCCGATGACAGGAACAGACCCATCGCGCCCAGCATCAGCCCCGACACGATCAGCGCCGGGATCACCGCGACATAGCCCCAGACCGGCGGCCGGATGCCCCAGAACCAGGCGATGGCCAGAAAGGTGAAGACCTGGATGATCGACACGATCACCCCCGCGACCAGCTTGGACCCCAAAAGAAACCAGCGCGGAAAGGGGCTGACCAGCAAGGTGCGCATTGCCCCGGTCTCGCGGTCATAGACCATCGACAGCGACGATTGCATGCCGTTGAACAGCTGGATCATCGCGACCAGGCCGGGGGTCACATAGACCTCGTACAGCACATAGGTCTGATAGGGCGGCGTGATCGACAGGCCCAGGACGGCGCGGAATCCGGCGGCAAAGATGAACAGCCAGACCAGCGGACGCACCAGCGCCGCCAGAAACCGGCCCCTTTGGTTGATGAACCGCAGCGTCTCGCGCCGCGAGATGCCCAGAAAGGCCGTCAGCCAGCCGCGCGCATGGGCGGTGGGACGCGCGCTCATGGGGCGACCCCGGTCAGTTCCAGAAACGCATGGGTCAGGCCCTTTTGCCCGGCGATGCGGGCGGCGGGGCCGTGGCGCAAAACCTCGCCCCGATGCAGGATCACCAGATCGTCGTCGGGGGCGATCTCATCCATGATATGGGTGGCCCACAAGGCCGATACACCATCCTTTGCGATCAGGCGGCGGGTCAGGGCCAGAACCTCGGCCCGCGATTTCACGTCCAGCCCCACCGTCGCCTCGTCCAGCAGCAAAAGGTCCGGGCGGTGGATCAGGGCGCGGGCGATCTCCGCCCGGCGTGACTGTCCGCCCGACAGCGCGGTGATGCGGGCATCGGCGCGGTCTGCCAGATCGACCTGTTCCAGCACCTGCGTGATGCGGGGCCGCGCGATGCGTCCCGGAATGCCGTGCAGGCTGGCGTGATAGATCAGGTTCTGGTGCACGGTCAGATCGGCATCCATCGCCCGGCTTTGAAACACCACCCCCAACCGGGCCAGCGCCAGCGCAGGCTCGCGCCGCAGATCATGTCCGCCGACCCGGATCGTGCCGGAGCGGTTGTTGTAAAGGCGGGTGATCAACGAAAACAGCGTCGTCTTGCCGGCCCCGTTCACCCCCAGAAGCGCGGTGAAGCCGCCGCGCGGCACCGTCAGGGACACGTCCTTCAGCGCCTCGGTGGCGCCAAAGCTGTGGCTGACATGGTCGATCTGCAGCGCGGCGGTCACGGGTGTCACTGGATGTTGAACACCGCCTGCATCGTGTCGCCCGACGATCCCGGCACCGACAGGGTATAGCGCCCCGGCAGCACCGCCACAAAGCTGAGCACCGCCGTACCCTCGGCATCGAATTCAAGGCTGTGGATGCCCATCGGGCGAACCTCGGTATCGCCGATGACGATCTCGTTGATCCAGATGGCGCGGAAGAAATCGCCCCCCGACAAAGCCAGTTCCTGACTGCCATCGGCGACGATGTTGATGCGATAGTATCCGCCCGACTTGATCGTGTATTCCCCACCCGCGACCGGCTGACCCGAGGCCAGCGTCAGCGGCGCCAGATCGCTGCGGTTCTCGCGCGACAGAAGGCCGGAAAAGCCGTATTCATGCATGGCCCCGGCCTCGTACAGGCCTTCGCTTTCGGGGGCTGCTTCCTCTTCATCGTCATCATCGTCGTCGTCCATGCCCTCGGTGGCGGGGTCGTTCGCCTGATCGGTCGCCTCACCCGATTGGGTGCCGGGTGCGGCCTCTTCGCCGACCACGGCGTCGCCTGCGGGCACTTCGGCATCCTGCGCATAGACGGGGGCGGTCATGACAAGGGCAAGGGCGGCCCCGGACATCAGTCTGGTGATGGTGTTCATGTGGATTCTCCTCCGGATATTGGGATCAGTTGGGGGCGACGACGACGCCCCAGGGCTGTTGGCCCACCTGGACCGAGCGCAACACCTCGTCCGTCTCGACATCGATGATCGACACGTCGTTCGAGTTGCCGTTGGTGGTGTAAAGACGCGTCTCGTCGGGGTTGAAGGCCAGCTGCCAGACGCGCTGCCCGACCAGCAGGTAATCGATCACCTCATCCGTCTCGGCATCCACCACGGCCACGCGGTTCGCCGGACCAAGCGCGACATACAGTTTCTTGCCGTCCGAGGTGACGCGCGCGCCCACCGGCTGGATCGCCTCGGGCAGCACGCCCGGAATTTCAAAGCTGATCTTCTTGGTGATCGTCTGCGTCGCCGGATCGATCACGCTGACCGTGCCGCCAATTTCCGAGGTGACATACAGTTTCGACCCGTCCGCCGTGAACTGGGCAAAGCGGGGGCGGCTGTCCACCAGCACATTGGCGGTAATCTCGAACGTTTCGGTATCGATGAAATGCGCCATGTTCGTCGTTTCCGAGGTGTTGATGACGACCTTGCCATCGGGGCTGACGCCCATGCCTTCGGGTTCGACCCCCACGGGCACCTCGGCCAGAACCTCGCGGGTTTTCACATCGACCACGGTGACGATGTTGTCGTCTTCGTTGGCGATGAACAAAGGGTTGCCGGAGGGATGCAGCACGAACAGTTCGGGATCAGGCCCCGAGGGCAGCGTGTGCATTTCCTCCATCGTTTCGGGGTTGAAGACGCGCACCAGATTGTCGTCGGACGCGCAGACATACAGTTCCGTCCCGTCGGGGCTGATGGTGATGCCCCGGGGGCGGTTGCCGACGGGATAGGTGCCGATCACCTCCATCGTCTCGCCGTCCAGAACGGTGACGTCATTGCTGCGTTCATTGCTGATGAAGACGCGGTTGGCCATCGCGGGACCAGAGGCCAGCAACAGGGCAAGTCCGGTGGTGGCAGAAAGCAGATGTTTCATGTCGCCTCTCAGAATTGGCATTGGGTTTCGGGTCGGTCGATGCCCAGAGTGTCCAGCTGGCTGGTCTGGTGCAGGTATTGTTCCTGCGGACTGACCGAGGTGGTCAGAACGCCGGTCGTCAACAGGATCGGCTGGCGGACCTGATGGTCCCAGTCCCGCACGGTCAGGGCCTGCCCCTTGAACCCCGCCACGTCGAAATCATCGCCCAGAATGAACTCTTTCAGCATCGCGGGATCGCCCGATTGGGCCCG
This sequence comes from Paracoccus nototheniae, assembly GCF_004335005.1. Lineage (GTDB taxonomy): Bacteria > Pseudomonadota > Alphaproteobacteria > Rhodobacterales > Rhodobacteraceae > Paracoccus > Paracoccus nototheniae. The sequence continues at coordinate 63,223 of NZ_RQRT01000004.1, read as the reverse complement.
GGTAGCGGCCTCGCCCAGAATGCGCAGGGACAGCCAGGCCTGATAATCCTCTTCGCGCACGGGGCGTTCGGCCAGACGTTCGAAACGCGACTGGAACTGCGTGCCTCCCCAGGCCTCCATCGCCGGGTGCCAGCTGCGCGGGACCAGCCCGGCCGATCCCGCGACCGGGCGCGGATCCCATGTCAGATAAGGCAGATAGGCGGCAAAGACATCCGCCTCGTCGGCGGTGATGACGATGTCATGATCCTCGGCGCGTTGGGTAAAGACCGGAATCTGCGCCTGCACCTGCACATGGCCGCTATCGGTGCGGCGGGCGCCGCCGGTATCCTCGTACAGGCGTTCCTCGACGATCCGGGCGCCGAATTTGGCGGCCGAGGTCCGATAGGCCTCGGCCATGGCCTGATCCTCGGGGTGGCTGCCATGGATCAGGAACCAGCGCGGCCAGTTCTTCCACATCAGGAACTGCGCCAGGGAATCGGCCAGCATCGCGCGGCTTGGCGCCACATGGATCGTGTTGAAGCGGCAATCGGCGCCGCGCAGATTGTCACCCCGCGCCATCGCGTTGAAGACCATCGCCTGATCGCCGACCTGATCGGCCAGCGCCAGTGTGGTGGCATCATCGGCCATGATGACGATGAATTCGAAACCCTCGTCCAGCAGCGTGGCCATCTCGGCCTCGGCGGTGTCGGGGCTGGCGGTCACCTCGACGGCCTCGAAATCCTGACCCATGAACTGGCCGGTCGTGTCATTATCCTCGATCGCCAGACGGGCCCCGGCAAAGCCCAGATCCTCGGGCGGCAGATCCAGCCGCGAGATCGGTGGCAGGCCGGGATCGTCCACGCGCAGCACCGCCGCCCGGATCACCACCGGATCGGGGCTTTGGGCCAAGGCGGGTTGGGCCAGTGCCGCAGCACCCGCCAAAAGTCCTATGATTCCCTTGAACATTTTCTCTCTCCCTAGTGTCATGGTGGGCAGGGATCGGCCCTGCGGCAAGCCGGTTAATGTTCCCGTTCGAAATGGGAAGTTTTCCCTCAACCCTAGGTCTGATGCGCCTGCGCCCTTTGTCTTAGTGGACGCCCGCAGGGGGTGCGGCGCATGGTCAGGGGATGATCCGCATCGCATCGATACCGACCTTTGTGCTGGCCCTGCTGGCACCGATCGCGGCCCTTGCCCAAGGGCTGCCCGCGCAGGGATTGCCCGCGCCGGGAACCGCGACATGGTTCGGCCTGCATTTCATCGACACCTCGACCGAGGGCGCGATCAATGGCATCCGCGACGACCAGACCGCCCGCATCGAAATGACCGAGGCTTACATCGCCGAAGATCTGACCGCGCGCGGATATACCCTAACCGCCCCCCCGCCCGAAGCGGTGGCGGCGATCCTGAACCCGGTCCATTCGAACGGCGCTGATGCCCGCATCGCACGCGAGATGGGGTCCGATTACGTCATCGCGGGCGAGGTTCAGAAGGTGTCGAACCTGATCCAGTCGATCAACCTGCATCTGCGCGATGCCGAAACGGGCCAGACCCTGCGGGCGGGATCGGTCGAGATCCGCGGCAATACCGACGACGCGTTCCGACGCGGCTACAGCTATCTTTTAAGAAACGTGATCTTTCGGGAGGAACGGAAAAAATGAGGACGACGACGATTCTGGCAGGCGCCCTTGGCGCGGTGATCGCCATGACCGGGATGGCGGGGGCGCATGGCCCCTCGCGCCTGAAAACCGAACAGTCGGTGGTGCTGGACGCCACCCCCGGCGAGGTGTGGGAGGTGATCGGCCGTTTCGATGACATGAGCTGGCATCCCGCCGTCGCCGCCACCGCGATGATCCCCGAAGGCGCGCCCGCCGATCTGCCCGATGAATCGACCCGGCAGCTGACTCTGGCCGCCGATGGCGCGCCCACGATTACCGAACAGCTGATGGCCATCGACAATGACAAGATGAGCTACAAGTACATGATCACCGAGGTGGACACAGCCGTTCTTCCGGTGACCAACTATTCCTCGACCCTGCAGGTGACCGATGCGGACGGCAAGGCCGAGGTGCTGTGGAAGGGCGGTTTCTATCGCGGATTCCCGAACAACGAACCCCCGGCAGAGCTGAACGACGATGCGGCCATCGCAGGCGTCAACGGCATCTATCAGGCCGGGCTGGACGCTTTGGCCGAGCGGTTCGGCACGGTCGAATAGACCCGTGCGCGGCTGGCTGATCGCCCTTGCGGTTCTGTGCGGATCCCCGGTCATGGCCGGGGATCTTGCCTTTGTGACCTCGCAGAACGGCAATGCCCTGTCGGTCGTGGACCTTGGCCTTGGGCAGATCGTGGCCCATGCCGATATTCCCGGCGCGCCCGCCCCGGTCGCCTATGATCCGGCGCAGGGGCGCGTCTATGTGATCGCCGCCGATACCGGTCGCCTGCATGTGCTGGACGAGGGTGCCCTGCCCCTGTCCAGCGCCGATCTGGGCGCCGGAGCATTCGGGCTGGCGGTGCTGGGTGACGGCGTGGTCGTAACCGACTGGTACGGCGCGACCCTGACGCGGCTGGACGGCGATCTGCGCCCGCTTTGGTCCGCCACGACGGGGGCGGCCCCTGCGGGGGTCGCGGTCAGCGCAGACGGGACGCTGGTCGCCACGGCGGATCGCGATGCCGATGCGGTCAGCATCTTTGACGCCGAGACCGGGGATTTGCGCCACCGCGTGGCCACGGCGGGGGCGCATCCCTTTGGCATCACCTTTCACGATGGCCGCCTGTTCACCGCCGATGTGCAGGGCGACCGGGTGTCGGTCATCGACCCCGGTGCCGGGACGCTGATCGGGCAGGTGCCGACCGGCAGCCACCCCTATGCGCTGGCCTTTGCCGCCGGGCGGGGCTTTGTGACCGACCAGTATGACGGCACCGTCACCGTTTTCGACACCACCACGCTGGCCGTTCTGGAAACCGTCACGGTCGGCGACTACCCCGAGGGAATCGCGACCTTGCCGGATGGACAGGCGGTGGCGGTGGCCAACTGGGATTCCGACAGCCTGATCGTGCTGGATGCGACCAGCCTGCAGATCACCCATGATATCGCGATGCCGTCAGGCCCCCGCGCCTTTGGCGGTTTCACGGGGCGACAGGTTCGGCGGTGACCAGCGGCTGACCCGCAGCGACCCAGGCATCGGTGCCGCCGGGATACCAGATCACCGGATCGAACCCCCATTCGATGGCGCGGCGCGCGGCATTCCAGCTCATCCAGCAATCGGTGCGGCAGAAAAAGACCAGCAGCCGGTCCGGGTGGTCGGCCTGAGCCTGGGTCATTGCATCCCGCAGGCGGGCCTGTTCCGCCGGGGCCAGCGCCTGATAGCCGGTATCCCACAGCCACAGCGCGCCGGGAATCGTCTCGTGCACGGGGGCGTTCCAGATCGTGCCCTCGGGCAGGCCTTCGGGCCGGGCCTTGCGGGGCAGCACGTCGAAAAACGCCGCGCGGCCCTGCCCCTGCAGCGCAATGGCCTGATCGGTGTCGATCACCTCGGCCCCGGCCAGCGTGGCCGGAACCGCGGATCGATAGGGCTCGCCGTGGTAATCCGACGGCTCGGGGACCGTCTCGGCCCCCGCCGCCTGTGCCAGCATCAAAGCGAATGCCAGCGCGCGGATCACAGGATCAGCTCCTTGCCGTAATCATCGACAAGCGGCACGCCAGCATCCAGCAGGATCTGGTTGATGGCATCCTGATTGCGGCGGATCAGGCTGTTCAGTTCCCGTTTCCATTCCTGTTCCTCCATCCGCACGCCCATGGTGATGCGGAAGAACAGACGCGGCGCGGTTTCCTCGTGCAAAAGCGGCACGAATTGCAGGTCGGGATCGTCCTTGACCTGCGGCCCGGCCAAGGGCCCCCACAGCACGGCAGCCCCCAGATCGCCGTTGCGCACGCCCTCCAGCATATCGCCCATCGGATCCTCGACCCGGCGGTCGACGAACAGATCGGCGCCGCGCATGTTGGGCGCCAGCCCGGCGCGGGCCAGATGCGTTGCGGGCGGCGTGCCCGCGACCACGCCGATATCCTGATCCTTCAGCGCTGGATCGGTCAGCCGGTCCACCTGCGCCAGCGGGCCGTCCTTGCGGGTCACGATGCCATAGACCGAGGTATAGTAATGGTTGGTGTTCTGAACCAATTCATCGCCTTGGGCAAAACCGATCACCACATCGCAGGTGCCCATGCGCAGCGTGCGCTGGATAAACCCCATCCCCGACGGGAACCAGCTATAGGTGACCGGCAGGCCCAACTGCTGGCCGAACAGATCGGCCAGCTTGTTTTCGAACCCCGTGCCGTCCCGCGACGACATGGGCGAATTGGCCGGATCGGCGCAGACCCGGAACTGGGTGGTGGATCGCAGATCGGCGACCTGCGCCATGGCGGGCGACGCCAGCGACCCCGCCATGGCAAGGGCCAGCAGCGCGCCCCGTCGTCCCGTCGATGGGCGCCCCATCAGCTGGACATGCAGGAATCTTCCTGCGCGGTATAATCGTCCGATTTATCGGCCCGTTCTGCGGGACGTCCCCGACCGATCGTGTCGGTCCCATGCGCCAGCAGATAGACATAGATGTCGTCGATATAGCACCAGACGTTCTTGTTCGTGCCAAAGGCGGGCATGACCGAATTCGACCCCTGCTTGCCGGATGCGACGACCTCCATGAAGTCGTAGTAATCCATCCGCAGCACCGAATTCTTCAGCGCCGGCGCATAAGTCGAGCCTTCGCCATCGGGACCGTGGCAGACATGGCATTCCGCGTGATAGCGGCGAAAGCCGTTGAAGGTCGCGAAATCGACCACGCCATCCTCGACCTTGAAGGTCGGGATATCCTCATCATTGCGCCAGCGGCCGTCCACTTCCTCGACCGGGGTGGTGTCTTGACCGTTGGGCAGGATCGTGTCGCCTGCGGCGGCGTCTGCGGTCTCCTCTGCCGCAGGGGCGTCTTCGGCAGGCGCCTCGGGGGCGGCGGCGGCGTCGCTGGCCCCGGACGTGGCCGCAGCGGCACCGGCCCCGGCCTGAGCCGGGGGGGCATCGGTGCCAGGTGCGGTCTGGGCCATGGCCATCCCCGCAAGGGATGCGCCAAGAACCAGCGCCGTCAGGCTGGTGATCGCTTTCATGTCGGAATTCCTCTCATTATCGTCTGCTCTCCTCAGACGGAACCGCCCCAGTCTAATGCCGGGGCGGTCCCTTCACAGATCAAGCTTACGTTTGCGAAACGAAAGTATGAGACGTTTCGCCCGGACGGTCTTAGCCCGGCAGTTCGAACACGGTCAGCTGGCCGCCCAGTTCGGTATAGTCGCTGAGCGCGGCATAGCCGCCCACGGCACCCAGACCGTCATTGGGGTTGGTCAGACCGGCTGCCAGGCCGATCCCGGCCCAACCGCCGACACCCGACAGCACCGCAATGTACTGCTTGTCGTCACGCTCATAGGTCATGACGTTGCCGATGATGCCCGAGGGGGTGCGGAAGCTGTAGAGTTCCTCGCCCGTTTCGGCATCGACCGCCTTCAGATAGCCTTCCAGCGTGCCATAGAAGACGACATCGCCAGCGGTCGCCAGGGCGCCCGACCAGACCGAGAACTGTTCCGGCAGCGACCATTTGATCTCGCCGGCCACGGCGTCCCAGGCAATGAAGTTGCCCATGCCGCCATGGCTGTCAGGTGCGGGATACATCGACAGGGTCGCGCCCACATAGGGCTGGCCCGCCGTATAGGCGACGCGGAAGGGTTCGTAATCCATGCAGACGTGGTTGGTCGGCACATAGAACAGACCGGTTTTCGGCGAATAGGACGCCGGCTGCTGGTCCTTGGACCCCAGTGCCGCCGGGCAGACGCCGGTGGTGTTGGTGTCTTCGCCGTTTTGCGCGGTGGAATATTCGGCCACGACCATGGGACGGCCGTAGGTTTCCGATTCCTTGTCCATGTCGATATTGGTGGCCCAGTTCACCGCCGGATCGAACTTTTCGGCGACCAGCAGCTCGCCCGTCTCGCGGTCCAGCGTATAGCCGAACCCGTTCCGGTCAAAGTTCACCAGCAGCTTGCGCTCGACCCCGTCGATTTCCTTGTCGACAAGGATGTTCTCGTTGACGCCATCATAGTCCCACTCGTCATGAGGGGTCTTCTGATAGAACCATTTGGCCATGCCGGTATCGGCATCGCGCGCCATGATCGTCATCGACCATTTGTTGTCGCCGGGCCGCTGGCTGGGGTTCCAGGTCGAGGGGTTGCCGGTGCCGTAATAGACCAGATTCAGATCCGGGTCATAGCTGAACCAGCCCCAGGTCGAACCGCCGCCGATCTTCCACTGATCGCCTTCCCAGCTGTTCAGCGAACTGTCGGCGCCGATCGGCTCGCCCAGATGGGTGGTGGTTTCGGGATCGACCAGCATTTCCTCGTCCGGGCCGGTGGAATAGGCTTTCCACGCCTCGGTGCCGTCGGACAGGTTATAGGCGGTGATCCGGCCACGCACGCCGTATTCGCCGCCCGAGACGCCGACCAGAACCTTGTCGCCCACCGGCATCACGGTCGCGGTGTTCGTCTCGCCAATGGCCGGATCGCCGGTCTTGACCGACCATTTGACCTCACCGGTCAGCGCATCCAGCGCGACCAGCGTGGTGTCGGCCTGATGCGACAGGATCAGCCCGTCGGCATAGGCGACGCCGCGATAAACGGTGTCGCAGCACATGACCGCGATGACTTCGGGATCCTGCTGGGGGGTGTGGCGCCAGGCGATCTTGCCGTTGTCAGCCAGATTCAGCGCGAAGATGTTGTTGGGGAAGGGCGTGTGGACATACATCATGTCGCCCACGACCAATGGCCCACCCTCGTGCCCGCGCAGAACGCCGGTCGAGAAGCTCCAGGCGACGCGCAGGTCGCCGACGTTTTCCCGGGTGATCTGATCCAGTTCGGAATAGCGCTGGTTGGCATAGTTGCCGGTCTGGATCGCCCATTGTTCTGGCTTGGCGGTCTCGGCCAACACGCTTTCGTTTGCGTATGCCGAACCACCCGTCAAAAGCAAGGCGACAGCCGCGCTGTTCAAGAGATGTTTCATCAAGTGCTCCTCCGCTCGCTGGATGCAGTGCCGCGGATTTCCTCCCCCCGCAGCTTGTCCATTGACCGAGTGTTGGTCGCGCACCCCTTGGCGTCAATCGAAGCCCCTGCCATTTGCCCCTAAAGTCTTATGGGAAAACGGCAGAGAGCCCGGGAATTTTCGGCAATCGCGTCAGACCAGCCGTTCAGCGTGCCAGAAGACGTGGTCGGCCATGAAACTTTGCACAAAGAAATAGCTGTGATCATAGCCCGGATGCATCCGGAACTGACCCGGCTGGCGCCGCGCCATCATCGCATGGGCCAGTGATTCCGGGCGCAGCAGGTCCAGAAACTGGTCGTTCGCGCCCTGATCGATCAACACCTCGCCGGGATAGCCCTTCTCGGTCATCAGGATCGTCGCATCATGGGCGCGCCACGCGTCGCGATCTTCGCCCAGATAGGCGGTGAACTGTTTGCGGCCCCAGTCCGATTCCGTCGGATTCGCGATGGGCGAAAACGCCGAGACGGATTTATAGCGGTCGGGATGGGTCATCGCGATGGTCAGCGCGCCATGCCCGCCCATCGAATGGCCGGTGATGCCCATGGCATCGCGGTCGATGGCAAAATTGTCGCTGATCAGTTCCGGCAGTTCATGCACGATGTAATGCCACATCTGGAAATGCGGTTTCCACGGATCCTGCGTGGCGTTGACGTAAAAGCCCGCGCCCTGCCCCAGATCGTAAGCCTCGTCATTGGCCACCCCCTCGCCGCGCGGCGAGGTGTCGGGAAAGATGATGGCGATGCCAGCCTCGTCGCACCATTGCTGGGCGGCGGCCTTGGTCATCGCATTGTCATGGGTGCAGGTCAGACCGGACAGATACCACAGGACCGGCACACGCCCGTGCTGCGCCATCTCGGGCAGGTAGACGGCAAAGGTCATGTCGGTGCCGGTGGCCTGCGACTTGTGGCGATAGACGCCCTGCGTGCCGCCAAAGCTGCGGGTCTCGGATAGGGTCTCAAAGCTCATTCGTCTCTCCCTTCAGGATGTGGAACATGACCAGCGCATCGACCGGTCCCAGCTGTGGGTGAAGAAACGCCTCTGGCAGGCGGCCCACAACCTCAAACCCGACCGTCTGCCACAAATGGACGGCATCGCTGTTGGTTGAGACGACGAAATTGAACTGCATGGCACGAAAACCCTGCGCCTGCGCCCAGGATTTCGCATGACCGGCCAGGGCGCGGGCGATGCCCTTGCCCCGGCCCGCCGGATGGGTGGCGAACGAGGCGTTGGCAACATGGGCGCCGCCCCCCGCACGGTTGCGGCCCACATGGCTGGTGCCCAGAACGCGGCCCCCGGCCAGCGCCACGAACGCCGTGAAGGGTGCGGCGAACCAGTCGGCCAGCGCCTCGTCCCGGGTGATGTCGCGGGGGATGCAATAAGTTTCTCCCGCGCGATAGACGGGGCGCAGGATATCCCAGATGGCGTCGTGATCGTCGGGGGTGGCGGGGCGGATGACCACCCCGCCAGACCCGGTCATTTCAGGTCGTCCACGGTGCGGATCACCCGGCCCAGCAGGCCGTAATCCAGCGCCTCTTGCGTGTTCAGCCAGAAATCGCGCTGCGTGTCCTTTTCGATCCGCTCGACGCTCTGGCCGGTCGCCTCGGCAAAGACCTGGTTCAGACGGTCGCGCATCAGGCGCACCTGTTCAGCCTGAATCATCATGTCCGACGAGGTGCCGCCGATCCCGCCCGAGGGCTGATGGATCAGGAACCGCGTATTGGGCAGACAAAACCGGTTTTCCTTTTTCGCCGCCACAAAGATCAGCGCGCCCGCACTGGCCACCCAGCCCGAGCCGATTGTGCGGACCGTGGGTCGGATGAACTTGATCACGTCATGGATCATGTCGCCCGATTCCACATGCCCGCCGGGCGAGGAAATCAGCATGTTGATCGGCCCGTCGCCATCCTCGGCCAGGGCCAGCAGATGCGCCACGGTGCGCTGCGCCAGCTTGTCGTTGATGGCGCCCGCCACGATCACCGTGCGCGATTTGAAATACAGCTTGCCGATCTTGTCGCCTTCGGGAAGGCCCAGTCCGCCGTCCTTGTCGCTCTGGTGGCGGCGGTCGCCCTCTTCCGGTTCGTCGTCGTCGTCATCGTTCAACCACTGGTGACGCATCGGCCTGCTCCTTGTTCTCTCTTATGGCGACGGCGGGACCGGGGCCCCGCCGTTCTTTTACCTAAGCAGCGATGAAGGATCAGTAAAGGACGACCGAGCGAATGGATTCGCCATGATGCATCAGATCGAAGCCCTTGTTGATGTCTTCCAGCGGCATGGTGTGGGTGATCATCGGGTCGATTTCGATCTTGCCGTCCATGTACCAGTCGACGATCTTGGGCACATCGGTCCGCCCGCGCGCGCCGCCAAAGGCCGTGCCCTTCCAGACCCGCCCGGTGACCAGCTGGAACGGACGGGTGCTGATCTCGGCCCCTGCCGCGGCCACGCCGATCACGACGGACACGCCCCAGCCCCGGTGGGTGCATTCCAGAGCGTCGCGCATGACCTTGGTGCTGCCGGTGGCGTCAAAGCTGTAATCGGCGCCGCCGATCTGATCGAAGGGCGTCTTGGTCATCTCGACGATGTGCTGGACGATATTGCCGTCGATTTCCTTGGGGTTGACGAAATGCGTCATCCCGAAGCGTTCGGCCATCTCCTTGCGGTCGTTGTTCAGATCGACGCCGATGATCATGTCGGCGCCCGCCAGACGCAGGCCCTGAACGACGTTCAGCCCGATGCCACCCAGACCGAACACCACGGCCTTGGCGCCGATCTCGACCTTGGCGGTGTTGATGACCGCGCCGATGCCGGTGGTCACGCCGCAGCCGATATAGCAGATCTTGTCAAAGGGCGCGTCGTCGCGGACCTTGGCCACCGCGATTTCCGGCAGAACAGTGTGGTTCGCGAAGGTCGAGCAGCCCATGTAGTGATAGATCGGCGTGCCATCCAGCATGCTGAACCGGGTCGTGCCGTCGGGCATCAGGCCCTGCCCCTGCGTCGCGCGGATGCGGGTGCACAGGTTCGTCTTGCCCGACAGGCAGGACGCACATTCGCGGCATTCGGGGGTATAAAGCGGGATCACATGATCGCCGACCTTCAGCGATTTGACGCCCTCGCCGACCTCGACCACGATGCCTGCGCCTTCATGGCCCAGAATCGCGGGGAAAATCCCCTCGGGGTCGGCACCCGATCGGGTGAATTCGTCGGTATGGCAGATGCCGGTGGCCTTGATCTCGATCATGACCTCTCCGGCCTTGGGGCCTTCCAGATTGACCTCCATCACTTCCAGCGGCTTGCCGGCCTCGAGGGCCACGGCGGCACGGGTTCTCATCGGTCTTCTCCTCTCGCTCCCTTAGGGGCTTGTCAGGGCGAAGGGGCCGACGAAGCGGCCCCTTTTGTCAGGTCTTGCGGTCCCGTCCGTTGTCGGTTCGGGCAGGCATGGCGTCAAGCGGGCAGCGCGCCGGACCGCTTGGCCACGTGGGTCGCGATCGCGTCCATCAGCGGTGGGGACAAAGCATCATAGGGTTCCAGCCCCAGCTCGCGCAGGCGCGACCGGATGCCGTCCATCTGCGACGGCTCGACCCCGGATTCGATCACCGAGCTGACAAAGGCGGCAAATTCCGGTGCCGACCAACCGCCTTCGGGCGACAGTTCGGTATGGATGAAATCCAGCCCATAGAACGGGTGGTCCTTGTTCTCGATCCGGCCGTACATGTGGACGCCACAATCGCGGCAGCGATGGCGCTGGATCGGGGCGTCGGCATTGACGACCTGCAGCTTGTCGCCGTTTTCCAGCACCTCGACCGCATCGCGCGATACGACGGCAACCTGGCTGAACACCGCGTCATCGGGCTTCCAACATTTGGTGCAGCCGCAGACATGGTTATGCGCCGTCTGCGCGCTGACCCGGACCTTGACCGGGTTCGAGGCGCAATGACAGGTCAGCACGCCGCCGGAAAAGCCCGGACTGCCCTGCTTGATGCCATGGTCGACAGCCGGGTGGATATGCACCCCATCGGAATTCGTCATCATCCCCTCCTCTGACTGACCGGCGGGCCTTGGGCGGGCCGGACGTGACCAAAGGTCGCGCCATTGGGAACAATCGGCAAGTCAGCGGAAGGTGGCAGCAGCCCGGCACCAGGGCCGGGCTGCATCAGCATCAGGCGTATCAGCTGGCAGGCATCGAAGACACGCCCACCTTGGCCGGGCGCAGCAGCCGGTCATGCAGGTGAAAGCCGTTATCCATCACCTGAATGATGTGCCCCTTGACGGTGCCGGGGACCGGAGCCTCGAACATCGCCTCGTGGATCGCGGGGTCGAAGCGGTCGCCCGCCTCGGGGCGGATGATGGTGATGCCGTGTTTGGTGAACACATGCGACAGTTCCCGCAGGGTCAGTTCCACCCCTTCGATCAGGGCGGCGGCACTGGCGCGCTGTTCCTCGCCCGCCGCATCCAGCGCACGGGTCAGCGCGTCATGGACCGGCAGCAGGTCGCGGGCCAGACGCGAGCCGCCATATTGTTCGGCGTCGCGGCGGTCCTTGTCGGCCCGCTTGCGCGAGTTTTCCGCATCGGCCAGCGCCCGCATCCATTTGTCGCGCATCTCGTCCCGCTCGGCGATCAGGCGCGTCACCTCGTCATCGGGATCGGCCAGGGGGTCGTCCAGGAATTCGTCCATCGGCTGTTCGTTCTGCTCGCTCATTTCACTTCATCCTTTCCGGCCAGACAGCACCCGCCCGACCAGCTGCGCGGTATAATCGACAATCGGCACGATCCGACCGTAATTCAGCCGGGTCGGCCCGATGACACCCACCGCGCCGACAATTTTCCGGTCGGCATTCATATAGGGTGAAACCACCAGAGCGGAACCCGAAAGTGAAAAAAGCTTGTTCTCGGACCCGATGAAAATGCGCACCCCCTCGCCCCGTTCGGTCAGTTCCAGAAATTCCACGATGTCACGCTTGCGTTCCAGATCGTCGAACAGGATGCGGATGCGGTTCAGATCGGCGGCCTCGCTGTCCAGCAGGTTCGCCCGGCCCCGCACGATCAGGCGCGGATCGGCCGCCTCGGCCCCCCACAGCGCGATGCCCGATTCGACCAGCTCGGCGGCCAGAACGTCCAGTTCGCGCCGCCGCGTGCTGATCTGATGGGCCAGCCCGCCGCGCAGTTCGGCCAGCGTCTTGCCCTCGGCCATGGCGTTGAGGAAATTCCCGGCCTCGCGCATGGAGGAGGGCGTCTGGCCCGGCGGCGGGGTAAAGATACGGTTTTCGACATGCCCGTCGGCAAAGACCAAAACCACCAGCGCCCGGTCGATGCCCAGACTGACGAACTCGATATGCCGGATCGGTGCCTCGTGCTTGGGCATCAGCACCAGGGACGCGCCCCGCGTGATCGACGATAGGGCCGTGCTGACCCGGTCCAGCAGCACGCCGGTTTCGGGATCGTCATTGCCAAGCGTCTGGTCGATCGCGGCGCGGTCGGTGGGGGCGACGGCGTCGATCTCCATCATGCCATCGACGAAGAGGCGCAGCCCCATCTGCGAAGGCAGCCGCCCGGCCGAGGCATGGGGGCTGTCCAGAAGACCCATCAGTTCCAGATCCTGCATGACGTTGCGGATCGTGGCGGCGCTGACCTTTTCCGACAGCGCCCGCGTCAGGGTGCGCGATCCCACCGGCTCTCCGGTGTCCAGATAGGATTCGACGACCCGGCGAAACACTTCGCGGGACCGGTCGTTCAGCTCGTTCAGCAGCGTTTCCTGACCCATGGCCCTCGTCTTGTGACCCCTCGTGGGGTTGCGTGATGGTGCCCCCGGGCGGTATGGGGCAACGTATCTTCACGAAAAGGAAAAGTCATGCGCCCGTCAGGCCGGAATCTAGCCCAAATGCGTCCGATTTCAATTGAAACCGGGGTGATGCGGCACGCCGAAGGCTCGTGCCTGATCAAATGCGGCGATACGCATGTCTTGTGCACCGCCACGATCGAGGACAACCCGCCCCGCTTTCTGAAGGGCACCGGGCTTGGCTGGGTCACCGCCGAATACGGAATGCTGCCACGCGCGACGAACACGCGCAACCGCCGCGAGGCGGCGCAGGGCAAGCAATCGGGCCGCACGCAGGAAATCCAGCGCCTGATTGGGCGCAGCCTGCGCGCCGGCATCGACCGCAGCGCGCTTGGCGAACGCCAGATCAGCATCGATTGCGATGTCATTCAGGCCGATGGCGGCACGCGCTGCGCGTCGATCACCGGAGGCTGGGTCGCGCTGCGTCTGGCCGTGAACAAGCTGCTGGCCGGCCGCGCGATCACCAGCGACCCGATTCTGGATCATGTGGCCGCCGTCAGCTGCGGCATCTATGCGGGCCAGCCGTTGCTGGATCTGGATTATGCCGAGGACAGCGAGGCCGGGACCGACGGGAATTTCGTCCTGACCGGCGGCGGTCGCCTGATCGAGGTGCAGATGTCCGCCGAGGGCGCGACATTCTCGCGCGGCGAGATGGGGCAGCTGCTGGATCTGGCCGAGGCGGGCATGGCCGATCTGGTCGCCGCCCAAAAGGCCGCCATCGGATGAGGACATTCGCCGAAAAGCGTCTGCTGGTCGCGACGCATAACGCGGGCAAGCTGGCCGAGATGCGCGCCCTGCTGGCCCCCTACGGCGTCGAGGTCGTCGGCGCCGCCGAAATGGGCCTGGCCGAGCCTGCCGAGACCGAAGACAGCTTTGTCGGCAATGCCCGCATCAAGGCCAGCGCCGCCGTGGCCGCGACGGGCCTGCCCGCGCTGGCCGATGACAGCGGCATCAGTGTCGATGCGCTTGGCGGCGCGCCGGGCGTCTATACCGCCGATTGGGCCGAAACCGGGTCGGGCCGCGATTTCCCGATGGCCATGGCCCGCACATGGCGCGAGCTGGAGGCCATCGACGCCCCTGCCCCGCGCCATGCGCAGTTCCGTTGCACGCTTGTCCTGATGTGGCCCGATGGGCATGACGAGGTGTTCGAGGGTGTGCTGCCCGGTCAGGTCGTCTGGCCCCCGCGCGGCGCCGAGGGGCATGGCTATGATCCGGTGTTTCAGCCCGACGGCCATGACATCACCCTGGGCCAGATGCCTGCCGCGCTGAAAAACAGCCTCAGCCATCGCGCCCGCGCCGTGGAGCAGATGATCGAGGCCGCCTTTGCGTAAGCTGACCAACGGATCGCCCTTCGAGGCAAAGCTGGCCTATAGCCGCGCCGTGGTGCGCGGCGACTGGAGCTTTGTCTCGGGCGTGACGGGGTATGACTATGCCGCCATGACCATGCCCGAGGATATTGCCCAGCAGGCTAGAAACTGTTTCCGAACGATCTTTTCCGTTCTGGCCGAGGCCGGGTTCGCCCCCGACGACATCATGCGCGTGCAATACACTATCACGGATGCCGGTCTGATCGAGGCGCTGGCCCCGGCCCTGTCCGAAGCGCTGGACGCCATCCGGCCCGCTGCGACGATGATCGTGGCCGGTCTGATCCGCCCGGAAATGAAGATCGAGATCGAAGCGACGGCGTTCCGGGGATGACCGACCTGTCTCAGGACTGGCGCGCGGGCGGCTTTGGTCTGTATGTCCATTGGCCCTTTTGTGCGGCCAAATGCCCCTATTGCGATTTCAACAGCCATGTCACCGCCCATGTCGATCAACAAAGGTGGGCCGCGGCGCTGTGCGCCGAAATCGCGCGGGTCGCGGCAGAGACGCCGGACCGGCATCTGGGCAGCATCTTCTTTGGCGGCGGCACGTCCTCGCTGATGCTGCCCGAGACGGTGGATGCGGTGATCCGCGCGGCGCAGGCCGGGTGGGGGTTTACTAATGACATCGAAATCTCGCTGGAGGCCAATCCGACCAGCGTCGAAAAGGGCCGCTTTCGCGGCTTTGCCGATGCGGGGGTCAATCGCCTGTCCATGGGCGTGCAGGCCCTGAACGATGCCGATCTGCGGCGCCTTGGGCGCATGCATTCGGTGGCCGAGGCCCGCGCCGCCTTTGACGTGGCCCGCGAGGTCTTTGGACGGGTCAGTTTCGATCTGATCTATGCGCGTCAGGGTCAGGATCGCGCCGCATGGCGGTCCGAGCTGCGCGAGGCGCTGGATATGGCCGTCGATCACCTGTCGCTGTACCAGCTGACCATCGAGCCGGGCACCGTCTTTGGCGCCCGCGCGGCGGCCGGAAAGCTGCGCGATCTGCCCGATGACGACCTGTCCGCGGATCTGTATTTCGACACGCAGGAGATTTGCGAGGCCGCCGGGATGGGCTGCTATGAAATCTCGAACCATGCGCGGGCGGGGTCGGAAAGCCGGCACAATCTGGTCTATTGGCGGCAGGGGGATTGGGCTGCGGTCGGGCCCGGTGCGCATGGCCGCCTGACGCTTGCATCGGGCCGCGTGGCGACTGAAGCACACAGGATGCCCGGCGCGTGGCTGGCTGCCGTCGAGACAGGCGGAACGGGCGAGAGCCTGCGCGAGTTCATCCCCCGTGACGAACAGGCGACGGAGTATCTGCTGATGGCCCTGCGCCTTGGCGAAGGATTAGACGAAGCACGGCATGCCGCACTGGCGGGCCGCGGATTTGACGACGATGTGGTCGCCTCGCTGTCGGAAATGGGCATGATCCGCCGTCAGGATGGCCGTTTGATGGCCACCCGACAGGGGCGTCCCGTCCTGAACGCCATCCTGCGCGATCTGGCGGTCTGAGCGATGCGTCAGCAGCTGTGGCTGATCGTCGGATGGCTGTTTCTGGGCATGGGCATCATCGGTGTGGCCCTGCCCGTCATGCCGACCGTTCCGTTTCTGCTGGTTGCGGCCTGGGCCTTTGCGCGGTCATCCCCCGTGCTGCATCGCCGCATTCTGGATCATCCGACCTATGGCCCCTCGGTCAGGGCGTGGCAGGAACGCGGAGCGGTGAGCAGGCTGGCGAAGATCTGGGCGATCACCGCGATGAGCGCCGGGGTCGGGCTGTCATGGTATGCGGGCATGCCCGGATGGGTCGTTGCCACGCAGGCCGGGATCTGCGCGAGCGTTGCGGCGTTCTTGATCACCCGGCCTGAAGCATGACTGCATATAGATAAAAATTCGAAATCCGGTCTATATCTGGTTAGCCTTGACCACCCAAAAGCTGGCAGAGTTGGTCGAGCTGGTCGAGTTCGCGATAGGTGATCGTGATATGGCCGCCCTCGGTCCCGACATGCGAGATGTCGACCCTCATCTTGAGATGCGCAGAAAGATCAGCCTCGAGCGCCCGCGTGTCCGCATCTTTCTCCGTGTGCCGCGACGCCTTCCGGGCCTTGGCATCGGACGGTTGCGCCTGATTGCGGACCATTTCCTCTGTCTCGCGGACCGAGAGGCCCTTTTCGGCAATCTTCATGGCCAGTTGCGGCGCGTTGGGCGCCGTGATCAGCGCACGGGCATGGCCCGCGCTGAGCTTGCCGGACTTGACCATGTCCTGAACCTGTTCAGGCAAAGTCAGAAGCCTCAGCAGGTTGGCGATGTGACTGCGGCTTTTGTTCAACGCCTCGGCCAGGCGTTCCTGAGTGTGGCCAAAGCGGTCCATGAGCTGGCGGAAGGATGCGGCCTCTTCGATGGCATTCAGATCCGCGCGCTGAATGTTTTCGATAATCGCAACTTCAAGCACCTCGGTATCGGTCATCTCACGGATAATGACCGGAATTTCATGCAGTTGCGCCATCTGTGCGGCGCGCCAGCGACGTTCCCCGGCGACGATCTGGAACAGCGCCTTGTCGTCGGGGTGCGGCCGCACGATCAAAGGCTGCAGGATGCCTCGTTGCTTCAGCGATGCCGCCAGCTCTTCCAGCGCCTCGGGATCGAAGCTGCGCCGTGGCTGGTCGGGGTTGGCGGTGATCTGTTCGATCGGCACCAACGTCCGGTCGCGGACGGGTGCGGCTGCCGGGCTGCCGTCAAGATCCATATCGGCCATCAAGGCGGACAGGCCACGCCCCAGACCGCGCTTTGCAAGTTTGTTATCCGACATCAGGCATTCTCCGGCTGAAGGTTCAGGCGCGCCGTAAATTCGGCCGCGAACTGACGATACGCGACGCTGCCCTTGGACGAGGGGTCATAGATCAAAACCGGCTGTGCGTGCGACGGCGCCTCTGACACGCGCACATTCCGGGGAATGACGGTCGGATAGACAAGATCGCCCAAGGTTTCCCTGGCATCCGCCTCCACCTGTTGGGAGAGGTTGTTGCGGTAATCCGACATGGTCAGCAGGATGCCATTGATGCGCAAACGGGGATTTGCACCCTGCCGGACCTGCTTGACGGTCGCAAGAAGCTGGGAAAGACCCTCGAGCGCATAGAACTCGGCCTGCAGTGGAACCAGCACGCTGGTGGCCGCAACCATCGCATTGACCGTCAACAAACCAAGCGCAGGTGGACAATCGATCAGAATGATCGTTCCCGCAGGTGCCGAGGAAAGCTGCCGTTCCAGCAATCTGGTCCGATCAAGTGCCTGAGACAGTTGAACATCTGCCGATGCAAGATCGGACGTGGACGGGACGACACGGAGGTTCCTGATGTCCGTTTCCAAGGCGGCGGTCTGAAGGTCGACCTCTCCGGTCAGGAGATCATAGATCGTGTAATCGCGTTGATCGCCACTGATGCCAAGGCCGGTCGATGCGTTGCCCTGAGGGTCAAGATCAACCAATATCGTCGAATGGCCCGCCTGCGCCAGCGCTGTCCCAAGGTTTACAGCGGTCGTCGTCTTTCCAACGCCGCCCTTTTGATTGGCGATGGCCACGATATGCTGCTCAGGCATGAGACACTCCGGTCACTTTCAGGATTGCGGCTTCTGGATCCGTTCTACTCGGGTATGCGGCGAAATCAAATCGCCAATCGACAGAGGCTTGTTCGCACTCGGCCTTCCATGTCCGACCCTTCATCAACCATGCGGTTCCCCCCGGCTTCAAATGTCTTTCTGCCATTTCAAGAAGTTTGGGCAACGGCGCCAAAGCGCGTGCCGAGAGGTGATCCGCGCGGGACGGTTCGGTGGACTCGATCCGTTCAGACAGGACAGTCACTTGGTGCAGTTCAAGTTCGCGCACAACAGTCCGAAGAAACGCCGCCTTGCGTTGATCACTTTCAACCAAATGAACCGTTAGGGCCGAACCAGCGGTCATGATCCCGATAACGATGCCGGGCAGACCGCCGCCAGACCCCAGGTCGACCCAATGCCCACCTGAAGGATCAGCAAGCGCAACAAGCTGCAGCGAGTCTTGGATATGGCGAAAGCGAAAGTCCGGAATGGTCGATGCGGCGACCAGATTGATTTTTGGATTCCATTTGGCGACCAGAGACTGATATGCCAGCAGCAAGTTTTCTGTTTCACGTGAAACATTGGTCATGCTGAATGGCGCATCTTTAGCTTGGTGGCTGCAATCAGAAGAGTCAGCGCCGCTGGCGTCATGCCCTCGATCCTCGCCGCCTCAGCCAGATTGCGGGGCTTGATGTCCGCCAGCTTGCGGGAGATCTCATTGGATAGGCCACCGAGGGACTGGTAGTCCATATCCACATGCAGAACCAACCCCTCGCTTTGCTTCAAATCATCGACATCTTTTTCTTGCCGCTTAACATATTGGGCATAAATGGCGTCATTCCGAAGCTGATTCAGCGTCACTGAAGAGACCTGACCCAAGCAAGGTGCGATCTGGCGAATAGTGGAATCTTCAATTTCGACAACTGCAAGCAAATCGAACACCGACCTTGCGCGCCCATCTTGGCGCACATTGACGCCGCACCGCGCAAGCTCGGTTGGGGTCAGGCTGGTCGCTTCCGCCAAAGCCCGAGCCTTGGTGTAACGGTCTTGCCGTGCATTGAACATGACCTGACGCTCTACACCGACGCATCCAAATTGGATGCCGAAGGGCGTCAGGCGCTGGTCCGCATTATCAGCCCGCAGCGTCAGTCGGAACTCTGCTCTCGACGTGAACATGCGGTAAGGTTCAGTCACCCCAAAATTGGTCAAATCGTCAATCATCACCCCGATGTAGCTTTCCGCGCGGCTGAAAATCGCAGGATCACGTCCGGTCGCTGCCAAGGCCGCGTTCAGGCCCGCCACAAGCCCCTGGGCCGCCGCCTCTTCATACCCGGTCGTCCCGTTGATCTGGCCAGCAAGGTAAAGTCCATCGACGGTCCTTACGGCCAGCGATGCATCAAGGCTGCGGGGATCGATGTAATCATATTCGACCGCATAGCCGGGCTGCAGAATATCGACATTCTCCAACCCTTGGATGGATCGAACGTAGGCCCGCTGAACTTCGACCGGCAATGACGTCGAGATCCCGTTCGGATAGACGGAATGGCTGTCCAAGCCTTCCGGTTCCAGGAATATTTGATGGGATGATTTATCCGCAAAGCGAACGACCTTATCCTCGATCGAGGGACAATAGCGGGGACCGCGACCAGAAATATGGCCGCCATACATGGCAGAGCGATGAAGATTGTCGCGAATGATCCTGTGCGTGGTCTCATTCGTATGAGTAATTCCGCAAGAAATCTGCTCGGACAAAGGTCCGGCGTCCATGTAGGAAAAGGTGGCGGGCTCTTCATCGCCAAGTTGCTGCTCAAGAACCGGCCAGTTGATGGTCCGGCCATCAAGGCGCGGTGGCGTCCCGGTCTTCAGGCGCCCTAAAGGCAATCCGAACTTCTTCAGCGACTCTGCAAGGCCGTTTGCGGACGCATCACCCCACCGGCCAGACGCACGCGTCACATCACCGATATGAATAAGCCCGTTCAGGAACGTGCCGGTGGTCAGAATGACGGTCGAGCAGACGATTTCCTCCCCATTTGACAAGCGAAGGCCGGTTACACTTCGTTCGCTTCCCAGAAGCTCCGTAACCTCGGCGAATTTCAGATCGACGCCAGGGTAAGTGCTGATCAGCGTCCAAGCGGCATCCCGATACAAGGACCTGTCCATCTGCGCCCGGGGGCCTCGGACTGCCGGTCCTTTTCTGCGGTTCAAAAGGCGAAACTGAATGCCAGCCCGGTCTGCAAGGCGGCCCATGACTCCATCAAGGGCGTCTATTTCGCGAACAAGGTGCCCCTTTCCCAAGCCACCAATGGCCGGGTTGCAAGACAAAGCCCCAATATCGGATTGTTGCATCGTAATCAGCAAAACCGACACGCCCATCCGGGCAGCAGTCGTCGCGGCCTCAAGACCGGCGTGGCCGGCACCGATCACGGCGACATGGTAATGTTTCACGTGGAACAACTCCTACTTACCGATGCAGAAAGACAAAAAGATCAGGTCCAGATAGTCCTCGGCCCCAATCCGTCCCACAAGCCGGTCTAATGAGGATGCCGCGATCCTCAGCGATTCGGCAATCAATTCGGCGGGAAAATCGCCAATATTCTCAAGCGCGGACAGGGCCGTTGCCAATTCTGCGCGTTGCCTGTCATGGCTGATAACACCTGCATGCGCGACACGCTGTTGCAACCGGGCATGAAGCGTACTGAGCAAAGCCTCAACACCTTGACCTGTTATCGGTGACACGGCCAGACCAGAGACATGCGCCAGCTTGTCCGCGTGCCCTTGCACAGCAAGATCACCTTCAAACCACAGATCCCGAACTGGTGTTCCGTCAACGGACAAATGGATCCGAAGGTCGGCCAACGCTGCTCGCTGCCTTGCGCGTTCAATGCCTACGGCCTCAATCGCGTTCTCGGCATCCCGCAGTCCCGCCGTGTCCAGAAAGGTGACAGCAAGCCCGTGAAGGTCATATCGCAGTTCGATCACATCACGAGTCGTTCCGGCTGTTTCGGAAACAATCGCCATCTCCCGTTTTGCCAAACGGTTTAAAAGGCTTGATTTTCCAGCGTTCGGAGGCCCAACGATCGCAATCTCGAACCCTGCGCGTAAGCGTTCGGCCGCACCGAAACCGTCCAATTCCCGACGCAGTGCAATCTGCAGTTCCTCGATCGCCTCGAAGACCCGCTGCGGGACGTCATCCGGCACATCCTCATCCGCGAAATCGACGCTGACCTCGACAAGCGCTCCGGCCTCGACCAGCAACCTGCGCCAATCCTCGGCTTTGCGCCCCAACTCACCCGACGCTGTCCGAAGCGCAAGCTTGCGTTGCTCTTCCGTCTCGGCTGCCAGCAGATCCCCCAGCCCCTCGATCGAGGCAAGATCCATGCGCCCGTTCAGGAAAGCACGCCGCGTGAATTCACCGGCCTCTGCCGGACGCGCCCCAAGATCCACCAAGGCACGCCCCACCCGACGCGCAATGACGGGGGCGCCATGCAGGTGCAACTCGGCGACTTCCTCACCGGTAAAGCTGGACCCGTCTGCGAACCACATCGCCAGAACCTGATCGATCAGGTCATCCGCATCCGCAAGATCGCGGAAATATGCGACCCTTGGCGAAGGCATGGGACCGACCAGACGCTCGGCAGCCGATCTTGCACCCGACCCGCTGAGGCGAATGATCGAAACGCCCCCCCGCCCGGGCGGGGTGGCTTCTGCAAAGATCAGGTCCATCGCTGCCCCGTCAGGCGTTCATCGAGTCGAAGAACTCGGCATTGCTCTTGGTCTGTTTCAGCTTCGAGATCAGGAATTCGACCGCATCGGTCGTCCCCATCGGGTTCAGGATCCGACGCAGCAGATAGGTTTTTTGCAGATCCTTGGCATCGACCAGCAGCTCTTCTTTCCGGGTGCCGGATTTCAGGATGTCCATGGCCGGGAAGACGCGCTTGTCGGCGACCTTGCGATCCAGAACGATCTCGCTGTTGCCGGTGCCCTTGAATTCTTCAAAGATCACCTCGTCCATACGCGATCCGGTATCGATCAGCGCGGTGGCGATGATGGTCAGGCTGCCGCCCTCTTCGATATTCCGCGCGGCACCGAAGAACCGCTTGGGGCGCTGCAACGCATTCGCATCGACACCACCGGTCAACACCTTGCCCGAGCTGGGCACAACAGTGTTGAAGGCGCGCCCAAGTCTTGTGATCGAATCCAAAAGGATCACAACATCTCGTTTATGCTCGACCAGACGCTTGGCCTTTTCAATGACCATCTCGGACACCGCGACGTGGCGGCTGGCCGGTTCGTCAAAGGTCGATGACACGACCTCGCCGCGCACGCTGCGCTGCATGTCGGTCACTTCCTCGGGCCGCTCGTCGATCAGCAGCACGATCAGATAGCATTCGGGGTGATTGCGTTCGATGGAATGCGCGATGTTCTGCAGCAGCACCGTCTTGCCGGTCCGCGGCGGGGCCACGATCAGCGACCGCTGGCCCTTGCCGATCGGTGCGACCAGATCGATGATCCGCGCGCTGCGATCCTTCAGGGTCGGATCCTCGATTTCCATGTTCAGCCGCTCATCGGGATAAAGCGGGGTCAGGTTGTCAAAGGCGACCTTGTGGCGGGCCTTTTCGGGATCCTCGAAATTGATCTTTTCGGCCTTGGTCAGCGCGAAATACCGCTCATTCTCGCCGGGTGCGCGGATGACGCCCTCGACCGAATCGCCGGTGCGCAGCGAATGCTGCCGGATCATGTCGGGGCTGACGTAAATATCGTCCGGTCCGGGCAGATAGTTCGCCTCGGTCGACCGCAGAAAGCCGAAACCGTCCTGCACGACCTCCAGAACGCCTTCGCCGCCGATCTCCCAGCCCTCTTCGGCATGCTCCTTGAGGATCGAGAACATCATCTCGCCCTTGCGCATGGTCGAGGCGTTCTCGACATCCCATTCCTCGGCCATCGACAGCAGGTCGGCGGGGCTTTTGGCTTTCAGGTCGATCAGATTCAGGCGTTCTTCGGTCATCTTGGCAAATACTTTCGGCCGCGCGACAGATCGGGCGGACAAGACGTTGTGTGTGGAAAATCCCGTACCGGACGGCCGGGGTTGGGGCGCAAATAAGCCGCCCGCCCCCTCGAGTCAATCTTTTCGATCAGAACTTGACGATCACCGAGGTGACAATCCCCACCATCAGCAGGGTCGGAACCTCGTTCATCATGCGATATCGCCGCCCGGTCTGCGCCGATCCGGCCGCCAGACGCCGCCGTTCGGCCGCGCACCACATGTGAAACACGGTCATCGCGATCACGCAGACGGCCTTGACCCAAGGCCAGGTCATCGACCAGCTGACGATCCCCGGCGTCAGCACCAGCGACAGCCCGCTGATCCAGGTCGCGATCATCGCCGGGCGCATGATCACGCGCAGCAGCTTGTCTTCCATGATCACGAAGCTGCTGACCGGTTCGGACCCGCTGGCCCCGCGTTCGGCGTGATAGACGAACAATCTGGGCAGATAGAACAGGCCCGCCATCCACGAGATGACCGCCATCACATGGAATGCCTTCACATAGGGATAGATCAGCGCCAATCCGTCGAACATCGCGGTTCCTTTCCGTCTTCCCCACTTAAATAGAAAGAAGAGAGAAAGGAATGTTGTTGTAGTAGGGCCTGTGGACACAAGGATGTGGACTCTACCCACCGGGATTTCCTCAGAATCGCCCACTGTGGACAAGGATGTGCGGAACCCATGACAGAGCCTGAAAAATGTTTGTAAACAAAGCGGTGAAATGTGGATAAGTTTGCGGATAAGAGTCCCGTGCCAAACTTGCCCACAGAAGGCCCGCCGTGCCGCGCCCGGTTGTCCACCTGTGCGCAACCCATCCTCGTTCCGGCTCCGTTCCAGGGCAAAGTTTGCGGCTGTCAGGGCTTGACGCGGGTTGTCTTCAGGCCCCGCCCCGATTCCCCCGGCTTTTGTCCACAGGCCGCACCTGCGCCGTCCCAGCCACAGCAAATGCTGCATGTGGCCGGTCAGGGCTTTCGCCCCGCGCGGCCTGCCCTTACTCTGTGATCTGAAACGGTCAGCGATGAACATGCCCATGCCAGACGACCTGCCAGCCAGCCAGATAATCCACGCGCCGCTTGCCGGGGTGATCGGCATGCCCATCGCGCATTCCCGTTCACCCCGTCTGCACGCTCATTGGCTGGCGCGTTATGGCCTGCCAGGCCATTACGTCCCGCTGCCGGTCATGCCCGAACATCTGGCCGAGGTGCTGCGCATCCTGCCGCGCGCGGGTTTCGTCGGCGCCAATGTCACCATCCCGCATAAAGAGGCCGTGCTGACGCTGGCCGATACCGTCACCGATCGCGCCGCGCTGATCGGGGCGGCGAACACGCTGATCTTTCGTCCGGACGGCAAGATCCATGCCGACAATACCGACGGCTATGGGTTCATCGCCAATCTGCGGCAATATGCGCCCGACTGGCAGCCCGATCTGGGCCCGGCGGCGCTGATCGGGGCAGGCGGGGCGGCGCGGGCCGTGGTCGCCTCGCTTTTGGACAGCGGCGTCAAGGAATTGCGCATAACCAACCGCACCCGTCTGCGGGCTGAACAGATCAGGGCGGAATTCGGCGCGCGGCTGGTCGTCTATGACTGGGCGCAGGTCGGCAACATGCTGGAAGGCGCGACCACGGTCGTCAACGCCACCTCGCTTGGGATGCAGGGGAAACAGCCCCTGCGCGTGCCCATGGATGCGCTGTCGCCCAATGCTCTGGTCACCGATCTGGTCTATACGCCCCTGATGACCCCTTTTCTGGCCGAGGCGCAGGCGCGCGGCTGCCGGATCGTCGATGGTCTGGGCATGTTGCTGCATCAGGCGGCGCCCGGCTTTGAACGCTGGTTTGGCCAGCGCCCCGAGATTGACGACGAAGCCCGCAGGGTCGCCCTGGGATGAGCTTTCGGCTTGGCCTGACGGGCAGCATCGGCATGGGCAAATCCACGACCGCGCAGATGTTCCGCGATCTGGGCCATCCGGTCTGGGATGCCGATCAGGCGGTGCATCGTCTTTATGCCCCCGGCGGCGGCGCCGTGGCACCCGTGGCACAGGCCTTTCCGACCGCGCTGAAGGATGGCGGCATCGACCGCGCGGGGCTGAAAGCCGCGCTGGCCGCCGATCCCGGCGCCCTCGCCCGGCTGGAGGCGCTGGTCCATCCGCTGGTGGCGCAGGACCGTCAGGACTTTCTGATCCGCCATGCCGACCGGCCTCTGGTCGTTCTGGACATCCCGCTGCTGTTCGAAAGCGCCAGCGCGCCGGATCTGGACGGGGTCGCGGTCGTCTCCACCGATGCCGCCACGCAGGCGGCGCGGGTGCTGGCCCGACCCGGCATGACGCCTGCCATGCTGCAGATGATCCTTGCGCGGCAGATGCCGGATGTGGAAAAGCGCGCCCGTGCCGACTGGATCATTCCGACCGACAGCCCGGACAGCGCCCGCGCCGCCGTCGCCCGCATCGTGAAAGAGGTTCTGCCCCATGCGTGAGATCGTTCTGGACACCGAAACCACCGGCTTCGACGCCGAAGGCGCCGACCGCATCGTCGAGATCGGCGCGCTGGAGCTGTTCAACCACCTGCCCACCGGGCAAACCTTTCACGTCTATATCGACCCCGAACGCCCGATGCCGAAAGAAGCGTTCGACGTTCACGGGCTGGGTGACGATTTCCTGCGCGGCAAGCCGAAATTCGCGGCTATCGCCCGCGATTTCATCGATTTCATCGGGCCGGATGCGAAACTGGTCATCCATAATGCCAGCTTCGACATGAAATTCCTGAATGCCGAACTGAAACGCGCAGGTCATCCGGTCCTGCCCTGGTCACGGGCGCTGGATACGCTGATGCTGGCGCGAGAGAAATTCCCCGGCTCTCCGGCATCGCTGGATGCGCTCTGCCGCCGCTTCGGCGTGGACAATGGCGGTCGGGATCTGCACGGTGCCCTGCTGGACAGCGAATTGCTGGCCGAGGTGTATCTGGAGCTGATCGGCGGCCGCCAGCCCGATCTGGTGCTGGACCGACCCGCATCGGCGGACAGTGAAACCCGTGGCGCGGACGGCCAGATCCAGCCTCGCGCGGCCCGTCCGCGCCCCCTGCCGCCCCGCCTGACCGGGGCCGAGGCACAGGCGCATGCCGAATTCGTGGCGGGTCTTGGCGAACAGGCCGTCTGGACGCGATTTGTCGCACCCTGACGGCGGCCTTGCGCGACGGGCGGTCGCGCCTCATGCTGGATCAAAGCGGTGTGGGGCATGATGCTGGACTGGTTGCGCGAATTCGGATCGTTCTGGGGCGCCATCTTCGAACGGATGGACAAGACCCATATGACCCTGATTGCCGCAGGGGTTGCCTTTTATGCGATGTTCGCGGTCTTTCCCGGCCTTGCCGCCATCATCGCATTGTGGAGCCTGTGGTTCGATCCCCTTGTCGTGCTGACTTATCTGGATGTGGCGCATGAATTCCTGCCCGCAGGGGCGTCCGATATCGTCGATGATCAGGTCACGAACCTGACCGATAACGGCCAGACCTCGGTCGGCTGGACATCCTTCGTGTCCTTCCTGATCGCGACGATCGCGGCGCGGGCCGGGGTCGACGCGCTGATCCGGGGCCTGAACGCGGCCTATGGGGTGCGGGCGCATTCCACGATCTTCGGCTTTCTGCTGGCCTATCTGCTGACGCTGGTGATCGTGGGGATCTCGCTGGCCGGGCTGGCGACCATCGTTGTGGTGCCGGTGGTGCTGAATTTCATGGTCTTTGCACCCTTCCGGTCATCCTTGCTGACGGTGCTGCCTTGGGCGGGGATGTTCCTGCTGGTCATCCTGACCATCGGGGTGCTGTATCGCTATGGCCCCAACGTCAAGACGCCCCGGACGCCGATCTTCACCTGGGGCGCGCTGTTCGCCGCCGTCCTGTGGTCGGCGGGATCCATCGCCTTCTCGGCCTATCTGGGCAGCTTCAACAGCTATAACCGGATCTATGGCTCGATCGGGACGGTCGTGGCGCTGCTGATGTGGTTCTATCTGGCGGGGTTCTCGGTCCTGCTGGGGGCCTTGATCAACGTCGAACTGGCGCGCCGCCGCCGCCTGAGGGCCGCACGCGAGGCGCGGCGCGGCTTTACCGAACTGGCATCGGGCAAGGCCAAATGAAAAAGGCGCCCCGCAGGGCGCCTTTCGGATCAACGGGTCGGGATGGGCTCAGCCCTCCAGCCCCTCGGTCGAGGCAAAGAACATCGCCTGACTGACCGCCGAACGCACCTGTTCCTCGCTATACGGCTTGGAGATCAGGAAGGCCGGTTCCGGACGGTCGCCCGTCAGCAGCCGTTCGGGGAAGGCGGTGATGAAGATGACCGGGATGTCGCCCATGCTGCCCAGCAGCTCGTTGACGGCATCCACGCCCGACGATCCGTCGGCCAGCTGGATATCGGCCAGGATCAGGTCGGGGCGCTGCTTGCCCGCCAGCTCGATCGCGGCTGTATGGGTGCGCGCGACGCCGGTCACGTCATGGCCCATGGCCTGCACGATGCCCTTGAGGTCCATCGCGATGATCATCTCATCCTCGATCACCATGACCTTGCCCCGCAGCGAATTGCCCATCTCGCTCAGCGCGATTTGGACCAGTTCGTCCGCTTCGGCCACGTCGATCTGCATGACGCGGGCGATCTGGTCGCTGCGCAGCTCCTCGATGGTGCGCAGCAGCAAGGCCTCGCGCGAATTGGGGGTCAGGCCGCGCAGATGATCCTGCGCGCGGCGTTCGCGGGCGGTCATGTCGGCCTCTTCGACCGGCTGGCCGGAACTTTGCCAGATCGCGTGGAAGGTCTTGAACAGCGCGATGCGCAGATCATCCTCGCCGTCCAGCACGCTGCGGTCGGTCAGAATCGCCTCCAGCGTGGCGGCCGCATAGTTGTCCCCGGCACGCTGGCTGCCGGTCAGGGCGCGCGCGTAGCGGCGCAGGAACGGAAGCTCACGCCCGATGGATTGGGCCAGATCGGCAACAGTCATCACACATCCTCATTATTCGCATATTGCAAGGAACCAACGGAACCGCCAATCGGTTGCATGCTGTGCGCACAAGTTTGTCGGGACTAACACGAATATGACACCTAAGCGAGATGATCGCCGGAGAGCGGCAGTGGAAAAACAGATCGATGAGAACCTCAAGCGGGTTTACGAACAGGACGCGACGGATCAGATTCCGGACAGGTTCCTTGATCTGCTGAAGAAGTTGAAGGATCAGGAATGATCCGCCTTCCGGTCAGCACCCTTCTTTTTGCGCCTGCAATCCGGTAAAACAGTCCCATGACCCAATCCCCCACGGTCCATCCCCGCGATCAGCTGGTCGATCATCTGCCGGCATTGCGGGCCTTTGCCCTGTCGCTGACCCGCGAAGGCGCGGCAGCCGACGATCTGGTGCAGGACACCATCGTCAAGGCATGGACGAACATGGACAAGTTTCAGGCGGGCACGAACCTGCGGGCCTGGCTGTTCACGATTTTGCGCAACACGTTCTATTCCTCGCGCCGCAAGACCAAACGCGAGGTCAGCGACAGCGACGGCATCCACGCGGCTAGGCAGGCGACCCGTCCCGATCATGACGGACGCCTGGCGCTGCGCGACTTCCGGACCGCTTTCCAGAAGCTGCCCGACGAACAGCGAGAGGCGCTGATCCTTGTGGGCGCCTCGGGTTTTTCCTACGAAGAGGCTGCAGAGATGACCGGCGTGGCCGTCGGAACCGTCAAGTCGCGGGCCAACCGGGGCAGACGCAAGCTGGCCGAACTGTTGCATCTGGAACAGGGCGAGGAACTGAACATGACCGATCAGGCGACCCTCGCCGTGATGGCCCAGAACAACTACAGCTCGCGCTGAGGCTGGCCGGTGCTGAGGCGGATCACCGAACGGATGGAATTTACCCGCCGTCTCGGATTCCGCCTCGGGATGCTGTTGTCGGTCGCAATCCTGCCCATCGGATTGATCTCGCTGGTTCAGAACCTGCATCTGTCACGAGAGGCGGAACGCAGCGCCGAAATCGCGCTGCTGGGCCGCACGGCCTCGGCTGCGGCGGGTGAACGGGCGCTGTTGCAAAGCGCGCTTGGGTCGGCGGATGCCTTGGGGCCCGCCATTCTGGACAGTCTGGACCGCCCCGAGGCCTGTTCGGATCTGTTGCGCAATTTCGTGCAGCGCAGCGGCACCTATCGTCATGCGATCTTCATCCCGGTCGATGGCCGGGTGCAATGCCAGTCCGCCGATGCGGATGCCCCGACGCTGGATCTGACCGAAAGCACCCTGATTTCCGATCTGATGGCGACGCCCAAGACCACCGTCACTTCGCTGGCGCGGGGTCCGGTCAGCGGCCAGCCGGTGATCGTCGTGCTGCAGCCTTTGTACCGCGACCGGGAACTTCTGGGTCTGACCACCCTGTCGCTGACGCAGGAACTGCTGCGATCCACCCATGCGCTGGATCTGGGGACCGAAGGCGCGCGCATCCTGACCTTCAACCATGCCGGTCGGGTGCTGATCGCCGATGATGCGCCTGGCGGCGATCCGGTCGATCTGCTGCCGCGCGACGTGACGCTGGCCAGTCTGGCCGGCGATGAAGAGGTGACCTTCCGCGCCACCGCCAACAATGGCGAATTCCGGGTCTTTACGGTCGTCCCCGTCGTTCCGGGGCTGGTCTATGCCTTGGGCAGCTGGAGCCCCAGCATCGCGGGGGTCGGGCTGTTCCAGCTGTCGCGCTTTGGAGCCGTGCTGCTGCCCGCCGCGCTGTGGGTCGTGTCGCTGGCGGTGGCCTATTTCGCGGTCTTCCGGCTTGTTCTGCGCCATATCACCGTGCTGCGCGGCCAGATGCGCCGCTTTGCCATCGGCAACCGCGACACTGCCCCCCCGGTGCTGGAAGATGCCCCGACCGAGATCGCCGATGTCAGCCAGACATTCCACAACATGGCCCGCATCCTGATCCGTGACGAAGAGGCGATGGAACAGGCCGTTGCCGAAAAGACGGTCCTGCTGAAAGAGGTCCATCACCGGGTCAAGAACAACCTGCAGTTGATCGCCTCGATCATCAACATGCAAAGCCGGCTGATCGACGATCCCGACGCCAAGCGGGTGCTGCGGTCGGTTCAGGACCGGGTCGCGGCGCTGGCGACGATCTATCGCAACCTCTATCAGGCCGAACAGCTGGATGCGGTCCATGCCGACCGGCTGATCATGGATATCATCGCGCAGCTGACCGGGGCCACGCAGGGGGCCGGGCGGGATCTGCAGGTCGATGTCGATATCCAACCGCTGACCATGCTGCCCGATCAGGCCGTGCCGCTGACCCTGCTTGCGACCGAAGCCTTTACGAATGCCGTGAAATATGCGGGCATGACCCGTGGCGGGGGCCGCCCCTGGGTCCGCGTCTCGCTGACCACGCCGGAGCCGGGCAAGGGCCTGCTCAGCGTGGTGAATTCCACTGGTCCGGGCGGCGCTGCCGGGGGGACGGGCCTTGGCAGCCAGCTGATCGAGGCCTTTGCGATGCAGCTGGAAGGCGATATCGACACCACCGAGGAAGACGGCGCCTATTCCCTGACGCTGGCCTTCCGGCTGGCGCAGGGTCATGCCGGCCCGGCGGGCAGCCCCCGTCAGGTGGTCCTGACCTCGGCCGCAAGGGCCGGATCTCGACATTGAAGCCGCGCAGATGTGCAAATTCTCGTGGTGCGCGCGCGGCGCGCTTGCGCTGCGGTTGTGCTGGTTTATCTTTGCACCATGGAACATGAACACAGCTTCGATCTGTCGACCGGCCGGGGACTGATGGCCTGCCCCCGCTGCGACGCCCTGCATGTCGAGGAAGAGCTTGATCTGGGCGAAACCGCGCGGTGCATCCGCTGCGGCACGGTTCTGGCCAAGCCGCGCGACGGGGCTTTCGCGCAGCTGATCGCGCTGGCCTTCACGTCGGTCGTGCTGCTGGTGGGCGCGGTGTTCTTTCCCTTTCTGGAAGTCTCGACCATGGGGTTCGGCAATGCCAGTTCCCTGTTCGACGTCGCGCTGGCCTTTGCCGAAGGGGTGCTGCTGCCTCTGGTGCTGGCGGTGCTGGCGATGATCATCGGCCTGCCGATCCTGCGGTCCTTCCTGCTGCTTTACACGCTGGTGCCGCTGGCGCAGGGGCGCCCGCCGCATCGCCATGCCGCCCGCGCCTATCGCTGGTCGGAAATCCTGCGCCCGTGGTCCATGGCCGAGATCTTCGTGATCGGCACGGCGGTCGCGCTGGTCAAGGTCGCGGGCCTTGCGACGGTGCATCTGGGCCCGGCCTTCTGGGCCTTCTGCGCGCTGATCTTCGTCAATCTGGCCAGTCGCGCCTTCATGTGCCAGACCTCGATCTGGGACGCGATCGAGGATGCCGGGCTGGAAACCGAATTCGGCCCGCCCGTCACCCCGGCCCCGCAAACCCTGCCCCGTCCCGAGGACGCATGAGCGCGCCGTCCGAACAGCCTGCCGCCCCGATCCTGACCGCGCATCGCGCCGGTCTGGCGGGTTGCGCGCGTTGCGGGCGGGTCTGGCCATCCGATCAGGTCAAATGCCAGCGCTGCGGCGCACATATGGTGCCACCTGACCGGCGCAGCCTGCAATCGGTCTGGGCATGGTGGCTGGCCGGGCTGATCGCCTATATCCCCGCCAACGTCTTTCCGATGATGAGCACGCAGACCTTCGCGGGCCTTGCCGGCAATTCCGAGGCGACGATCCTGGCCGGCGTGGTCGAGCTGTGGCACCACGGCAGCTATGACATCGCGATCATCGTCTTTGTCGCCTCGGTCATCGTGCCGGTGGGCAAGTTCATCGCCATCGCCTGGCTGGCCCGGGTTGCCGGGCGCCCGGCCTCGGTCGATCAGGCGCATACGCGGCTGAAGATCTATGAGGTCGTGGAATTCATCGGGCGCTGGTCGATGATCGACGTGTTCGTCGTGGCGATCCTGTCGGCGCTGGTGCAGCTGGGCTTTGTGGCTTCGATCCATCCCGGTCCGGCGGCGGCGTCCTTTGCCCTGTCGGTTGCCTTCACCATGCTTTCCGCGCAAAGTTTCGACGCCCGGCTGATCTGGCGCGGCCTGCCCTTGCGCAGCAAGACCGACTGAATGAATCCCGACAATGACGGCCAAGGACAGCGACCCGATGAGTGATGCCCCCCCGCCCCTGCAACCTGCCAGCCCGGTGCGCAAGACGGCCAACCGCGCGGCGCAGGCCGGGATCAACGTCGTCTGGATCGTGCCGATCGTGGCGCTGATCGTGACGCTTGGCATCGCATGGAACGCGTTTCGCGATCGCGGCAGCGTCGTCGAGATCGAATTTGCCGACGCCACCGGCATCACCCCCGGCGACACCACCCTGCGCTTTCGCGAGATCACCGTGGGCCGGGTCGAAGGCGTGCGCTTTACCGAGGATCTGTCCCGCGTCGTCGTCTCTGTCCGCGTCGATACCGATGTCGCGCAATATATCGACGATCAGGCCGCCTTCTGGATCGTGCGCCCGCAGGTCAGCGCCCAAGGGGTGACCCGTCTGGACACGGTGCTCAGCGGTGCCTTTATCGAGGGTTACTGGGATTCCCAGGTATCGGCCCCGGCGGAACGCTTCGTCGGACTGGAACGTGCGCCCCTGGTCCGAGAGGATCAGCCCGGCAGCTGGGTCACGCTGGCGATGGACACTGCCGACGGGTTGTCCGAAGGCGCCCCGATCCTGTTTCGCGGGGTCGAGGTCGGTCGCATGGAAAACATCCGGCTTGATGACGGCAGCGACCGCGTACTGGCCGATGCCTTCGTGAACGCGCCGCATAACGAACGGCTGACCAGCGCCAGCGTCTTCTGGGACACGTCGGGCTTTTCGGTGTCGCTTGGTGCGCAGGGCGTGGCGCTGAATGTCAATTCGCTGTCCTCGCTGCTGCAGGGCGGCATCGCGTTCGAGACTTTCGTCAGCGGCGGTGCGCCAATCCAGCCCGGTCAGGAATTCACCGTTCAGCCCGACGAGGGCACGGCGCGGGCCTCTCGCTTTGACGATGACGACACGTCGCTGCTGCGGGTTGGCATGCTGATCGACGACAGTCTGGAAGGGTTGGAGCAGGGCGCCGATGTGCAATATCAGGGCCTGAGGGTCGGGCGGGTCATCGATCTGGCGGTCAGCCTGACCGATGAAGGCGACGGAAACGTGCAGCCCCGCCAGCTGGTGACGATGATGATCTCGCCGCGCCGCTTGGGCCTGCCGGACGGCTCGACCGCCGCCGATGCGCTGGCGCTTTTGACCGAAGAGGTCCGGGATGGCTTGCGCGGGCGCGTCGCCAGCGCCGGATTCCTTGGCACCACCCTGATGGTCGAACTGGTTCAGATCCCCGGCGCGGAAGCCGCCAGCATCGATACCACGGCCGAACCGAACCCGCTGATCCCCTCGGTCGAGGGGGATCTGGACGATTTCACCGCCAGCGCGCAGGGTCTGGTCAACCGCCTTGGCAATCTGCCCATCGAAGAGGTTCTGACTTCGGCCCGCGACATGATGGACAGCGTGACCGCGCTGGCCACGTCCCAGGACACCCGCGCCATCCCCGCCGCGTTGCGCGAGGCGATCGAGGGCGGCAGTCTGGCTTTGGCCGATATCAGCGCGATCACCACCGATCTGCGCGAGGCCGACAGCGGCCAGACGCTGGCCCGGATGCTGGACGAGGCCTCTGCCGCCTTTACCGCCGTCAGCGAGGCGACGGTCGGCGTCCCCGAAATGGTCGAACAGATCGAGATCGCCGCCGCCTCGGTCGAGGAATTCGGTTTTGCCGAGATCAGCCTGCAGGCCGAGGGCATCCTGGCCGATCTGCGCGCCATGCTGGGCAGCGAAGATGCCGAACAGCTGCCCCGCAACCTGTCCAGCACACTGGAGGCCGCGACCGGTCTGCTGAACGATCTGCGCGATGGCGGGGCGGTCGGCAGCCTGAACAATGCGCTGGATTCGGCCAGCACGGCGGCGGATCAGATCGCCGCGTCCGTCCAGCAGCTGCCCGACCTGATCGCGCGGCTGCAACAGACTGCCGTGCGCGCCGATACGCTGTTTGCCAGCTATGGCGACCGTTCGGCCTTTAACAGTGAACTGATCGGCGCGCTCCGCGAGCTGCGTCGTGCCACCCAATCCATCGGCTCGGTCGCCCGGCTGATCGAACGCAATCCCCGCGCCTTCATCCTGGGACGATAGACATGATGCATTCCGCCCTGCCCCTTCTGGCCCTGCTTGGCACCAGCCTTCTGGCCGCCTGTTCCAACCCCGAGGATACGGGCCGTTATCTGATCGACCCGCCCACCGCCGGGGTGCAGGTGCCGAACCGCCTTGGCACGGCCGAGCTGAAGGACGTGTCCCTGCCCGAATATGCAGGCGATCAGGAGGTCGCGTACCAGACCCCCGACGGCGCCGTGCGCTCGAACCCCGACGATCTGTGGGCCGACAGCCCGTCGCGCGCCTTCACCACCACGCTGGCCCGCGCCATCGGCGAAGTGTCCGGCGCGACTGTCATCGGCGAACCCTGGCCGCTGGCCCAGCCCCCGGCCCGGCGGCTGGAGGTGCGGGTCGAACGCGCGCTGGCCGGGGCCGATAACAGCTATCGCCTGTCGGGACGGTATTTCGTGTCCGATGACGGTCTGTCCGGCGGCGGGACCAATCATGCGCGCAGCTTCGATATCCGCGTGCCGATGACCGCCCAGGGGCCTGCGGCCACGGCGGCTGCGGCCAGTCAGGCGATCTCTCTGCTGGCGCAGCAGATCGCGCAGCTGTCGGGGCCGGGCGCCACGATCGCCACCACCGTGCCCGCCGGGAATGAATTCGAGCTGCCGCCGCTGTTCTGATCAGGGTTGGGGTCTGAGACGGCCTGTCAGGCCAGTTCTGCCAGCAATTGCCCATGCAGCCGCGCGCCCGCGACGACCAGCCCGTCGACCTGCGCGCGGGGGCTGTTGAACCGCATCGGCTGGCCGCGCCGGTCGCTGACCGTTGCGCCCGCGCGTTCGGCGATCAGGCTGCCCGCCGCGATGTCCCATTCCCACGCGGCCCGCAGCGACAGGGCCGCGTCGAACCGCCCCTCGGCCGCCAGACACAGCCGCCATGCCAGCGAGGATCGGAATTCCCGCCGAAAGGGCGGCAGGGCGCCGCGCCAGTTCGCATCCTCGGTCACCGCGCGATAGGTCAGCACCCGCGCGCCGTCGATATCGGCATCGGTGGGCGCGATGGGCGCGCCGTTCAGCAGTGCCGGTCCCCCGGCAAAGGCGGTATAGGTCAGATCCAGTACCGGCAGATGCACGACGGCGGCGATGATGTCATCGCCCTGGGCAATCGCCAGCGAATGGGAAAACCCGTCCTGCCCGTCGATAAAGGCGCGGGTGCCGTCGATCGGGTCGATGATGAAACAGCGCCGCGCATCCAGCCGTGCCGGATCGGCCTCGCTTTCCTCGGACAGCCAGCCGTAATCGGGCCGCGCGGCCATCAGCCGGGCCTCCAGCGCGTCGTTGACGGCCAGATCGGCCTCGGTCACCGGGCCTGCATCGCCGCCCTTGTCCCAGGCCTGCGGATCGCGGCGCCAGTATCGCAGGGCGATCCGGCCCGCATCACGGGCCGCTTCGGTCAGCAGGGCCAGATCGGCCTCAGGCACCGGCAACGGTCATGCCCTCGACCAGCAGGCTGGGCACCTCGGTCCCGCGCCAGGGCAGGGCATCGTCGGCGGCGATCAGGGTCATCAGCATCTCGCGCAGATTGCCCGCGATGGTGCATTCGTTGACCGGATAGGCGATCTGGCCGTTTTCGACCCAGAACCCGGCAGCGCCCCGCGAATAATCCCCCGTCGTGCCATTGACCGAGGCCCCCAGCATCGAGGTCACGACCAGCCCGCGCCCCATCTGGGCGATCAGATCGGGCTGGCTGAACCGGCCCGACGTCAGCACGACATTGCTGTGGCTGGGCTGCGGGGCCGAGGCCAGCCCCCGCGCGGCGGATGCGGTGCTGTCCATCCCCAGCTTGCGCCCGGTGGCCAGATCCAGCGTCCATCCCTGCAGAACGCCATTGGCGACGATCAGCCGCGACCGCGTCGCCAGCCCCTCGGCATCGAAGGGCCGGGACGAGGGATAGCGCGGGCGCAGCGGGTCTTCTGTCAGATCCATGCCGGGGGGCAGCACGCCCTCGCCCAGATCGCGGCGCAGCCAGCTGGCCCCGCGCGCGATGGCGCTGCCATTCACCGCCGACAGCAGATGCCCGAT
Source organism: Paracoccus nototheniae (assembly GCF_004335005.1). GTDB lineage: Bacteria > Pseudomonadota > Alphaproteobacteria > Rhodobacterales > Rhodobacteraceae > Paracoccus > Paracoccus nototheniae. Next base: position 27,105 of record NZ_RQRT01000004.1, on the reverse strand, counting down.
CAGCGAGGCCGAAACGCGGCGGTCATACAGGATCGGAAACGCGCCGGTCGGCGGCTTTCGAGCCCCGGCGCGGGCCAGCGTGCGTTCGGCGGCCAAGGCGCCGATTTCTTCCGGGCTGGGCAGATCGGCGGCATAGACGCGGGATTCGCCCGCGTAGTCACGCTCCATCCCCAGTCCTTCGCCGGTGATGGCGACGACCGACAGGGCATGCCCTGTCCGCGCATAGCCGCCCGAAAACCCGTTCGACGCCGCCAGCCACATGCGGCGGTGGCTGTAGCTGGCATTGGCGGCCTCGACCTGGGCAATGCCACGCACGGACAGGGCGGCAGCCTCGGCGCGCAAGGCCATGTCCTGCAGATGGGCGGGGTCGGGTTCCGGCGCATCCTCGGCGATGTCCAGATAAGCGGCATCGCGGCGCGTGGCCAGTTGTGATGGATCGGCCAGCCCCAGATGATCGTCCACCGGCGCCTCGCGCGCCATGGCGACGGCGCGGGCGGCCATCTGGGCGATGGCCGCGTCCCCGTGATCCGATGACGACACTGCCGCCTGCCGTCCGCCGGTCAGAACGCGCAGCCCGATCTCGATCCCTTCGGACCGTTCGGCCTGTTCCAGCCCGCCCGCGCGCACGTCGATGCCGATCGCGCGGCCATCGACGGCCAGCGCGTCGGCCTGATCGGCCCCGGCCTTGCGGGCGGCATCGATCAGCGCCTCGGCCAGACGCTTCAGGCGAAAGGGATCTGCGGGATCGCTGGTCATGAGGGGGTTCTTACCGGAAAAAGGTTTGCAGATGATAAAGACCGGGGCGCATGACGCCCCGGCCCCAAGCGCGCAGATTACTGGATCTGCTGGCCATTGGCGAAGATCGATCCGCCCTCGCGGAACTCCAGCTCGGTCTGCAGCTGGTCGGGGTTGCCCTCGACCGGGCGGGCGAACATCGCCAGCATCATGCGCGGACCCATCAGTTGCTCTTGCGGGACGACGCCCATCTGCACCAGACGATCCAGCAGCGTGTTGATGCCCGAGAACGTGCCCTCGACCGTGCCGACCGGCTGGCTGGGATCGTCGCCAAAGGTCAGATCGCCCGCCATCTGCATGCTGGCGCCGACGGCATCCAGCGAGATGTCCTTGATCGACAGGCTGCGCGGCAGGAACGGCATCTGCGGTTCGCCGTCAGGTCCGGTCGCGGTGCCTTCCATGTAGTCGGGGTCCATGAAATCCTGGGTCAGAACCGTCTGCCCCTCGAGATCTATGGACAGGCTGGCCGGATCGCGGGGCAGCGTGCTTTCGGGGTCCATCGCCTGCCAGATCGCGTCGTCCAGCGTCAGACCTTCCAGCACATAGCGCAGTGAAAACGGCTGCTCCGCCTCGGATGCGACGACCGGCATCGCCAGCCGGAAGCTGTTCAGCGCCGCCACATAAGAGATCGGGAAGGGCATATCGGTCGAGGTCAGGCTGGTCTGCATGTCGGTGGTCGAGCCCTCATAGGTCAGGCCCTCCTCGCTCATCGACACGGCCAGCGTGCCGCTGGCGGCGCTGAAATCGCCGCTGGACTGGCTGGACCCGCCCTCCAGCGCCGCCACGTCCGAGGTGAACTGGCCGGTCATTTCGCCCGTGGCAAAGCTGCCCCGACCGGAAAATCCGGCCTTCAGCGCCTCGGAGGGCTGGCTGCCAAAGCTGACCTCGCCTGCCGGGGTGGTGCCTTCGCCCTCGAAGGTCAGATCGGCGATGCGCAGGGTCGCGCCAAAGCTGTCGGTGGCGTCCGGTGCGGGTTCGGCGGTGGCCGTGCCCTCCGTCGCCGCATCATCGCCCGCGCCATTCGTCATGTCGTCTTCCAGCGCCGGGTCTTCAAGTGTCGGGTCTTCCAGCGTCGGCGAGGGGCCGGTCGCGGTGATCTGCATCTCGACCGCCTCTGCCCGGCCCTGACCGGTCTGGGTCGCGCTGCCGTCCGTGGCGGTGGTGACGGTCTGGGTGCCGGTGACATTGGTCAGGGTCGCGGTCACCGGGACAGTGTTCACATCATCCAGCGCGCGGCCTTCGATCATCAGCGTCGGCATGGTGAAATCGTGCTGCATCGCCTCCAGCGTGCCGGTCGAGATCGTCTCGTTCCCCGGCGCGTCCATGGTCATGGCAAAGCCGATTTCCTCGCCCTCGGGGCCGGTGTCGCGCATTTCCAGCGTCATCTGCCCGTCGATCACCGACCGCACGCCGCCATCACCGGTCGCGGTGAATTCGATCCGCGGCATGATCAGCGTCATGTCGGTGCTGTCGTCTTCGGCGGCGGTCAGGGTCACATCGGTCAGCGTCAGCGTGTCGCCGGACCCTTCCTCGGTTCCGACATCGACCTGATAGCCCATGTCCTCATAGCTGTCCTGCAGGCTTTGCCAGACCTCGTTCGGCGTCACATCCGCGAACACGGGGCCTGCAGCCAGAATCAGCGCGATGGCCGAGGTTGCAAGGGGACGGTGCATGATGAAAACCTTTCGCAATTCCAAGTGGCGTGGCATTCCTGACACAGTGCCGCCGAAAGGGAAAGGGAACAAGTCGTGATCCGCAGCCGGCATCGGGCGGGCCTGTCCCTGCTGACGATCGGCCGCCCCGACGGAGCCGTCGTCGTGCGGTCTGCCCCCCCCGCGCGGCATCGCGCGGCATGTCGGGCCAAGTCGGGGCATGACCCGGCCGGGCTGGTCGCATCGCAGAACCCGGTGCCCGGCGCGGAACGATGTTCGCGGCCCGTCGTTTCGCCCGCAAGGCCGGTGTGCCAAGCGGCGCCGGGCCGGGATGTTCGTTCTTTTCTGATCGCCACAGCCTTGTGAACCGATGCGTCAGATCGCAGGTAAGGGCCAAGACCCAAAGGAGATTTCCGATGCGCAAACTTGCCGTCGCCGCCGTTCTGGCCCTGACCACTGCCCTGCCCGCCGCAGCCGACACGATCCGCGTCGGCATGTCGGGGGGCTATTTCCCCTTTACATTCACCCGTGCCGACCAGCTGCAGGGGTTCGAGGTCGATTTCCTCAACGCCGTGGCCGCAGAGACCGGGGACGAGGTCGAATTCGTGACCATGTCCTTTTCCGGCCTGATCGGCGCGTTGGAATCGGGCCGCATCGACACGATCGCCAACCAGATCACCATCACCCCGGAACGCGAGGCGGCCTTCGCCTTTACCCAGCCCTATGTCTTTGACGGCGCGCAGGTCGTGACCCGCGCCGGCAACGAGGCCGAGGTGACCGGTCCCGACAGCCTGTCGGGCAAGACCGTCGCGGTCAATCTGGGGTCGAATTTTGAACAGTTGCTGCGGGAACTGCCGAACGCGGATCAGATCGACATCCGCACCTATGAAAGCAATATCGAACAGGACACCGCCCTTGGCCGGGTCGATGCCTTTGTGATGGACCGCGTGTCGTCCGCTCAGGTCATCGCGCAAAGCCCGCTGCCCCTGGCATTGGCGGGGGAGCCCTTCTCGGAAATCCGCAACGCCCTGCCATTTCGCAACGATGCCGAAGGTCAGGCCCTGCGCGACCGCGTGGATGCCGCGATCACCACGCTGAAAGAGGATGGCACCCTGACCGGGATTTCGGAAAAATGGCTTGATGCGGACGTGACCGCGCCTGCGACCGAATAGATGCGCCCGCTGGACACCGCCTATATGTGGGATCTGGTCCCGGTCATCGCGGGATATGTGCCCCTGACGCTGTTCATGGCGGTGGTCGCGATGGTCGCGGCGCTGACCCTTGGGTCGGCGCTGGCCATCGTGCGGGTGCTGCGCGTGCCGGTGCTGGATCGCGTGGTGGCGGTGTTCATCAGCTTTTTTCGCGGCACGCCGCTGCTGGTGCAGCTGTTCCTGTTCTATTTCGGCCTGCCGCAGGTCTTTCCCGCGATGACCGGGATTGACGGCGTGACGGCGGCGATCATCGGTCTGACGCTGCATTTCTCGGCCTATATGGCGGAAAGCATCCGGGGCGCCATTCTGGGCGTCGATCGCAGCCAGTGGGAGGCCGCCCAATCGGTTGGCATGACGCGGGGCCAGCTGCTGCGCCGGATCATCCTGCCGCAAGCCGCGCGCACGGCGGCGCCGACGCTGATGAATTATTTCATCGACATGATCAAAAGCACCTCGCTGGCCTTTACCCTTGGCGTGACCGAGATGATGGGCGCCGCGCAAAAGGAAGCCGCCGGCAGTTTCCTGTATCTGGAGGCGTTTCTGGTCGTCGCGCTGTCTTACTGGGTCATCGTCGAGACGTTGTCGGTGGGCCAAAGGCGGCTTGAACTGAGCCTTGGAAAGGCGGTGGCACGATGAGCTGTCAGATCGAGATCACCGGGTTGGTCAAGCGGTTCGGCACCAACACCGTGCTGAACGGCATCGACCTGTGTCTTGAACCCGGAGAGCGGGTGGCGATCATCGGCCCCTCGGGCACCGGCAAATCGACCCTGCTGCGCTGCCTGAACTATCTGGATCGACCCGAGGAAGGGATCATCCGTATGGGCGACGTCAGCGTGGACGCCGCGCGTGCCAAGGCGTCGGATATCTTGGCCCTGCGGCGGCGGACGGGGTTCGTGTTTCAGAACTATGCGCTGTTTGCCAACAAGACCGCGCGGGCCAATATCACCGAGGGGCTGACGACCGTGCGCGGCTGGTCCAAGGCCAAGGCCGATGCGCGGGCCAGCGATATTCTGGCCCAGATCGGGCTGGCCGACCGGGGCGACAGCTATCCCGCCGCCATGTCGGGCGGTCAGCAACAGCGCGTCGGAATCGGGCGGGCCATGGCGCTGGATGCGGATCTGATGCTGTTTGACGAACCGACCAGCGCGCTGGACCCCGAATGGGTGGGCGAGGTTCTGGACCTGATCCGCCGCATCGCCGATGGTCGCCAGACAATGCTGATCGTCACCCATGAAATGCAGTTCGCCCGCGAGATCGCGGACCGGATCGTGTTCATGGAAGGCGGAAGGATCGTCGAACAGGGGCCACCGGAACAAATGTTCGGAAACGCTCAGGACGACCGGACCCGCGCATTTCTGCGCCGGGTCGGCTAGGCGCCTGACTTACAGACCGGCGATGGTGTAGAAAGCCTCGGCGGTCTTGTCGGTCGTGAAACCGATGCCGCTGGCGATGATGCAACTCGTGTCATCTTCGCGCGGGGCGACCAGCGTCCAGGTGCCCATCAGATCGGACCCCCACAGCTCGGTCCCGCTGGCATTGTCCAGATCGACGGGATGTTCGTTGAAATCCTGTTCCAGCGTCGCCGCGATTTCGCCATCGGCAGCGCAATAGGGCTGATCGTCGATGGCCAGCTCCGACACCGGCAAGCTGTCGATCGAAGCCAGCAGGGCGGCGGGTTCGGTGCCCCGCATCGCGCTCCAGACCTGCACGGTCGGATCCGAGGGGCTGGCCGCAAGGGCGGGCATGGCGCTCAGCAAGGCGACGCTGCCGGCAATGCCAAGGCGGACGATGCGATCTGTGCGGGTCATGATGAAAGGCCTTTTAATGCGTCTATGTGTTGAAAACGCAGAGTTTGACCGCAAGGTTCCGTTTTTCTGCCTATGCTCCGATCCGGCAGGCGCGTCAGGCCCAACGCCGCGACAGGATCAGACGCGCCTCGACCCCCTCGGAGCGTCGGTGAAATTCCAGCCTGCCACCGTGCTGAGCGGCGATGGTGGACACGATCGCCAGACCCAGACCCACCCCGGTCGCCGCACCCGCATTCTCGCCGCGCTGAAAGGCCCCGGTCAGCCGCGCCAGATCGTCGCCGGTCAGGACCGATCCGCGATCGGTGACGGTGATCCAGACCTCGTCCGCATCGGCATCGGACATCACCACGGCTTCTCGCCCGTATTTCAGGGCATTGTCGATCAGGTTCGACAGCGCGCGCCGAAGGGCGGTGGGCTGGCCGCGCATCAGCATTGCATGGGGCTCTGCCGTTGTGCGGGCCGCCGGACGGCTGGTCTGTCGGGAAAACAGCGTGCCCGCACGGGTGGGCCGGGCAGCGGCTGCGCGCAGGGACACGGGCAGGCCGACATCCTGATAATCGGCCACCACCGCCTCGGCCAGCGAGGTCAGGGACAGATCGCGGAACGGCTCTGCCCCGATCTCGGCGCGGGTATAGGTCAGCACACCGTCGATCATCACCGTCATCTGGTCGATGTCGCGTTCCAGCCGGGCGCGCAGATCGGCATCCCCGATCATCGCGCAGCGCAGGCGCAGGCGGGTGGCGGGGGTGCCCAGATCATGGCTGACCCCCGACAGGACCAGCGCGCGGTTTTCCAACGCGGCGCGGTCCTGCGCGACATAGGCGTTCACGGCCTGCGCGGTCTGGCGCAGCTCGGCCACGCCGCCCACCGGCAGGGCGGCATTGCGCGCCCGGTGATCGCCAAGCGCGCGGGCGAAATCGGTAAAGGCGCCGGAAATCCCCGCCACCCAGCCCAGCAGCAGCGCCAGCGCGCCAAGGGCCAGCGCCCCGGCCCAAAGCCGCCGGTCGGGGGGTGCCGCATCGCAGCCCCAGACCGCCGCCCCGTCGATGCGCATCCACGGCCCGCTGTCCTGCTGTACGAACAGGCGCGGATCGCTGCAGAACCGCGCCAGAAGGCGGGTGACCGAGGCCAGCCCCGTCGCCTGACTGCCGCCGCCGAAGCTCTCCACCCCGGCGGCCGGATACAGGATGTCGGGCGACTGGATGCGCAGCGACAGCCGCGCGCCGCGCGCCAGATCGGGGCGTCCGCCGCCGGTCAGGGTCAGCACCGTCTGGCGCCATCCGGGCGGCAGGCCGGGCGCCGCATCCAGCTGGATCAGCGCCAGACCGTCGGGCAGGGGGCTGCCATTGTCCAGACCGTCGGCCAGCGCCAGCCCGGCCACATAGGCGCGGTCCAGATGCGCGCGCCATGCCGCGTCGCTGGCCATCCACAGCCAGACCGCCGCGCCGCCCGCGACCATCGCCAGCACCACCCACAGGCTGGCCAGCCCCCGCAGGCTGAGCCGGTCACTGAGGCTCACGCGTGACCTCGGTCGTCAGCACATAGCCAAGGCCGCGTTCGGTGCGGATCAGACCGGCCTCGGTCTTGTGGCGCAGGCGGCCCACCAGCATGTCGATGGCGCGGCCCCCGGCAGCGCCATCGGCGGCCCCGTCCGCAGTCTCGTCATCGTCCAGAGCGGCGGCGATTTCCTCGCGCGTCAGGGGGATCAGCGGATTGGCCAGAAACACCCGCAGCAACGCCGTCTCGCGCGAGGACAGCGAGACCTGCCAGCCGCCGGGCGCCGTCACCTCGTCGCGCCGGGCGTCATAGCGCCAGCCGGCAAAGCGCAGCAGGCTGTCGCGACGCCGGTGCGACAGGCTGGGCACGCGCCCGGCCCGGCGCAGCACCGCGCGGATGCGGGCCAGCAGCAGGTCGGGGTTGAAGGGCTTGGCGATGTAATCATCGGCGCCGACCTCGTATCCCGCCATGCGCTGATGATCCGCAGACAGCGCGCTGACCATGATGATCGGCACGTCCTGCGCCTCGCGGATCTCGGCGCAGATCTGCACGCCGTTGTCATCGCCCAGGGACACGTCCAGCAGGATCAGATCGACACGCCCGCCCCGCAGCGCCGCCAGCGCGCCCGCCCGGTCATGGGCGCAGGCGACGTGAAAGCCCTGCCGTTGCAGATAGGCGGCCAGCATCGCGGCCATGTCGGCATCATCCTCGACCAGCAGCAGTCGGTGCAGGCTCATGGGTGCAGGCTCATGACGGATCCTCCCTTGCGGTCGTTCTACACCGGACCGGGGGGCTTGCGTAACAGACTGTAACGTAACGATCCGAAATCTGCATTTTGCATGGCTGTCCTGCGTTGCGGACATGGCTGGGGATTTGGCATGATCCTGCCACACGCGGAGGCGATCATCCGCGCAAGCAAGATCTGGGAGGATCCATGACCCTGAAATCCGTACTGGCAGCCTCGACTGCCGTGATGCTGGCCGTGCCCGCCATGGCCGAACCCACCGCCGAAGTCCTGCATTGGTGGACCTCGGGCGGCGAGGCGAAATCCGTCGCCGTGCTGCAGGAGCAGTTCGCAGCCCAGGGCGGCACCTGGACCGACATGCCCGTGGCAGGCGGCGGCGGTGACGCCGCGATGACCGCGCTGCGCGCCCGCGTCCTGTCGGGCAATGCCCCGACCGCCGTGCAGCTGAAGGGCCCCGCCATTCAGGAGTGGTACGAAGAAACCGGTCTGGCCGATATCGGCCCCGTGGCCGAGGAAAATGGCTGGGACGCCGTCCTGCCCGCCCAGATCGCCGAGCATATGAAATGCGAAGGCCAGTGGTGTGCCGCGCCCGTCAATGTGCACCGCGTCAACTGGATCTGGGGCAACAAGCAGATCCTGGACGATAACGGCATCACCATGCCGACCACCTGGGAAGAATTCAACGCCGCTGCCGAAAAGCTGCAGGCGGCGGGCGTGACGCCCTTGGCCCATGGCGGCCAGAACTGGCAGGATGCGACGATCTTCGAAACCGTCGTGCTGGGCTTGGGCGGGCCGGAATTCTATCAGCAGTCGCTGGTCGATCTGGACCCCGAGGCGCTGACCTCGGACACGATGAAGTCGGTCTTTGACGAGATGCGGGTCATTCGCGGCTATGTCGATGACAACTTCTCGGGTCGCGATTGGAATCTGGCCACGGCGATGGTCATGAACGGCGAGGCCGCCTTCCAGATCATGGGTGACTGGGCCAAGGGCGAGTTTCTGGCCGCAGGCAAGGTGCCGGGCGTCGATTTCGTCTGCGCCCCGACCCCGGGCGAGGGCTTCCTGTACAATGTCGACAGCTTTGCCTTTTTCGAGCTGGACGGCGAGGACAAGCAGCAAGGGCAGGCGCTGCTGGCCAGCCTGATCATGGGGCCGGAATTCCAGCACACATTCAACCTGAACAAGGGCTCGATCCCGGCGCGCACCGATGTGGCGCTGGATGATTTCGACGATTGCGCCACCCAGTCCAATGCCGACATGACGGCGGATGCCGAAGACGGATCGCTGCTGCCCAGCTATGCCCATGGCATGGCCCTGCGCGGCGCGCCCGCCGGTGCGATCACCGATGTGGTGACCGCGCATTTCAACAGCGACATGTCGTCGGATGACGCCGTTCAGCAACTGTCGGACGCCGTCGCCAACGCGATGTGATCACGGCCTGACCACCCCCCGCGCCCCGGTCCGGGCGCGGGGTTTTTCTTTGGGGATACCGGAAATGGAATGGCTTGAACGCAATGTGCCCAAGGTGGTCCTGGCACCGTCCTTTGTGGCGATTCTGGTCTTTGTCTATGGCTTCATCGCCTGGACGGCATGGATCAGCTTTACCCGCTCGCGGCTGATGCCGCGCTATGAACTGGACGGTGTCACGCAATACACCCGCCTGTTCGCCGCGCCGCGTTGGGATGTGGCGATGAACAACCTGTTCATCTTTGGCGGACTGTTCATCGTGATTTCCATGGTGATCGGGCTGATGCTGGCGATCTTTCTGGATCAGAAGATCCGGGCCGAGGGCGTGCTGCGCACCATCTATCTGTATCCGATGGCCCTGTCGCTGATCGTGACCGGCACGGCGTGGAAATGGATCCTGAACCCCGGTCTGGGCATCCAGCAGGCCATCCGGGGCTGGGGGTTCGAGGATTTCACCTTCGACTGGCTGATCCAGCCGGACATGGCGATCTATACCGTCGTTCTGGCCGCCGTCTGGCAAGCCTCGGGGTTCGTGATGGCGCTGTTTCTGGCCGGTCTGCGGTCGGTCGACAGCGAAATCATCCGCGCCGCACAGGTGGACGGCATCCCCACCCACCGCATCTATTCCGCGATCATCATCCCGACGATGGCGCCGATCTTTCTGTCGGCCTTCATCGTGCTGGCCCATCTGGCCATCAAGGCCTTTGATCTGGTCATCGCGCTGACCGGTGGCGGCCCCGGCTATGCCACCGATCTGCCCGCAACCTATATGTATGCGATGGCCTTTTCGCGCGGTGATCTGGGGCAGGCGGCGTCCAGCGCCATGATCATGATGATGGTCATCTTTGCCATCGTCGTCCCCTATCTCTACAGTGAATTGAGGCCCCGCCGTGACCAGTAAAACCCTGCTGCGTTGGGGCCTTTACGGGATCCTGATCCTGTTCGCCCTGTTCTATCTGATGCCGCTGTTCGTCATGTTGACGACCTCGCTGAAAAGCCTCGAGGAGATCCGCACCGGCAGCCTGCTGTCCCTGCCGCGCGACATCACCTTCGCCCCCTGGGCCGAGGCCTGGTCCACCGCCTGCGCGGGCACGCAATGCGAAGGCCTGCGCCCGTTCTTCTGGAATTCGGTCCTGATGGCGGTGCCCGCCGTGATGATCTCGACCGTGATCGGGGCGCTGAACGGCTATGTCTTTGCGCAATGGAAATTCCGGGGCGCGAACCTGCTGTTCGCGGCGATCCTGTTCGGCTGCTTCATCCCGTTTCAGGTCGTGCTGCTGCCGATGGCGCAGATGCTGGGCCTGATGGGAATCGCGGGCACCATCCCGGGGCTGATCTTCGTCCATGTCGTTTACGGGCTGGGATTCACCACGCTGTTCTTCCGCAATTATTACGTCACCATTCCGCAGGAACTGGTCCGTGCGGCCAAGGTCGACGGGGCGGGGTTCTTCCGCATCTTCTGGTCGATCTTCCTGCCCATCTCGCTGCCGATCATCACCGTGTCGGTCATCTGGCAGTTCACGCAGATCTGGAACGACTTCCTGTTCGGGGTCAGCTTCAGCGGGGCCGGGTCGCAACCCGTGACCGTCGCGCTGAACAACATCGTCAACTCCACCACCGGCGTCAAAGCCTACAACGTGGACATGGCAGCCGCGATCATCGCCGCCCTGCCCACGCTGCTGGTCTATGTCGTCGCCGGCAAGTATTTCATCCGCGGCCTGACCGCCGGCAGCGTCAAGGGATAACCCATGCCCATCCTTCAGATCGACCACCTGCAGAAAGCCTATGGCGACACCCATATTCTGCATGACATCAACATCAGCATCGAAGAGGGCGATTTCCTTGTTCTGGTCGGCCCCTCGGGCTGCGGAAAATCGACGCTGCTGAACTGCATCGCGGGGCTGGAGCCGATCACCGGCGGCGATATCCAGATCGCGGGCCGCGACGTGACGGGCGTCAGTCCCAAGGACCGCGACATCGCGATGGTGTTCCAGTCCTATGCCTTGTACCCGACCATGACGGTCGCCAAGAACATCACCTTCGGCATGAAGGTGCGCGGCGTCGACAAGGCCACGCAGGCTGCCAAACTGGCCGAGGTGTCGCGCCAGTTGCAGATCGAACCGCTTTTGCACCGCAAGCCGGGGCAGCTGTCGGGCGGCCAGCGCCAGCGCGTCGCGATGGGCCGGGCGCTCGTGCGCGACCCCAAGCTGTTCCTGTTCGATGAACCCTTGTCGAACCTCGACGCGAAACTGCGCGTCAGTATGCGGACCGAGATCAAGAAGCTGCATCAGGATCTGAACGCCAGCATCGTCTATGTCACCCATGACCAGATCGAGGCGATGACGCTGGCCACCAAGATCGTCGTCATGAAGGGCGGCGTGATCCAGCAGATCGGCACCCCGGCGGAAATCTACAACCGTCCGGCCAATATGTTCGTGGCCGATTTCATGGGCAGTCCGGCGATGAACCTGATCCCGGCCCGCGTCCGGTCCGAAGGCGGCCAGACCCGGATCGCGATCGAACGCGACGGTGCGGCGCCCCTGATCATCACCGATCCGGTGGCCCGCGACCTGCCCGACCAGATCGTGCTGGGCGTGCGCCCCGAGGATATCCACGAGGCCACCGGCAACGCCCATCTGCCCGGCACCGCCCATGGCGCGGGCGGCGACGTGATGATCGAGATCGTCGAACCGGCAGGCGCCGACACCTTTGCCGTCACCCATCTGGGCGGCAAGGCGGTCACCGCGCGGCTGCGCGCCGAAAGCGCGGTTCAGGCCCGTCAGATGTTCCCTCTGGCATTCGACCTCTCGAAAGTGTCGTATTTCTCGCCTACAGACGGGGAACGGTTGAACTGACGGGGTGAACGAATGGCGATGCTTCTGGGCGATGTGGGCGGAACCAATGCGCGGCTGGCGATCGCGCGCAACGGGACCATCGATGCGGCCACCGTCACCCGGTTCAAGGGCGACGATTATGCCAGCTTCGACGATGTGGTGCGCCAGTTCATGGCGCATCAGCATCAGCCCCATATCTCGTCCATGTGCATCGCCGTGGCGGGGCCGGTCAGCGGCGGCAGTGCGCAGCTGACCAACCGCGACTGGTCCTTTGACGAGGATAATCTGGCGCGGCTGACCGATGCCGATCAGGTGCGGTTGATCAACGATCTGTCCGCGCTTGGCTATTCCACGCCTGCGCTGACCGGCGATCAGCTGACCACGCTGCGCGCCGCCCCCGCGGATCGGTCGCGCAACGGACAGGCGCTGGTGGTGGGACTGGGCACCGGCTTCAACGTCTGCGCCGTGCGCGTGCTGCCCGGCGGCGCCATCACAGTGCTGGAGGCCGAAGAGGGCCACACCCATCTGCCCGCCAATATCATGGCCCTGCTGACGGATCGCGTCGGCCGCGACGCCGCACAGGGTTTCTTCTCGACCGAGGAAACCTTTGCGGGGCGGGGCCTGTCGCGCCTGCATGCGGCGCTGACCGGAACCGATCCGATCCGCAGCGAGGAGATCGCCCGCGCCGCCGAGGCGGGCGATCCGCAGGCCGTGGCGACCTATGATCTGTTTGCCGAACTGGTGGGGCTTTTGTGCCGCGAGCTGGCGCTGCGCTTCATGCCGCTGGAGGGGTTGTTTCTGGCGGGCAGCGTGGGCCGCAGCATCGCCGACCGGATGGGGCTGTTCGAACCGGCCTTTCTGGCCGAGGCGCATATGCGCCATATCCCGGAAAACACGCCGGTTTTCCTGATCCGCGACGATATGGCGGCGCTGCAGGGATGTCTGGCCGCCCTGTCCTGACCCTGTGTCGGCCTGACAAAGGTTAGCCGTTAATACCGGTCAAAGCCCAAAGTTTACTGGATTCACCGGTTCGTTCCTGTTTCTATTGCCCCAAGCAAAAAAAGACGGGCGGGGCAGATGCGGGCATATCTCACGGCGATCCTGATGGCCGGGACGGCCCTTGGCGGGGCGGCCTGGATGGGCGGTGGGGCGCTGGCGCAAAGCTCGTCGCCCTTTTCGGGCCTGTTCGGCGGCGGCAGCCGGGCCGAGGGACCGGTCGCGCTGGACGTGCAGGTCTCGGGCGATGAGGGGGGCGAGGATGGCGCGCTGACCCGGCGCATCCGGCAATCCCTGCTGGTCACCGGCGCGCTGGACGAGGATCGGACCACCGGACAGGATATTCTGGCCGCCGCACGCGGCGATTACGCCCGCGTCTTGGGGCTGCTCTATGACGAAGGTTTCTATGACGCCGCGATCAGCATCACGCTGGACGGCATCGAGGCGGCCGGGGTCGCGCCGCTGGATGCGCCGGCGCAGGTCGCCCGCGTCGTGGTGGCCGTGGAACCGGGCCGCACCTTCCGCTTTTCCCGCGCCGCCATCGCCCCGGTCGCCCCGGACAGCGAGATCCCCACCGATTACGCCAGCGGAGAGATCGCCGGCACCGGCCTGATGCGCCGCGCCGCGCTGGCGGGCGTCGATGGCTGGCGCAATGCAGGCCATGCCAAGGCCGATGTGGGCGACCAGCAGATCGTGGCCGATCACGATGCGGCGCAGGTCGACAGCCAGATCGCCCTGGCGCCCGGCCCCGCCGTCACCTTTGGCCGCATGACGGTCGGCGGCAATCAGCGCCTGAACGAACGCCGCCTGCGCAAGATCGCAGGCTATCCCGAGGGCACCCGTTTCGACCCCGACGAATTGGAAACCGTGCGCCAGCGCCTGCGCCGCACTGGCATCTTTTCCGCCATCACCCTGCAAGAGGCCGACGATCTGGGACCGGGCGACACGCTGGACGTCGATCTGACCGTGGTCGAACAGGCCACCCGGCGCATCGGCGCGGGGGCCGAAATCTCGACCAGCGACGGGGCGCTGCTGTCGGCCTATTGGATGCACCGCAACCTGCTGGGCGGCGGCGAGCGGCTGCGCATCGACGGGCGCGTCAAGGATATCGGATCGGAAACCAGCGACCGCGATGACGAACTGACCATCCGTCTGGACCGCCCCGCCACGATCACCGCCGACACCACCGCCTTTGTCGAGGCCGAGGTCCAGCAGATGCGCGAAGAGGATTATGACGAGGACACCGCCACGCTTGGCTTTGGTCTGAACCACATCTTCAGCGACCGCCTGACCGCCGATATCGCGCTGGAATACCAGTACAGCCGGGTTTTCGACGCGAATGGCCGGACCGATTTCAAGGTTCTGGCCCTGCCTGCCGAGGTGATCTGGGACCGGCGCGAGGATCAGAACAACGCCAAGCGGGGCTTCTATCTGTCCGCCGAGGTGACCCCCTTTACGGGGTTCGAGGACACCAGCTCGGGTCTGCGTGCCCTGGGCGAGGGGCGGGCGTTCCGGTCGTTTGGCGCGGATGACCGCTTTACGCTGGCGGGCCGGGCGCGAGCCGGGTCGGTCTTTGGAACCGACATCGAAACGACGCCGCGCAACTATCTGTTCTTTTCGGGCGGCGGCGGCACCGTGCGCGGCCATCCCTATCAATCGCTTGGGGTCGAGGAAATCTCGGGGCCGGGCGGCGTGCCGATCAAGACCGGCGGTCTGTCGGTCGCCAGCGCCACCGCCGAAATCCGCATGCAGGTCCGCGAAAAAATCGGGCTGGTGGCATTTGCCGATTACGGGCGCGTCTGGACCGAAGGCAGCTTTGGCGGCGAAAGCGGCGATCAGACGGGGGCGGGCCTGGGCGTGCGTTATGACACACCCATCGGACCGCTGCGCTTTGACGTGGCGGGGCCGGTCAGCGGCGACACCGGCAGCGGCGTGCAACTTTACCTTGGATTGGGGCAGGCATTCTGATGCGCACCTTCTGGATCACCCTGTTCGCCATCCTGTTCCCGCTGGCCGTGCTGGCGCAAAGCCTGACCGAACTGGCCGCCGGGGCCGAGGATGATCGCGGCTTTCTGACCGGCCTTCTGGAACGCAACCTGTCGGGGGCCGGGCGTCAGGTGGTCATCGAAGGGTTCGAAGGCGCGCTGTCGTCCCGCGCGACCTTTACCGAACTGCGCATTTCCGATGATGACGGCGCGTGGCTGACCCTGCGCAACGGCGCGATCCAGTGGAACCGTTCGGCCCTGCTGCGCCGCCGGGTCGAGATCGCCGAACTGTCGGCCGAGACCATCATCCTGCCCCGCCTGCCGCAGGGCGAGGATACCGGTGTTCAGGCCGAGGCTCCGGTCTTTGCGCTGCCGGAACTGCCGGTTTCCCTGAACATCGAACAGATCAGCGTCGACCGCGTCGAACTGGGCCAGCCGGTGATCGGGGTCGAGGCCGCGCTGCGCATCGCGGGCGGCTTCAGTCTGGAAGGCGGAGAGGGGACGGCGCAGCTGACCATCGACCGGCTGGACGGCCCGCGCGGCCAGTTCGTGCTGGACACCGGTTACAGCAATGAAACCGAGGTGCTGCGCCTCAATCTGGGTCTGGACGAGGCCGCCGACGGGCTGCTGGTCAATCTGGTCAACCTGTACGACCGCCCCGCCGTCACCGCCCAGATCAGCGGCGAGGGCAATATCCGCGATTTCGCCGCCGATATCCGGCTGGCCACCAACGGTCAGCCGCGCATCACCGGTCAGGTCAGCGCCAATGGCCAGACGGGCGAGGATGGCTCGGCCGGGACCGGATTCCGGTTCGAACTGGGCGGCGACGTGGCCTCGCTGCTGCGCCCGCAGGACCGGGCGTTCTTTGGCCGTGAAACCCAGCTGCTGGCCGAGGGCTGGCGGGCCGAGACCGGACGGATCGAGATCCCCCGTCTGGACATCCGGACCGAGGCTTTGCGTATCGCAGGCTCGTTTTCCACGAACGACCAGTCGGCGCCGCAGCGGGCCGAGCTGCAGGTGACGCTTGGCCGCGATGCCGGGGCCACGCAGGTGCCGGTCCCCTTGCCCTTTGCGGGCGAAGAGGCGACCGTCGAAACGGGCCGCCTGTCGTTTCAGTTCGACGCCGCGCGCAGCGATGGCTGGCGGCTGGATGGCCGTGTCGGCGCGCTGGACGTCGGCGATGTCGCCCTGGGCGAGGTTGATCTGGCCGGACGGGGGCAGGTGTTCCAGTCGGACGGCGCCCTGTCCGAAATCATCGGCGCGCTGGATTTCGCGGTCCGCGATCTGGCCTTCGACGACCCGTCGCTGGCCGAAGCCGTGGGCCCGCAGATCCAAGGGCGGACCGGCTTTGGCTTTACCCCCGGCAATGCGCTGGACGTCACGAACCTGCGGATCCGCGGGGCCGATTACGGCGCTGACGGCAATTTCATCGTCTCGGGTCTGGGCAGCGGCATCACCCTGTCCGTCGATGCGGGTGGGCGCTATACCGATCTGACGCGCTTGTCGGGTCTGGCCGGACGGCCCCTGACCGGGGCGGCGGATGCCACCGTTCAGGGCTATTACGTTCTTCTGAACAAAAGCTTCGATATCGATGCCCGCGTCGAGGGGCGCGACATCACGCTGAACCAGCCGCAGCTGGATCCGCTGCTGGGCGGGGCCTCGACCATCCTTCTGCAGGCCCGCCGGGACGAGCTGGGGTTGGAGATCGAGGATTTCCGCGTCAACGCCAACCGCCTGACCGCGACGGCGCAGGGCCTGATCGACCGCGCCTCCAGCACGCTGCAGGCGCGCATCTCGATGCCCTCGCTGGAGGATGCCGGTCCCGATTTCGGCGGCTCGCTGGAGGCCGAGGCCCGGCTGACCGGCCCGCAGAACCAGCGGCAGGTGGCCATGACCGGTCAGGCGCAGGATCTGCGCGTCGGCATCGCGGCACTGGACGGCGCGCTGGCGGGTGAGACCCAGCTGACCGTCAGTGCCGCACAGGCGCGCGACGGTTTCCGGCTGGAGGATTTCACCCTGACCAACCCGCAGCTGAGCGCCGAGGCCGAGGGCAGTTTTGCCCAGGGCGCGCTGGATGCCGTGGCCCGGTTTGCGGTGACCGACCTGTCATCAATCCGGGCGGACTGGGCGGGCGGCTTTCAGGCCAGCGCCACCCTGAGCGAAAAGAACGGCGCCCGCCTGATCGAAGTGACCGGCAGCGGTCAGGATCTGTCGCTTGGGCAGGGCACGACAGATGGCGCCCTGACCGGGACCACCCAGCTGACCCTGCGCGCGTTCGAACAGGCCGGCGTGATCACCATTTCGGAAGGCCGGCTGAGCAATGACCAGATGCGCGCCACGGTGCAGGGCACCTATGGCGAGGGCGTGACCGATCTGACCGGCGATGTCGATGTCGCGTCGCTGGCGCCCTTCGGTCCCGGCTGGCGCGGCAGCCTGCAGGCCGATGGCAGCTTTCGCGAGGCCGCCGAGGGGGTCCGCCAACTGGAACTGACCGGAACCGGGCGTGATCTGTCCTTTGGCCAGGCGCAGGTCGATGGCGCCCTGGCCGGCGAGACGCGGCTTGCCGTGACCGGAACCGAACGGGATGGTATCTTTACCATCGACACCGCACAGATCGAAAACCCGCGTCTTGGCGCCAGCGCGACCGGACAGGTCGGTGTGGGCGCGACCGATGTGACAGCGGATCTGAACGCCAGCGACCTGCGCTTTCTGGGCAACGGCATCGGCGGCGCGGTTACCGCCACGGCCCGGCTGACAGATGACGGCACCACGCGGCGGGTCGAGACGACCGGTTCGGCCAGCGGCCTGTCGGTCGGCCAGCCCCGCATCGATCCGGTTCTGGCCGGGCAGACCAGCTTTGACATCGCCGCCAGTCAGGGGGCCGATGGCCTTTCGGTCCAGCGGTTGGAGGTGACGAACCCGCAGCTGCAGGTCAGCGCGGATGGGGCGCCTGCTTCGGGCATCAACCTGCAGGCGCGGCTTGCCGATCTGGGCCTGATCGTGCCCGAATTTCCCGGGCCCGTCGCGGTGACCGGGACGGTGCGCGAACAGGGTGCCAATTTCGCGCTGGATCTGCGCGCGACTGCGCCGGGCAGCACCGAACTGACCATTGCGGGGACGGCGGCGCGGGACGGATCGACCACCGATCTGGCCATTGCGGGCCGCGCCGATTCGGCGCTGGCCAATACGACGCTGCGCACCCGCAGCGTTTCCGGCCCGCTGCTGATCGATTTGCGGCTGCAGGGCGCCCCGTCGTTACAGGCGCTGTCGGGGCAGGTCCGGCTGCAGGATGGCCAGTTGGCCGATCCCGGTCTGGGCCTGCGACTGGAGGCGATCAACGTCACCGCCGCCTTTCAGGGCGAACGCCTGCAGATCGACGGGGCCGCCAATGTCTCGTCGGGGGGGCGGGTGACGCTGAACGGACCGGTCGATCTGACCAATGGCGCCGTCGATATCGCGGTGGTGCTGGCCGAGGTGGTGCTGCGCGATCCCAATCTTTATCAGACCAGCGTGACGGGGAATGTGCGCTTCAGCGGCTCTGCCGCCAGCGGGCAGCTGATCTCGGGGCAGATCGATCTGGGCGAGACCGAGATCCGCATCCCCTCGACCGGGCTGGGGGGCGCACAGGCGATCCCCGATATCCGCCATGTCGGCAACCAGCGCCCGCCGGTCCGCGCCACCCGCGCCAAGGCAGGACTGGAGCCCTATCCCAGCCAGGCCTCGCGCGATGCGGGCATGTCGGGTCCGCCGGCCACGCCGGGACGTCCGCCGGCGCTTGATCTGGTGATCAATGCGCCAAGCCGGGTCTTCATCCGGGGGCGGGGGGTCGATGCCGAACTGGGCGGGGGCTTCCAGATTCAGGGCACGGCCCGCAATGCCATTCCGATCGGCAATCTGCAGCTGATCCGCGGCCGGGTCGATCTGCTGGGCAACCGCTTCGTGCTGACCGAGGGGCTGGTCGAATTGCAGGGCAGCCTGATCCCTGTCATCCGTCTGGTCGCCGAGACCGAGCGGGACAGCATCACCACCCGCATCATCATCGACGGCGAGGTCCGCGACCCCGACATCACCTTCGAATCCTCGCCCGAACTGCCGCAGGAAGAGGTTCTGTCCCAGCTGCTGTTCGGACGCGGTCTGGACAGCATCAGCCCGCTGCAGGCCGCGCAGCTGGCCAATGCCATCGCGGTGCTGGCCGGGCGCGGGGGCGACGGAATCATCGGCAATCTGCGTGAAAGCGCCGGTCTGGACGATCTGGACCTGACCACCGACGATGATGGCAATATCGAGCTGCGCGCCGGGCGCTATCTGTCCGAGAATGTCTATACCGACCTGTCGGTGGGCGAGGGGGGGCGGACCAGCATCAACCTGAACCTGGACATCACCCGATCGCTGCGGGCGCGGGGATCGGTGGGCAACGAAGGCGGCAGTTCCATAGGGGTCTTCTTCGAACGGGATTACTGAGGCTCTGTTCACCGGTCGGCGCGGCATTCGACGAAAGGGCCAAGGGCCGGGCTTCCGGGCGTCTGCCCGGGGCGCGCGGTGACGAAAAGCGCGCGTCAGCCACCGCTCCGGCTGGAGGGGTAATGCGGGGCGGGCATCTGCGCCACACTGCCCTGCGCGACGGGGGCATGGCCCTGTGCGGTGTGAAACCGCAGCATGCGCCGCCCGCCGGACAGGTCGGTCACGGTCCAGTTCAGATCCTGGCCCTGCAGCCCGGTCATCGCCTCGCCGTCCTGCGCGGCGCCTTCGGGCGCTTCGTCGGCAAGGGTCAGCGCCGCGCAAAGCGCGGTCAGCCCCGGATGGGGCGGGCTGGCGGCCTGCCATCCGGCAATCATGTCGGCCAGACTGGCAGGCGGCGGGCCCCACAATTTGCGATAGGCCCGATTGCTGAGCACCATCTGACCGGCCGCGGTGAAAACCGCCACGGCATCGTCCAGCCCGTCCAGCACCTGCGCGCTTAGCAGCAGTTCGGCCCGGAACCTGCGGGTGACCGAGATTTCGGTGGTGATATTCTCGAACAGGAAAGCCACGGCGCCACCGGGATGCGGCCTGCCCGTCACGCGATAGGTCTGGCCGCCGGGCAGGGACCACGTCTCTGCATGGTGGCCGGTGGCAGCGGCACTTTCCAGATTGGTCATATGCTGGCGCCAGCTGCGGTAATCCTTGGGTTCCGGCACCATCCGCTGTTCGCGCAGCTGGTCGAGAAAATCCATCAGCGAGGGCCGGGCGGTCAGAAAGCCGGTGGGCAGATGCGTCAGGTCGATCAGCGCCGGGTTGAACAGCTGCAGCTTGCGGCCCTGATCAAAGATCGCCAGCCCGATCGGCAGGTCGGCAAAGGTCTTGGTCAGCGTCTGGACGAATTCGCGCAGGCTGCGTTCGGCGCGCACGGCGGCATCGGCGGGCAGGGCGAACATCATCACCTGATCGCCCATCGGATGGCTGTGGCAGTCATACCACGACACGATCCCCCGATCCTCCAGCGTGGCGCGGCGTGGCGCGGGTTCGGTGCCCGGAATCGGGCGCGGCACATCCAGCAGCCGGGGCAGGGGCCAGCCAAGCGCGCCGTCATCCTGCGTTTCGGCATGGCGCAGATAGGCGCCGTTGGCCCAGGTGACGCGGTCGTCGGCATCCTGCCGCCAGACCAGCATGGGGGTCTGATCCAGGGCGCCGCGAAGCAGCTGCAATTCCTCCTCCATCGCCTGCAGGGACATCGAATCGACGACGATCCCGGCATGGTCCGCGCCCGGATCGGTGACGGTCAGGCGCGACAGTCCGTGGCCCAGTTCCTCGGCCAGCAGGCGCAGCGTGGCGTGGCCCTGACCCTGCTGACCCACAATCTCGACCCGGCCGCGCCGGGGCAGATGGGTCAGGCGCGTGGGTGCGTCGGGAAAACGCGGACCGATCCACCGCATCAGGCGGGTCCAGTCGTCATCCGCCGGCCCGCCCCGGTCCAGCAGCGCGCGCGCGGGGGGCGTCGCATCGACCAGCCGCCCGGCCTGAAACAGAAAGACCATCGGCTGGACCTGCCCTTCAAGCGGCGGGGGCGCCAGCCTGATCCGGCCCGTCACCGCCCTGCGGCGCCAGTCCCAAAGGCGGATGACCGCCGCCGCCAGCAGGACCGACAGCGTCCCGCACAGGACCGCCGTCACCACCAAGCCCGCACCCTGAACCATCATCGCGCCACGCCCCCTCATGGATCTTGCAGGCGACCATAGCCGGGCGAACCTTAAGATGTGGTTAAGGCGGTCAGCCTTCGAAGTTCGGATTATGGGCCAGCGCCGCCCGGCCCTGACCCTGCGCCACGATCCGTTCCAGCGGCCAGCGGACCGAGACGACCGCCCCCGGCCCGCCATTCGCGAAGGTCAGCCGCGCGCCCGACCGTTCCAGCAGGGTCTTGGCGATGAACAGGCCCAGCCCCATCCCCTCATAGCTGCCGCGCTGCGCCTCGGCGCGCCGCGTCAGATAGGGGTCGCCGATCCGCGACAGAAGCTGCACCGGATAGCCCGGACCGTCGTCGCGCACCGTCACGACCAGCGCGCCCTTGGTGATCTGTGTTTCGATCACCACCCGGCTTTCGGCGAAATCGACGGCGTTCTGGATCAGGTTGCGCAGGGCATGGGTGATGGCGGGATCGCGGCGGATGATGGGGCCTTCGGCATGGATCTCGACCAGCGGGCCGCGATCGGCATGGGGCTGGGCGGCATCCTCCAGCACGGCGCGCAAGGGGGCGGTGTGCATGTGCAGGTCGTCCTTGCCCGCGCGGCCCATGCTGCGCAGGATCGCGGCGCAGCGGTCGGCGGCCACGCGCAGCGCGATGGCATCGGCATGCAGGTCGGGATCGTCCCTCAGTTCGTCCGCCAGCTCTCCGGCGATCAGCTTGATGGTGGCCAGCGGCGTGCCCATCTCGTGTGCCGCCGCCGCCACCACGCCGCCCAGATGCTGCAGCCGCTGTTCGCGCGACAGGGCCATCTGGGTCGCGAACAGCGCGCCCGAGGTGTCCGACAGTTCCGCCGTCACCCGATGCGCATAGCCCGCAAAGAACACCACCCCGATCACCAGCGCGACCCAGTGGCCAAGCGCCAGGATCGGTTCCATCCGCAGGATCTCTCCGCCCGGTTCGCGCAGCGGCACCCCAAAGACCGCCGCGACCGAGATCAGCGCCACCGTCGCCAGCCCCAAGGCCAGCACCTGGCGCGCGTTCAGCGAGGCGGCGGCGATGGTCACCGGCGCCAGCACCAGCAGCGCAAAGGGATTGGCCATCCCCCCGGTCAGCGCCATCAAGGTCGAGATCTGCACCAGATCAAAGCTGAGCTGCCCCACCGCGCGCCCCGCCGAGGTCCGCTTGGGCGGACGCAGGAACAGCCACAGGTTCATCATGATCGAGGCCGAGATCAGCAGAATGATCGGCAGCTTGGGAAAGCCGATGCCCATCGACCATGCCACCAGCACCGCCGCCATCTGACCCCCGATGGCGAACCAGCGCAGATGCACCAGCGTCCGCATGCGGATCGGTTCGGCCTTGGGGGTCTCGATCAGCAAGGGCTCGATCGGGTCGGGCAGAGGCGGCACGGCATCCTGACGGTTCATCGGCGGCCCTTGGCTGCGACATTGCCCAGCCTTGATACCCGCGCCGCGATGGGCGATCAATGCGGGCATTTGACACCAAGGGGGATGCCATGACGGCGGACCGGAAAATCCTGCTGATCGGCGCTGCGGCGGCCATCGGCGTGCTGGCGGGCGGGGCGCTGTTCCTGACGCTGCAG
This sequence comes from Paracoccus nototheniae, assembly GCF_004335005.1. Taxonomy (GTDB): domain Bacteria; phylum Pseudomonadota; class Alphaproteobacteria; order Rhodobacterales; family Rhodobacteraceae; genus Paracoccus; species Paracoccus nototheniae. The sequence continues at coordinate 4,352 of NZ_RQRT01000004.1, read as the reverse complement.
GGCGGCACCGACACAAGCGGCTGTTCGAACAGCGCCGTGGCCGGGGGCATGGACAGTTTCGGGACAGAGTTCACCCTGACCCGGCAGGACGGCCAGCGCGTGACCTCGGCCGAGGTGTTCGACCGGCCCTCGCTTTTGTATTTCGGCTATACGTTCTGCCCCGATGTCTGCCCGCTGGACAGCGCCCGCAATGCCGAGGCCGCGACCCTTCTGGAAGAAAGCGGCAAGGAGGTGCAGACCGTCTTTGTCACCGTCGATCCCCGCCGTGATACGCCCGAGATCCTTGCTGATTATACCAGTTTGTTTTCCGACGATATGATCGGCCTGACCGGAAGCGACGAGGAAATCGCCGCCGTCAACAAAGGCTGGCGCAATTACTATAAGGCGAATGACGAGGAAGATCAGGAATATTATCTGGTCGATCACATGACCAATACCTATCTGGTCATGCCAGGAGAACAAACGGTCGAGTTCTTTTCCCGCGATACTCCGCCCGAACAAATGGCCGAGACGGTCGCCTGTTATATGGACGCCGCAACCTAAGGCAGTTTGTCGCACAGGGTTTGATTTTCCTTGCGATACTGCCCATCTGAACGAAAAGTTTTAGCGCCAGAGGGCCCCGAAATGGATGACATGAACCTGCAGATCGGTGCCGACCCTTCGTTGCTGCTGGTCGACGATGACGAGATTTTCCTGACCCGGCTGGCCCGCGCCATGGAAAAGCGCGGCTTTCAAACCGAAACCGCGCTGAGCGTTGCCGCCGCGATGCGGCTGATCGAACGTCGCGCCCCGGCCTATGCCGTCATCGATCTGCGGTTGGAGGATGGCAACGGTCTGGACGTGGTCGAGGCACTGCGCGACAAGCGCGCCGATGCCCGCATTATCGTTCTGACCGGTTATGGCGCGATTGCGACGGCGGTTGCCGCCGTGAAAATGGGTGCCACCGATTATCTGGCTAAGCCGGCGGATGCAAATGACGTGACCTCCGCGCTTTTGTCCAGCGGCGAATTCCTGCCGCCCCCGCCGGAAAATCCCATGTCCGCGGACCGTGTGCGGTGGGAACATATCCAGCGCGTTTATGAGCAATGCGAACGCAATGTCAGCGAAACGGCGCGGCGATTGCATATGCATCGCCGGACCCTTCAGCGTATTCTTGCCAAGCGCGGGCCGAGATAATCATATTCTTATCTTGAAGAAATAAAATCATGCTTATATTCAGGGGGAAGATAAACCACTCAATATAAAGAAAACGTGAACATGAGCATTGATTTCGACAAGATGTCTCTCAAGGAAATGCGCGATCTGCGGGTTCGTCTGGACCGCGCGATCAATTCCTATGAGGACCGCAAGCGCCGCGAGGCCATGACCGCTATCGAAGAGGCCGCCCGCGAACATGGTTTCAATCTGGCCGAACTGACCGGCTCGAAGCCTAAGAAGACCGGATCGGTCGCGCCGAAATACGCCAATCCCGCCGATCCGACGATGACCTGGACCGGACGCGGCCGCAAACCCAAATGGGTTGTGGAAAGCCTGGAAGAGGGCAAGGAACTGGAAGACCTGGCGATCTGAATTCCACGTCTGTTGCTTTGAAGAAAGGGGGCCGGTCGGCCCCCTTTTGTCATGCCGCCGCGCCTGTCATGTGGCCCGGCCCGTCATGCCGCCGCGTCGATCAGTACGATCAGATCGGCAAAACGTGCCAGAAAGGCCTGTCGCGTTTCGGCAGGGGGCCGCAGGGTGATGGCCAGTCCGTCCAGCAACTGCGTGTCGGGGATGGGAAACAGCCGCTGCGCCTCGGCGGCGCCAAAGCCCGCGATCGACACGGCCTCCAGCCTGGCCGAGACGCGGTCGGCGGCCTTGATTCGACGCTTGACGGGCACGGGCAGCGTCGCGGGCAGCCCGAAGCGACGATGGATGGCCGAAGCCAGCCGTTCGTCCATCGCGCCATATTCCCGCCCCAAAGCCGATTTCACCGGAGAGATCATGTCCCCGATCACATATTCGGGGGCATCATGCAGCAGCGCCGCCAGCCGCCAGTGCGGATCGGCGCCGGGCTGCATCCGGTCAAAGATCTGTTCGACCAGCAGCGAATGTTCGGCGACCGAATAGGGCCAGTCGCCCTGCGTCTGCCCGTTCCAGCGCGCCACAAAGGCCAGGCCGTGGGCGATGTCCCCGATCTCGATATCGACCGGCGTCGGGTCCAGAAGGTCCAGCCTGCGGCCTGACAGCATCCGCTGCCAGGCGCGCCGGGGCGGGGGCGCCATCGCCCCTTACGACAGCTTCTGGTCGGCAGGCACCTGCGTCTGCGCGGTCTGCTGCGCGCGCCGCGCCAGTTCCTGACGATACAGGGCCACGAAATCGACCGGGTCCATGTTGAAGGCCGGGAAACCGCCATCGCGCGTCATGTCCGAAATGATCCGGCGGACATAGGGGAACAGCATGCGCGGGCATTCGATCATCAGGAAGGGATGCAGCTGATCGGCCGCGACCCCGTCGATCTGAAAGACCCCGCCGTAATCCAGCTCGGCCAGAAACAGCGTCGCGCCGTCGCCCTTGTTGGTCGAGGTGACGCGATATTTGGTGATCACCTCGTATTGCGTGTCCGAGCCGCGCTTGCGGGCATCCAGGCTGACCTGCACGGTGATCTCGGGCTGAACCTCGCCCTGCGGCGCGCCTTTCTGGGCGACCGCGTTCTCGAATGACAGATCGCGGATGAACTGCGCCAGAATCTGCATGCGGGGCTGGGGGGGGCTGGGCTGCGGTTGTGCGGCGCCGTTGTTCTGCGGAGTGTCTTCTTCGGCCATGGGTCTACCTTCTCGATGCGGTCTTGACGGGCCTTCTATCAGCCCGCGCCTGCGCGCTCAATGCCGGGTCCAGCCGGAACCGCGCGGCGCGCGCGGCGGCGTCTGGTCGTCGATCTCATGCGGCAGATCGACCGGCGGGCGTCGGTCGGTGCGACCGGGCTCGTCGTCGGTGACGACGAAGTCGCCGTCGATCACGCCATCGTCATAGGGCGGGCGGTGCGGGTCGCGGCCCATGGTCGCACCACCTATGCCGACACGGGTCACGGTCATGCGCTTGCCGACCTGCCGCATTACCGCATTGCGGATGCCGGGGATCAGCAGCGCCATGCCCACCGCATCGGTGAAAAACCCCGGGGTCAGCAACAGCATGCCGGCGCCCAGAATCATCACCCCATGCGCCAAAGGCCGGGTGGGATCGCGCATTTCGCTGAAGCTGCGCTGGATTTCCGCCCAGGCATGCGCGCCTTGGCTGCGCATCAGCGCGACGCCGATCACGGCGCTCAGCAGCACGATGGCCAGCGTCGGCCACAGGCCGATCAGGCCGCCGACCTGAATGAACAAGGCGATCTCGATGACCGGGATCACCAGAAACAATGCAAGCAACCGCATGCGAATTCCCCTTCCTGCACGGCGCGGAAACTGGACTTGCGCCATGGCACTCCCTACATAACGCACAGACCGTCCGATACCAACGACCCGTTTGACCAGAGGTTGCCCGTATGTCCAACCCGCTTCTCCAGCTGATCGTCCTTGCCGGGATCGCGATCTTCCTGATCCTCCGGCTGCGCAATGTGCTGGGAACGCGCGACGGCTTCGAGCCGCCGCAGGTCGACCAGCCCGCCCGGACCGAAACCCGCTTCGAGGTGATCGAGGGCAGCGCCGACGAACCCGACCATGACATTCTGGACCATGCCGAGGCCGGATCCGCCAGTGCCACGGCGCTGGCCGCAATGAAGCAGGCCGAGCCGTCCTTTGGACTGCGCGATTTCCTGTCCGGGTCGCGTCAGGCCTATGAGATGATCCTGATGGCCTTTGAGCGCGGCGATCTGTCCGAGGTGCGCGCCTTTCTGTCTGATCCGGTCGCCGAGGCGTTCCAGTCGGTGATCGACCAGCGCGCCGCCAACGGCTGGACCGTGCAGGCGCAATATCTGGGCACCCGCGACACCTCGCTGGCGCTGGCCGAATACGACCCTGCCACCGGACTGGCCGAGGTGTCGGTCCGGTTCGTCGGCGAGCTGATCGCCGCGACCCGCGACGCCGACGGCAAGGTCATCGAGGGCGATCCCAAGGCCTCGCGCAAGCAAAAGGACATGTGGACCTTTGCCCGCCACATGGGTCAGGACGATCCGAACTGGCAGCTTGTCGCGACTGGCTGAGTGATGCGCCGCCCGAGGGGCCTGTCCCCCGAGGATCGCGACCTGTGGTCCCGGATCGCCCGCACCGCATCCCCTCTGGATGCCCGGCACAAGGGGCAGGCCGCCGATCTGCCGCATCTGTCCGACCTGCCGCCGGTGCCCCCGGCGGCGTCGTTGTCCGTGCCCCCCGCATCCG
>NZ_RQRT01000049.1 GCF_004335005.1 Paracoccus nototheniae | reverse complement strand
ATCCGCGTCAGCCGCCCCTGAGGGACCGGGCGCGGGGTTCGCTCGTCCGGGCCGCTCATGACCGGGCCAGAAGATGGGCGGCCATGGCCTGCCCGCTGACCCAGCCATCCTGGGCCGATGGTCCAAGCGCCCAGTCCCCGCCGACGACCAGCCCGGTCGCATCATGGGTCAGGCAGGGCTGACCAAGCGCGCGGTCGGTGCGCGCATAAAGCCAGCGATGCGCCGCCGCGTGGCGCAGATGCGCGGGATCGGCCCCGATGGCCTCCACCAGCAGCGGCGCCATGATCGCGGCCAGTTCGGCAAAGGGCAGGTCGATCTGCGCCATGCTCCAGTCCGGGTCGGCATGGGCGACCCATGCGGTCAGGGGGCCCGCCCGACCGGGCTTGGCGCTGTCGCACCAGAGTTTCGCCAAAGGCCCCTGGCCATTGCCGGTGACGGGCGGCACGGGCGCTGCCGCATCCAGCCCGGCCATCAGCGTGATGCAGGCGTGATAGCGGATATCGGCCAGCGCCGGGGCCAGCGGATGATCGGCGCCCAGCAGATCGCGGGCCTGCGGGGCGGGGATGGCCAGCACGACCAGATCGGCGGCATGGTCGATCCCCTCGCCGCCAAGGTGCCAGAGCCGACCCTCGCGCCGCAAGGCGGTGACCATCGCGCCCTGCCGCAGATCCAAGCCCCGGGCCAAAGCCTTGGGGATCGCGGACATCGCCGGTGTGCCGGTCAGCTGCGCATCGGGCGGGCCGTCCTGCCAGCGCGCCACATGACCCTGCGCGGCAAGATCCGCCAGCAGCGCGGCCAAGCCCGGATCGGTCGCGGTCAGCCCCGGTGCGCCGTGATCAAAGCGCAGCCCGTGATCCGCGCGGCGCGTGGCCAGACGTCCGCCCGGGCCGCGCCCCTTGTCAAAGACGGTGACCGACAGACCCGCCTGCGCCAGACGGCGGGCGCAGCTCAGCCCGGTCAGCCCCGCACCGATGATGGCCACCGTGATCCGTTCGCCCATGGGCCGCCCCTTCGTGTCGATCATCGCCGCCATCAAGCCCACCGCCGGGCGCCCGGCGCAACGCGGCGTTTTGTCCTGTTGGCGGCGCGATACCCCTTAGCGCAGGTTCAGCTGCCCCACGAAATCCAGAAATGCCGCCAGCGCCGCCGTCACCAGCTTGCGGCTGGAAAAGACGATGTTCACCGGCACGCCCGGCAGGGCATGGTCGGTCATCACCGGCACCAGCCGCCCCGCCGCCAGATCGTCGGCCACCTGAAACTTGGGCGCCAACGCGATCCCCTTGCCGCTGACCGCCAGAGCGCGCAGCAATTCGCCGTTGTTGCTGGAAAAGATCGGGGTGATCCTTTGATAGATCACCTCGTCCCCCTGCCGCAGCGGCCAGGTGCCCGAACCGGGCAGGTTGGTGTAATGCAGGCATTGATGGTCGCGCAGCTCGCCGGGATTGCGCGGCTGGCCGTGGCGCGCGATGTATTCGGGCGAGGCGACCAGCAGGATGCAGGCATCCTGCAGATGGCGGGCATGCAGGCTGCTGTCTTCCAGCTTGCCCACCCGGATCACCGCATCAAAGCCGTCCCGCGTCAGATCCGAGCGGCTGTCATCCAGCACCAGATCCAGTTGGATATCGGGATATTCCTCCATGAAGCGCATCAGATGCGGCTGAAAGACCTTCAGCGTGTATTGCACCGGTGCGCCGACCTTCAGCGGCCCCGAGGGGCGGGCGGCAGCCGTACGGATGCCTTCGGTGGCGCTGTCCAGTCGGCTCAGCACATCGCTGACCGAGGCGTGAAAGGACAGGCCCGCCGCCGTGGGGGTGACGGCGCGGGTGGTGCGGGTCAGCAGCCGGGTGCCCAGATCGGCCTCCAGATCCGAGATCATCTTGCTGCACATGCTTTTGGAAATGCCGATGCGGCGCGCGGCGGCCGCAAAACTGCCCTCGTCGATGATCGCCACGAAGATGCGCAGAACCTTGATATCCATGGTCGTTCCGTTCCGTCCCCGTGCGCCTGTCGCCCACCGACATGACCATGCCGACATGGAAAGACCGCCGCGAGGGGGCGCGGCGGTCTGGTCTGTCAGTCAACCGGTCGGGCCGAAGCCCAAGGATTAGCGGTCGCGGTACAGGTTGGCAACCTGACCTTCGGTCCCGAACGAGGTGACGGTGACCAGCGTGTCACCCGAGATGCCGGCACGGGCCAGCTCGGTGCTGGTCATCACGCTGGCGGCGGGAACCTGCTTGGTTTTCGCGGCGGCCTGAACGTCGGCGGGGGCGGGCAGGTTCGAACCGTTGCCCGAGTCGTTCGTGGTGGCAGCGGTGGCGGCGCCTGCGGCAAAGGTCAGGGCGGTCAGGGCGATTGCAAAAGCTTTCATGGTCGTAATTCCTTGCTGTCTTGGTGCCCCGCAACGGGGGGCGTTGTTTCGATGACCATGAGATAGTCCCGACCCAGCCCCGCGATTAGCCCGAATATTGCGCGCTCTGTGTTCGCTCTGATGGGACAATCCAAGGGAACTATTTCGCAGGAGCGTTTTATACGAACAATCGGGTCAGCCCGTACAGACCTGTGCGATCCGGTCCAGAATGGCCTGCGGCTGACCCTCCAGCGCCGCGAACTGGCGCGGGCGACCCTGCCACGCGCCCATCGGACCCTGCCGGTCGGCGGGGTTCATCAGCGTCAGGCCAAGGGCCATGCCGTCGGACAGCACCCGCACCTCGCCGGTCGTCAGGGTGAACAGGTCGGGGTCGGTCAGACAGACCGCCGCCGCGGCATCATGGACCAGCATCCCGTCATAGCCCGCCGCCTGATAGAACCGGACATAGTTCTGCGACAGATCGGCGACCAGCCGCATGCCCGGCCCGCCGCGCGCGCCCAGATCATTCAGCGTGCTGCGATCCATGAAGGTGCGGGTCGTCAGGTCCAGCGGCACCGCGACCACGCGCCAGGCGGCACCAAAGACGATGTCGGCGGCCAGCGGATCGCCCCAGATATTCGCCTCGGCTGCCGGGGTGATGTTGCCGGGCACGCGAAAGGCACCGCCCATGATCACCACGTCGCGCACCAGCCCGGCAATATCCGGCGCCATCTGCACCGCGCGTGCCAGATTGGTCATGCGCCCCACGGCCAGCACCCGGATCTGGCCCGGATGCAGGCGGATCATGTCGATCAGGAATTGCGCGGCATCATCGGGATCGTCGGTCGGGTCCAGATCGACCGGATGATCGCCCAGACCATTCTCGCCATGGATATGGGTCGGAAAGGCCTCGGGCGGCATGTCGGGGGTCAGGGGGCCCGACGCGCCCGCATGAACCGGCGCGCCATGGCCCCATTCGCGCAGCAAAAACCGCGCATTGCGGGTGGTCAGCGCCACCGGGGCGTTGCCGAAGACCGTGGTCACCCCCAGCAGATCGACCTGCGGATGGCGGATCAGGTAATACAGCGCCAGCGCGTCATCCACACCGGGATCGGTGTCGAAGATCACCTTGTGTCGGGTCGTGTCCGTCATCGCATCCGCGTCCTTTGTCCCAAGCGTCAGGGCGACGGGTTTACCGCTGCCTGCGCCGGGGTCAATGGGTCGGCCGATCGCAGCGCCTGCGTCACAGCGACATGGTCGCCTTGACCGCGCGCCGCCATGCCGCGTAGCGCTGATCGCGCAGATCGGGGTCCATGTCGGGGACAAAGCTGCGGTCCAGCGCCCAGTCCTTGGCAAAGCCCGCCTGATCGGGATAGAGCCCCGGCCCCTGCCCGGCCAGCCATGCGGCGCCAAGCGCCGTCGTCTCGACTACCTTGGGGCGGTCGACCGGGGCGCCCAGGATATCGGCCAGAAACTGCATCGCATAATCCGACGCGCTCATCCCGCCATCGACGCGCAGGGCGGTTTCACCCTTGGGTTCCCAATCGGCCTTCATCGCCTCCAGCAGGTCGCGGGTCTGAAAGCCGACGCTTTCCAGCGCCGCGCGGGCCAGTTCCGCCGGGCCGGAATTGCGGGTCAGGCCATAGATGGCGCCGCGGCTGTCCGGGCTCCAGTAAGGCGCGCCGAGGCCGGTAAAGGCAGGCACCAGGATCACCTGTTGGTCGGGATCGGCGGTTTCGGCCAAAGGCTGGGTTTCGGCGGCGTTGCGGATGATCTTCAGCCCGTCGCGCAGCCATTGCACCACCGCCCCCGCGATGAAGATCGAGCCTTCCAGCGCATAGGTCGGCTTGCCGTCGAACTGATAGGCGATGGTCGTCAACAGCCGCTGCGTGGACGCCACCGGCGTGTCGCCCGTGTTCAGCAGCGCAAAGCACCCCGTGCCATAGGTCGATTTCATCATCCCGGGCCGGAAACAGGCCTGCCCCACGGTCGCCGCCTGCTGATCGCCCGCGACCCCGGTGATGGGGATCGGGCGCCCGAACAGATCGGGGCGGGTGGTGCCGAAATCGGCGGCGCAGTCGCGCACCTCGGGCAGCATCGACATGGGAATGTCGAACAGCTTGCAGATGGTGGCCGACCACCTGCCCTTGTGGATGTCGTACAGCATCGTGCGCGCGGCATTGGTGGCGTCGGTGGCATGGGTCTGGCCGCCGGTCAGGTTCCAGATCAGCCAGCTGTCTACCGTGCCAAAGGCCAGATCGCCTGCATTGGCCCGGTCGCGGGCGCCGTCCACATGGTCCAGAATCCATTTCAGCTTGGTGGCCGAGAAATAGGGATCGACCAGCAGCCCGGTGCGGGCGGTGATCATGTCGGCATGGCCCGCCGCCTCCAACTCGCGGCACAGATCGGCGGTGCGGCGGTCCTGCCAGACGATGGCATTGTGGATGGGCTTGCCGGTCTTGCGATCCCAGACCACCACCGTCTCGCGCTGATTGGTGATGCCGATGGCGTCGATCCGGGGATTGCCGCATTTCTCGATCGCGGCCCGACAGGTCGCCGCCGTGCTGGACCACAGATCGCCCGGATCATGTTCGACCCAGCCCGGGCGGGGGAAATGCTGGGGAAATTCCTCTTGCGCGCGGCCCACGGGGCGCAGATCGCCGTCAAAGACGATGGCGCGGGACGAGGTCGTGCCCTGATCGATGGCCAGAATATGGGTCATGCGCTGTCCTCCTCCGAAAGCGTCGGTCCTTGGGTCAAATCCCCGATGCGGTCGCGGGTTCCCCGGCCAGAGTCGGCAGCGCGGGATGGGGCACCCGCGCGACCATCCAGTCGTCCAAAGCGGCGATCTGGTCGGCATCCATCCGCAGGCCCAGCTTGCTGCGCCGCCAGACCACGTCGGCGGCGCGGCGGGCATGTTCGTGATCCATCAGCCAGACCACCTCGGCCTCGGTCAGGGTGGCGCCGAAGCTGACGCCCAGATCGGCCTCGATGCGCGCGCCCGACAGGATGCGCGCGGCCTCGGTCCCATAGGCGCGCACCAGCCGCAGCGCCCACCGCTCGGTCAGGAACGGATGCGCGTCGCGCAGGGCGGCCACCAGCGCGGGCACGCCATCCACCGGGAAATCTCCGCCGGGCAGGCTGGCGCCGCGCGTCCACGGGCCGGGCAATCCCTCAAAGAACGGCGCGATCTTTTGCAGCGCCGATTCCGCCAGACGGCGATAGGTGGTGATCTTGCCGCCAAAGACGTTCAGCACCGGCGCGCCGCCCGTCTGATCGACCTTCAGCGTGTAATCGCGCGTCGCCGCCGTCGCACTTTGCGCCCCGTCATCATACAGGGGCCGCACCCCGGAATAGGACCAGACCACGTCATCCGCGCTCAGCTGCTGGCGGAAATACTGGTTGGCAAATCCCAGCAGGTAATCGCGTTCATCCGGCGTGCATTCGGGCGCGACCGAGGGGTCGTCATGTTCCGCATCGGTGGTGCCGATCAGGGTAAAGTCGGTCTCGTAGGGAATGGCAAAGATGATCCGCCCGTCAGTGCCCTGAAAGAAATAGCATTTGTCGTGGTCATACAGCCGCCGGGTCACGATATGGCTGCCCCGCACCAGCCGCACGCCTTCGGTCGAGTTCAGTCGGATGGTGCCCTTGATCACCTCGCCCACCCAGGGGCCTGCGGCATTGACCAGCATCCGGGCGCGGGTCTGGCGGGTCTCTCCGCGGCGGTCCTTGGTCGTGACGATCCAGTGATCGGCATGGCGATCGGCCGAGACGACCTTGGTGCCGGTCAGGATCAGGGCGCCATGCGCCTCGGCGTCGCGGGCGTTCAGCACGACCAGACGCGAATCCTCGACCCAGCAATCGGAATATTCATAGGCGTGGTGGAAACGCGGCTGCAGCGGCGCGCCCTCGGGGGTGCCGTCCAGCGACAGGGACGCGGTGCCGGGCAGGATCTTGCGCCCGCCAAGGCTGTCATAAAGGAACAATCCCAACCGGATCAGCCATGCCGGGCGGCGCCCCCGCATCCACGGCATCACCATCCCCAGCAGCTTGGAGGTCGGCGTGTCGCTGTCAAAGCGCATGTCGGGATGCCAGGGCAGCACGAAGCGCATCGGCCAGCTGATATGGGGCATGGCGCGCAGCAGCACCTCGCGTTCGACCAGCGCCTCGCGGACCAGCCGGAATTCGAAATATTCCAGATAGCGCAACCCGCCGTGGAACAGCTTGGTCGACGCGCTGGAGGTCGCCTGCGCCAGATCGCCCATCTCGGCCAGCGTCACCGACAACCCGCGCCCGGCCGCGTCGCGGGCGATGCCGCAGCCATTGATGCCGCCGCCGATCACGAACAGATCGACCTCTCCGTTTTTGGCCCTGCTGCCCTGCGCGCCGTCCATATGCTGTCGCCTTTTGCTGTCGCCTTGCCGCCGTTTCTGACCCTGAACGCGCCAAAAAGAAAGTGGTTTGTTTTCGTTTTGCATCATATTGCGCCGCTCTGCCGCGATCAGCCGCATGGGCCATCACCCAGCCTGCCCCGCTTGGGCGGCTGCCGCAACCCGCCCGGCGCCGGTCATTTCCATACCGATTGGTTTAAAACGCAAGCGGACGAACATCTTGCCTGTCCGCGCCCCTCATGCGACATCCGGGAAAAGTCACAGGTGCCCCCATGTCCCAGACCTTCCGCCAGCCCGAGATCCTGGATATCGCCCGGCGCGATGGCAAGGTCACGGTCGAGGGGCTGGCCGGCCATTTCGGCGTCACCCTGCAGACCATCCGCCGCGATCTGACCGAACTGGCCGAAACCGGCCGGCTGGAACGGGTGCATGGCGGCGCCATCCTGCCCTCGGGCGTGGCCAATATTGGGTATGAGGAACGCCGCGCCCTGCATCACGCCGCCAAGACCGCCATCGCGCGGGCCTGCGCCGCCGAGGTGCCCGACAAGATCAGCCTGTTTCTGAACATCGGCACCAGCACCGAGGCCGTCGCCCGCGAATTGCTGGGCCATCGCGATCTGCTGGTGGTGACGAACAACATGAACGTCGCCAATATCCTGGTCGAGAACCCCGATTGCGACGTCATCGTCACCGGCGGCAGCCTGCGCCGCGCCGATGGCGGGCTGGTCGGCACGCTGGCCGCCGAGACGATCCGCCAGTTCAAGTTCGATCTGGCGGTGATCGGCTGTTCGGCGCTGGACCGCGACGGCGACCTGCTGGATTTCGACATTCAAGAGGTCGGCGTCAGCCAGACCATCCTGCGCCAGTCGCGCCGCACCTTCCTTGTGGCCGACCATTCCAAACTGACGCGCAGCGCGCCCGCCCGCATCGCCTCGCTGGCGGAACTGGACGCGATCTTCACCGACCGCCCCCTGCCCGAGCCGCTGGCCCGCGCCTGCGCCGAGTGGCAGACCCGCGTGGTCGTGGTCTGAGGGCCTAAAGCCCCGCCAGCAGCGCCGCCGTATCGGGCATCCGCGACAGGCTGGCCGCGATCCGGTCGCGCCAGCGGGGACCGCGCGCCAGAGCATCCTCATGCGCCTCGGCCAGATCCTCGGGGCGGTCGCGGGCCAAAGCGGCGATCAGAAAGGCGGCCTGCGCGCGGTCCTTGGCCGATTTCATCCGGTCCGCCGCGCGCCGCCGGTCGGCCACGATCAGCTTGTGGATGGCATAGCGTTCCGGACGCGGCACCTGCACCAGCACGCCCGCGCGATAGGGGATCGCCGCCGGGATCGGGTCGGCTATCAGATAGTTCAGATGATGCAGCGCCTGCGCCTGCACCCCAAGCGCGGGCAGATCGCGCAGCCCCTCCTCGCCAAAGGCGGGGGTCAGGAATTCGACCAGCGCATTGCCCTGGGTCTGGCGCCAGCGCCATGTGCGGCCCGGTTCCAGACTGGGGGCGGGGGCAAAGGCGAAATCGGCCAGCACCTGCTGGACGGGCGGCGCTGCGGCATCCTCCAGCGCCAGCGACAGGCGTTCAAAGCTGGCAATATCCAGATCGTCGGTCTGCGCGGTCTGTTCCAGCGACAGGCGCAGGGCCAGTTCGCCTTCATACAGGCGAAAGGCATGGGTGCCGACGACGGTGCCGCCAAGCCGGAACACCCCCGCGCCCGCCAGTGCCGCCATCAGGCTGCCGCTGGTCGGGTCCAATCCCAGAAACCCCTCGGCCCGCAGCAGCCGCACCAGCCGCGCCCGGTCGCGGCGGCGCTGTCCCTCGGGTGCCCGGTCCATGCGCAAGGTCTCCATCCGGGCGGCCAGATCGGGGCCATCCTCGCCCAGATAGCGCTTGCGCACCTCGGTTCCGACGCGAAAGCTGTCATACCAATAGCCGCGCCCGTTCCGCATGACCCGGGTGGGCGTGCCGCGCAGATCGCGCAGGCCCTCGTCGCGCAAGGATCGCAGCAAGTCGTGATAGGCCGCATGAGCCAATGCGGAATGGCGGGGGATGGGGGCGTCTGCTTGCATGATGTTCAACAGTTGGGACGATTGTTGAATACAAAAATGTTCAACAATTGTCCAGACTGTTGAACATGACCTTGTGCATTCCCCGGCTGGACATTGCCGCCTGCCGTTGGGAAGGTCGCGCCGAACCGACCGGTCAAGGGCGCCGGTCAAGGGGAGATGCGGGATGAGCTATCTGGGGATCGATCTGGGCACGTCGGGGCTGCGCGCCCTGCTGGTGGATGATCAGGGCCAGCCCCTTGGCGCGGCGGAACGGCAATACGGCGTCGCCAACCCCCATCCCGGCTGGTCGGAACAGGATCCTGCCGACTGGATCCGCGCCTTTCAGGGCGCCGTGGCCGATCTGCGCGCCGCCCATCCCGAATTCGCGGCCCTGCGCGGGATCGGCGTGGCGGGGCATATGCATGGCGCGACGGTGCTGGACGCCGATGATCAGGTGCTGCGGCCCTGCATCCTGTGGAACGACACCCGCAGCCACCGGCAGGCGGCGGCGCTGGACGCCGATCCGCGCTTTCGCGATCTGACCGGCACTATCGTCTTTCCGGGCTTTACCGCCCCCAAGCTGGTCTGGATGGCGGATGAGGAACCCGACCTGTTCGCCCGCGCTGCCCGCGTGCTGCTGCCCGCCGCCTACCTGAACTTGTGGCTGACGGGCGAGGCCGTGGGCGATCTGTCGGATGCCTCGGGAACGTCATGGCTGGATACGGGCGCGCGCGACTGGTCGGACGATCTGCTGGCCGCCACCGGGATGCGCCGCGCGCAGATGCCGCGTCTGGTCGAGGGTGCGGCCGAGGCCGGGCGCCTGCGCGCCTCGCTGGCCGCCGAATGGGGCGTGACCGGGCCGGTCACCGTCGCCGGGGGTGCGGGCGACAATGCCGCCGCCGCCTGCGGGATCGGCGCGATGGCCGAGGGGGCGGGATTTGTCTCGCTTGGCACCTCGGGGGTGCTGCTGGCGGCGCGCGACGGTTACGCGCCCGCGCCCGACACGGCGCTGCACAACTTTTGCCATGCGGTGCCGGGGCGCTGGTATCAGATGGGGGTGATGCTGGCCGCGACCGACAGCCTGAACTGGCTGGGCCGGATCACCGGGACCAGCCCCGCCGCGCTGACCTCTGATCTGGGGCCGCTGCGCGCACCGGGGGCCGTGCGCTTTCTGCCCTATCTGTCGGGCGAGCGGACACCGCATAACGACCCGGCCATCCGGGGCAGCCTGACCGGCCTTGCCAGCGCCACCGACAGCAGCGATCTGACCCGCGCCGTGCTGGAGGGCGTGGCCTTCGGGCTGGCCGACAGTCTGGCGGCGCTGCAGGCGACCGGTGCGCGGCCCGACCATCTGATGGCCATCGGCGGCGGCGCGCGGTCGCAATACTGGCTGCAGGTGATCGCCACGGCGCTGGACGTGACCCTGACCCTGCCTGCGGATGGCGAGTTCGGCGCCGCCCTTGGCGCCGCCCGGCTTGGCATGGTCGCCGCCGGTGGGGGATCGGTGGATGACATCATGACGGCCCCCGACATCACCGCCGAGATCGCCCCCGATCCCGCCCTGCGCGACGCCTTTGCCAAGGCGCTGGCCGGGTTTCGCACCGCCTATCCGGCGATCCGCGCAGTGCAGTAAAACCGCCCGACAGGCTAAGGGAAACCTGCCCTATCGGATAGATTACAGATAGTTGCGCGCCACCGCGATCGCGACGGCCTGCGTGCGGCTTTTGGCGCCCAGCTTGGCGCAGGCCTTCAAGGCGCGCTGCTTGACGGTGGATTCCGCGATTTCCAGCTGGGTCGCGGTCTCGATCTGGCCCAGACCGTCGCGGAAACAGCGCAGCACGTCCAGTTCCGCCGGGGTCAGGGCGGCGCGGTTCAGCACCATGTCGGTCCACAGATGGAACCGCGCCGAACAGCGCGCGATCTCGTCATCGGTGAATTCACGATCAGGATGGGACAGGGTCAGGAACGACCGCTTGCCCGCCACCTTGCGAGAGATCGCGACCCCGTAATTCAGCTTGAACCGCTTGGCCTGCTGCATGACGCCGCGCAGGTCGGGGATGCGCACCTCGGACCAGCGGGCGGCGCCGTCATGGGTCATCGTCCACATCGCGATCGGGTCGCCGAAAAAGTAGTTCCGGTCTTCGTAGATGGCCCGCCAGGCGTTGGGGTAGGCGTTATGCAGATGCTCGGGGCCCTTATAGGTCAGGTTGAATCCCATGATCCAGCCCGACGGCGCCAAAGCATGCATCTGCGCGATCTCATCGTCAAAATTCGGGATCAGATCGTTCAGCATCCGCGGCTCCTGTTGCACGACGTGAAGGATATGCCTTTTCGGACATACTGAAAAGGCGCCTTCGACGCTTTTCGCGCGACAAGTACCCCAAGGCGGGCGCATTCCTGAATCACCACTCAACCAAGGAGGATGACAACCACAATGGGTATCAGAGAACCGAAACTGGCCACCGCGGAATTCAGCCGCGACATGGTCGAGACGATGCTGACCTATTTCGACGCCTATGCCGACGAGGGCGTCCTGAAGGTCGAGGTCACAAGCTGGGGCCTGTGGCTGCCCAACAAGGCGACCGGGGGACGGCAGTTCCTGGGTCTGGCCAAGCTGCCCGAAGGCTATCGGCAGTAATCTTATTCCCCCCCTTTTTTTCCATAGGAGCCTTTTATGACACGTCACATGACTTCGGACATTCAGATCGAAACCATCACCCTGCCCCGCGACATGGCGCGGTTCGATCTGGTCACCAGCTTTTTCAAGCTGCGCAAGCAGATCTTTGTCGACCGCATGGCATGGCCGCTGCACCACGCCGAGGGGATCGAATTCGAACAATACGACACCTTCGACACCGTCTATGTGATCGCCCATCAGGACGGTCGCGCGGTGGGCGGGGCGCGGCTGAAACGGACCGATTGTTCGTTCGGCGGCGGCAAGGTCGTCTACAGCTATATGATCCGCGACGCGCATCTGGGGCTGCTGCCCGGCATGCCCACCAATCTGTGCCATGGCGAACCCCCGGTCGATTCCCGGTCGTGGGAGCTGACGCGCTTTGCCGCCCTGCCGCTGCCCGGTCTGGCCGAGGCAATCCTCGAGGCGTCGAATGCCTATCTGCACAAGGTCGGCGCGACCGATTGCCTGTTTCTGGGCCCGCCCGCCTTTTTGCGCATGGCCACGCGGCTTGGCTGGACGCCCCGTCCGATGGGCGATCTGGTGTCGAACGATGATGGCAAGTTTCTGGCCTTTGCCTGCGCCGTGCGTCAGCCGATGACCGATATCCCCGCGCAGATGCCCATCCACCGGATGGAAGAACAGCGCATGGTCGCCTAGCACCCGGTCTCGCGCAGCGGGGCGGCACCGGCCGCGCCCGCCGCTGCAGGGCCCGTTGTCAGGCGCAGACCCGCCGCCCCGATCCGGGCGCGCAGATGGCGCGACAGCGCATCGATGCCGACCGTGACCAGCCCGGTCGCGGCAAGGATGACGACTGCGCGGTCCATGCGCAGCTCTCCGATGGCGTCGTCCAGATAAAATCCAAGCGTGGCAATGCCCAGAATGCCCATGATCGCGGATTCGCGGATGATGATCTCCCACCGGTACAGACACAGGGCGACGAAGGGGCTGAACAGGCGCGGCGCCAGTTCCCACCCCCACAGGGTCAGCCCGCGCGGCGCATCGGGGCGCAGCGCAAGGCCCACCGCCTGACGCCCCAGCAGATGCCCGATGATCGCCCCGTTATGCAGCCCAAGCGCCAGGATCGCGGGCAGCATCGATGGGCCCCAGACCTGCAGGAACAGATAGGCCAGCATGTATTCGGGAAAGGATCGCAGGATCACCAGCACCAGATGCCCGAATGCGGCGCCCACCCGCCCGGTGACGCGCGGCACGATCAGCGCCTGCGCGACAAAGGCCAGCGCCCCCGCCAGAACCAGCGCCAGCTGCGCCACGATCAGCGTCGCGGCAAGGCCGGGCAGGATCGCGCCGGTGGTAAGATCCCACAGCCATGGCAGCAGGGCGCCCGGATCGCCCTGCCGCAAAGGCGCGGGGATGATGTCGCTGGACAGAAACCGCCACAGCGCCCCCTGCCCCATCGGCGGAGAGGTCACGCTGGCCAGCATCACCCCGGCAAAGCCCAGCCATGCGACCAGCAGCCGGGGCCGCATCCAGACCCGCACAGTGGCGATCAGCGCGATATAGATCGCCATAACCGCCCCCGCCGCCCCGTATTCGCCCTGCCGGAAAAACGTGTCCAGCTGATAGCCAAGCGTCGGCAGCCCGACGAATCCCAGCACGGCCGAGGATCGCAGCCCGCATTCCAGCCGGTAAAGGGCATAGTTCACCATCTCGGGCCGGGCCAGCGGCGCCCGCGCCCACAGAAACCGCGTCAGCGGGTCCACGCGGGCGCCCAGCCAGTCGGCAGGGCGGCGGTCGGCCTCGTCCAATATCTCGGACAGGACTTTGGCAAAAATCCCGGCATAGGGCAGCGCGATGGCCAGCACCCCCGACCAGATGCTGATCCCCAGCACCTGCAACAGCAGCAGCGCCCAGAACAGCTCGTGCACCGATCGCAGGGCGATGGCCAGCCAGCGCACCGGCCTCAGCCGGTAGAAAGGCGCAAGGCAAAGGCCCGCCAGCCCGCCAAGCGTGACGCCCGCGATCGCAAAGCCCACGGTCAGGGCGACGGCGCGGGCGATCTGTTCGATGGCGCTGAAATCGGGCGACAGGAAGCCCCGCCCCATCCGGGCCAGCGCCGCCCAGGGGTCATGACCCGCAATGCCCAGATCGGCCAGCGGCAGGCACAGGGTGGCCAGTACCAGAAATCCCGCGACGACACCCGACCGGGTCAGGGGG
This sequence comes from Paracoccus nototheniae, assembly GCF_004335005.1. Taxonomy (GTDB): domain Bacteria; phylum Pseudomonadota; class Alphaproteobacteria; order Rhodobacterales; family Rhodobacteraceae; genus Paracoccus; species Paracoccus nototheniae. The sequence goes on along the minus strand of NZ_RQRT01000049.1, from coordinate 20,536 downwards.
CGTGCGCCCCGCCTAATGCGCATAAAGCGCCCCGATCCGGTCCGCGTCCAGATCGGCCACCGGCAGATCGAACAGGAACCGCCCCTGCCGCAGCCCGATCACCCGCGTCGCAAAGGCGCGCGCGATGGCCACGTCATGCAGGGCCAGGATGGCGGTCGGAAAGGCATCGCGGATCACCGCCGCCAAAGCATCGGCCTGATGCGGATCGACGGCGGACAGGGGCTCATCGCCCAGGATCAGATCGCCGCCGCGATGCAGGGCACGGGCCACGGCCACGCGCTGTTTCTGGCCACCCGACAGACCCTCGACGGCGCGGTCGGCCTCGGGTGCAAGGCCCACGCGGGCCAGATCGGCCAGCGCCGCCGCCCGGTCGGCGCGGGCGGGCCGGATCAGGGTGCGCAGGTTGCGCCATGCCCCGTGATCGTCCAACCGCCCCATCAGCACGTTGCGCAAGGCCGACAGCTGCGGGACCAGCGCGGTGTCCTGCGGCACCAGCGCCACGCGCAGGTCGCGGGCCAGCGCCGCATCGCGCAACGCGGCCAGCAGCGTCGATTTGCCCGATCCGCTGCGCCCCAGCAGGGCGACACGCTCGCCGGATGCGACATGCAGCCGCACCCCGGTCAGAACGGGCGCCCCGCCATAGCCCAGATCGGCCCCGTCCAGCAGCTGCAAGGGATTACTCCAGCAGATCCAGTTCGCGGGCGACCTGCTCGATCGGTGCATAATCGTCGTTTTCGGCGGCGATGAAGGCGTTCCTTGGAAAGGCCGCCAGCAGGTCGGGATCGTCCATGCCGATCAGGGCGGCCTGCACGCGATCGGCAAACCCCTCGCCCCACCGGGCATCGACATCGCCGCGAATGGTCCAGTTGTAATCGGGATAGGGCGGCGTCTGCCAGATGACCTTGGCGGTCTCGATCTCGGGGGCGCCATCGGCCACGGCCTGGTCATAGACGGTGAAATTCAGCGCCCCCACCTGCCACGCCCCCGAGGCGACCAGCCGCAGCGTCTGGCTGTGATCGCCCGAAAAGCCGACACGAGAGAAAAATTCCTCGGGCGCCTCGCCGGTATTCTCGCGGATGCCATATTCCGGCATCAGCCGACCCGAGGTCGAGGTCTTGGCCCCGAAGGTGAAGGACATGCCCCGCGCGGCATCGGGGAAATCGTCGGATCGTTCCAGCCCGGTATCGGTATGGGCGATGAAATAGCTGACGAAACTGGTATCCTCGTCGCCTTGGGCGATGGCCCGGGCGCCGTCCACCAGCAGCCGCGCCTGCACGCCCGACAGCCCGCCGAACCAGGCCAGCTGCACCTGATCGTTGCGAAACGCGGTGACTGCGGCGGGATAGGATTTCACCGGCACGAACTGGACCGGCACGTCCAGTTCTTCGGACAGATATTCGGCGACGGCGCCAAAGCGTTCGGCCAGACGCGTCTCATCCTCGTCCGGGATGGCCGAGAAATACAGCGTGTCCTGGGCCGCAGCGGCCAGCGGCAGGGCGGTTAGCAAAAGGGCGGCAAACAGGCGCGGGATCATGGGCGGAACCTTTCGGGACGCAATGGGGATGGAAAAACGGCAAAGGCACCGGCGGGCACCGCCATGCGGGCCGCGCGCCGTGTCGTCAAGCCCCCGCAGATGCGGCGTCCCGAAGACCGGGCCCCGAGCGCACCCGGCGCATCGGCTTGTCCCCCCCGTTTTAGCAACGCCGCGGCGTCGCAGGCAAGGTGTCGTGTATTGACACGGACAGTTCAGGGACCGACGATAGGCGCGTACCTATCGATCAGACAGGCAAAGGGGAGGGTCCCATGAATATCGACCTTTCGCGCCGCGGCTTTCTCAGGCTTGCGGGTGCGGGAGTTGCGGCGACGTCGCTAGGCGCCATGGGTTTTGGCGCGGCAGAGGCAGCCGAGGCCGCGCATGTGCGCGCCTTCAAGCTGGCCACGACGACGGAAACACGCAACACCTGCCCCTATTGCTCGGTGGCCTGCGGGATCATCATGTATTCCAAGGGCGACGTGAAAGCCGGCGAAACCGCCGAGCTTTTGCATATCGAGGGCGATGCAGATCACCCGACGAACCGCGGAACGCTGTGCCCCAAGGGCGCCGCGCTGAAGGATTTCGTCCATGCGCCCACGCGCCTGACGCATCCCCGCATCCGCCGCGCCGGATCCGACCAGTTCGAAGAGATCAGCTGGGACGAAGCGCTGGACAAGATCGCGCGCGAGCTGAAAGACGATCGCGACGCGAATTTCATCGCCACCAACGATGACGGCACCCCCGTCAACCGCTGGACGACGACGGGATTTCTGGCGGCTTCGGCCACCACCAATGAAACCGCATGGCTGACCTATAAGACGGTCCGGTCCATGGGGATTGTGGGATTCGATAATCAGGCTCGCGTCTGACACGGCCCGACGGTGTCCAGTTTGGGCCCGACGTTTGGACGTGGTGCGATGACCAATCCATGGACTGACATCAAGAACACCGATCTGGTGGTCGTGATGGGCGGCAATGCCGCCGAAGCGCATCCCTGCGGCTTCAAATGGGTGACCGAGGCCAAGGCGCATCGCGGCGCCAAGCTGATCGTGGTCGACCCGCGCTATACCCGCACCGCATCGGTGTCGGATTACTATGCCCCGATCCGTCCGGGCACGGATATCGCCTTCCTGATGGGGGCGATCCGCTGGTGCATGGAAAACGACAAGGTCCAGTGGGACTATGTCCGCAACTATACCAACGCGTCCTTCCTCGTGCGCGAGGATTTCGGCTGGTCCGACGGTCTTTTCAGCGGCTATGACGAGGAAAAGCGCGATTTCGACAAGGAAAGCTGGGATTACCAGATCGGCGATGACGGCTTTGCGCTGACCGACCCAAGCCTGGAAAATCCGCGCTGCGTCTGGCAGATGCTGAAGAGCCATGTCGATGTCTACACGCCCGAATTCGTGGAAAACATCACCGGCACGCCGCGCGACAAGTTCCTGACCATCTGCGAGATGATCGGCGAATGTTCGGCCGTCGACAAGACGATGACCTCGATGTACGCGCTTGGCTGGACCCAGCATTCCAAGGGCGCGCAGAACATCCGTGGCATGGCGATGCTGCAGTTGATTCTGGGCAATATCGGCGTGCGGGGCGGCGGCATGAACGCGCTGCGCGGGCATTCCAACATTCAGGGTCTGACCGATATCGGCCTGATGTCGAACCTGATCCCCGGATATCTGAACATCCCGACCGAGGCCGAGGTCGATTGGGACACCTATCTGTCCAGCCGCAGCTTTACCCCGCTGCGGCCCGGGCAGACCAGCTATTGGCAGAATTACCCCAAATTCATGGTCAGTTTCCTGAAGGCCATGTGGGGCGATGCCGCCACCGAGGACAACGATTGGGCCTTTGACTATCTGCCCAAGCTGGATGTCCCCGCCTATGACATCCTGCGCATGTTCGAGATGATGAACAATGACCGGGTGAACCTGTATTTCTGTCAGGGCTTCAACCCGCTTCTGTCCATCCCCGACCGGGGCAAGGTCACGGCGGGCCTGTCCAAGCTGAAGATGCTGGTCGTCATGGACCCTCTGTCCACCGAAACCTCGCATTTCTGGCAGAACCACGGGGCCCATAACGAGGTGGACACGGCATCCATCCAGACCGAAGTGCTGGAACTGCCGACGACCTGCTTTGCCGAGGATGAAGGCGCGCTGGTCAATTCCGGTCGCTGGTTGCAATGGCACTGGCCGGGCGCCACCGCTCCGGGGCAGGCCAAGCATGACACCTGGATCATGGCGCAGATCTGGACGCGGGTCCGCGAGCTGTATCGGACCGAAGGCGGCGCCTTCCCCGATCCGATCGTGAACCTGTCCTGGGACTATGCCGATGCGGGCGAACCCACCCCCGAGGAACTGGCCAAGGAGATGAACGGTCGCGCCCTGACCGATCTGACCGATCCGGCGACCGGCGCGCAGATCCTGCAGGCGGGCCAGCAGGTGTCCGGTTTCGGGCAGCTGCGCGACGACGGCTCGACCATGGCGGGCTGCTGGATCTATGCCGGCAGCTGGACCGAGGACGGCAACATGATGGCGCGGCGGGACAATTCCGATCCCGACGAGACCGGCATGTACCTGAACTGGTCATTCGCATGGCCCGCCAACCGGCGGGTGCTGTACAACCGCGCCTCGGCCGATCTGAACGGCCAGCCTTGGGACGCGACGCGCCCGCTGATCCAGTGGGACGGCGCGAAATGGGGCGGCTACGATGTTCCCGACATCGCGCCCACGGCCAACCCGTCCGAGGTCGGTCCCTTCATCATGAACCAGGAAGGCGTATCGCGCCTGTTCACCCGGGGCATGATGCGCGACGGGCCGTTCCCGACGCATATGGAGCCGTTCGAAAGCCCCATGGCCAACGTGTTCAACCCGCGCATGCGGGGCAATCCGGTGGCAAGGGTGTTCGAATCCGATGTGGCGCGGCTTGGCGACAGTTCGGAATTCCCGTTCGTCGCCACCTCCTATCGCTTGACCGAGCATTTCCACTACTGGACCAAGCACAACGTGGTGAATGCCGCGCTGCAGCCTGAATTCTTTGTGGAAATCAGCGAGGAACTGGCGGCGGAACGCGGCATCGCCAAGGGCGGTCGCGTCCGGGTCTGGGGCAAGCGCGGTCAGGTCTGGGCGAAAGCCGTGGTGACCAAGCGGCTGCGTCCGATGATCTGCGACGGCAAGACCGTCCATGTCGTCGGCATTCCGCTGCACTGGGGCTTCATGGGTGCCGCCAAGAAAGGCTGGGGGCCGAACAGCCTGACGCCCTTTATCGGCGACGCCAATACGGACACGCCTGAATTCAAGGCGTTTCTGGTCAACATCGAACCCGCAGCAGAGGAGCCGGTGGCATGAACGACATGGCAAACAGCCCGACCACTGCGGCGTCGAACCCGCCCGTCCAGCCGACCGAGGCCTATTTCGATCACCGCGATGTCGTGCGCATCTCGGCGACGCGGAACGTGCCTCAGCCGGAACGGCAGCTGGAAAAGCTGGCCAAGCTGATCGATGTGTCCAAATGCATCGGCTGCAAGGCCTGCCAGTCGGCTTGCGTGGAATGGAACGACACCCATCCCGAGGTCGGCGAGAACGTGGGGGTTTATGAAAACCCCCACGATCTGACGCCGGACATGTTCACCCTGATGCGGTTCGCCGAATGGGAAAATCCGGCCACGAACGAGCTGGAATGGCTGATCCGCAAGGACGGCTGCATGCATTGCGAGGATCCGGGCTGTCTGAAAGCCTGCCCGGCCCCCGGCGCCATCGTGCAATACTCCAACGGCATCGTGGATTTCATTCACGACAACTGCATCGGCTGCGGCTATTGCGTGACCGGCTGTCCCTTTGACATTCCGCGCATCAGCCAGACCGACCACAAAAGCTATAAATGCACCTTGTGTTCGGACCGGGTCGCCGTCGGTCAGGGTCCGGCCTGCGCGAAAGCCTGCCCCACGCAGGCCATCGTCTTCGGCACCAAGGCCGACATGCAGGCCCATGCCGAAACCCGGATCGAGGATCTGAAATCGCGCGGCTATGAAAACGCCGGGCTTTACGATCCGGCGGGCGTCGGCGGCACGCATGTGATGTATGTGCTGCATCACGCCGACAAGCCCGGCATCTATAACGATCTGGCCGAAGATCCCCGCATCTCGCCCATCGTCGAGGGCTGGAAGGGCGTCACCAAGACCGCCGGTCTGGCCGCCATCGGTCTGACCGCCATCGGCGCGACGCTGCACGGCCTTCTGGCGCGCGGCAACGAGGTCGAGGATCACGACACCGAAGCCGCCAACACGCTGGTGGTCGAGGGGCGCGACCCTGACGCGTCCCCCGATGGGCCCACGGACAAGGGGGGGCCCGTCTGATGGCGCCGCGCCCCTATTATTCGGAACGCGGCGACCGGATCGAAAGCAAGGCCCCGGTCGAGGTCAGCCGCTATCGCGGCTTTACCCGCGCCAATCACTGGGTCACGGCGTTCTGCCTGATCGCGCTGGCCCTGTCGGGGCTGGCGCTGTTCGACCCGGCACTGTATTTCCTGACCGGCCTGTTCGGCGGCGGACAGACCACCCGCTGGATTCATCCGATCATCGGGGTGGCGCTGTTTCTCAGCTTTGCGCTGATGTTCATCCAGCTGTGGCGCCTGAACATGCCCAAGCCCGAGGATACCACATGGGTCGCCAATATCGGCGACGTGGTGAAGGGCAACGAGGAAAACCTGCCTGAACTGGGCAAGTACAATGCCGGGCAAAAGTTCGTCTTCTGGGGCATGTCGGGGCTGATCATCGTCCTGATCGTGTCGGGCGTGATGATCTGGGAACAGATGTTCCCGGGCATCGTGTCCATTCCGATGCGCCGCGTAGCGGTTCTGGTGCATGCGCTGGCGGCGGTGGCGATCATTCTGGTCTTCATCATGCATGTCTATGCCGCGATCTGGACGCGGGGCACGCTGCGCGCGATGACGCGGGGCACGGTGACCGGCGGATGGGCCTGGCGCCATCACCGCAAATGGCTGCGAGAGATCGCCAGCCGTGACACGAAAGGCCCTGCAGAGTAATCTGGGGGCCATAACCGCCGACCTGATCTGGAACCATCCCCTGTGGCCGGTCGGCCCGGAGACTGACATGACCACGATCACCCAACCCGACCCCTCGGCCATCGGCGGCGTCCCCACGGCGCCGCTGGCCTTTCTGCCCAAGCCCGGCGCACTGTTCGCCACACGCGCCAAACGGCTGAGCTTTCTGGCGGGCCACAGCGCCAATCTGGGGCCGTGGCTGGCCTTTCTGGGCGAACTGGTCGGACTGCAGGCCCGGCTGGCCAGCGAACTGGCTCCGGCCACGCCCCTGCCCCCGGCCCGCGTCGATCTGGCCCGCGAAAGCCGCATGCCGCCCATCGACCGCGCCCCGCTGGCCACCGATCCCGACCTGCACGCCCTGCTGGACAGGGTGCTGGAGGGGGCGAAACCGCTTGAGATGCCCGAACCCGCCCGTCTGGCCCTGACGGCGGTGGCGGCGGCGCCCCTGGCCGACCGGCACTGGTTGCTGGACAACGTGTTGAACGACCGCATTCCCGATGACAGCGCCGCCCCGCATCTGTTCGTGGCGCTGGCGGTGCAACTGCATCTGGCGCGGCTGGCGGCGACCCTTGATGCGCGGCGGCTGGTGCCGATCCGCACCGGCATCTGCCCGGCCTGCGGGGGGCGTCCGGCGACATCCTCGGTCATCGGGGTGGGCGATCTGGACGGGGTGCGCTATGCCGCCTGCGCCTGCTGCCAGACGCAATGGAACGAGGTGCGGCTGACCTGCCTGTGCTGCGGATCGACCAAGGGCATCAGCTATCGCAGCGTCGAGACCATCGACGCCACCGTCCGGGCCGAGGTTTGTTCGGAATGCGATACATGGGTCAAGATCCTGTATCAGAACAAGAACCACAGCCTCGAACCGGTGGCCGACGATGTGGCCAGCCTTGGGCTGGATCTGATGATGAAGGATACGGGCCTTGCGCGCGGGGGCGTCAATCCGTTTCTGATGGGCTATTGATGGCCGGCTTTCGCGCGCTGCCTTCGGTCGATCAGCTGCTGGGCGCCCTGCCCGCACTGGTCGAGGATCATGGCCGTCTGGCCGTGACGCAGGCCGCACGCGCCCGTCTGGATGCGGCCCGCGCAGCGATCCGCGACGGCGCCGATGGCGGGGTCGAGGCCGCGCGCCTGCCGCATCTGCTGGCCGCCGACCTGGCGGGGCTGGCCGCCACCCGGCTGCGCCCGATCCTGAACCTGACCGGCACCGTGCTGCACACCAATCTGGGCCGCGCCATTCTGGCCGATCAGGCGATCGCCGCCGCGAATGCCGCCATGGCCGCGCCATTAGCGCTGGAATACGATCTGGCAACCGGCGGGCGCGGCCAGCGCGACGACCATCTGCGCGGGTTGTTGTGCGAGCTGACGGGGGCCGAGGATGCGACCATCGTCAACAACAATGCCGCCGCCGTCCTGATCGCGCTGAACAGCTTTGGTCTGGGCCGCGACAGCATCGTGTCGCGCGGCGAGCTGATCGAGATCGGCGGCAGTTTTCGCATCCCCGACATCATGGCCCGCGCGGGCACGCATCTGGTCGAGGTGGGGACCACCAACCGCACCCATCCCCGCGACTATACCGATGCGATCAGCGACCGGACGGGGCTGATCCTCAAGGTCCATACCTCGAATTACCGGATCGAAGGCTTCACGGCCGAGGTCGCGGCCCCCGATCTGGCGGCGCTGTCGCGTCAGGCGGGCGTCCTCATGATGAACGATCTGGGCGCAGGATCGCTGGTCGATCTGTCCAGATGGGGTCTGCGCCGCGAACCCACCGTGGCCGAGGCGGTGACCGAGGGCGCCGATCTGATCACCTTTTCCGGCGACAAGCTGCTGGGCGGGCCTCAGGCGGGCTTCATTCTGGGCCGCCGCGATCTGATCGCGCAGATCAACCGCAATCCGATGAAGCGCGCCCTGAGGCTGGACAAGATCCGCATTGCCGCGCTGGAGGCGACGCTGCGTCTTTATCGCGATCCCGACCGGCTGGATCAACGCCTGCCGGTGCTGCGCATGCTGGCCCGTCCGCTGGTCGACATCGCCGCGCAGGCCACGCGGCTGGCCCCGCAGGTGGCGGCGCTGCTGCCCGATCACCGTGTCGCGGTGACCGATTGCGCCAGCCAAATCGGCTCGGGCGCGCTGCCCACGGACACGATCCCCTCGGCCGGGCTGCGGATCAACGGCGACGGGGGCGATGCGCCCGACCGGCTGGCCGCCCATCTGCGCGGGCTGGAGCGGCCCGTCATCGGCCATATCCATGCAGGCGCGCTGATCCTGGATCTGCGCTGCCTTGGGGCGGATGCCGATCTGCTGGGCGCGCTGGCCCGATGATCGTCGGGACGGCGGGCCATATCGATCATGGCAAGACGGCGCTGGTCAAGGCGCTGACCGGCACCGATGCCGACCGTCTGGCCGAGGAAAAAGCCCGCGGTATCACCATCGATCTGGGCTTTGCCTATGCCAATCTGGAGGGTGGGGCCGATTCCGGGAACGGGGCGGTCACCGGTTTCGTCGATGTGCCGGGCCATGAACGGCTGATCCACACCATGCTGGCAGGCGCGGGCGGCATCGATCTGGCGCTTCTGGTGGTGGCCTGTGACGATGGCCTCATGCCGCAGACCCGCGAACATCTGGCGATCCTGTCGCTGCTGGGCCTGTCGCGCGGACTGGTCGCGCTGACCAAGGCCGATCTGGCCGATGATGCCCGCCGGGCCGAGGTCACCGCCCAGATCCGTCAGGTGCTGGCGGGCAGCGAGCTGGCTAAGGCGCCGATCATCCCCGTCTCGACCGTGACGGCCGAGGGGATCGCCGATCTGCGCGACGCCCTGATCAAGGCCGAGGCGCAGACGACCGCCCGCGCCGCATCGGGGCCGTTCCGGCTGGCGGTGGATCGCAGCTTTACCCTGCAGGGGGCGGGCACGGTCGTCACCGGCACGGTGCTGACGGGCCGGATCGCGGTGGGTGATCTGGTCACCATCAGCCCCGCAGGCATCGCCGCCCGGGTCCGCGGCATCCATGCCCAGAACCGCCCCGCGACCGAAGGTCTGGCGGGCCAGCGCTGCGCCCTGAACCTTGCCGGAGAGGATGTGTCCAAGGACGCCATCCATCGCGGCGATATCGTCCTGACCCCCGCTTTGCATGCCCCCACCGCGCGCATCGACGCCGAACTGGCCGTGCTGGGAACCGAGCCGAAGCCCATCGGCACATGGTTCCCCGCCCGCCTGCACAGCCACGCGACCGAGGTCGGCGCCCGCATCGTGCCGCTGTCCGATCCGATCCTGCCGGGCGGGGTGGGTCCGGTGCAGATCGTGCTGGACCGGCCCATCGCGGCCTCGGTCGGTGACCGGTTCATCCTGCGCGACGTGTCGGCCAGCCGGACCATCGGCGGGGGCCGGTTTCTGGACCTGCGCCCCCCGGCCCGCAAGCGCCGCACCCCCGACCGTCTGGCGCTGATCGAGGCCGCCCAGACCCCCGATCCTCTGACCGCGATGCTTGCCATCGCCCCCGTCGATCTGCAGGCCTTTGCCCGCGACCGCAGCCTGTCGCCCGACGACGCGCAGGCCGCGCTGGCGCGGGCGGGGGGCGTGCTGGTGGGCGAGACGGCCCTGTCGCAGGCGCAACGGGACGCGCTGCGCCGTGGCATCGCCGATCAGCTGACCCAGTTTCACGCCGACAACCCCGACCTGCCCGGTCTGGGGCGCGAACGGCTGCGGCTGGCGCTGACCCCGCGCCTGCCCAAGGATGCCTTTCTGGCGCTGCTGCGGGCCGAATCCGATGCAGGCCGCATCACCCCCGACGGCGCCTTCCTGCGCCTGCCCGGCCACGAGGTCCGCCTGTCCCCCGAAGACGAGGCGATCTGGCACCGCATCCAGCCCGCGCTGCTGGGCGATCTGCGCTTTCGCCCGCCCCGCGTGCGCGATTTCGCGACGGAACTGGGCGCGGATGAAAAGGACATCCGCCGCATCCTGCGCCTGACCCAAAAGCTGGGCCGGACCGATCAGATCGCCCATGACCATTTCTTTGCGCGCGCGGTCACGGCGGCGATGGTCGCCATCCTGCGCGACGTGGCCGACACCACCCCTGACGGGTGGTTCACCGCCGCCCTGTTCCGCGACCGGGTGCAGAACGGCCGCAAGGTCGCGATCGAGATCCTCGATTTCTTCGACCGTCATGGCGTCACCCTGCGGCGCGGCGATCTGCGGCGCCTGAACCCGCACCGGCTGGATCTATTCGGCTAAGGGCAGCATCCCCTGTTCGACCACCGCCTCCATCGCCACATGGCTGGAGGTCGCGTGGACATGCGGCAGCACGGAAATCCGTTCCGCCATGATCCGCCGGTAATCCGCCATGTCACGCGACCGCACCTTCAGCAGATAATCGAAGCCCCCGGCGATCATGTAACATTCCTCGACCTCGGGGACGGCGCGGATGGCGGTGTTGAACGCCTCCAGCGCCTTCTGGCGGGTGTCGCTGACGCGCACCTCGACATAGGTGACATGGGTCAAGCCAAGGCGCACCGGCGACAGGATCGCACGATACCCGGTGATCAGCCCGGCATCCTCCAGCTGGCGGATGCGCAGGGCGACGGGGGTCTTGGACAGCCCCACCTTGCGCGCCAGTTCCGTCACCGGGATGCGGGCATTGGCCAGCAGCTCGGCCAGAATGCGGCGGTTGATCGGGTCCAGCAGATCAGTCATGTCTTGGGGCCATATTTTGGGCGCTTGGCCTGCATCATGACGCATGATTGGTCACATCGTCCAGCCTTGCCGCGCTATCCTGTCTGGACCAGCATACAGGGGCCCGCCATGCATGATCTCGATTCGACCGCCAAGTTTCAGCCCGAAGGCCCGCTGCTGGACCGCCTGATCGCCGAGGCCGCGATCGGCCCCGACACCCGCGCCCGGATCAGCGACCGCGCCGCCGGTCTGATCCGCCGCATCCGCGCCGAATCCAAACCCACGATGATGGAGCTGATGCTGGCCGAATACGGGTTGTCCACCCGCGAAGGCGTCGCCCTGATGTGTCTGGCCGAGGCGATGCTGCGCGTCCCCGACCGCGCCACCATCGACGCCCTGATCGAGGATAAGATCGCCCCATCCGATTGGGGCCGCCATCTGGGCGACAGCTCGTCCAGTCTGGTCAATGCCTCGACCTGGGCCCTGATGCTGACGGGCCGGGTGCTGGACGACCGCCAGCCGGGGCTGGCCGGCACGCTGCGCGGCGCCGTGCGACGCTTGGGCGAGCCGGTGATCCGCAGCGCCGTCACCCGCGCCATGCGCGAGATGGGCCGCCAGTTCGTGCTGGGCCAGACCATCGACGCCGCCCTGACCCGCGCCAAGGGGGCCGAGGCCAAGGGCTATACCTACAGCTATGACATGCTGGGCGAGGCCGCGATGACCGCCCATGACGCCGCCCGCTATGCCGATGAATACCGCCGCGCCATCGCCGCCATCGCGGGCGCCTGCACCCATGGCTCGGTCGCGAAAAACCCCGGCATCTCGATCAAGCTGTCCGCGCTGCATCCCCGCTACGAGGTCGCGCAAGAGGCCCGGGTGATGGCCGAACTGGTGCCTGTCGTGCTGGATCTGGCCCGCCAGGCCCGCGCCGCGAATATGGGCCTGAACATCGATGCCGAGGAACAGGACCGTCTGGCCCTGTCGCTGAAGGTGATTTCGACGGTGCTGCCCGACCCGTCGCTGGCCGGATGGGACGGCTTCGGCGTGGTCGTTCAGGCCTATGGCAAGCGCGCGGGCGCGATGATCGACGCGCTGCACGCGCTGGCCGAACGCCATGACCGTCGGATCATGCTGCGGCTGGTCAAGGGCGCCTATTGGGACACCGAGATGAAACGCGCGCAGGTCGAGGGGCACCCCGATTTCCCGCTCTTCACCACGAAACCCGCAACCGATGTCAGCTATGTCGCGCTGGCAAAGAAACTACTGTCCCTGTCCGACCGCATCTATCCGCAATTCGCCACCCATAATGCCCATTCGGTGGCCGCGGTGCTGGAACTGGCACAGGGCACGCCCTTCGAATTCCAGCGCCTGCACGGCATGGGCGAACGCCTGCATGACATCGTGCTGAAAGACAACGCCACCGCCTGCCGCATCTATGCCCCGGTCGGCGCGCATCGCGATCTGCTGGCCTATCTGGTCCGGCGCCTGCTGGAAAACGGCGCCAATTCCAGCTTCGTCAACCAGATCGTCGATGAGGACGTCTCGCCCGAGGCGATCGCCCGCGACCCCGTCGACGCCCTGCCATCCGCCCGCGCGCCCCAAGGCCTTCTGCCTCCCGCAGCCCTCTACGGCACCGAGCGCGCCAACTCACAAGGCTTCGACCTCACGGCCGAGGACCAGCTGACCACCATTTTCACTGCCCGCGACACTCCCCTAAACAGCGCGACCCCTATTCTTCTTCATGAAAATATCCCGGGGGGCGCGGGGGGCTGGCCCCCCGCTGTCGCGGCGACGCAAACCATCACAAACCCCGCCACCGGCACCGCGCTGGCCACGATCACCAATGCCGACGCCGCCACCGTCACCCAAGCCATCGACAACGCCCGCCCCTGGACCGCCCCCGCCGCAGAACGCGCGGCGATCCTGCGCCGCGCCGCCGACCTCTACGAATCCGATTTCGGTCCGATCTTCGACATTCTCGCGCGCGAGGCGGGCAAGACGCTGAACGATGCCGTCGCCGAGCTGCGCGAGGCGGTGGATTTTCTGCGCTATTACGCCCGGCAGGGCGAGGCGCGCGACGACAATCCACGCGGGATCATCGCGGCGATCAGCCCGTGGAATTTCCCTCTGGCGATCTTCACGGGCCAGATCGCGGCGGCGCTGATGGCCGGGAACGGGGTGCTGGCCAAGCCTGCGGAACAGACGCCGCTGATCGCCGCCCATGCCGTGCGGCTGTTGCACCGGGCGGGCGTCCCCGCCCATGCCTTGCAGCTGTTGCCGGGCGAGGGTGGCACGGTCGGCGCCGCGCTGACCCGCGATCCGCGCATCGATGGCGTGGTCTTTACCGGCGGCACCGACACGGCGCGGCTGATCGCGGCCAGCATGGCGCAGCATCTGGCGCCGGGCACGCCGCTGATCGCGGAAACCGGGGGCCTGAACGCGATGATCGTGGACAGCACCGCGCTGCCCGAACAGGCGGTGCGCGACATCATCGCCTCCAGCTTCCGCTCGGCGGGTCAGCGCTGCTCGGCGCTGCGCTGTCTCTATGTGCAGGAAGACGTGGCCCCGCATCTGATCGCCATGATCAAGGGCGCGATGGATGAATTGCGCGTCGGCGATCCCTGGGATCTGGCGACCGATGTCGGCCCGGTGATCGACGCCGAGGCCGCGCGCGGCATCCATGACTATCTGGACCAGCACAAGGCGCGCATCCTGCACCAGATCCCGGCACCCAAGACCGGGCATTTCGTCCCGCCCACCCTGCTGCAGGTCACCGGGATCGAACAGATGGAGCGAGAGATCTTTGGCCCCGTCCTGCATGTCGCCACCTTCAAGGCCCGCGATCTGAACCGGGTGGTCGCGGCGATCAATGCGCGCGGCTATGGGCTGACCTTCGGCCTGCACACCCGCATCGACAGCCGCGTGCAGGAAGTCGTGCAGGCGATCCATGTCGGCAATATCTATGTGAACCGCAATCAGGTCGGCGCCACCGTCGGCAGCCAGCCTTTTGGCGGCGAGGGTCTGTCGGGCACCGGCCCCAAGGCGGGCGGGCCGCTGTATCTGCCGCGCTTTCTGGCCCCCGCCATGCCGGAAACCGACAGGCCGGAAGCCGCCGATCCGTGGCCGTCCGAGGACAGCGTCGACCGGCTGACCCGCGCCCTGACCGCCCCGCCCCCGGCCCCTGCGCCGACCGAACAGCTGATGCCCGGCCCGACCGGAGAGCTGAACCGCCTGCAGACCCTGTCGCGCGGCCCGATCCTGTGCATGGGACCGGGCGCGGCAGCGGCGGCCGCGCAGGCCGATGCCATCACCCAAGGGGGCGGGCAGGCGGTCGTGGCCCAAGGCGCCCTGCGCGCGGATCAGATGGCGAAACTGCCAGATCTGGCCGGTGTGCTGTGGTGGGGGGATGCGGCGACGGCCCGGGCGCTGGCGCTGGCTTTGGCCGATCGCCCCGGTCCGCTGGTCGCCCTGATCACCGCCCTGCCCGACCGCGCGCATCTGTGCCACGAACGCCATCTGTGCGTCGACACCACCGCCGCAGGCGGCAATGCCGCGCTGCTGGCGGGCTGACTGCGGCAGGTCTGAACAGGGGCGCGGCGGTGTCATCGCCGCGCCCACAGGTTGGCAGGGCCAGCCTGCGACGAAGGCGTCCCGTGGTTATATCGGCAGCGCCTGTCTCAGTATAATTGCACATTATAGGGGCAACGCTCTGCGATCACGCCGCGCACAAAACCGGAACATATTGGGATGATTGCGGATCATCGGTGCGGTGCTTCGCGACAGGGCTGTGGATCTGGCTGCGCCATCTGTCGAATAACGATAATGAAGATAATTAATCGTTATCAATACTTTACGATAAAGATTGAAACCGGCACCCAAACCCTTCGCTAGCCGACCCGACCGGCTCGTATTCCCCGACAGACGGCGTTGGCGCGATCCGATCCGGGGCCACCGTCGGGCCTTGGACCTGTCACCGTCCCCTGCCGCAGGCGGGCACCTGCAAGGCGATTAACTTAAACTAATCCAGACAAATTAATCTTTACACGAAAAGGTGAGTCATGCTTCCTCAGGCTGTACACCGATTAGTTTACCCGTTCCCGGCACCGTCCCGGAACTCTTCAAGAGGCATATTATGGCGAACTCTTATGACGTTTATACCGGACTTAACGTTGCGGGACTTTTGCAGGTTAACCTTGGCGGCGCTGCCAATTTCACCAACCGGACCCTTGCCGACGTGCCGCAGGCCGGTGAGACGGCAGCGGAACTGGACGTCCTCCGGGACGGCGAAATCTATACAACAAGAACGGGCGCCCTCAACACCAACCAGACATGGACCTATCAGGGCAATGTCATCGATCCCGACAGCGGCGAGGCGATCGGATTTTATGCGACCAGCGGGCTGAACTATGGCATCTTCCTGCCCGCAGGATCGGACACGCCGGTGTCCACGCTGAACATCAACATCCTGACCGGTGCGGGTCTGGATACCGACTCTGGCTGGCAGGTTACGGATGCCGAGGCGTTCTGCTTTGTCCAGGGCACGATGATCCTCACCCCCGAAGGCGAGCGCGCGGTCGAGACTTTGACCATCGGCGACCTAGTCCTGACCGATGACGGCGCCACCGTCCCCGTCAAGTGGATCGGTCGGCAGACCGTCTATCCCCGCGCGGCCTCGGCCCGCAGGGGGGATCTGGGCCTGCCGGTGCGGATCGGCGCCGGTGCCCTGGGACCGGATCTGCCGCATCGCGATCTGGACCTGTCGGGTGATCACGCGGTCCAGCTGGGCGATTATCTGGTCAATGCGGCGGCCCTGGTCAACGGCGGCACCATCCGGTCCCTGCAGGCAGACGCGCTGCCGGTCTGCTTTACTTATTACCATATTGAGACCGAGGATCATGATCTGGTGATCGCTCACGGTCTGCCGGCAGAGACCTTCGTCGATTACGCAAGCCGCAGCCGGTTCGACAATCACGCCGAATATGTGGCGCTTTACGGCCACGAGGCGGTGATCCGCGAAAGGCCGGGACCGCGCATCTCGGCGGCCCGCCAGCTGCCTGCCGACCTGCGTGCCCGGATCGGCCTGCCCGATTTCCGCGCCGGGATCGATGCAGAGCATGACCGCCTGCAGCAGATGATCCGCGCCGCCTGATCGGCCGGGTCAGGCCCGCCTGAATGTCGGCACCTCCGGTTTCGCTGCTGTTGTCCCAAGCGCGTGCGGCGCGGGGCAAGGGCGACATGGGGGACTGCATCGCGATCTGCGAACAGATCCTGATGCAGACCCCCCGCCACAACCCCGCACGCAGCCTGCTGCTGCAGGCTTTGACATTGACCGGCCAGCTGGCTCCGGCCTTGCAGCGCCTGCAGGGCTGGCTGGACGAAACCCCCGGCGACCGCGATCTGCACCTGCGTCAACTGGGGTTGTTGCGCGCTGCGGGCCAGCTGGCCGACGCGCAGCTGCGTCTGCAAGCGGCACTGCACCAGTGGCCCGACGATCCCGATCTGCTGACAGAGGCCGCCCAATTGGCCAGCGCGCAAGGCGATTGTCCTGCGGCTCTGGCGGCCTGCGACCGGGTTCTGACCGATCATCCGACCCATTTCGGCGCGCGCCTGCTGCGGCTGGATCTGCTGATCGCCGGGGGTGATGTCTGCGGCGTCGCCGCCATGGCCGGGACGGCGATGCAAAGCCCCGGGGCCGAGCCGCGCCTGCTGGCGCGCGCAGCACTTGCCTTGCCCGACAGGACGGCGGCGGACCTGTTCGCGCAGATGCCCGCAGACTGGAGCGCGGACAGCCTGCCCTCGGGCGTGACGTGGAAGCTGTGTCTTCTGGCGGCCCGGCACGGGCGGGGCGATCTGGCGCAGGGGCTGCTACGGCGCCTTCTGGACCGGCCCATGCTGGCCCTGTCCGAGACGCTTGCCATGCTGACGATCCTGCATGGTGCGGGGCTTGCGGGCTGGGCCACGGCGGCGCAGGCGCTGGCGGGTCACCTGCCCCCGGACCTGCGCGACGAATATCTGTGCGAGCTTGCAGCACTGGATCAGGGTGCGGCGGCGGCCCTTGCCCTCAGGCCCCGGATCGAGGTCGCGGGCCGCACGGGTGGCGCGCGGCTTGCCCTGCTGACGCGGCTGATGCGCCAGACCGGGCGGGTTGCGGTGGCGGCCCGCTGGCAGGGGTTGGTTCTGCGCCGCCTTCCGTCGCATCCAAAGCTGGTCAGTCTGCATGTGCGGACCTTGTTGCAGGCGGGCCGTCATGCCGTGGCCCGGCAGCTTCTGGCCGCCATCGGCAGCGATCCCCGCCGCAATGATCTGGCATGGCGAGAGATGGTGGCCCAGACCTGGGCCGAGATGGACCAGCCCGAACGGGCCTGCCGGATTGCTCACGGATTGGTCCGGCAGCATGGCCGCATCCATCTGTGGCACGCCCGCAGCCTGATCCGGATCGGTCGCACGACCGAGGCCTCGGCCCTGCTGGACCGCTTTCGCGCGCAGCAATCGGGCCTGCGTGCGGCGCATTTTCAGGGATCGGTCGATGCCATGCTGGAACTGGAGGCCAGAATGGCCCCGCCCGGCGCCACCGAGGACCGCTTTGTCGCCCCGGCCATTCACCGGCTGCACCGCGCCAGGGATCTGGGCCCCGCCCCGCCCGGCGCCCCTGCCCCGCCGATTCCGCGCCGCATCGTGCAATATTGGGACAGCGCAAGATTGCCGGACGAGCTGGCCCCGGTCACGGCCAGCTGGGCCCGCGTGCCGGGTCACGAATACCTGCGCTTCAACCGCGAAAGCGCGCGCCGGACCCTGCGTCAGGGGTTGGACCCGTCCTATCTGCGGGCCTTTGACAACGCCCGCTCGGCCACCGAGGAAAGCGATTTCTTCCGCCTGTGCCATCTGGCGGTGAAAGGCGGGATCTATGCCGATTGCGACGACTGGCGGACGGGCGATGTCACGGCCTTTGTCGCGCGCAGCCGGGGATTGCTGCTGTTGCGCGAACCTCAGGGCAGCACGGCGAACAATTTCATCGCCGCGCCTGCCGGTCATCCGGCCCTGCTGCGGGCGGCGGTCATGGCGCGTGCGGCGCTGCTGGAACGCGCCAATGACAGCCCGTGGTCCAAGACCGGCCCGGGCCTGATGACCCGCGCGGTCGCATGGTATCTGGAGGATTGCACCGCACGCGCCAGGACGCCTGCGCTGACCGTGCTGCCGCAGTTCATGGCGGGTACGCTGTTCGACCAGCATCTGCCGCTTGGCTACAAGCGCACCGAGCGATACTGGCGCGCGCGCCGCCAGCCAGCAGGACTGGCGCGATGGCTGACGACCGAACTGGCGGGCCGGTCGGGCGGCGGCTGAACCGCGCTGCGTGGTCCGGGTGCCAAGGCCTCAGACCGTTGGCGTCAGGCCCATCTTGCGGCCGGCGCGCAGGATGCCCGTCGCCTTGAGATCGCCGCCATGCTGCGCCGAGCCTGCCGCATTGACCAGCTGCTGGCACAATTCCAGATCCTTGTGGGCCATGGCAAATTTCCAGATGTGCTTCAGGACCGTGGATGATGCCCCGGCGCCGGCGATCCCGAAGGCTGCCGCCCGCGCCTGAACGGGGTCGCCGCCGGACATCGCCTCGCGGAAGGCGACGGTCGCAAGCTGGGCCGAGCCTTCGGGGAAACCATTGATCCTGTCGGGCAGAGCCTCGTCGCGCAGCATGGCCAGAACCAGCCCTTTCAGCTTGCCCATCGCGTGAAGGCGGGGGCCGGTATGGTGACCGCTCAGCGGGACATGCACCTCGCGCGCATCCGGATAGGCGGGCAAGGCCCATGTCCGGACAAAGGATGAATCGCGGGGATGCATGTTGTCAAAGACGATGGTCGGCCGATGGGGGCTTTGCGGGACGTCGGTCAGATGCAGCTTATGCGTCCATTCGGGATGAGCGGCCGGATCAAAGGCCTCGGGATCGCGCGGGCAAAGAACATTGCGCGGGCTCAGCGCCAGGGCCCGGGCCGAAAGCACCCCGGCATAATAAAGCGCGCAATAGCCGCCAAGGCTCGACCCATAGGTGAAAACCTTGTGCCCCTGGACCAGCGGGGCAAGCACATCTGCAAGCATTCCGGCGCTGAGTCCCTGATAAGAGCTTTTCCACCGGTTGGCGACATAGACGGCGTCATATCCGCGTTGCGTCAGAAAATCGATGCCAAAGCCAGTGGGCGCGATGCCTGTTCCCTGATATCCGAAGCAGACGACCAGTTCGTCAGAGCCGGACCTGCCCAGATGGGAGGTCACAAGAAACGTATCATCCCCGGCAACGGTCTGAACCGTGATGGGATCCTGATCCCGCATGACAGTCGCTTCCCTCGAGCCTGACACAAGGATTGCGCGCCCTGACCGATGGACAGATCACGAGGCGTCGTCCCTGGATGCTTCCCCGGCGACCGCCTGCTGGCGGGTCCGTGCAGTGTTATGGGCAAAACTGAACCGATCCGTCTATACTTGATGCGATCAGTCGGGTGACGAACCGTCGATCCTGTGTCCAATCCGGGACGTTTTGTACGCTCAACTGGTTTGCTGCCGGATTCAGAGGCAATGGTTTCTCATCACCCGGCCACAGCGTCTGAACAGCCATCGCTGGTGCGGCCCTGCCCGTCGCGCGGCGCGGCAGCCAGACCGAAAGCGCACGCGGTTTGCAGATGTGAACTTCGACGCCCGCAAAGACTGTGCCCAACAGGCGGGCCGGGCATGGCGGGAACAGACCGGACCCGGATCGGGAACGTTGCGGCACTGTGGCGAAACGCTCCCTTGTCCGGGCAGGCAACTGCCGCTAAGCAATTGATCCAGATGCCCACGGAAGGGATACGTCTCCGGTGGGGCGGCCGGACTTCAAATCCGGTTGGGGCAGCGAGCCTGTCCCGTGTGGGTTCGACTCCCATTCCCTTCCGCCAACCCCCTTTCAGATCAGCATGCGCCCGCGGGTTCCGCCAGTCCGGCAAGATCCAGCCCGCGCGCGGTCGGAGGCTGCCATGTCGGAGAGCTGTCGACCGCGCCCTGCGTGTTTGTGCCCTGTTGCGATCCGCCGGTGCCGCCGCTCCAGCCGGTCGATCCGGCATTGCCGGGCGCCGTCGCGTCGGCCGAGGCGTCGGGCTGGGTCGCGGCCTCGGCCTGCGTGTCATTGGCGGGGCATTCGGTTTCGGCGCTGATGCCGCCATCCTGTGCCGTCGCATTCGCGGGCTCCGCGCCTTGCGCGGTGCCGCCTTGGACGACCGGATCCTGTACGGCACCGTCCTGACCGGAC
>NZ_RQRT01000048.1 GCF_004335005.1 Paracoccus nototheniae | reverse complement strand
TCTCGACGCCCAGAGACGCGAGAAACGAATTCTTGGCACACATTGCGAAACGCACTCCCACCGGTCGATGGAAAAGACTTCGCAGCAGCGCGTCAGCCGAGCAATGTGGGGTTCAGCCGTCGCTTACTGACACCTTGACCACAGGCCGAACGAACGGCGTACAATCTGCCGAAGACGTCATCGCGACACTTGGCCTGACGCCCCATCCCGAAGGTGGCTGGTATGCGGAAACTTTCCGCGACGATGGCGGGTCGCCACGCGGCCATTCGACCGCGATCTATTATCTTCTTTCAGCCGGACAGCGTTCACACTGGCATCGTGTCAGGGACGCCGTGGAAATCTGGCATTTCTATGCGGGGGACGCGCTGCGCCTGACCATGTCGGCTGATGGCAAAGACGGAACACACCATGTTCTCGGTCCCGATATCGGTTCCGGTCAACGCCCCCAGATCGTCGTGCCGAGGGGCTGGTGGCAGATGGCGGAACCGCTTGGGGCCTGGAGCCTGGTCGGCTGTACCGTGGCCCCGGGCTTTCTTTTCGATCAGTTCGAACTGGCGCCGCCGGATTGGACACCGCAATCGGGTGCTTGACCTGCGCGCCCCGGCGCCGTTTCCACAGGCCGCGCCAGCATCCCCTGTTCGACGACAGCGTTCCGGTTCAGGCCTGCGGATACGGCTGAACCGATTCCTGTTCGACAGGGTGCGCGCGCCCGCGGCCTGTGGCGGCATTCCAGCGTCCCGACCCGCCGCCGGCATTAATGCTCGATCAGTGTGAGCCAGTCGCGAAGAAGCGCCGCGCTGGCGATTTCCAGCCGCTTTCCATAAAGTTGCGTCTCCTGCCGAAGGGCAACCGGGCTGATCCCTGCGGTGGCCAGCTCACTGGCATGGCCCAGAAGCCAATGTTCGAAACGCGCAGCAGCCAGTTCGGGATGGAACTGGAGACCGAGGATGTTCGGACCGCGCGAGAACGCCTGATTGCGGCAGATCGCTGTCGAGGCTAGGCGCGCGCAATCGTCGGGCAGATCGAAAGTGTCTGCGTGCCAATGCAGGACGGGAACGCCCTCCAGCGCGCGCAGGGGGTTGGGATCCCGCCCGGCGGGCAGGTCGAGGATGGACCAGCCGATCTCCCTGCTCGGGCCCGGATAGACCCGCGACCCAAGCGCCGCCGCCATGAGTTGCGCGCCAAGGCAGATGCCCATGGTCGGTCGGTCCGCGCCAAGCCGGACCTTCAGAAGATCAAGCTCTTGGGTGACGACGGGATAGGCTTCCTGATCGTTAACGCCGATCGGACCGCCCAGAACCACAAGCAGATCGGCCTCCAGCAGATCGACGGCGATCAGGTCACGGCTCGCCACATCCAGATAGTCGACGTCATAGCCGGCGTCTCGGAAGTTGGCTTCAAAACTGCCGAGGTCTTCGAACCCGACATGGCGGACGGCCTGTAATCTTCGCCGGATCATGATGATGTCCTTTGGATTGATCGGGACACGGCGGCGCGGGCCGCCAGAATATGCTCGAGATCCTTCAGGGCCGCAGCCGCCGTGGCAAGCGGCTCTTTCCCGGCGCCGATCGCGATGGTTTCCCCCATGACGTCCGTGACGATCCGGATCGCCTTGTCCTTCCCACGGACAAGGGCAAAGGGATGCGACAGCGGATAGGTCCTGATACCCACGCTGGCCGACAGCAAGCCATCGATGCGCCCGATCCGGCCCACAAGCTTCGGCACGACTCCGCCCTGCTGCCACGCCTTCAGATGCGCCGGGGTGACGGAATGGATGCCCTCGACGATCAGGTCGTTCATCGTCAGATCTGCATCGAGACCGAAATTCGCAAGGATCAGCAGCTTGCAGGCCGTGTCCCAGCCTTCCGTATCGTTGCGGGGATCGGCTTCGGCAAAGCCGCCGCGCTGTGCGTCGCGCAAGGCGGTCTCCAGGTCCAGGCCGTTCGTCATCATGACGTCGAGCAGATAGTTGGTGGTCGCGTTCAGGATCCCCTCCACCTCAAGCACCTCGCAGCCTTTCAGGCTGTGCTCGACAAGATCGATGGTCGGCAAGGCTGCTGCCGCAGCGCCGCTGAGTTTCAACATGGCGCCCGAGGTCATCGCAATCTGGCGCAGCTCATTGCCGGAATGGACGAGCGCCCCTTTGGAAATGACAATCGTGTCCGTTCCGGCCGCCAAGGCTGCACGGATATAGGACAGGCCCGGCCCCCCGGTGCGAAAGTCGGTCGGCCCCGCTTCGATCAGGATGTCGGCCCCGCTTGCGACGATAAAGTCCGGTCCGGTCAGCGCGGGCGGAAGCGCGGATAGCCGGTCGGCTTCCAGACCTTCAGTGTCGATCAGTCCGCTGCGCGACCCGCAGACCGCGACGAGACGGACGTCAGCCCCATAGGTCTGAAGGTAGCACGGTCTTCTTGCCAGAAGAAGGTCGGCCGTGGCGCGTCCGACGCCTCCGAAACCGGCAATGGCGACTTTGTAGGTCAGCATGTGGCCTGTTCTTCCGTTTCGGTTTGAGCAACGCTTTTATGCATCTGATCCTCCGCAGGACATGACAACGGATCGGCCCTCAGGTTAATCCGCCTTGCGGCGGGTCGAGCCGGCCCGGACGAGGATACCTAGGGACGTCGATGGTCCCAAGATATCGCTCGCCACTAGCCATGGCGGCCAGATTACTTGGCAGCGAAGGCCAGCAGGTCTGGGTTCACCACGTCAGGATGCGTGGCAAACAACCCGTGCGACAGGCCCGGATAGGTCCGCAGCGTGCCGTCGCGGACAAGCTTAATCGCTTTGTGCGCCGAATTGCCGATTGGGACGATCTGATCGTCTTCCCCATGCATGAACAGCACCGGCACATTGAGGGCAGTGAGATCCTCGGTGAAATCCGTTTCCGAGAACGCGGCGATGCAATCGTAATGCGCCTTCGCGCCACCGGCCATGCCCTGACGCCACCAGTTCCCGATTAGCCCCTGACTGACCGAGGCGCCATCGCGGTTGAAGCCGTAGAACGGCCCGCTTGCGACATCCAGAAAGAACTGAGCCCGGTTCGCCGTCAGCGCTGTGCGGAAGCCGTCGAAGACCTCCAGAGGAATACCGTCCGGGTTCTTGTCGGACTGCACCATCACCGGCGGCACCGCGCCGATCAGCACGACCTTGGCGACCCGGCCAACCTCGGCCCGCGCCGCATAGCGGGCCGCTTCTCCGCCACCGGTGGAATGTCCGATATGAATGACGTCGCGAAGATCGAGCGATTCGACAAGCTCCGCGACGTCAGCGGTGTATGTATCCATCTCGTTGCCGGTGTCCGTCTGGTCTGACCGGCCATGGCCGCGGCGGTCATGAGCGATGACGCGGTAACCTCCGGCCAGAAAGAACAGCATCTGGCTGTCCCAGTCATCGGAGCTGAGGGGCCAGCCATGGTGAAACATGACAGGCTGCGCATCTTTCGGACCCCAGTCCTTGTAGAAAAGACGGGTGCCGTCCGAGGTGGTGAAAAAGGCCATTGTAAGATCTCCTATGGGCAACGAGGTTTGGGCAAGTCCGGGAAAGGGCGTCACGAGAGCGACCGCGAGGGCTCCTGCAGTGGAGAGTACGTTGCGTCGGGTCAAAGCTGGCTGATCCGGGCGGGCGATGGAATTCATGTGCGAACCTCACATTTGCAGGCATCCGCAGGATCGAACGACGTCCTTCCTGGTTGCTTCCCACAATATGGGATGCTGCCGCTGGCCGCGTTGTATCGCCTGCTGCCAGGGTGCCGATCTTGCGCCCGATTGAGGGCCCTGCCGATGCGGGGCGTCTCTGCGGCCAAGGCGGCATGATCCGCAAAACCGGCATCGGAACAAGCCACGGACCACCACTGTCGGCCAGCCCCGCTCTTGCGCCAGGTGCATCCCGCCTGCGAGGCGATGCGGCGATCAGCCGCGCTGGCGGGCCGGAGCGATGCCTTGAGACAGAAAGCAGCCCATGAATGCGGCAAGCCGGTCGCGACTGCCCGTGTCGGTCAGGTTGCCCTCGGCATCGAACAGATCGCCCGCCCGCGAAACCATCAGCCGCCCCCCGGCCCAGAGATCCGCTTTGAGGGTGCGAAGCACGGGCAGCCAATGGTTCTGCGCCATCATGGTCCCGAACCCGCCGGGTGATGCGCCGATGACCGCGACGGGCTTGCCCACCCACATCTGCACGCCGGGCCCACGCGACATCCAGTCGATGGCGTTCTTGAAGACGCCAGGGATGCCGTTGTTGTATTCCGGCGTGACCAGCAGGACACCGTCGGCTGCGTCAAGCTGCGCTTGCAGCGTCCTGACGGAGGGCGGCAGTCCCTCGGCCTGCTCCAGATCGCCATCGTAAAGCGGCACCTCGCGGATCGAACCGATCTGCAGCGTGGCGCCCTCGGGCAGCAACTCGGTGGCTGCGCGCAGCAGGCCGGTGTTGTACGAAGCGCGCCGCAGGCTGCCGCTGAGGCCGAGTATCTTGATTGTCATTGAATGTCTCCCTGCACGCGCGATTTCGGGGCAATCAGCGGTTCTGGCACAGGCGCGATCAGCAAATTGTCGCGCCCCGACATGATATCGCCCTGCACCTGCTCGGTCAGCCGCTGACGGTCGCGGCGGCGGACATCCTCCAGCGCCTCGGTCACCGAAGCCTCGTCCAGCCCGAGGCGACGCAGGCTCTCGGCGCCCATCAGCAGGGCGGATTCGACCGTCTCGCGGATCTCGTAATCGACGCCCGCGCGGATCAGCTCCATCGAATGGTCGCGGTCGTAGCTGCGCGCCAGAACGGCGGCGTTCGGGAACTCGTGCCGGACCAGCTCCGCGATGGCGCCGACGGCGCGGCGGTCGTCGATGCAGATCATGATCAGCTGCGCATGTGCCGCCCCCGAGCTGCGCAGGATGTCCAGCCGGGTGCCGTCGCCGTAATAGACCTTGAAGCCGAAGCGGGCGGCCTCGCGGATGCGGTCGGGGTTGTTCTCGATCACCGAGACCTGTGCGCCCCGCGCCAGCAGCATCTGCAGGGCGATCTGGCCAAAGCGGCCAAAGCCGATTACCAGGACCTGCCCGCGCAGCCCGTCCGCGGCCTCTACCCCGTCCAGCGCGGCATCGGGCGCACGCAGCAGCCGGTCGGCAGCCAGCAGGATCAGCGGCGTGATTGCCATGGACAGGATCACGACAGTCGAGAAGATCGCGTTCTCGCGCGCAGCGATGACCCCGCCCGACAGCGCGGCGGTATAAAGGACAAAGGCAAACTCGCCGCCCTGCGCGAACATCACGGTGCGGCGCAGGGCCGGCAGGGTCGCGCTGCCGAAGGCCTGGGCCGTGGCATAGATCGCCAGCCCCTTCACAAGGACATAGACCACCAGCATCGCCAGCAGCAGCGGCCATTCCGCGGCAACAATGGAAAGGTCCAGCGACATGCCGACGGCCAGGAAGAAAAGCCCCATCAGCAGGCCCTTGAACGGCTCAATGTCGCTCTCGATCTGGTGGCGATAGCCGGAGGTGGAGAGGAGCACGCCGGCAAGGAAGGCGCCCATCGCCATCGACAGCCCCACGCTCTCCATCAAAAGAGCGGCGCCCAGGACGACCAGCAGGGCACCGGCGCTGAGGACCTCGCGAGCCCGGGCGCGGGCGAGCAGCGCAAAGAACGGGTCCAGCAGCCACCGCCCCGCCACCAGCAGCGCGGCCAGCCCTGACAGGGCCAGAACGACGGCGCTGCCGCCCGACCCGCCCTGCCCGATGGGCGAGAGCAGCGCCACGAGCGCCAGCAGAGGCACGATCAGCAAATCCTCGAAAAGGAGGATCGAGACCGCCTTCTGCCCCTCGGGACTGGCCAGCTCACCCCGGTCCTGAAGCGTGGACATGATGACAGCTGTCGAGGAGAGGACGAACCCCGCGCCCGCGATGAAGGCAGTGACGAGTGGCAGGGCGAAGATGGTGACACCGGCCAGCGTCAGCAGAGCGATGGCGACGCAGACCTGCGCGAGGCCCAGCCCAAAGATCTGCCCCCTGAGCGCCCACAGCTTCTGCGGTCGCAGCTCGAGCCCGATGACGAAGAGGAACATCACCACGCCCAACTCGGCGAAATGGAGTATCGTCTCCGGGTCCGAAAAGAGTCCCAGCACCGACGGGCCGACCAGCGCCCCGGCGGCGAAGTAACCCAGCACCGATCCCAGCCCGAGGCGCCGGAACAGCGGCACCGCGATCACCGCCGCGCCCATCAGCACCACCACCGGACCGATGACCGGTCCCAACCCTTCTGCCGCCATGCAACTGATTCCCCTCGGTTTTCGACACTGTGCAGGCACGAGGCCGACTTTGTTCCTCCGCAGGACCGGGCCTGCGTTCTTGTCTGGCGGCGTCCGAGGATGCGCCTGGCAAACCGGCGCCGCCTGTTGTTTTTGCCCCGAGGTGCCGCGCTGCAAAAGCGCACATGCGAAATGGCCTTCAGGGCTTGGCGAGCTCCGCATCCGACAATGCAACCTACGTCATACCCACGACCTCCTCGCCATCTTCCAAAGCTTTCCGCGGCTGTCCAGCCTGTCGATGCGGAAGGCAGCAAGATCGGCACCAAGGCGGCAACCCGCGCGCCGCGGCGGCCCGGAGGTCCCGCTAGAAATGGACGACGCAAGCGGCCGAGCATCTGGACCCGATGAGCAAAGGTCAGGTCGAGACGACCGTTCCGCACCGGCTGTGGTCCGGCGCGGCGCAGGCGGCGGGCAGGCAGCTTCTCGGCCCGGCCGCACAAGCCGTCCGGTCATCATCATTCAACGGTGTCCGCGAATGCGGCACCTCCCGAGAAAGGAAAGCACTGTGACCAAGTCACCAGAAGACATCGCGGCTGCGGCGGGCGCGGGCACCCTCGCCATCGACGCCCATGCCGGGCCCGCCCGCAACATCGTGTTGGTCCATGGCGCTTTCGCCGACGGATCCGGTTGGCGCGGCGTTTATGACGACCTCTCCGCCCGCGGCTATTCGGTCGCCATCGTGCAGAATCCGCTGACGTCGTTCGACGACGACGTCGCGGCCACGCGGCGGGTGCTGAACCGACAGGACGGCCCGGTGGTTCTGGTCGGCCACTCCTACGGCGGCAGTGTCATCACCGAAACCGGCACCGACCCGAAGGTCGTGGCCCTGGTCTATGTGGCCGCCTTTGCCCCCGAGATTGGCCAGTCGACGCTCGATCAGTATTCCGAGATCCCTCCGCCCCCCAATTTCGTGCCCGAAGAGCAGCCGGACGGCTTTGCCTACCTGAAGGCCGATCGTTTTCGGGACGGGTTCGCCGCCGACACCGACGAGGCCGACGCGGCTTTCCTCCGCGACGCACAAGTGCCGATCGCCATGGCCGCGCTTGCGGCACCGGTGACCGTGGCCGCGTGGCAAAGCAAGCCCAGCTGGTATGTCGTCGCGACAGAGGATGGTGCCATTGCCCCCGACCTGCTTCGCAGCACCGCCCGCCGGATCGGCGCCGAGACGACCGAGGTTCCGGGCAGCCATGTCGTGTTCCTGACGCAACCCAAAGCCGTCGCGGATGTGATCGATGCGGCGGCACGTGGCGCGGCCCAAGCTGCCGACGGGGGCGACTCCGCCGTCACGCCAGCCGCGTCAGAGTGATCCGCGGTCGCCGGGCCTGCCATTGGGCACCCCGACGCGCCTGTCGAGGACGCGGGGCGCAGCAGAAGAAAAGCGATCCGGCAGCGGCTGAACGCCCGCTGCCGGACCGTCGCATCGTATAAAAAAGGACTGATATTACCATGACCACACTCTACTATGCCGTCGGGGCCTGCTCGCTGGCGCCCCATATTGTCCTTGAATGGATCGGCGCGCCCTACACGGCTGTCAGAGTGCAATACGGCTCTGACGAGTTGCTTGCCGTCAATCCGGCTGGCGCCGTGCCGACGCTTCGCGAGGATGACGGCTGGATCCTGACGCAGGCCGGGGCGATCCTCGACTATCTGGCGTCCAAGCATCCCGAGGCTCGCCTCGGCGGAGGGGATGGGCTTCGCGACCGGGCTGAGGCGCATCGCTGGTCGTCCTTCCTGACCTCGGACGTTCATTCCGCGTTCTGGCCGGTCTTCATGCCCTACCGCTACACGACCGACAGCGGCGAGGCGGCAAAGAAGGCGGTCGTTGCCGCAGGTCACAAGCTGGTGGAAAAGCAGTTCGATGTCCTGAATGGCCACCTTGAAGGGCGAGATTACATCCTTGGCCGCGAACGGTCGGTCATCGACGCCTACGCGTTTCCGATGATCCGGTGGGCCGCCAAGCTGCTGCCCGATGGCGTGACGAACTACCCTCACCTCCAGGCGCTGCATGACCGGCTTGCCGCCGATCCGGCCGTTCAGCGGGTTCTTGCACGCGAGGCGGCCAAACGATCGACAGCGGCCGCGCCGGCGTGATCAGCGGGATCCACCACGTGACCGGCATCACCGCCAATGTGCAGGCCAATGTCGATTTCTATGCAGGCTTCCTTGGCCTCAGGCTGGTCAAGCAGACGGCGGGCTATGCGGATGATCAGCAGTTGCACCTCGTTTATGGCGACGAGCTGGGTTCACCCGGCTCGCTGCTGACCTTTCTTGTGTGGGAAACAACCGGGCGTGGGCGGACCGGTCTGGGACAGGTTCTGGAAGTGGCGCTTGCCGTGCCGCCGCACTCTCTGGGCGATTGGCTGACGAAGGCCCTGACCGCCAAGGTCGCGTTCGAGGGGCCGTCCTGCGAGTTCGGAGAGCCGGTGCTGCGGCTTAAGGACCCGGATGGCATGACCGTCAAGCTTGTCGGCATCGAAATGACGACCCCGGCGCCCCGGGCGCATGGGCCTGTCAGGGTGCGGGGCGTCACGGTTCTGTCGGATCAGGGCGCGCTGACGGCCGAGTTCATCACGCGCTTCGGCTACAGCTATGGTGAACGGGACGGCGCGACGCAGCGCATGATCTCGGACACCGACGTGGTCGACGTACGGGAGCTGTCGGGTTTCGTGCCCTCCGTGCCGGGCGCCGGGGTACCGGACCATGTCGCCTTCCGGGCGCATGATGCGGATGCGTTGCTCGTGATGCAGCAATCGCTGAAATCCCACGGAGCGACCGAGGTTCACGACAGGCACTACTTCCTGTCGCTCTATGTTCGCGACCCCGCCGATATTTTGATGGAATATGCCACTGACGGGCCCGGCATGACCGTGGACGAGGCGCCGGAAGATCTTGGCCGCACCTTGCAGATCCCGCCGGGCGAGCGGGCGCGAGCGGACGACATCAGGGCCATGCTGCCGCAATTCGCCATGCCGGGCGAGGAACGGATGCCGACGCGCAAGCTGCCCTTCGTCCACCGCTTCAACCAGCCGGACGACCCCGATGGCACCACCTTGGTCCTGCTGCATGGCAGCGGCGGCAGCGAGGCCGACCTGATGCCCATCGCGCGTCGCATCGCCCCGCGCGCCATGCTGCTGGGCGTGCGCGGCAGGGCGACCGAAGAGGGAACGAACCGCTGGTTTCGCCGCGTGAATTACCGGACCGCCGATCTGGAGGACCTCGGCCACGAGGCCGATGCCTTTGCCGCGTTTGTTGAACTTGCGGCGGCCGGATATGGGCTGGACATGCGCCGGATCAC
The DNA here is from genome assembly GCF_004335005.1 of Paracoccus nototheniae. Classification (GTDB taxonomy): domain Bacteria; phylum Pseudomonadota; class Alphaproteobacteria; order Rhodobacterales; family Rhodobacteraceae; genus Paracoccus; species Paracoccus nototheniae. The sequence continues at coordinate 24,651 of NZ_RQRT01000048.1, read as the reverse complement.
CTTCCTCGGCTATTCCAACGGAGCAAGCTTTCTGGCGACCGTCCTCCGGCTCCATCCGGGCCTTTTGCGGCATGTCATCCTCATGCGCGGCAAGGACGTTCTGCAAACCTCAGGGGCGGTGGATCTTGCCGGGACGCGGGTGCTGGCGCTTGCGGGCCAAGACGACTTTCTCGTCGGTGACATGTCCGCTCTGGCGGACCGCCTGACGGCGCATGGGGCCGCAGCGGAGCGGCGCCTGCTTTCGGCAGGCCACCTCCTGACGGATGCGGATGTCGAGGAGGCGGGGAGATGGCTTCGGCAGCATTTTGCGATCAACGCGGAAGCCCAAGCCACCTGATCGCGGCCACGGGGGCAAGCCTTCCCCGCCGCACAACGCATCGAGAGGCTTCAGCCCCGCCCCCTTTTTGGGTCAGCAAGTCCGGTACCGGGCCGCCGCTTCCAGGCAGCCCGGCGTTTTCGCGCGCGATTGCGCGTCCCACTGGCAGGGCGGGACCGGGCGGCAGGCGTCAGGCCACATGACTGAGGATGCTGCGCCGATCTGCCCGCCCGTCCGTCAGGTGGAGGCGATGAAATGCCTGACCACCGGACCCTCAGGCCGCTGATCGAAGGCCCGTAAAGCGTCATGCAACTCTGTGTCTGAAACCGTCGTGCGGGCATGCTGCTGCAGGTGTTCGGCCCAGCTGGGCAGGTGGAACACTTCGATCCAGCTGGCCGGGTCGGTCACGTCATGGATCAGGTCCCACCGCGTCGCGCCGTCGCGATACCGCTCGGCCGAGACCTTGTAGGCGGCCTCAACGAAGGCCGCCTTGTCTGCGGGCGAGATCTGGAACTGGATCATGACCACGGCAGGAGCGTCGTCGCTGTCTCCTTCGGCAAGGGGCGGCGCCTCGGGCCAGGCATTGGCGGGCGCAAGGTCTACATCATCGGCCGTGCCAAGCATGACCTTCCGGGTCACGATCAGCCCGACGACAAGGCCAATGGCCGCAGCGAAAAGCGCGCTGCCGACCGAAAGCCGGCTGGCGACCTGCCCCCAGATCAGCGATCCTGCCGACATCGCCCCGTAGAAGACCATGAGATTGACTGCAAGGCCTCGGGCACGGATCCAGTCCGGCAAGGCCATTTGGGCCGAGACGTTCACCGAGGTCAGAACGAGGATCCAGGCCACGCCGCCCAGGAACGCGCCGGGTATGATCACTGCGCTGGCTGTCGAGGACGCGAAGGCCAGGAGGGCGGTTGCGGTCATCAATGTGCCGAGTTGCACGACCCGATGCGAATCGAGACGACCCTGCAGGTAAGGAAGACCCAACGCCCCGAGAACGGCGCCGACGCCCACCGTCGCCACCAGAAAGCCGTACAACGAGGAACCGGCGTCATCCGCCCCGCGCGCGACAAGCGGCATCATCGCCCAGAATGCCGATGCCGAGATGAAGAACGCAAAGGCGCGGCCAAGCGTCTGCAGCATCGGCTTATTGTGACGCACATGACGCAGGCCCGTCGCCATCTCTTGCAGGATGGGCAAGTGCCTGCGCTTCGCCACGACCGGAACCTCGGGCCGCCACAGGATCAGGGCTGCGATGATGATCAGGTGGCTGGCGGCATTCAGCGCGAAGGGCGCGGCCAGACCGACCGAGGCGATCAGGATGCCCGCGATAGCAGGACCGATGGCGCGGCTGACGTTGATGCCCATCGAATTCAGGCCGATGGCGGCGCGCAGTTCTGACCGCGGCACCAGCGTCGGCACAACGGCCTGCCAGGCAGGCGCCATGAAGGCCGCGCCGGTTCCGATCACCACGGTGAAGAGAAGCAACACCGTCGGCGTCACGCGATCGGCCCGGACAAGAACGGCGAGCACCGCAATAACCACGAAAAGCAGCAGGTTGATCACGATCAGCATTCGCCGCTTGTCCAGCCGGTCGGCCAGCGCTCCTGCGAAAAGCACGAACAGAAAGATCGGCAGACTGGTCGCGGCCTGCACGAGTGTGACGACCGCCGGAGACGGACTAAGCTCGGTCATGAGCCAGCCTGCGCCGACCTCGTGCATCCATGTACCGATGTTCGAAATCAACGCCGCCGTCCAGAGAAGCACGAAGGCGCGATGGGCGAAAGGCGCGAACGGGTTGGCTTTCGCGGCAGCGTTACCAGTGGATGACATCGGCCATATCCTTACAGTGATTGGTGGCATGGATTTGGTCGAACGACCGAAGCGGGGTCAGGTCCCCTGCCCCGCCGACGGGCCCTGACGTCTTTCGTCCCGCCTGCTGTCGGCGCAGCCGAGGCTGCACAGCGAGAGGCCAGAACGTCGGTGCGCCAGTCCGGCAAACGCCCTCGACATGTGCCTTGTCGCGGTCCCTGTCCGGACGCGGAACATGGGCATTTCTTATGTCGGCCATGGACCGTCCTTTCACGACAGACGGTGGAGCAAAGCCACAGAAAGCAGGCCGCCCAGAAGCCCGACATTCGCAAGAAACCCGTTCGCACCCATCAGCCGCTCACCGGCGGGCAGGCGCCAGAATGCGTGCCCGAGAGATGATGCAGCAATGGTGAACACCGAAAGCGCCAAAAGCCCGACGAGCGGCAGGACGCCAAGAACGAGCAAGGCCGAGCCAAAGGCCTGTGTCGCGATCGTGGCACCGGCGACTGCTCGCGCATGCTCAAGGCCCAGACCCTGCATCTCGGCGACTGTTGCGCGGAACCACCACATCTTCAGCCCCGCGCTGATCCAGTACGGAGCCGTCACCAGGACCGCCGCAACGGTTATCAGCGCATCGTCAACTGTCGTCATTCTCTCTGCCTTTCTCGCGTCAGATGGCTGCACGGCTCACGCCATAAAGCACGAGCATCCAAGCGCTCCCCAGAAACTGCGCAGGTCCTGTACCGGCAGCGGATTTGTCCAGGCGATCCCATGATCATGACCGTGCAGCCCGCAGGAATTGGCGCATCCGTCCGAACAGGCACGCATCTGCATGGCGGCTGGCTCACGCGCGCTGGCGCGCTGGCCCGGACTTGCGAAGGTGGCGTTGACCGACCATGACGGGCTGGGCGGCGGCAGGGGCGGGTCCAGATCGGCAAACTCGGCATCCGCGAAAACGACGCGGCCGCCAAGCATGGTCAGGACCGAGGTAATCGACCGGATGGCGGCATCCTCGACCGACATAAGGTCTGCGGACAGCACGGCCAGATCGGCGTGCATGCCAGGCATCAACCGCCCCTTCTGATCCTGCTCGCCCGAGAACCAAGCCGATCCGGTGGTCCAGATCGCCAGCGCTTCCTCGCGTGTCAGCAGATGCGCGTCGTCGAAAAGTTGCAGGCCGCCGACGGTCTTGCCCGTCGTCAGCCAGTGCAGCGCGACCCATGGATCATAGCTTGCCACGCGTGTGGCGTCGGTGCCACCGCCCACGGGCAGGCCGACCTTCAGCATCTCGCGGATCGGAGGTGTCGCGCGTGCAGCCTCGGCGCCATAGCGGTCCACGAAATACTCGCCCTGAAAGGCCATGCGGTGCTGGGTTGCGATGCCTCCGCCAAGGGCACGGATCCGCTCGATGTTCCGGGCGCTGACCGTTTCGGCGTGATCGATGATGAAGCGGGTTTTGAAGGGGGCCCGACCGTTCACCCGTTCGAACACCGTCAGAAACCGGTCGATCGTCTCGTCATAGGTCGCGTGAATGCGGAAGGGCCATTCATTCTCGGCAAGAAGCTCGACGATCTTCTCAAGCTCGACCTCCATGACGGGGCCGGGTTCGGGTCGCCGCTCAAGGAAGTTCTCGAAATCGGCAGCGGACCAGGCAAGGTTCTCGCCCGCGCCATTCATGCGCAACATCGCGTCACCCGCGCCGGGTGCGGTCATCCCGATCCAGCGTTCATAGTCGGACAGCTCCTGCCCGGCTTTCTGGGCGAACAGGTTATACGCGATGCGCAGCGTCATCTGCCCCTCCTGATGGAGATGGCGGATGACGTCGTAATCCTCGGGATAGTTCTGGCCCCCGCCGCCGGCATCAATGACGCTGGTGACCCCAAGGCGGTTCAGCTCGCGCATGAAATGGCGCGTCGAGTTGATCTGGTCGTCCACGGGCAGCTTCGGCCCCTGCGCCAGCGTGGAATAGAGGATCAGCGCCGACGGCCGCGCGATCAGCATGCCGGTCGGGTTCCCGCGCGAGTCCCGCTCGATCTCGCCACCCGGGGGCGACGGCGTCTCGCGCCCGATGCCCAGGACGCGCAGCGCCGCGCGGTTGAGCAGGGCGCGGGAATAAAGGTGCAGCACAAAGACCGGCGTATCGGGCGCTGCTTCGTTGATCTCCTCCAGCGTGGGCATGCGGCGCTCGGCGAACTGGAACTCGGACCAGCCACCGACGACGCGCACCCATTGGGGCGCAGGGGTGTTGGCCGCCTGACGCCGCAGCATGGCCAGGGCATCGGCCACCGATGGGACGTTTTCCCAACGCAGCTCGATATTGTAGCTGAGGCCCCCGCGGATGAGATGGGTGTGACTGTCATTCAGACCGGGGACCACCCGTCGCCCGTTCAGGTCGATGACCGGCGTTGCCACATCCGCGCCGGACATGATCGCATGATCGGACCCAACGGCCGCGATGCGACCGTCCTTGATGGACATGGCGGTTGCGTCAGGCGTCTTTGGATCAAGGGTCGTGATGCGACCATTGCGCAGGATCATATCGGTCATGGCAGGCCTCGGCTGACGCGTGTGTGGGGGTGGGGGAGCAGGCGGCCGTCATGCGGCCTGCCGGTCGACGTCATGCGCTGACGGGATCGAGCCGTTCGCCGGTATGCTGGCTGCGGTGCGGCCCCTTGTGCACCATCGTCACCGCGTAATCGATGCCCATGCCATAGGCGCCGGAATGTTCCATGACCAGCGACACGACGGCATCATAGGTTTCCTTGCGCGCCCAGTCCCTCTGCCATTCAAGCAACACCTGTTGCCACGTCATCGGAACAACACCAACCTGCACCATCCGGTCCATGGCGCGGTTATGCGCCTCCAGGGTGGTGCCGCCCGAAGCATCGGCCACCATGTAAATCTCATAGTCGGTGTCATTGAGGCAGCTGAGCGCGAAGGTGGTGTTGCACACCTCGGTCCACAGACCGGCGACGACAATCTTCCTGCGGCCCTCGGCTGCATTTTTCGCGAGGGCGTCCCGGACCTTCTGGTCGTCCCAAGAGTTCATCGACGACCGCTCCAGCAATGGAGCATCGGGGAAGACATCCAGCAGTTCGGGATAAGTGTGCCCCGAAAAGCTTAGCGTCTCGACCGTAGTGATGATCGTCGGAATATTGAAGATACGCGCGGCCTTGGCCAGTCCGACCGTATTGTTCTTCAGTGTCTGACGATCGATTGACTGAACGCCGAATGCCATCTGCGGCTGATGATCGATGAAGATAAGCTGGCTGTTTTGCGGGGTAAGCACGTCAAGCTTTGACATAGTGGTTTTCTCCGGAGAAAAGTTTTATTTGCTGAGCTTGGCGGCAAGGCTCGCCACGTGCCGCCCTTGATCGGCAGCCAGCTTCAGCTCCGTCTCACTGGGCATGCGCGAACCGTCCGGGCCCGCGATTGTTGCTGCGCCATAGGGAGAGCCGCCGCGGACCTCATTGATGATGGTCAGCTCACCGCTGGAATAGGGCAGCCCGGTGATAACCATCCCGTGATGCGCCAGCGTGTGCCAGAACGAGGTGATCGTCGTCTCGCTGCCCCCGCCGGTGCCGGTCGAAGTGAAGACCGACCCGACCTTGCCGATCAGCGCCCCTTCCATCCAGAGCTTTCCGGTCTGGTCGAGGAAGCTGCGCATCTGAGATGCCATGTTTCCGAACCTGGTCGGCGTCCCGAAGATGATGGCATCGTAGTTGGCAAGCTCCGACGGCGTCGCGGTTTCGGCCGCCTGCTCGGTCTTGAAACCCGCAGCGGCTGCCGCTTCAGAGGTCATGATTTCCGGGACACGCTTGACCGTCACCACCGTTCCGGCGACGTCTGCAGCACCCTTGGCCACGGCCACGCTCATCGCTTCGACATGGCCATACGAGGAGTAATATAGCACAAGCACCTTTGTCATCGTGTCAACCTTCTCAGCTATGACTTCGCTTTAATTGTGTATGCTAAACTTTCGTCAGCTCTCGGCCGGGTTCGGTCGCCTTAGCAGGACCTTAACGCAACCGCTTGGCGTCGACGGCGCTCAGGCTGCTGCGTTGGTGCTGGACTTGCTGTCTTTTGCCGGCGCGCAGCCGGATTCTATAATTTAGGTCAGATAGGCGTGCAAAACTGGGCTGTTCGCATCTCAGAGTCGGGACGCATCGGGTTCATTTCTTGGCGACAAGACCGAGCACGCGGGGTAGCACAAGCCCCCGGCACTAGGGTCGCCACAAGGGATGGACCAGTCCGCATAGAGTTGCGGAACCTGATGAGGACTGACCTGTGCGTCGGCGCAGCTGTAGCTTGGGACGGCTTATGAGGCCGCGGCATCAGGTCCTTCTCGAACCGCCCGACGATAGTCTGATGGGCTCATATGCCGGTGCTTAAGAAACACCCGGGCGAGCACTTGGTTCGATGAGTAGCCCACCTCTTGCGCAATCTCGGTGATGGACATGTTGGCATGCTCCAGAAGCTCGCACGCTTTTTCGATCCTCAATTGCGTAAGATAGGCCCGCGGGGGAACTCCGATACTTTGCTTGAACATTCGGGCAAAGTGAAAAGGTGAAAGCTGCGCCTCCGCAGCGAGTTCATCCAAGCTTATATCCTCAGAAAGCCGCGCGCGCATCATTTCAAGGCAGCGCCTTTCTGCCCACGGTGCCAACCCGCCGCGTACCGCAATCAGAGGCGCGCCGTTCAATCGGAAAAGTTCAGCTAGGATCACGCAACCGGCCGCCTGAGCCAGAAGCCGCGACGGTGCGCCCTCCTCATCGCACAGGCGCCAAAGCTGGCGCTGCGCGGCGCGAATATGAGACGACCTGAAGGCACCGCGGTGGAGCACTCCGAAGTCGAAAGAAAATGGGTTCTTAAAGGAATCATCGCAGAAATGGGCCCATTGCCGTACAGGAAATGCGATGGAGCGGACAAAATGTTCGCGATCGACCGTAATTGTGTTTGCAAAATCCGGCGCCGCGAGAAAGAGGTCATCGGGCCGGGTCGTAGCATTGAAACGTCCCGAACCGAGATCAGCCTGCACATTGAAGCCTCCTAGAAGGTCCTGATGAAGAACAAGCTCTGGAACTGCAGGGTCTGACATTTCGACAGCAGGCAGCGCTGTCTCGATAAGGCTGAGACATCCGCCTGGAGACTTCATCATCCGAACGTAGGGTGAAAAGGGACCACCGTGAAACCACTGCGCGAAGGAATTATATTGCTGGGTGGTCATGGCTCTGCCCAAGAGAGCTCTGAGCTCGCGGTTTGCCGCGATGATGAGCCCTTGCTGACGGGTTCACGTGTCAAACTCCGATACTCCGAGGGGCTTATCCGGTGGTGCTTGCGAAAAACCCGAGCGAGGACCTGATTAGATGAATAGCCGACCTCCATTGCTACTTCGGTTATCGAGAGATCGGTGTGTTTCAGAAGATCACAAGCCTTCTCCATCCTCAGCCGTGTTAGATGAACGCGAGGCGGCACACCGACGCTTCCCTTAAACATACGGGCAAAGTGAAACGGCGAGAGCCGTGCCTCGGCTGCCAACTCGTCGAGGCTGATGTCTTCGGCTAGCCGTGCATGTAGCACGTCGAGGCACCGCTTTTCCGCCCAAGGAGCGAGGCCGCCACTGACTTGACGAAGCGATGTTCCCCCTAGTCGACAGAGCTCGGACAAGATCTCGCAGCCCGCAGCCTGCGCCAAAAGGCGCGACGGGACACCTTCTTCATCGCACAGCATCCAGAGCCTTCGCATCGTCGACCGGATCACGGGCGAGGAAAACGTTCCGCTGCAAAGCCTCTGGTAATCTAAGGGCTCTCGGCCGTTGCCGACTTCATCAAGAACGGATTGCCACTGCATCAAGGGAAATGACAAGCTGCGCAGCTCATGTGCAGAGTCGACGATGACGGTGTTTGCGAACCTCGGGGCGGAAAGGAAAAAGCCGCCCCTCTCGCTTGTGACAGCAAAGCGACTGCCGCCCATATCTCCGCTGACGCGGGTGCCACCACGCAAATCCTGATAGAGGACAATATCCGGGACAGAGGGGTCGGACATATCTCCGGCCGGCTGCGCGGCTTCAAGCAAATTGACGATACCACCGGCGGACTTCATCGTGCGCACAAAGCTCGCCAGATGGCCATCGTTGTACCATTCAGAAAAGGAGTTGTATGCGGGCACACTCATACCTCGTCTCCGACACTCTGCACGGACAGCGCCGGCGGGTTTTTCAAGAAATTTCGAAGGCTCCAACCGTATTCGGTCGGCGTAGACAGCGATATTTTAGCAAACTTTCCCTCGCCCTCTGCATCGGGCTTGCAGACGACCGTTGAAGCGGTATTGTAATGATCATACTGGAGAATAAACGGATGGAACGCAAGGGTTTCGACGACCTTGACAGGCGGAAACCGAGCGGCGCGGCGGTTATGCGCCCAGAACTTACCACCTCGCTCTTCCGGGCACTGTTCGAAGAATGGGCCAGAACCGGCTATGCCGCCATCAGCCTCGAGCGCGTGGCAACGCATGCAGGCGCGGGGAAGGCAGCAATCTATCGACGCTGGCCCTCTAAGTTGGAATTTGCCTGCGACGCGATTCGCAGCGTCGAGGTCATGCGGTTGGGCGCGACCGACCAAGGTAATCTGCAGGCAGACATCAGCGAGTACGTTCGCGCGACACGCGCAGTTTTCCGCCATCCCCTGGTGCGCCGGATCATTCCCGACCTGGTCGCCGAGCGGCTGCGGTCGGACGAATTGTCCGTGATGCTGGACAGCATCTCGGCAGCACGGCGCCAGTTCGGCCATCGTCTTCTCAATCGCGCCATTGCGCGCAAAGAGCTTCGCCCGGACATCGACAAGGAACTCGCGCTCGATTTTCTTTTCGGTCCTCTTTACGCGCGCATGATCGTTCGAGGAGCCAAACTCACGAGGACGGATCTTACGAGACTTGTGAGCGCCTTGGACGCCGCGATCAAATCATGCTGATCAGGACGCAGCGCCGGATCGGTCCGCCCTGATACGGACCGCCCAGGGGACGCCGAACACGATCCCGATCGCTGGAGGGAGCGACGCTTTTGCGTCGAGCGCCGTCATCGTGCACTGTTGTTACATCAATGTCGTGTGCGGAGAGACAATTATCAGCGACTGGCGATCAGGATCATCTTCTCTTGGGTCATGTCGCGCATTGTATAGCTGATACCGCCCGTGCCGTAGCCAGACTCACGCCGGCCGGAGAAAGGCATCCAGTCGGTCCTGAACGCGGTGAGATCGTTGACCATCACAGCCGAGGCGTCCAGTCGGTCGGCCGCTCGCATCGCCACCCCGATATCCTGCGCAAAAATGCTGGAATGGAAGGCGGTGGGCAAAGCGTTCGCCCGCGCAACGGCGTCGTCGAGGTCGCGATAGCGGTACACCGCGACCACTGGCCCGAACACCTCCTGCGTCGACAGTTTGGCATCCGCTGCGGGGTCGAGCAGCACTGTCGGCTGCAGGGTCGTTTCTGACAGTCGCTCTCCGCCGGTCGCAAGAATGGCACCACTAGCAAGGGCTTCTGCGATCCACTGTCGGACGCGGGCGACCTCGCGCGGCAGAATCAGCGGCCCGACGTCTGTATCTTCACGAACAGGATCGCCGGTTCTCAGTTTTTCGACCCGTGCCACAAGTTTCTGCGTAAAGTCGTCAGCAATCTCGTCATGGATATAGATCCGCTGTGTCGATACGCAGACCTGACCCGCATGGTAGAATCCGCCCTTTACGACCGGACCGACGACCATGTCGAGATCGGCGCTGCGATCGACGATGGCCGGTGCCGCACCGCCATGTTCAAGCACACAGCGGGTGCCCGGATGCAGTTTGGTGTGAAGCGACCAGCCGACACTGGCCGAGCCGACGAAGCTGAGGAAAGCAATGCGCCGATCCTTAGCCAGCCTTTCGGCTAATTCGTTGGCCGTCACGACGAGGCTTTGGCACCATGGCTCGGGCAGCCCTGCCTCGTGGACCAGCGCCACGAAATCAAGGCAGGACAGTGGTGTGGTACTGGCCGGCTTGACAATGACCGGGCAGCCGACGGCGATGGCCGGGGCCACCTGATGGACTATAAGATTGAGCGGATGGTTGAAAGCCGATATGGCCGCAACGATCCCGATCGGCTCTTTCGTAGTGAACGCCCAACGATTTTCGGCGGCCGCCGACAAACCCATCGGGATCTCGCGCCCGGCAAAATTGCGCAACTCGTCTGCCGCGTTGTTGACGCCGTCGATGGCGCGGTTCGTTTCGACAATGGCGTCAGGCAACGGCTTTCCGCCCTCTCGCGCGATCTGCATGGCGAGATAATCCCGCTTGCTTTCCATCAGAGCGGCAAGCCTGCGTAGAATCGCGATCCGCTGATGCGGCTTTAACCAACCATCGCGGTCCTTGAATACACGCTCGGCCGCCTGTAGCTTCCGCTCAAGCTCAGCGGCATCATCCGTCTTGACCTCTGTGATCGGCGCACGGTCGAAAGCCTGCACGACAGTCAGCATGGCCGGTATCCTTTCATCAGCATCAGGTGCATTCCACGTTCTGCGTGCGGTTGCGCAGCTCTTCCACCAGCACGCGGGTGTTTTCCGTGTAATCGATCGGCACATCCACAAGATGCACGCCGCCGCCGGCAAAGGCCGCCTCGAGCACCGGAACGAGGTCTTCGACCGCCGTCACCCGCGACCCTTTCGCGCCGTAGGCCTCGGCGTAGCGCACGAAATCGGGATTGCCGAAGCTCATGCCGAAATCCGGAAAACCCTCCACCGCCTGTTTCCAGCGGATCATCCCATAGGCGCTGTCGTTCAGGACAACGACGACAAGATTCAGCCTGAGCCGGACGGCGGTTTCCATTTCCTGCGAGTTCATCATGAACCCGCCATCACCACAAACCGCCATGACCCGCCGCGCAGGGTAAAGCATGGCTGCCATCATCGCCGAAGGAAGGCCCGCGCCCATGGTGGCGAGCGCGTTGTCCAAAATCAGCGTGTTGGCGACATGGGTGCGGTAGTTGCGCGCGAACCAGATCTTGTACATGCCGTTGTCAAGGCAGACGATCCCGTCTTCCGGCATCACCGTGCGGACGTCATGGACGATACGCTGCGGTGTGATGGGAAAGCGGCTCTCCTCGGAGCGGTCGTTGAGGCGTACAAGGATGCGCTGTCGCAGGTCCAGCATCCCCTGATCGCCCGTCAGCCGCCCGGCCAGCCGTTCGGCCAGTCCGGCAACAGTGGCGGCGATATCGCCGATCACTTCGATCTCCGGGTGGTAAACCTGCTCCACCGTGGCCGACTGATAGGCGACATGGATGACCTGGCTGCCACCCGCGCTCTTCATCAGGAAGGGCGGCTTTTCAATCGTGTCATGGCCGATGGCGATGATCAGATCGGCGCGCTCGATGGCTTCGTGGACATAATCGCCCTCGGACAGCGCCGCCGTTCCCATGTAGCGGTCCGAGCCGCCGGTGACGGCCCCTTTCCCCATCTGGGTGTTGAAGAAGGGCAGCTGCGTTCGCCCGATGAATTCTGACAGCGCCTCGACTAGCGCGGGCCGGTTTCCTGCTGCCCCGATCATGACCATGGGGCGTCGTGCCGCCATGATGGCCTGGGCGGCAATGTCCAGGGCGGCGGCGCTGGCAATGGCCGGCTGCACTGCATGCGGCAAGATCACCGGGATGTCTTCGACTTCTTCCGAGGCGACATCCTCCGGCAATTCCAGATGCACCGGACCGGGCCGCTCTTCGGCGGCGACTCGGAAAGCGTCACGCACCATGGCAGGTATGCTGGCGGCACTGACGATCTGACGCGTCATCTTTGTAAGCGGCTTCATTGATGCAACGATATCGACGATCTGGAAGCGTGCCTGCTTGCCATTCATCAGCGGCTTCTGGCCCGTGACCAGGATCATCGGCATGGCGCCCAGATGCGCATATGCGGCGCCGGTCGACAGGTTCAAAGCACCCGGCCCAAGCGTGGCGAGGCAGACGCCCGGCTTGCCCGTGAGCCTGCCATATGTCGCCGCCATGAAAGCCGCTGCCTGCTCGTGACGCGTCAGGACCAGTTCGATACTGGACGTCCTAAGCGACTCCAGCAGATCAAGGTTCTCTTCGCCCGGCACCCCAAAGACACGATCCACGCCTTCGTTCTCCAGCGCGGCGACGAACATATCCGATCCCTTGCCCATAGCTGGCCCCTCCTTTCACTGGTTTGTGCGACCGACTTCCGGTCCCCTTCGCTATCATCCTGCGATCGGCTGCCTCCCGATCAACCCACACCCACTCACCACCGTGGGGCAGAACTAGCCTGAGACGATATCGGAATACTCCGGATGGCGGGCAAAAAAGCTGCCCATGAAAGAACAGCGCAGGACCACCTTGCCGCCGCGCGCACGCACTTTGTCAAACACACCCCGTGCGAGCTGTGATCCCAGTCCCTGACCGGAATACTGAAAAGGCACCTCGGTGTGGATAAGGACAAGCGCGCCGTCCTCAATGCTGTAATAGGCAGCCGCGATCTCGCCGTCGCTGCCCTCTATGGGAAGTTCGAACCGATGTTCGGCGGGGTTGTCAAAGACCTTGCTCATCCGTGGCTTCCTGTCCCGCTCTGTCTGTTCATCACTGCGCCTTGAGGGACCGAAGGCAACCGCCCCTTGCCCATCGCGGCCCTGACCAGAGGGGCAGCCTCCGTGCCCAGAAGCTCTATCGAGCGCTGCATCGCCGCCGTTTCCAGCGAGGCCGTGCTCATCTGAAAGGTAATGCGGGAGATGCCGCCAAGCGTCGTGCTGACCTCCAGCATCTTGGCCGCCACTGTCTTCGGCTCGCCGATCAGAAACGCACCTTCGGGACCTGTCATGGCCTGAAACTGCTGCCGCGTAGGCGGCGCCCAGCCACGCTCCTTGCCGATCCTTCCGGTAAGGTGCGCCCATCCCGGGAAGAACGCATTCTCGGCCTCGGCGTCCGTTTCGCCGACGAAGCCCATCGCATGCACACCCACCGACAGCTTCTCGGGGCTGTGCCCTGCGTGCCGCCCCGCCTCGCGATAAAGATCCACAAGCGGGCGAAACCGCTCGAACGTGCCGCCGATGATGGCAACCATCAGTGGCAGACCAAGCTCGCCGGCGCGCTGGAACGACTGCGGCGTGCCGCCTACCCCCAGCCATATCGGCATCTGCGGCTGATGCGGGCGGGGGAAGACGCTCACCCCGTTCAGGGCGGGGCGGTACTGGCCGCTCCATGTGATTTTGGTCTTCTCACGCAGCTTCAACAACAGATCAAGCTTCTCGGCAAAAATCTCGTCATATCTTCGGGTGTCGAGACCAAAGAGCGGAAAGGCCTCGATGAACGAGCCCCGCCCCACGACGATTTCGGCCCGTCCTCTGGAAATCAGGTCGAGGGTCGCGAACTCCTGAAAGACCCGGACGGGATCGGCGGCGCTGATCACGGTGACGGCGCTTGTCAGCCGGATCCTTTCGGTCCGCGCCGCGGCGGCTGCAAGAATGACGGCGGGCGCGGAGTCCAGAAACTCGGCGCGGTGATGCTCGCCAATGCCAAAGACATCCAGGCCGGCGCGGTCAGCCATCTCGATCTCTTCCAGCAGGTCGGCCATGCGCTCGGTGGCCGAAGGAAGGCAATCCGTCACAGGATCGGGCAGAATGGCCGCGAAGCTGTCGATGCCGATTTCCATGGTGCATCCTTTCGGTGTGCTGTGATTCCGGTGAACCCGGAAAAATGAGTAACGGGTGGCAGCACGTGCTCCGGACGCCCCCGGGCACCGCTGGCGGTCCTGCTGTTCTGCGACATGACGATAGCCGTTCTACCGCCCGTCACAGTTGCACCCATCGAACGCACACCCCGGCTTTTATTGAAGTTACCGATCCACCAAAGGCAATACGTTGCCGATCATGCCGGGCCGTTGCGGTTCTTGCGCCTTCCTTGACCCGCTGACGCCTGCGGGCTTGAGTTCGTGCGGCTTCCTAAGGACAACTAATCCAAAGCCAGAACCCTGCACGCCAGCACAACGTCTGCGACCGGACGATCCGGCGCTCGTGCTAGCACCATGACAATTCAAGCGGCCGGATCAGGTGGCCGGCAAACGGAGGAAGAAGCGTATGAGTTGGAACCCAGCAATGGAACCGGGATGCCCCGACGCGGTCGGCGTCGATGCGATCGAGACGCTCATCGTGCCGCGTTCCCGAGATCTGGGAGGCTTCGAGGTGAAGCGCGCCTTGCCCGCCCCGAAGCGGCAGATGGTCGGGCCGTTCATCTTTTTCGATCAGGCGGGACCAGCCGAGTTGCTGACCGGCCAGGGGGTCGACGTGCGCCCGCACCCGCATATCGGGCTGGGCACGGTGACCTACCTCTTCAAGGGCGATTTCCACCACCGCGACAGCACCGGGGCCGATCAGGTGATCACGCCCGGCGCGCTGAACTGGATGGTGGCCGGGCGTGGCGTCACGCATTCGGAACGCACGACCGCGACCGCCCGAACCGGCCCGAACAGCCTTTTCGGCATCCAGACCTGGCTGGCCCTGCCGGACGGTCACGAGGACGTGGACGCCAGTTTCGAGCACCATGGCAAGGACACGCTGCCGATGATCGAGGACCAGGGCATCTCGGTCCGGCTGATCCTTGGCGATGCCTATGGCAAGAGCGCACCCGCGAAGATGCTTTCGGAGACATTCTACGCCGATGTGAAGCTTGAGCCGGGCAGCCGTCTGCCGATGCCCGACAACCACGAGGATCGCGGTATCTATATCGTCGATGGCTCGATCGCGGTCGCCGGTCAGGAGTTCGGGTCCGGGCAGATGATGGTCTTTCGCCCCGGCGACCATATCACGGTGGCGGCCGGAGAGCGGGGCGCCCGGATGATGATCCTCGGGGGCGCCACGTTCAACGGACCGCGCTACATCTGGTGGAACTTCGTCGCTTCGTCGCAGGAACGCATCGAGGCCGCAAAGCTGGAATGGCGGTCGGCAAACTGGGGCAAGGGACGTTTCGACCTGCCCGCAGACGACCGGAGCGAGTTCATCCCCCTGCCAGATTAAACGCAAAACCGGTGCGGGCTTTCGGCAATCGGCGCGAAGGCCCAAAGTGTCATCGCGCCGGCATATCCGTTGGCCGGCCAGCGCGCGGAAGCTGCAAAGGACCCCGCCATGCCTATCCAGAAATCCGCATCGGCCGCTGTCACTCTGGAAGGCTCGCCGGAACCACGCGGCAAGATCGTCACTATGCAGAAACAGCACAAGGTGTCGATCCGGCCTTATGACGACGTTGTCATGATGGCCTACGTCACCTAGCCGCGCTGAAAATAGCCCGATGCATGATGGCCGACAGGCCCCGACATGTCGGACAACACAAGGAAACGGCGGAATGAACAACAAATGGCCTTCTCTCGACTACCTCAGCTGGCGGGACACCTGTTCCGCGCTGCATCTCTACCTTCAGATCGCGGGCAAATACCGGCTTGCGCATACGCCGTGGCTTAACCATTCCTGGAACGCGACCTTCTACGTCACGCCACGGGGTCTGGCATCCTCGCCCGTCCCCGATGGCCCCGGCGTCGAGATTCTGTTCGACCTGCGCGAGCACCGGGTTGTGGGGAGCTGCGGCAACGCCAACACGCTTTCGTTCGACCTAGGGCCGATGACGGTCGCGGCCTTCCACGCCCGCTTCATGCAGCTGATCTCAGAGCTGGGCGGCACACCCAACTTCCATGGCCAACCCAATGAGGTGCCCTACCCCGTTCCCTTCACCGAGGATGATCGCGATCGTCCCTATGACCGCGATGCCGTGGCCCGCTACCATCAGGTTCTGGTGTCGGCTGACAGGGTCTTCAACCGTTTCCGAACGTCCTTTATGGGAAAGTCGAGCCCGGTCCACCTGTTCTGGGGTGCAATGGATCTGGCAGTTACGCGTTTTTCCGGGCGGCGCGCGCCGCTCCATCCCGCGGGAATCCCGTCCCTGCCCGACAACGTGGCGCAGGAAGCTTATGACCGTGAAGTGTCATCAGCGGGGTTCTGGCCCGGCGGCAATGGTATCGACTATCCGGCCTTCTACGCCTATGCCTACCCCGCCCCGCCGGGATATCGCGCAGCAGCAGTCAGGCCGGATGCGGCCTTTTTCCACGACACCCTGTCAGAATTCATCCTGCCTTATGATGCGCTGCACTCGTCCGCTGATCCCGACGCGGCGCTGATGGATTTTCTTATCTCGACCTACGAGGCGGCGGCCGATCTGGGCAACTGGGACCGGGACCTGCTGGAGTGCGACCACGGGCACCCCCGGCGGGTTCGCGCACCGGATGCTGCCTCGGCGCCAGACGTCGCCACGCATGGCGATGAGCAGGTCGAGCGCGAGGATGGTCCCTCAAAGGGCCGATACAAGCTGGTCATCAATAGCATCGAGGCCGAGATGACGTACAGCCGGGCTGGCGAACGCCTGCTCATCATAGATCATACCGAAGTGCCTGCGGCTTTGCGCGGACGGAAGGTCGGCGAACGGTTGGTCCGTCAGGCGGTCGATGATGCGCGAAAGGTCGGGATCAGCATCATGCCACTTTGCCCCTTCGCCAAGGCGCAGTTCGATCGCCATCCCGAATGGCACGATGTCCTTCCTCGGACATGAAAGAGAGGCAGTCGCGAC
Organism: Paracoccus nototheniae; assembly: GCF_004335005.1. Lineage (GTDB taxonomy): Bacteria > Pseudomonadota > Alphaproteobacteria > Rhodobacterales > Rhodobacteraceae > Paracoccus > Paracoccus nototheniae. Next base: position 7,883 of record NZ_RQRT01000048.1, on the reverse strand, counting down.
CCCGACGCGGTCGTGACTGCCTCTCTTTATTTCGCGCCCTTTCAGAAAAGGCCGGGGCGGCCTGTGGTATCAGCGTCAATAGATCATCATCAGGTATCGCTGGCGCCGCTGTCGTATTGACGGATCGGTTGCGCCGCCTGGCATTGACGCGCCGCCGCGACGCAATCGATCCAGCGCCTGAACCGGTCACGGCAGGCGCGCATCCTCGAACGGATAAATCAGCGTCCCCGAAGCCTTGTCCGCCGGATAGACGATGATTAGCCGCGAGCCGTCGCGGTACTGGTCCAGATCGTCCCCGGCGATGCCCTGAAACTGCACCTGCAGGACGCGCGGCGTTTGCCACTCGCCCAATGTGCCAAAGCTGACATCTCCCATCACCGTCGGAAAGCTCGTGGTCCGCGTGAACTCAGACAGGATCTGATCATCGAGGCTTTGCGTCTGCTCGACCGCATGCGCAACCACCTGCAGCTGCGCATAGGCCAGAGGCGCCATGTAATGCCCCAAAGGATCGAGGTCGGTACCGGCACTGCGCTGCCGGTAGCTCTCCATGAGGGCCTGCACGCCGTCGAACGCCATGGAAGGCGCGGGCACCCAGTACTCGTAATTGACGATCCCGTTGAGAAGAGAACCGAGAGCCTGCTTAACCTGCGTATTCTGCGGACCGATCATGGCGGCCCCCACCATCTTCGGCTTGTACGGATGCGCCTGAACCGCGCGCACGAGGTCTATGGAGTCCTGAAGGTAGCTGCAGAGGAATAGCAGCTCGCAGCCACTCTCTGCTACCGCGTCGAGATATGGAACAAAGTTGGTAGTGCCGAGCGGGTACGTCGCCTCATGAACCACCTTGATCCCGTATTTAGCAGCATTGCCATGACCGCCGAGGACCGGATTGCGCGAGAAAACGGCATCCGCCGACAACAGCGCGACGGTCCTGGGTCGGGGCGTCTGCTGCGCCGCGACATCGAAGAAGCCTTCGGTCAACGCAGCGTTGGGATCCCGGCCTGTCGGGATTATGGCAAAATACTTGCCATATCCAAATTCGTTATTGGCGCCCAACCCCATCAGCCCGACGAAATACCTGTCTCTGGCGATGATCTCTGGGAGAGCCGAGATCAGACTATTGGTACCATAGCCCCCGATCACGAGGTCCGCACCCTCGTGATCAATCAGCCGCGCGTAAAGAGACCCGCCGAGCGCCGCGTCGCCTTTGTCATCGAGGCAGATCAGCTCGACCGGGCGGCCCAGCAGTCCGCCGCGCCGGTTCACGTCATCGCGCCAGATCTCGTGCGCAAGCCTCGCGGAGCGGCTGTTGCCGGCCAAGGGGCCGGTCAGGGACAAGCAGTATCCGATACGAAGGGGGCGGGACGTCACGGCTCAGGTCCCTTTCTGGTCGATGAACACATACAGCGCGCGGATCCTGCCATCCTCGAAATGGGCGACATCGGTACCGGTTGCCGCGACGGTTCCGTCAGGGCCGCTCAGCTGCCACTGAAGACGGGCGATGTGGTTCAGCGACAAGGCGGGGCGGACGGCGGAAAAGCTGAAGTTCGCCGGTATCTGCGAGAGAAGCTCGGTGACGGCACTGTTGATCGCCGCGTGGCCCTTGGCAGAGGCAAGGGGTTCATGCAGGTCCGCCGCCTCGGCATAGATCGCGCGAATGGCGTCCAGACGGCGGGCGGCATCGCGCTCGCCAAACACCTTCTCAAGATTGGCGTGCATTTTCGCCTCGTGGTCCATCGTCGTCACTCCTGTGTTTGCGAGCCATGGTTGAAACGATGCTGCGCGTCGCGCCACGAGACATGTACGGGTGCAGCCGGCCCCAGGGCCGCCCGTGAAAGCGCGCGCCGAAGCCGCCACGCGTCTTCCGATAGGGTGAAGCCGGTGCGCCGCGCATCTGGGGCGTCCGGCCTGTGCTGCCACCTGCGCCGCCTTGTCGCGACGACGGCACGCCATGCCCCGTGTCCGTCTAGGACGCCTTCGATGGGTCCTGGCGGGCACTTTCGTCAGGATCGAACATCGCCAGGCTTGCCACTCCGGCAGCCGCAGGAACCTCGTTCTGCAAGACGTCCCAATGTTCTGCCAGCCTGCCTCCTTCGACCCGGAAGATGTCGATCGCGATCTGGGGTTCCGCCGCCCAGCCCCGGATCCGGCCGTGGATGGCAACAAGGTCCCCTTCAGCGATCATCAGGCCGGGCTCGTAATAGACCGAGGGTGCCAGAGACCCGACAATGGCGCGCAGGGCTTCCCTGCCTTGCGGTATGTTCGGGTTATGCTGGATGTAGTCCGGCGTGTAGAGGCGGTCCACCGCCCCCACGTCATGACGCTGGAACAGCGACGTCATGGCGTCCAGCACCAGTGCCCTGTTGCGATGGGGCCGATCATCCGCCGCCCGATCAGCGGGACGGGTAATGTCAATCGTCCCGGTCATCCGCAAGAACTGCATGTCCGGCAAAGTCGCGAAAGAATGGACGATGCCACGGTCGAAGTCCTGGATATTCGTGACGGTCGCGCCGTCCTTTTCCTGCCAGCTGACGGCAAAAACACTATTGCCGAGCGGTTTGACCTCTATGTCGACAAACTCGATCCGGGCGAAAGGCCCTTCCTTGATCTCGAACTTTAATTGCCCGGCTGACAAGAGCGTCAGGCTGACCGCGAAGTTTGGATAGGAAACATCCATTTCCTGTCCGACGGGAAAGAGATCTTTGGTCATGTGTGTTTGCTCCTCTGCACAGGGCACGAGGGGATGACGAGGAACGAGCGGGTGCATGTTGACGTCCGCCGTCACCCCCCAGATCATTACGCCGCTTCGCTTGGCACGGGCGTGTTGAGCAGCTGCTGTTCCCACAGATAGGCGATGGCGCTGCCGCCGATGTGGTACTTCAATGCATCGTTCAGCGCGGTTGCCGTCTCGGCACGCGCCCAATCGCGCTGCCACTCCGACGCCAGCGACAGCCAGGTCATCATGTTGATGCCAGCAGCCAGCATCCGCTGGATTGCAACCTCATGAGCTTCCAGCGAGGTTCCGCCCGAGGCGTCAGTGATCACGGTCACGTCCCAGCCCTCGCCTGCCGCCTGAATGGCGGGCATCGCAACACAGATTTCGGTCCACAGTCCGGCGATGATCAGTTGCTTGCGGCCCGTCGCCTTGACCGCATCAACAACTTTCGGATCCTCCCATGTGTTGATGAACGTCCTGTCGATCACCTCGTTGTCAGGAAAAACCTCGGTGACATGGGGGAAGATGACGCCGCCACGCGCGGCGACAACGCTGGTCAGGATGGTGGGCACCCCGAACACTTTGGCGACCTTGGCAAGCGCGGTCGTGTTGTTCACCACCGCTTGGGGGTCGTGGCTGTTCAGGTTCGCAAGCTGATAAGGTTGGTGGTCGATCAGCACCAGAACCGAATCTTGCGGGCGAAGAAGGGAGTCGAGGCCATTGCGGAATTTCATAGCTTCATCCTTTGCAGGTTTTCAGGAGTTGGTTTCGGGTAAATCAACCCTAGCAGGCCGTCCCGAAGCCTGCGGCGCAGAAGCTGCCGGATCGTTGCCGATGTTGCGGCCATCGCGGTGATCGGCGCCATCAGGTCAAAAGACGGCAAGATGAGGATGCAGCGCACGGCTGCCCCTGTCTTCGCCGGTAGGCTCAATGGTAATTTCGATGCATCGGTATTCTTCCAAACGGCGTGCGGGGGTGACCCCGGTCGCAATGTCGAGCTCCACATCACGCGCGGCGGAACGGCCGTCTGCCAGCCCGTCGGACACTAGACCTGGGGACCGGCTGCCAGGCACCGTAGCCCGCGGCGCGGGCCTTGCCGGTGCGGATCGGACGTCACACGGCTGCGCCCTCGCCGGCATACCGCTCTTTCAACACAACTGCCCCGAGGACCTTGAGATCCTGCTGGAGGAGGTCGGCGCCGCGCTTCCAGTGCAAGGCCTCGCCACCAAGAGCCTGCTCCAGCCACGACAGCGTCAGGCGCTTTGTCGCCTCAAGACTATCGGGTTTTTCGACCTCAGTTTCCTTTGCGTCCAGTCCGGCAATGCCCCCAAGACCATGACCGACGTCATGCAGCGTCACCAGCGCCTCTGCACCCGGAGCCTCGTAGAAGGCGTCGGCGAACCAGTCGGGACCACGCGGCGTGAAGTGCGGCTTGTCTTTGCCGCCACAGACCACAAGCGTGCGCGTGGTCAGACTTTCAAAATCCACGTCGAAGAACGGGAACCGCTCTGCGCTCTCTGGCGTCAGATCGGCCCCGCCCCGTCCCGGCGCGGCCAGAAGAACTCCGGCCGAGATGCGTGGATCCTTGAAGCTCTCTCCGTGCAATCGCGCGCCCAGAAGAAGGCCGCAGGTATGCCCGCCGAACGACTGGCCCGCCGCCGCAACGCGCTCGTGGTCCAGCCGTCCCGCTATCGCAGGGGCCTGGACCTCGACGGCGGAAAGCCTGTCCAGAATGGCACGCATCTCGGCGATCCGCTCGCGCCAGAAGAACGGCGCGCCGGGCGTATCGGCAGTAAGGCCGCCGATCCGGGAACTGGCATGGGTGGGCTGAATCACGGCCATTCCCCGCTCGGCCCAGAACTGAGCGAGGGGGGCATACCCGTCCTTGGAAGGGATGTAATTCGACGGCCCGTGCCCGTGCGAGAAAAGAATGATCGGCAGCCCGTGACCCAGGACCGGCGCGGTCACCCGCAATTCCAGCGGCGGACGCCCTTTCATGGGAAGAGTGACCGGCGTGTAGGCGACGGTCGGTCTGGGATCGGGAATCGGGATCTGCTGCGAAAGCTGGATCAGGCGGTTCATGCAGTGCTCCTTTCAGACGCGGAACAAACCAAGTGCTTCAGGGACAGCACGGCGATCTTCGGCCATCCAGCCGTCTTCAGCGATATCCCTTCCCGGCACGGCCCGACCGACATCACAGTCGGTGCGCTGCGCAGCAGCTGAGGGCTGGTCCGATCCCCGCACAGCGTGGGCGGACAAGGGTCGCGGAATTGCCACCGCTCAACGTCTTCTCAACAGCCTTCGGTTATCCACGACCCGTGCCAGGCCGCCGGATCAGCAACCTCCGATGCCCGCCCGTGGTTACCTGATCGCTGTGACATGCTTTTCCATCAGCTCCAGCTGGCGGTCCGAAAAGTCAGAGCGTCGCATCATCTCCTGCACGACTTCCGCAGTAATGCCTTTCAGATCGGCACCCAGGACTTCATGCCGGGCAACCAGCATCTCTTCCATGACGGCGGCCGACCGCGCCAGAACCACCGCGGTTTCAAGCGTCTCCTCGGCGAGGTGTTCAGGGATGATCAGAACGCCGTCACCGTTTCCGAACACAAAGTCGCCCGGCCGCACTAGCGTCTGTCCGATGACGACCGGGCAGTTCACATCGTGGGGCGTCAGCATCCGATGCGTACCGTACTGCAGGGTAAACCCGCCGACGGCCAGCTTCGTGCCTGTCTTTGCCGCATTGGCGGTCAGGCTGTTGCGGTCCCGGATCTGGCCATCCGTCAGAAGGCCCGCGGCGCGGCGGCCGACAAGGCTGGACAGCCCGGTCCCGCCGCCAGCGGCGTAATGCGTCAGTCCCCGTGCCTCGATCACCAGCACCGATTCATTGTCGCAGCTGGAAAGAGCGTGGGCGAAGATGCCCATCCCCCGTTTTGCCTCGCTGTCCTTGGCGACATCGGCGTCGAAATCGGCGCGGGATGGAAGCGAACGCATGGTCACGGCCCGCCCAAACATGGCACCGTCGCCGGCAAAGACCAGATCGTTGATCGAGGGCGGCGCGCCGCCCTCGCCCGCGATCGTGTAGAGCGCGTCCAGCGCGTCGGCTGGCGTCGTCTCGTGATAGATTTCAAAGGGGCTTCTCATGGCGTGACCTCTCCCTTGTATCAAAAAGCTATTTTGACATTTGCGCCCCATGCGCGTGGTCAGCGCCACTGTGACGCGATCGCCCAACGACACTTTCTCGGGTGGCATAGTTGAGGACGGTCAGATGACGACCGCGCCAGCTCTGCATCGGACGGCTCAGAACAACACCCTGCCCATGGCGCGCCACGAGAATCCGGCGTTGACTATCCTACCACATCGGGCGCCTGCAAACCAGAATTGCAGCCACTCCGGCCCATCCAAGGGCCCGCCGGGCGCCTTCACTTCTGTGACAGCGGCAACGCGTGGATGGCATTTATCTCGGACGAAACACTTGCGTTCCGTTCATCACTTCTCCATCCTCACGGACGAGACAATCCACCGATGATACAAAGGACAGTCGTCGAATCAATATCCAACCTGAGTCCAAGGACGCTGCCGGTGTCATTCTGTCCTGAAAATGGCCGAATGCAAATCACCCGAGCCCAATTACAGACACCCATGGGCTGACGCTTGAATAGCGTATCCCCGGAACAGTTTCAACACAGGCGGCGCAGACCGTCCCATTGACAGGAAATCGGATGATGACCGAGGCCGCTTATCCAACATTTGCCGACTGGTATCGGGAAGGCCCCTGCGCGCCCTTTGTCCAATCGACCAAATCTGTCGGCGGGGTCCTCAACTTGTTCGGGTCTATGCAGCCGCGGTCGGAAATGCAGTACCCGGCCATGCCGGATCTCGTGATCCATCAGAATATGACCGTAGGCACCCGTATCGATTGCAGTATTGGCGGAGGGCGCTTCAAGACTGCGATGGAGCGTGGTAGTTGTGTCATTGCCGCCCCGAATTTTGCAGTTCAGTCAACGGTCCCCAATATTCACGAAGTCCGCAGCTTTGCGTTTCCTCTGGCACACTGGCAAGCCGCGTTGGATGAGGCGTCCGACGGCAAGCTCTCTTTTGACAAAATGCGCGTTTACCACAAAGCTTTCGCAACACCGGCGATAGGGGCGAAGCTTCGCAGGCTCTGGACAGTATGCGAGGATGAGGGCGCGCCGTCTCGTCTGTTGGCGCGGGCTGCGGGCTTCGAGATCCTGGCCGAACTGTGCAACCTTGGCGGCACCGAGCTTGCTGTACCGAGCGGAGGCCTTGCCCCATGGGCAGTGCGGCGCTGCATCGAAATGATGCATGCTCAGCTGGCCGAGGATATCAGTCTCGATGATCTGGCGACCGAGGCACGGCTGTCATCGTTTCACTTCGCCCGAATGTTCAAGCAGAGCGTTGGAGTGCCGCCCCGAGTCTATCTGACCCAGTTGAGAATGCAGAAAGCCTGCGAGCTCCTTGAAAGGACAAGTCTGTCTATAATGGAGATCGCCCTAGAGGTTGGGTATTCATCCAGCCAGGTGCTTGCCCGGGTCTTCCTGAGTCACCAGAAGATGACCCCCTCCGACTATCGCCGGGCAATATGCGATCCAACGCGTGGAACTTGGGCGTCTTGACATTAAAAATTCTCGCCGCGTCGGAGTATTGATTCATGTGTGGACGGCCCCCGTTGGGCAGGGGTAATTTTCCTTCTTGGTCAGATTAACACATGTCCCCGGTCTGTTCGCGCAGCGCGAAAGGCCGTCGGCCATGGTGGTGTCGGTGGATCGGAATCTCATAAAGATAGCGTACTTTTTAGGCGCGATGAATCAGCCAGGCTCTTTCGATCACCGGCTTGACAGGTTGGAATCATTTGTGTCGTTTTCTCCTGCCCAAACTCGTTCAGCGCGTGCTTCGGGCGGTCGCCCGAGCCGCGCGGCTATTATCTTCTCTCGTCAGGACAGCCCAAGCGATCCGTGCCGTTTTGTTGGCAATGGCGACACTGACCAGCCTTGCCGGCTTGCGGTCGAGCAACTGAGCGGCCTAGGGTCAGGATTCATAACCAATAGATGACGGTTGCTGCGAGGGCGATGGCCGAGAGGAAGATCTTCGGACATCTGTCATATCGCGTTGCCACGCGCCTCCAATCCTTGAGCCTGCCGAACATGAT